>NZ_NVEC01000133.1 GCF_002571225.1 Bacillus sp. AFS059628 | reverse complement strand
ACGGACAGCCCGACTCCCACCTAACTTCTTTGCTCCAACTGCATTTTGAGGTGGGAGTTTTACTGTCCGTTAACGCGGGATAAAATAAGCCCCAGCAGACGGCTGGGGCTTATTTTTGTATTTATTTTACTTCTCAATTTGAAAAAGAACTTTTTCTTCATGTTTATTAGCAACTTCATTTTTGGAAATATGAATGGCTAAATATCCATTCTCTAAGCAGGCTAGCATCTTCTTATAAATAATAGTAGCGGGTAAAGGAATGATCCGCTGTAAAGAACTATTATTATGAAGTATGCAAATGTTTAGGCCTGTCTTCATCTTTTCAATGACTACATTTTGTTCGGATACATTTGGTACATCTGTTTCCAAAATGTATTCTTGTTCAGTTTCGCAAAGGTCAATATGAATTTGATTTGGGAAACTAAAGTTACTACAAGAGTCAGAACAAAACTGATCCATCCATTCTTCGAAACCATCAACATGAAAAAGACAATCCTTCTTTTTCTTGCCCATGTAAGACACCCTCCGTAAAATCTCAATTCATACTATGTTATGCATGAATGAAGTAGGGGTGAAGAATAAATGGAAAAATATAAACATTGTATGTGGTAAAGGCAGTTAGTGTGAACCTTTTGTTTTACATATCATGATGTGCATGATGTTTTTGGCGTGAATGATTACGGTTTTTTACTTTATGAGATCCGCTTAATGGTTCAGGTTGTCCCTTTTTTTCTTTTGCTTCACGATTGTTTTTGCCCATTGTATGTGACACCTCCTCTTTCTCTTTAGAATGAGAGAAGTTTGCAAATTTATACGAGAATGTTTTTAGAAAAAAAGGTAAAGATAATTGGGACTAACTATTATGGAAAGGGGATTATATAATGCCGTATCATAAAGATAAACAGCAAGCTTTTCAAGCAGCGCAGCAAGGAGTTACACAAGCAGAACATGCATATAACAACATTGTAAAAAATGATCCAAACTACGGTCATGATTTAAAAGAGTTACGCCAAGAGGTTCAGGAGGCGTATGAACAGATTCAAAATGCGTTAGAAGTAGCTTCGGAAACACAACGCCCACAACTTGAGCAATACGAAAATAATCTCCAAAATATTATGCAACATGTAGATCAATTAGAAAAGTAGATGAGGTTGTTGTGTATTCGACAACCTCTTACTTTAACGAACATTATGCGAAAACAGAAAATTTTTCTATTCGTTTTTTCTTTATTATGCGCAGTACATATATTTCAAGTTGAAAAAGTGGAAGCGAAAATGTTGCTCAGAAAAGAGCTAGAACCAACTGGCTATGTAACGTGGGAAGTACCTAATAACGAAAAGATTATTGCCATTACATTTGATGATGGTCCAGATCCAACGTATACGCCGCAAGTTTTACATTTGTTACGTCAATATAAAGCAGAAGCGACATTTTTTATGATTGGATTTCGAGTTCAGCGTAATCCATATTTAGTGAAACAAGTGTTAAAAGAGGGGCATGAAATTGGAAATCATACGATGAACCATTTGTATGCAAGTAATTCATCAGATGAAAAATTAGAAAATGATATTTTAGATGGAAAGAAATTTTTCGAAAAATGGGTGAAAGAGCCTTTGCTATTCCGTCCTCCTGGCGGATATATTAACGATGCTGTATTTAAAACAGCGAAAGAAGCTGGTTATCAAACTGTTCTATGGTCGTGGCATCAAGATCCACGTGATTGGGCAAATCCAGGGGTTGAATCTATCGTAAATCATGTAGTGAAACATGCTAAAAGTGGCGATATCGTATTGTTACATGATGGAGGAAATGATCGTAGTCAAACAGTAGCAGCACTAGCAAAAATTTTACCTGAACTGAAAAAGCAGGGCTATCGATTTGTAACGGTTTCGGAATTGTTACGTTATAAACATTAGAAAAAATCCCAAAAGGTGAATGTTCCTTTTGGGATTTTTCGTTACTGGTTCTTTTTTCGTTTCTTATTATTTTGTCGTTCTGCAGCAGTTAAGTTTTCATTTGCAAACTCTTCGTTATAACCAACACCTTGTCCTTGTGCGGATGCAGCATTCATTCCTGAAATAGTATGATTAGCTTTTCTTTTACCCATTTTATTTCACCTCTATAACTTTTTTTGTAAGTTGCATGATGAGCAGTTCATAGTGCGTATGAACTGTAAGTAAAGCGCTAATAGAGCACTTTACTTTATGGTAATAGTATTCATAAGGAGCATGAACACTATTCAAATTTAGAAACATAAAGAAAACTTATGATAATCTATAAGTTTCTTATTATTTACTTATTTAGAAAGTTGTAATAAGATATTATCGTAAGGTATTGAAAAGTTTGTCTACATTTTATATTCAGACAACTTAGTCACGTTTAACAGGGGGGAAACATAATGGTCAAACATAATCCATTTCAATCACGCGCAACTTTTGAAGTAGATGGAAAAACGTATCATTATTATGATTTGAAAGCGCTTGAAAACGCAGGGGTTGGCAACGTATCTCAATTACCATATTCCGTGAAAGTTTTACTTGAATCAGTACTTCGTCAAGTAGACGGACGTGTAATCACAGAAGAGCATGTTACAAATTTAGCGAAATGGGGAACGAAAGATGTGCAAGATATCGATGTTCCATTTAAACCATCTCGTGTAATTTTACAAGATTTCACTGGTGTTCCAGCTGTTGTTGATTTGGCTTCGCTTCGTAAAGCAATGGCAGACATGGGTGGGGATCCTGATAAAATTAACCCGGAAATTACTGTAGACCTTGTAATTGATCACTCTGTACAGGTTGATAGAGCGGGTACGGCAGACGCGCTTGCATTCAACATGGACTTAGAGTTTAAACGTAATGAAGAACGTTATAAATTTTTAAGCTGGGCACAAAAATCATTTGATAACTATCGTGCAGTTCCACCAGCTACAGGTATTGTACACCAAGTAAACCTTGAATATTTAGCACCAGTTGTTCATGCTGTGAAAAATGCTGAAGGTGACTTAGTTGCATACCCAGATTCATTAGTTGGAACAGACTCACATACAACAATGATTAACGGTATCGGTGTTCTTGGATGGGGCGTTGGTGGTATTGAAGCAGAAGCAGGAATGCTTGGACAGCCTTCATACTTCCCAGTACCTGAAGTAATCGGTGTGAAATTAACTGGTACACTTCCAAGTGGTACTACAGCAACTGACGTTGCATTAAAAGTAACGCAAGTATTACGTCAAAAGGGTGTAGTTGGTAAATTCGTTGAGTTCTTCGGTAACGGACTAAAGAGCATGCCTTTAGCTGACCGTGCAACAATTTCAAACATGGCACCAGAATACGGCGCAACTTGTGGCTTCTTCCCAATCGACGATATTTCATTAGAATATTTACGTTTAACAGGTAGAGATGAAGAGCAAATTCGCGTTGTTGAAGAATACTGTAAAGCGAACGGTTTATTCTATACAGCAGACAGCAAAGATCCAATTTACACTGATCTTGTTGAAATTGATTTAAATACAATTGAATCTAACCTTTCTGGACCGAAACGCCCACAAGATTTAATTCCACTTTCAGATATGAAAGATGCGTTCCACAAAGCTGTTGTAGCGCCAGTTGGAACACAAGGACTTGGATTTAATGAGCAAGAGTTCGATAAAGAAGTGAAGGTTACATTAGAAGATAAAGAAGTAACGATGAAAACAGGTGCAATTGCAATCGCTGCAATTACAAGCTGTACAAATACATCAAACCCATACGTATTAATTGGGGCAGGTTTAGTTGCGAAGAAAGCAATTGAAAAAGGACTTAAAGTACCTGAATACGTAAAAACATCATTAGCACCAGGATCTAAAGTTGTGACTGAGTACTTAGATAAATCAGGTTTAACAACATATTTAGATCAATTAGGTTTCCAAACAGTTGGTTATGGCTGTACGACTTGTATCGGTAACTCTGGCCCATTAGCGCCAGAATTAGAAGAAGCAATCGCAGCAAACGACTTACTAGTAACATCTGTTTTATCTGGTAACCGTAACTTTGAAGGTCGTATTCACCCGCTTGTAAAAGCAAACTACTTAGCATCACCACCACTTGTTGTGGCATATGCACTGGCAGGTACTGTTGACATTGACCTGAAAAATGATGAAATCGGTAAAGATGCAAATGGCAATGCTGTTTACTTCAACGATATTTGGCCATCAGCTAAAGAAATTGAAGATGTAGTTCAAAGTGTTGTTACATCTGAACTGTTCAAAAAAGAATATGCACAAGTATTTAATAGCAATGAGCGCTGGAATGAAATCCAAACTTCAAATGAAGCTTTATATACTTGGGATAATGATTCAACATACATTCAAAACCCACCATTCTTTGAAGGATTATCTAAAGAACCAGGTGAAGTTGAAACGTTATCAGGCTTACGCGTAGTTGGTAAATTTGGTGACTCTGTAACGACAGACCACATTTCACCAGCAGGTTCAATCGGTAAGCACACACCAGCTGGACGCTACTTATTAGAAAACGGTGTACAACCAGTTGACTTCAACTCTTACGGTTCTCGTCGTGGTAACCATGAAGTTATGATGCGTGGTACATTCGCGAACATACGTATTAAAAACCAAATCGCACCAGGAACAGAAGGCGGATATACAACATATTGGCCAACTGGTGAAGTAACATCTATCTATGATGCTGCTATGAAATATAAAGAAGATGGCACAGGCCTTCTAGTTGTTGCTGGTAAAGATTACGGTATGGGAAGTTCTCGTGACTGGGCTGCGAAAGGTACAAACTTATTAGGTATTAAAGCAGTAATCGCAGAAAGCTTCGAGCGTATTCACCGTAGTAACTTAGTGTTAATGGGTGTGTTACCACTTCAATTTAAAGATGGCGAAAGCGCTGAAACGTTAGGTCTTGTTGGTAACGAATCATTTGAAATTCAAATTGACAAAACAGTTAGACCACGCGATCTTGTAAAAGTAGTTGCAACTGATGCAGATGGCAACGAAAAACAATTCGAAGTAGTAGCTCGTTTCGATAGTGAAGTTGAAATTGACTACTACCGTCACGGTGGTATCTTACAAATGGTTCTTCGTGAAAAAATCGAAGAGTCTAAAGTGTCAAACTAAATAATTGAAATGAACGAGAAGGAAGCTAACAACTGTTAGCTTCCTTCTTTTATGGAAAGGGATGAAACCATTTGGTTTCATCCCTTTCTTTTTACTATAAAAATGGAGGGAACATCATGAAAGAATATAAAAGAGTATTGTTACCGTTACAGAAAGAAAAACTATTAGTAATAGCAGCTGTATGTAGTGGGCTTTTTGCAGCTATTTTAAATTTATCCCGTCCACTATTCATGGGGCTAATTATAGATAATCTTATTCAACGGGAGTTAAAGGGGACGTACCTTTACATTACTTTGTTTGCAGTTAGTCGCTTGTTGATGTGGGTCAACAACCTTTCATTTGATTATGTAAGCTCCAAAGCAAGTCAGCGAATATTGCGAGAGAAGCGTATAGATGTATTACGCCATTTTTTCTCATTACCGTTTGAAGGGAGTGAGAAGATTAAACAAGGAGAGTTAGAGACGTTAGTTGTGTCTGATATTCCGAATTGGGTCAGATTATATGGTTCTATATTCATAGAATATATACACGCTATTGCGCAATTTGTAGGTGCGTTCATAGCACTACAACATATAGATATAGAGTTCATATTGTGGGTAACGCCGTTTTTGTTTTTAAGTGCAACGGTTCTGGTGTTGATGGGGAAAAAGGTAAGAAATATTGCAAGCATTGCTCAAAACAATCAGTCAAATGTTGTAGAGATGGTGTCACAGTTTGTAAATGGAGCGCAAGATTTACGTAGTTTGCAAAAAGAAAAGTGGGCCATTCGCTTATTTAAAGGAGTAACAGCACAATCTTATAAAACAGAAGTAAAGAAGACGATGGTGCAACACTGCATTGGAGTAGTTGGAACAGTGATTGAAACAGGAGCATATATCGTTGTTCTCATTATAGGTGCGCAAAAAATAATGCAAGGGGAAATGGAAGTTGGTTCACTTGTAGCAGTGTTAGCGACAATTGAAATGCTCTTTTTTCCAGTCCGTTACGTGGGTGATTTATTAATGATGACACAAGTTGCAATCGCTTCGGCAAATAGAGTTTCTTCTTTTTTAGATAAACGAGTGGCAAATAGTAATCTAGAAAGAGCGATGGGGATGACGGTAACAAATGTTTCATTTCAGGAGAAGGGTGAAGAGAAATGCAGGATTGAGAATATTGATTTGCAAATTCACCCTGGTGAACTCGTTATGGTTGTGGGAGAAAGTGGCGCAGGAAAAACGACGCTTTTAAAATTAATGACAGGGTTGTATAAATCATCAAACGGTAGCATTGTTTATTATGGTAATAAGGCTCGTATGACGACAGTGTGGCAAGAACCTCGCTTTTTCCGAACGACTGTAAAAGAGAATACGTATTTCGGGGAAGTGTATGTAGAAAACCAGTTAGAAAAAAATATGGAACTTGTTAATGTGAAGTCAATTATTAGAGATTTACCTGAGGGGATTCAAACTGTACTACATAAAAGCGGTGAAGAGTTTTCGGGAGGGGAAAGAAAACGACTTGCATTATTACGTGCTATTGTTTTAAATCCGAATCTTATTATTTTGGATGAACCGACTGCGGGATTAGATCCGAGCAATCAAGAAATTGTTTGGAATATGATAGAAGGATTAGGAAGTGAGGTCACGAGAATTGTGGCAACACATGATGTCGAGAAGGCGGTACTAGCAGATCGTGTTGTCATAATGAAAGAAGGTAGTATTGTTGCATGTGGAAGTCCTGAAAAATTAATATATAGTCATTCATTTTTTAAGAAATGTGAATAAGGATAAGAGCACTGCTCTTATCCTTATTCAGCATCATTAATTTGATACTCGATAGATTCTGAATGATTCAGATCAACGTTAAAGGTAGCAGTCATAAGGAAAGTGGCAATTCCAAGAATTAAGAAAAGGACGAATGAGACTAGAGAGACGTAGAGACAAATACGTCCTACTTTCTTTTTTTCAAGATCTTTACTAAAGAGTGAAATGATCCATGTAATAATACCGACTGGGTATAAAAGAAAACTAAGAATATATAATGTTGTTTTTTCGAATGAATTCATAAACAATCCCCCTTTTGTTGTAGGGTTATAACTACGAGAGGAAAAAGGTGAATGGGTCCATAAGAAGATAAGCAACACTTCATCTGTTTTTCTAATTATATGATAAAAAGGAAAAAAATGCACTTTAAATAAGAATATTCTAATTATTTCGACTGTGAATATTTCCAAGCTTGTCCGTATAAGCTAAAATAAGGTATAGAGTATTTGAGTGATTAAGTTATAAGAAGATAAATACGTTAGGGTGATATAAAATGTGGCGGAAGCTTACGATTATTGTAGTGTTACTTTGTTTAGCGGGATATGCAGCTTATGAACAGTTTGGTAAAAACAATCAGGCGGTACAAGGGGAGCAAGAAAAAAGTGAAGCTGCTATGAAAGAGATGATTGCAAGTAATGGTATTGAAATAGGGAAGAGTGCGCCAGACTTTACATTAACGAAGTTAGATGGAACGAATGTAAAGTTATCAGATTTAAAAGGAAAGAAAGTGATTGTAAACTTTTGGGCAACGTGGTGTGGTCCTTGTCAGCAAGAAATGCCGGATATGGAGGCTTTTTATAAAGAACATAAAGAAAACGTAGAAATTTTAGCAATAAATTATACGCCTTCAGAAAAAGGTGGGGGAGTAGAAAAGGTAAGCAATTTTGCGAAGGAGAAAGGAATTACTTTTCCTATTTTATTGGACAAGAACATTGATGTGACAACAGCGTATAAAGTCATTACGATCCCAACTTCGTATTTTATAGATACGAAAGGTGTCATTCAAGATAAGTTTATTGGACCGATGACGCAAAAAGAGATGGAGAAACGAATTGCTAAATTAAAATAACGGTGAAAAGGTAGAGGTGGAAAGTTACCATTTCTGCCTTTTCTTTTTCACGTAGTGATAGCAACATGTTATGATAAAAGAAATATAAACGTTTAGAGGTAAAGGAGTGTTTGGCGTGGGGAATATATCCTTACCGTTAGATTATGTTGTAATTGATTTTGAAACAACAGGATTTAACCCTTATAATGATAAAATTATTCAAGTCGCAGCAGTGAAATATCGTAATCATGAACTAGTAGATCAATTTGTTTCCTATGTGAATCCAGAGCGTTCAATTCCGGACCGAATAACGAGTTTAACAGGTATTACAAATTATCGTGTTTCGGATGCACCGACGATTGAAGAAGTGTTACCTTTATTTTTAGCATTTTTACATACAAATGTAATTGTCGCTCATAATGTATCTTTTGATATGCGCTTTTTGAAAAGTAATGTGAATATGCTTGGTTTACCGGAACCGCAAAATAAAGTGATTGATACTGTGTTTCTAGCAAAGAAATATATGAAGCACGCGCCTAATCATAAACTTGAAACGTTAAAGCGAATGCTCGGAATTCGTTTAAGTTCTCATAATGCATTTGATGATTGTATTACTTGTGCAGCTGTTTATCAAAAATGTGCCTCTATTGAAGAAGAGGCGAAAAGAAAATCGAATAGGGAAGTGCTTGATGAAACAGCAGTATATGAAGCTGTAAAAGGGATACTTGTACGAAATAAACGTGATATCGAATGGGTTCGTTGTATGAATGTAGGCAGCTATTTAGATATAAAAGCTTTTTATCCAGTTATGAGGGTAAAAGTAAAAGGGCGAAAGAAATACATATTAACAGAGATATTAGAAGATGATGTGAAAGAAATATGTACGAGTTTAAAATGTGAACCGGCGTTAAAAAGTGAAGTTGGTAATACGAGAATTATGCTTAATAGCTTAGAGGATGTTCTAAAATTAGAAAGTTATATTTTAGAACAGTATGATTTTGTATTGCAAGCGCTGCATGATTATAAACAAAGTGAAATGAGTGCAGATGAAAAGTTGAAAGAGTATTTAAATATTATGGTATAAAAAACTCCGTGTACATTTTATTGTACACGGAGTTTTTTTAGGAGTACTAAAACATGAAATTTTCTTGCAAATCTGATTAAAGAGTTTTTCCTTTGCTCATACTATGTAATAAGAAAGCGAAGGAGAGAGGGTGAACAGCATGAGAAGAAGTCGCCGTAAATCGTTTGACGAGCTTGTGAAAGAAAATAAACAACAATTATTAAGTGATCGCGATGCAATCGATCGTATTGAAGAGCGTATTGAAAAACGTTATGAAATGAAACTTTTTAAGCAAGCTGAATAATTCTTAACACTAGTACGATACTACTGTTAAGGAGGCGATAGTAATGGGTAATCCGAAAAAGAATTCAAAAGACTTTGCACCGAATCATATTGGAACACAATCAAAAAAAGCTGGTGGCAATAAAGGAAAGCAAATGCAAGACCAAACGGGCAAACAACCGATTGTTGATAACGGTTAAAGAAAAGGAGAATATTGTATTCTCCTTTTTTATGTATAAATTTGAGGGAAGATAGGTAATTTAAGATGGTGTGTATATACAATATTAGGAGGAAAGTACATGCCAAATCCAGATAATCGAAGTGATAACGCTGAAAAGTTACAAGAAATGGTGCAAAATACAATTGATAACTTTAATGAAGCAAAAGAAACAGCGGAGCTTTCTAATGAAAAAGACCGTTCTGCTATTGAAGCAAAAAATCAAAGACGTTTAGAAAGTATTGACTCATTAAAAAGTGAAATCAAAGATGAATCTTAACAGAATGTACAAAAAGGGCTGACTTTTGTCAGCCCTTTTTCGTAATTGTAAAGTTTTCAACGAGTAAACGCCAATTTTGTGGAAATGGCAAGCCAATCTTCCAATAACTAATACCGCCAATGCCTTGTTCCTTCATTAAATTGAATTTACTTTGAATAGATCTCGCATCTTCAAACCAAACTTCGTGTTGTACACCGTTTTCGTCAAAGTAATTGAAATGTGGAGCTTGAGCTGTGAAATCATAGCGGATAGGAACATTGTATTTACGAGCAAGTGCAACAGCTGCAACAGAGCTAACTGCTTTTGCTGGTGGGTTTCCTTGTTTGAACGGAAGTTTCCAATCGAATCCGTATAAATTTTGCCCCATCATAATTTTTTGAGGAGGCATTTGAGATTTTGCGTATTGAAGTACTTCTTTTACAGGACCGATAGGAGAGATTGCCATCGGTGGTCCGCCCTGCCATCCCCAGTCATATGTCATAATGACGACGAAATCAACAATTTGTCCTTGTGCTTTATAATCGTGAGCTTCGAAAAATTTTCCCTTTTGATTAGAACTTGTTTTCGGTACAAGCGTTGTACTCAACGTGTAGCCGTTAGGTAAGCGTGTTTTCACATTTCGTAAAAAACGATTATACGCTTCGCGATCTTCGGGTGCAACACTCTCGAAATCAAAATGAATATCTCGCATACCGTACTTCTCAGCAGTTTGCAAAATGTTTGTAATAAATTTGTTTTGGATTGTTGCATCGCGTAAAATAACTGATGTCAGATCGGCACTAAAATTTCCGTTTTCAATATTTGTAATAACGAGCATAGGGATGGTGTTACCTTGCGTTGCAATATTAGCGATTTTAGCTGTTTCCGTTGGTTCTTTTAACGTACCATCTCTTTTTGCCTCGAAACTGAAGTAAGCTAAATATGTTAAAAATGGATTAATGGCACGTGTAGCATTAACTAAACTTTCTTTAATAGGTATAGTGGAAGGTTGTAAATAAGCGATGGATTCTACTGCTCGTTTCGTCCCTTTCGGTATATATAATTGCTGCCCAACGTGGAGAATGGATTTTAAAGATAAGTTATTCACTTTAGCTAAGCTAGCAAGAGGGACGTTATAAGTTTGAGAAATTCGATAGAGGCTATCGCCAGGCTGTACATAATAATTATTGCCTTTCGTATTCACGATCAGTGCCTGACCAACAACGAGTGTTTCAGCTGGATTTAGTCCATTGTCCTTTACTATTTCGTCAGGTGTGGATCCGTATTTTGATGCCAAGCTATATACGCTATCCCCGCTACGAACCGTTACAATTTGAATCATATGCTTGCTCCTTTCGGTAAAAGATTCACTGTTTTTATTTTATTTTTGATTCCGCTGTATTATGATTAAATGTATGCAAGGTAGCAGAAGTGAAAGAAGGCGAATACATATGTTTATAGCAGAACATGAAGTTGAAATCCGTTATGCGGAAACAGATCAAATGGGTGTTGTTTACCATTCAAACTATTTAGTGTGGCTTGAATTAGGCCGTACGAAACTTATACAAGATTTAGGGTTTTCATATGTTGAAATGGAGAAAGAGGGGATTATTTCTCCTGTATTAGACTTGCAAATTTCATACCGTAAAGCGATGCGTTACGGTGAAAAAGCAATTGTGAAAACGTGGGTGGACACTGTGAGCCCGCTTCGCGTTGTATATGGATATGAAATTTATAATGGTGAAGGTGATCTTTGTATTACTGCAAGTACGACAAATATTTGCGCGAAAAAAGAAGGATTCAGACCTGTATCGTTTAAAAAGTTCTATCCTGAGTGGTATGCGAAATATGAGGAAATTAAGAAAAAATAAAAAAGCGTGGCAGATGCCACGCTTTTTTATTTTTCATAATTGAATTGTGGGAAATCATCACCGTCGTTAAATGTAACAGATAAATTATGTCCATCGAAGAACCACTCATCATCGCCTTCAATAAAGAAGTTAATACCTTCTTCTTGAGTTTGAACAGCAGGATGTGCAGGATCATCTTTACGAATACCTAAAGAAAGTCCTTTTTGTACAGTACTGCAACCGCCGTATTGTACGAAAAGGCGCAGTGTTTCACCCGATTGTAAGTTTAATTCGTTTTTATACCATTGTGCTGCTTCTTTTGTTACGGAAAGATTCATGTATAGTTCCTCCAAATTATGTTGCTTTTTCTTTAGTATAAAAAATAACGCAAAAAGACGCTATTAATATGCTTCACGTTTTCTTTTTGCGTTATGTGGGTTACGATCTTATTTTTGCTTTTTTGAAAAGTTTGCTTTCGGCTCAGTTTTATTCATAATTCGTCCAATATTTGCACGGTGTTTATAAATAACCATACCTGCTAATAAACACATCGCAATAATGAAGATTTTATCCCCGGTAACAATTGATGCGATAACGGCAACGACAGCTGTTACCATAGAAGAAAGTGATACGTATCTTGTTGTAAATAAAAGGCTGAAAAAGACAACAGCTAAAATTGCAAAAACAACTGGTGAGTAGCATAATAGCACGCCAGCAGAAGTTGCAACTGCTTTACCACCACGGAATTTCGCGAAAATCGGATATACATGTCCAAGAACAGCTGCTAATCCGAACCATAGTGGATGAACATCTAACCCGAAAATAATCGGTAGACTCGTTGCTAATGTACCTTTTAAAATATCAGCAATTGTAACGATAAAACCTGCTTTTTTCCCTAGTGTGCGGAATGTATTTGTTCCACCTAGATTACCGCTTCCGTGCTCACGAATGTCAATTCCATAACCAATCTTTCCAACGACTAGTGCAAATGGAATCGAGCCAAGTAAGTAGGCAACGATAAATAAAAGATATGTAGTAACCATAAGTTCAGTCTCCTTTATTCAAATGTGTTGATAAAGGGTAAAAAGAGTTTTTCCCGTATATTGTACCATACATTTGTAAAGAGCACATTTCTTTTTTGTAAATGAAAAATTCATTATTTCGTGCAAAAAATTTCACAGGAATGTTACATTTCTCACAGAAACACTTTGACTATATGTAGTAACATTTTAATCAAAAGACAACAACATATTGGTGGAGGGTTATAAATGTTACAAAAAAATACACGTGGAGAAGAATTAATGAGAGTGTTTGAGACAATAGTCCACGGCAATGAACAAGATTTAATGCAAGAAAATGCAAATGTAGACGGCCGCTCTCCGATGGGAGTAATGGGAACGTTCGCATCTGAGAGTGCAAAATATTATGCTGTTGAAAATTTATTGTCAGATCAAGTGAAAAAAGCGATAAATGAAAATATATTATATCCACATGACTTAGACTTTTATGCGACGGGAACGACAACTTGTTCGCAAATTCCGTTAGCGCAAATGCTTGCTAACGGTTTTCATACCGGACATGGACATATGAGACAACCGCAAGACATTAAAAGTGCACTAGCTCTTTCATCTATTATTTTTCAAGCGAATCAAAATATGCAGCACGGTGGTCAATCGTTTGCACTCTTTGATGTTGATTTAGCCCCGTACGTGAGAAAAACAGTAGAGAGACATAAGAAACGATTGCACTCATACCCGCTTACGAAAGAACAAATAGAAGAATTTGCATGGAAAGAAACAGAAAATGATACGTACCAGGCGTGTGAAGCTTTCATTCATAATTCAAATAGCATGCACAGTAGGGGCGGGGGACAAGTCCCGTTTATTTCTATTAATTATGGAACAGACACATCAAAAGAGGGACGGTTATTAGTTAGACAGCTTTTAAAAGCAACACAAGCTGGTCTTGGTAAAGGGGAAACACCAATTTTTCCTATTCAAATTTTTAAAATGAAAAAAGGTGTGAACTTCGAAGAATGCGATCCGAACTATGATTTATTTGAATTAGCGCTAGAGACAACGGCTGAACGATTATTCCCTAACTTTTCATTTTTAGATGCGCCATTTAATGCAGTACATTATGATGGACGACCGGAAAGTGAAGTATGTTACATGGGATGTCGTACCCGTGTGATGTCTAACATACATGGAGAAGAAACAGCGATTGGAAGAGGGAACTTATCATTTACGTCTATTAACTTAGTGAAATTAGCGCTCATTAGTGGTTCAAAAGAAGCGTTTTTTGAAGCGTTAAATTATTACTTAGATGTAGGAATTCAGCAATTATTAGAGAGGTTTGAGTATCAATGTACGAAGCGGGCAAGAGATTTTCGATTTTTATATTCACAAGGTGTGTGGCGTGGTGGAGAAAAGTTACAGCCTGAAGATTCTGTAGCATCTATTTTAAAGCAAGGGACATTAAGTCTTGGTTTTATCGGTCTTGCGGAGTGTTTAGTAGCTTTAACAGGAAAGCATCACGGAGAAGATGAAGAATCATGGGAACTCGGGTATGAAATCATTTCTTTTATGAGAGATAGAATGGATAAAGCGACAGAAGAACATGAACTGAATTTCTCAGTCATTGCAACTCCTGCAGAAGGATTATCAGGGAAGTTTGTGAAAAAAGATAGGGAAGAATTTGGCGTGATTAGCGGTATAACGAACCATAATTATTATACGAATTCATTCCATATCCCAGTTTACTATAACATGCAAGCGATAAATAAAATTCGTTTAGAAGGACCTTTCCATGCTTTATGTAACGGGGGACATATTACGTATATTGAACTAGACGGAGCAGCTATGCATAACAAACAGGCGTTAAAACAAATTGTACAAGCGATGGCAGATCATGGCGTTGGGTACGGTTCAATTAATCATCCTGTTGACCGTTGTAAGTGTTGCAGTTATCACGGAGTCATTGGAAATGAATGCCCAAGCTGCGGAAATGGAGACGAGGCTAATATAGAAAGAATACGCCGTATAACGGGTTATCTTGTAGGAGATATGTCAAAGTGGAATAGTGCAAAACGTAGTGAAGAGATGGATCGGGTGAAGCATAAATGAAAGTGATGAACATCATTCATGATAGTGTAGTAGATGGAGAAGGGTTGCGGACAGTCGTGTTTTTTGCGGGCTGTCCGCATCGTTGTTTCGGTTGCCATAATCCGAAATCGTGGAATATTTGTAATGGAACTGAAATGGCAGTAGAAGAAATTGTGAAAGAGATTGCAAGTAATCCATTAACTGATGTAACATTTTCAGGTGGAGATCCATTTTTCCAAGCTGCTGAAGTGAAAAAAGTAGCAAAAGCAGTGAAAGATTTGAAAAAAAATCTATGGATGTATACAGGTTATACGTTAGAAGAGATACAGAGTTCTCAAAATAATGATATGATAGAGTTGTTACATTATGGGGATGTTTTAGTCGATGGAAGATTTGAAATCGAGAAAAAAGATTTAACACTTCCATTTCGCGGAAGCTCCAATCAACGTATTATTCGATTGAAAGAGTAAAAAGGCGGGATAGATGATATGAATAAAACAGTATTACTTGTTGAAGATGAAAGAAGATTACGTGAAATCGTTAGTGATTATTTTCGTAATGAAGGCTTTGAAGTAATCGAAGCAGAAGACGGAAAAAAAGCGTTAGAATTATTTGCAGAGCATGAAATTGATTTAATTATGTTAGATATTATGTTACCAGAAATAGATGGCTGGTCTGTTTGTAGACGAATTAGAAAAGAATCAGCGGTACCTATCATTATGTTAACAGCGCGTTCAGATGAGGATGATACATTACTAGGGTTCGAGTTAGGTGCAGATGAGTACGTAACGAAACCTTTCAGCCCGAAAGTGTTAGTAGCTCGCGCGAAGACGTTATTAAAACGTGCGGATGGCGTCGTAGGAGTAGCAGAAGAAAATGCTATGTCTCTAGCTGGAATAGAAGTGAATCGTCTATCTAGAACTGTTTTAGTAGATGGAGAAGAGATTATATTGACACATAAAGAGTTTGAACTTCTTGTTTATTTAATGGAGAACAAAGGAATTGTGTTGTCACGTCAGCATTTATTAGATCAGTTATGGGGGTATGACTATTACGGTGATGACCGAACGGTTGATACTCATATTAAAAAACTACGAAATAAGCTAGGGGATAAAGCGAAGCATATCGGTACTGTTATTCGAGTTGGTTATAAGTTTGAAGAATAATTGTAACGGATTGTGTATTTTAGCATAGGGAAATGTCGGTTTTATATCCTCTTTGGCAGGTAGAATGTACAAAAAATACATTTTTTGTCTACAATGTTAGATAAGAGTATTTTTTTAATTGGATTTCACGATGAGTTCACAAGAAGGACACAAAACGTGACTATACTGAAAATACGAATTCACCAGAGAGGGGAAGTAAACATGGGATATTACGACGGACCAAATTTAAATGAAGAGCATAGTGAAACGAGAGAAGTGAGAAAATCAGGTAGTAAAAAAGGTTATTTTTTCACAGGTTTAGTCGGAGCTGTAGTTGGGGCTGTCACAATTAGTTTTGCGGCACCATATATGCCATGGGCTCAAAATAATGGAGCGGCTGTATCATCATTCAGTTCGGATTCAAAAGTTGAAGGTACTGTAGTTCCTGTAGTCAATAAAGCAAAAAATGAAACTGATTTACCTGGTATGATTGAAGGCGCGAAAGATGTTGTTGTAGGTGTTATTAATATGCAACAAAGTATTGATCCATTTGCAATGCAACCGACAGGCCAAGAACAGCAAGCTGGTTCAGGATCAGGTGTTATTTATAAAAAAGCAGGAAATAAAGCGTATATTGTAACAAACAACCATGTAGTAGATGGGGCGAATAAACTTGCTGTAAAATTAAGTGATGGCAAAAAAGTAGATGCAAAACTTGTAGGAAAAGATCCTTGGTTAGATTTAGCTGTTGTAGAAATTGATGGATCTAACGTAAATAAAGTTGCCACTTTAGGTGATTCAAGTAAAATCCGTGCGGGTGAAAAAGCAATTGCAATCGGTAACCCACTAGGGTTTGATGGAAGTGTAACAGAAGGTATTATTAGTAGTAAAGAACGTGAAATTCCAGTAGATATCGATGGCGATAAACGTGCGGATTGGAATGCTCAAGTTATTCAAACAGATGCAGCAATTAACCCAGGTAATAGTGGTGGTGCGTTATTTAACCAAAACGGTGAAATAATTGGGATTAATTCAAGTAAAATTGCACAACAAGAAGTTGAAGGAATTGGATTTGCTATTCCAATTAATATCGCAAAGCCAGTTATTGAATCACTTGAAAAAGACGGCGTAGTGAAACGCCCAGCTCTTGGAGTAGGTGTCGTTTCATTAGAAGATGTGCAAGCTTATGCAGTAAATCAATTAAAAGTGCCAAAAGAAGTAACAAATGGCGTTGTATTAGGTAAAATTTACCCAATATCACCTGCAGAAAAAGCTGGTTTAGAGCAATATGATATTGTAGTAGCATTAGATAATCAAAAAGTAGAAAACTCACTTCAATTCCGTAAATATTTATATGAAAAGAAAAAAGTAGGCGAGAAAGTAGAGGTTACATTCTATCGTAACGGTCAAAAAATGACGAAAACAGCTACTTTAGCAGATAACTCAGCTACAAAGAATCAATAATCGGAATAAAAGAAAGTCTCTTTCATGTTGAAAGAGACTTTCTTTATCGGCTATACTAAAGGAATAGGAGGGATTGATTATGATGATTGAAAACCCAACTCGTACGGAAATTGGTGAAGTATTAAAGAAAAGCAAAACGATTGCAGTTGTTGGATTATCGGATAAGCCAGAACGTACATCGTATATGGTGTCAAAAGCAATGCAAGATGCTGGGTATCGTATTATTCCAGTAAACCCAACAGTAGATGAAGTGCTTGGAGAAAAAGCAGTTGCTTCACTAAAGGATATTAAAGAACATGTTGACATTGTAAATGTATTTCGTCGCTCAGAGTTTTTAATGGATGTTGCAAAAGAGTTTGTTGAGATTGATGCAGATGTTTTTTGGGCACAATTAGGAGTACAAGATGAAGATACATATAAACTTTTAAAAGAAAAAGACTATACTGTTATTATGGATCGTTGTATAAAAGTAGAACATGCAATGACAAAATAGTATGGATTGTAAAGGTAGAAAGATTGCTTCAGCCCTCGTTATAGATAAGTAGGGCCGATGAACGAGGTGTTCATCATGAGATTTTTTAAAGGCTGTTTTTGGGGATTGTTACTTGTAATCCCGTTTTGGATCTTGATCATTTGGATCATAATAAAGGTGTGGAATGTGTAATCTTGGCATACATATCCATTTCTCGTTGACAAACGATTATTTTTCTGAAATAGTAGCCTAGAGGAATCCTTGTGAAAAAACAAGGATTTTTCTATTGAAAATGGTATATAAAAGAGATAAGATAACTTGCCAAAACTATAGTCGAGGCGTTATTCTATAATAGAAACATATGTTCTGATTTTGGATTAGGAAAGGGGCAAGGAGTTTGGCAAAGCATCAGTTCCAATATAATGAAGATGCGATTCAAGTGTTAGAAGGACTTGAAGCCGTTCGAAAACGCCCGGGTATGTATATCGGGAGCACGGACAGCCGTGGATTGCATCATTTAGTATACGAAATAGTAGATAACTCCGTTGACGAAGCGTTAGCGGGATTTGGCGACGAAATTGCTGTCGTAATACATAAAGATAATAGTATTAGCGTTATAGATAAAGGGCGAGGAATGCCTACGGGAATGCATAAACTTGGAAAACCTACACCTGAAGTTATTTTAACTGTACTTCATGCTGGTGGTAAGTTTGGACAAGGTGGTTACAAAACGAGTGGTGGTTTACACGGTGTTGGGGCATCAGTTGTAAACGCCTTATCAGAATGGTTAGTCGTAACGATTAAGCGTGACGGAAATATTTATGAACAACGCTTTGAAAATGGTGGTGTTCCTGTAACGACGCTTGAGAAAATCGGAAAGACGAAAGAATCTGGTACGACAATGCATTTTAAACCAGATACAACGATTTTCAGCACAACAAATTATAACTATGAAACATTATGTGAAAGATTACGTGAATCTGCATTTTTATTAAAAGGGATGAAAATCTCAATAAAAGATGAGCGAAATGATTTAGAAGATGTGTTTCATTATGAAACAGGAATTGAAGCTTTCGTTTCATATTTAAACGAAGAAAAAGATTCAATCCATCCGGTTGTATATTTCACTGGTGAACAAAATGGAATTGAGGCAGAGCTAGCATTTCAATTTAACGATGGCTACTCAGAAAATATTTTGTCGTTCGTAAATAATGTACGTACAAAAGATGGTGGAACACATGAAGCTGGATTTAAAACAGCAATGACTCGTGTGTTTAATGAGTATGCTCGTAAAGTTTCACTATTAAAAGAAAAAGATAAAAACTTAGAAGGTACAGATATTCGTGAAGGCGTAGCAGCTATCGTTTCTGTACGTGTACCAGAAGAAGTACTTCAGTTTGAAGGACAAACGAAGGGGAAACTAGGTACAAGTGAAGCGCGCTCTTCAATTGATGCTATCGTATCAGAGCACTTAGCTTACTTTTTAGAAGAAAATCCGGACGTAGCTACACTTCTTGTGAAAAAAGCAATTAAAGCAGCGCAAGCGCGTGAAGCTGCTCGTAAAGCGAGAGAGGAAGCACGCACTGGTAAAAAGAAAAAGAAATCAGAAGGTACATTAAGTGGCAAGTTAACACCTGCACAATCACGTAACCCGCAGAAAAATGAACTATACCTAGTAGAGGGTGACTCTGCCGGTGGTTCTGCGAAACAAGGTCGAGACCGACGTTTCCAAGCGGTATTACCGTTACGTGGTAAAGTAATTAATACAGAAAAAGCAAAGCTTGCTGATATATTTAAAAATGAAGAGATTAATACAATCATTTATGCTATCGGTGGTGGCGTAGGAAATGAATTTGATGTGGAAGATATTAATTACGATAAAATTGTAATTATGACCGATGCCGATACAGATGGAGCGCATATTCAAGTGTTGTTATTAACGTTCTTCTATAGATATATGAAACCACTTATTGAAGCTGGTAAAGTGTTTATCGCACTTCCTCCTTTATACAAAGTAAGTAAAGGAAAAGGTAAGAGCGAAGTAATTGAATACGCTTGGTCAGATGAAGAATTAGACGATGTAACGAAAAAAGTCGGAAAAGGATATATGTTACAGCGTTATAAAGGACTTGGTGAGATGAATGCAGATCAATTATGGGAAACAACGATGAATCCTGAAACGCGTACATTAATTCGCGTGAAAATTGATGATGCAGCAAGAGCAGAGCGCCGCGTAACAACGTTAATGGGTGATAAAGTAGAACCGCGCCGTAAATGGATTGAGCGTAATGTGCAGTTCGGTATGCAAGAAGAAGGAAATATTTTAGAAAATGAAATGATTATGGAGACGGAGGTGGAATAACATGCAAGCAGAGAAGTTTCATGACCTCCCGCTTGAAGACGTGTTAGGTGACCGCTTTGCACGTTATAGTAAATATATTATTCAAGATCGCGCGCTTCCAGATGCGCGTGACGGCTTAAAACCAGTACAAAGACGTATTTTATATTCTATGTATGTAGAAGGAAACGTACATGATAAAGCGTTCCGTAAGTCAGCTAAAACAGTCGGTAACGTTATTGGTAACTATCATCCGCACGGTGATTCCTCTGTATATGAAGCAATGGTACGTTTAAGTCAAACTTGGAAAGTGCGTAATGTTTTAGTTGAGATGCATGGTAATAACGGTAGCGTTGATGGTGATCCAGCTGCGGCAATGCGTTACACAGAAGCCCGTTTATCACCAATTGCATCTGAGTTATTACGTGATCTTGATAAAGAAACAGTGGAATTTGTATCAAATTTCGATGATACGAGTGAAGAGCCTGTTGTATTACCAGCAATGTTCCCGAACTTATTAGTGAACGGATCTACAGGGATTTCAGCTGGTTATGCGACGGAAATTCCGCCTCATCATCTAGGTGAAGTAATCGATGCTACGATGATGCGTATTGATAAACCAAATAGTACGGTAGATGATTTATTAACAGTTATTAAAGGACCTGATTTCCCAACTGGTGGTATTATTCAAGGGATTGATGGTATTAAAAAGGCATATGAAACAGGTAAAGGTAAAATTATTATTCGCGGAAAAGCAGAAGTTGAAACGATTCGTGGTGGAAAACAACAAATCGTAATTACTGAAATTCCTTATGAAGTGAATAAAGCGAACCTTGTTAAGAAAATGGATGAACTACGTCTAGATAAAAAATTAGACGGTATTGCTGAAGTACGTGATGAGACTGACCGTACAGGACTTCGTATTGTCGTAGAATTAAAAAAAGAAGCAAATTCTGAAGGTATTTTAAATTATTTATATAAAAATACAGATTTACAAATTCCGTATAACTTCAATATGGTTGCGATAAATAATCGTCGTCCTACACTTATGACATTACCAAAAATTTTGGATGCATATATTGGGCACCAAAAAGAAGTTGTAACAAAGCGTTCTCAGTATGAGTTGAGAAAAGCAGAAAATCGTCAACATATCGTTGAAGGTTTAATGAAAGCATTATCAATTTTAGATCAAGTAATCGAAACAATTAGAGCTTCTAAAGATAAGCGTAATGCGAAAGATAATTTGAGTGCAAAATTTGGCTTTACAGAAGCACAATCAGAAGCGATCGTTTCGTTGCAACTATATCGTTTAACAAATACCGATATTACGGCATTAGAAAAAGAAGCAGATGAATTGAATAAAAAAATTGCGGAGTTACAGGCAATTTTACAGAGTGAAAAAAGATTACTTCAAGTAATTAAAACGGATTTAAAGAGAGTTAAGAAAACATACAGTGATGATCGACGTGCGATTATTGAAGACCAAATCGAAGAAATTAAAATAGATGTGGAAGTAATGATCCCACAAGAAGATGTCATCGTTACTGTAACGAAAGAAGGATATGTGAAACGTACTGGATGGCGCTCGCATAATGCCTCAAATGGCAAAGACTTCGGTATGAAAGAGGGTGACATCTTACTTGAACGATTTGATACGAATACAACAGAGACAGTCCTCTTATTTACGAATAAAGGAAACTATATATATCTGCCAGTATACGAAATGCCAGATATTCGTTGGAAAGATTTAGGTCAGCACGTTGCTAATATCGTTTCACTCGACCGGGATGAAACAATTATTTGGGCAACTGTCGTACCGAATTTTGAGAAAGAAAAGCGATTTATCGTATTTGTAACAAAGAATGGTATGATTAAGAAGACGGAATTAAATCTATATAAAGTACAGCGCTATTCGAGGGCGTTTGTTGCTGTAAACTTGAAAAAAGATGATGAAGTAGTAGATATATTTGCGACGGATGGAACGAGTGATATCGTTCTTGCAACGCATGGTGCATATGCACTTATTTTCCATGAAGATGAAGTAAGTCCAGTTGGTGTAAGAGCTGCTGGTGTAAAAGCAATTAATTTAAAAGAAGATGACTATGTCGCCTCTGGTAAACCGTTAAATGGTGACAAAGATCAACTTATTCTCGTAACGCAGCGCGGTGCTGTGAAACGTCTAAAAGCATCAGAAATTGAGAAATCAACGAGGGCGAAGCGAGGACTTGTTATTTTCAAAGAGTTAAAACGTAATCCATACCGTATTGTCGGTATTGAAATCGTTCGAGATGATGAACTAGTTTACATGAAGACAGAGAAACACATTGTAGAAGAAATTGATCCGAAAGCGTATCGAAATAAAGACCGGTATAGTAATGGTAGTTTAGTACTAGATGTTAATGATACAGGTGAAGTTATTGAAACGTGGACGAAAAAACGACCGGAGTAAAGTGAAACTATAATCAGTGAGGATTTTGTTCATCCCCACTAATTATTAGTTGAACCAATCGGGCTTTTACGGGCAGGTGGTCTCCCGTCTGACTCCCTTGCATTCACTGAATTTTAAGGAGGAAGTCTTACTGCCCGTTAAAGCGGGGTAAAGAAAAGCATCTTGCTATGAATAATGGCAAGATGCTTTTTGCTAGGCAAATTATTATGTAAATAAAAATAATCTTGTTATAATAACTGAATGAAATCGTTCTCATGAAGTGAAACTTTAATCAGTGGGGATTTTCTTTATTCCCGCTAATTATTAGTTGAACCAATCGGAC
>NZ_NVEC01000132.1:1871-39857 GCF_002571225.1 Bacillus sp. AFS059628 | reverse complement strand
CTAAATTCTTTGCTTTCGCTGCATTTTGAGGTGGGGGTCTTACTGCCCATTAAAGTGGGATAAATCATTTACCGTGCCATATTTCATATTTTTTGTAGATGTCAAAGCAGTCCCATCAGCTGCGAAAGTGACAATACTAAACTCCTCTTCCTTCGGTAACAACTTAGCACCAGGTACGTTGTACACAACAATCAAATCCGTACTCTTCAGGAATTAAGTATATAGTATCTGTAGTTTCTTTACCAAAACTAATACATCCACTTAATAAAAACGTTAATACGATTCCGAAACAAAATGTACTTTTCTTTAAAACATAATAAATTTTTCTATCCATTTAAATATGCATCCCAATCATAGTCTTCAATTTTATAGAATCTACCTTCATCATTTCTTTCATATGCACATAAAGGTGGTTCCTCAAGAAACCTTAAAATAGAATCATCTATATTCAAAATGACTCCAATTGAAATAATTTGAAAGTTTTTAGGATTATTGACATAGTCATCACTTTCATAACCACTCAGTATTGACCAACCAGAGTCACCTTTTTCTCTTGAATCCTCTTTAAGCATAAAGTTAAATTCTCTTTTTTCAAGTACATCATCACTAACAATTACCTTCGTATCAAAATAAAAGTCCCAATCTTTTGAAGCTGGATCGTTATATTCCGTATCACATATGTTTTCAATTCCAAATGAAATTTTATCACCCACTTTTAAATCTAAACGATACGGATTATTATTGAGTATCCCTACAAAATTTTTCTCGTTTCTTTCAGTAATTTCAACCCACATTCTTTCACCATGAAACCCATCTTCTTCCTCATTTTTAGATACAAAAATTAGCTTTACCAAATCTCCAACCTTTAATTTCTCCAAAACTTTTGAGCTAGGAAGATAGAAAGTATAAGGTGCTTCTTTATTTATTTCATAAACATTATCTAAGTACCAAGTCATCTTTTTCTCTCCTTAAAAGCTTTTCACACTCATATTTAAAAAATAACACTATTTTTTCTTCCGGCAAACTACTACCATAGAATAGCAGTCTTCTCTTAACTCATTTCCTTCTCAATCATTATATATATGTAATAATTCAAAACCATTCGCTACAAATAATCTATCTAACTCTTGCGGATATGTATAGCGAAGGTCAATCGTTGTTTTCAGTTCCTCTACTTGCCCATCATCCTCATAAAACCTTCTTGTTGTTATGTAGTGCTGTATTTGCTGAATTGAATCGTATGTCATTTCAGTATATAAATCACATTTTCTTCCCTTTTCATCACTAACGGTTGTCCAATACTCTTCTGTAGATGGTTGTATTAATTCTTCTTTTGAAGGAAAACGTGTATCGAATATGAATATACCATTATCAGCTAACACATGATGAATAGATGTTAATAACTTATTTTGATCAGTATTCGTAAGAAAATGTTGAAATCCATGACCAACTATAAAGTGAAACTTTAATCAGTGGGAGTTTTGTTCATCCCCCACTGATTATTAGTTGAACCAATCGGACGTTTACGGACAGCCCGATTCCCACCTAACTTCTTTGCTCCAACTGAATTTTGAGGTGGGAGTTTTACTGTCCGTTAACGCGGGATAAATGCTAGCGGAATTGTTTCTTCAATCTTTAATTGTAAACAATCCTGTTGTAACCATTTTACTTTTTTACACTCGGCAGATTTCCTCATCGCTTCAGCAAGCATACCTTCATGTATATCTACACCGATCATTTTATATCCGTTTTCTATAAAGGGAATGGTAACTCTTCCTGTTCCGCAAGCAATATCTAGAATCCATTCATTTTGTATATTTAGTTTTTGTGCCCATGATAGTAAAAACGGAAAATCTGACAGACTTTTATTTTCTATATCATATCGTTTTGGATTTTCGTATTCAGATAGACTCCATTTTGTTTGCAAACGTATTCCCCATTTCATTTTCCATTTATATTTAATATATAAATTATAGCGAATTATTAGTTTTTTCTCTATAATCAAACACAATTACTTGGACTAATCTAACTTTCCTTTTCGTAAGCTAAAAATAAGTGGACGAATCGGAGTGTGATACGATGGAACGATTATGGATTCCTATGATAGTTACATTTTTTTCATTCGGTGGATTACTATTAGGTGGTGCGGTCGGCATTGCTACCCGTCAGCTAATTGAAGAAAAAATGCATCGTTTATACGCATTATGCGGCGGAATTTTACTTGGACTTTTATCACTTGAAATTATTCCTGAAACATTTTCAAGCTTTGAAATGATTGGGCCTATACTTGGTATAGCTATCGGTATTTTAGTTATGAGCTTATTAGATAATTATTGTCATCATCCAATGATACATAAAAAAGATCAACAAGCTTGGCAAACTTTCCTTTTTCTCTCTTTCGCTATATTTATTCATAATTTGCCGAGTGGATTTGCTTTAGGTACTGCTTTTATTAATCATGCTGACTCTGCCATACCTTTTTTAATAGCAATTGTCGTTCACCATATTCCTGAAGGCTTAGCATTAATCATCCCCTTCCTCTTTACAAAGCATAAATATATTTCATTTTTATTAACAACTTTATTACTTTCTCTTATCCTCGGTACAGGTACTGTTTTTGGCATTTTGATGGAAGGAAAAGCTCTACATTTACAAGGGCTCATTATGGGGAGTGCTATCGGTTCACTTGGCTATGTCACAATTCATGAAATGCTTTGGAAAGCAAAGAAGCAGCTCTCTTTCCTTTCATTTTTAACATGGGCATCCAGTGGATTTTTACTAATAACAGTATTTACACTATTCGCTGGTCATCATTAAAGATAATAATATTATCATTTGTATATTTTTCCTTTTTCTCCAAAACATAATAGTATCTACCTAATTATAAGGAGGAAAAATTATGTTTGGGAAAACAGCCGGTGAAGCACTAGTTGACCTATTAATTGACTGGGGCGTAGAACACATTTACGGAATGCCTGGAGATTCTATCAATTCTATAATTGAAGCTTTAAGAAAAAAACAAGATAAAATCAAATTTATTCAAGTGCGCCATGAAGAAGCTGGCGCACTTGCAGCAGCTGCCTATGCTAAGTTAACAGGAAAACTCGGCGTTTGCATGGCCATCGCAGGGCCCGGTGCTATTCATTTATTAAATGGTTTATATGATGCTAAGCTCGATAAAGCCCCTGTTCTAGCAATTTCAGGTCAAGTAGAAACCGATTTACTCGGTACGGATTTTTTTCAAGAAGTAAACTTAGAAAGATTGTTCGATGATGTCGCAGTTTATAACCAGCGCATTATGTCGGCAGAACAGCTACCTGCTGTCGTGAATCAAGCAATTCGAATGGCTTATACGAAAAAAGGTGTATCTGTTCTTACAATTCCGGATGATGTTCCGAAATTCGAAGTAAAGAATGGTGCTCGTGTTACAAATACTTCTTTTACATTACCTGAGTTATTTCCGCAAGAAGAAGATTTACATGCTGCCATACTCGCAATAAATGAAGCGAAAAAGCCTGTTATTTTAGCTGGAAAAGGTGCGAAACATGCAAGAGAATCTTTACTTACATTTGCAGAACACATTGGTGCTCCAATCGTACTTACATTACCAGCTAAAGGGATTATCCCTGATGAACATCCACTTTGTATCGGTGGGTTAGGATTAATTGGAACGAAACCTTCTTATGATGCAATGAAACATGCAGATACTTTAATTATGGTTGGTACTTCCTATCCGTTCACCGGTTTCTTACCTGAAAAAGCAAAAACACTCCATATCGATACCGATCCGGCCCAAATCGGAAAACGGTATGTAACAGATATCGGCTTAGCTGGTGATGCTGATAAAACATTAAAATGGTTAATTGAAAATGTAGAAAAACATGAGGACCACTCCTTCTTAGAGCATCATCAAGAAATGATGAAAAAGTGGGAAGAAAAATTGCACAATCAAGAAGACGATTCTTCTACTCCTATTAAACCACAACGCGTTATGCATGCACTGCAACATGTAGCTCATGATGACGCAATATTATCAGTGGATGTCGGAAATGTAACAGTATGGACAGCAAGGCACTTCCGTATGACAAATCAACAATTTATCATTTCTAGCTGGCTTGCAACTCTTGGCTGCGGTTTACCTGGTGCACTTGCTGGGAAAATTGCTTTCCCGGATAAACAAGTATTTGCGGTTTGTGGAGACGGGGGTTTTGGAATGACAATGAACGATTTCGTAACAGCTGTTAAATATAAACTACCAATCGTTGTCGTCGTTTTAAACAATAATAAAATCGCCATGATTAAATTCGAACAAGAAGTTATGGGGAATATCGAATTTGGTACAGACTTAACAAACCCTGATTTTGCAAAATACGCAGAGGCATGCGGAGGTATTGGATATCGTGTTGAGAATGTAGATGAGCTACTTCCTGCTTTTGAAAGTGCGGTAAAACAAAATAGACCGTGTATTATTGATATAGTTGTAGATGCAAACGAAGCACCAATGCCAGCAAAAATCACCTTTGGTCAAGCCGCTGGTTATACGAAGCATATGATAAAAGAATTGTTTGAAGAAGGTAAGATTGATTTACCTCCACTATAAACAAAAGAGATAGCTGAAAACGATTTGTCTTCAGCTATCTCTTTTATTTTTGTATTTCTCTATAAAAAGAAAAATCATTCACATTAGTTTGTATTCGTTTCTCTTCCTTTACTTCTGTATCCTTGCTCTTTGGTATTTTTACATTCCCTAGTTTAATCGCATCTTGCATACTATTACTTACTAAATTCCCCGCCAATATTGTCATACTATAAAAAGCAATTGGTATAAGTACAATCCATGTATGTGTAGTTAAGTGACGGAAGTTTTGACCAATTAGGCCAGTCCATTCTTTTGTTACACTATCTGGATCCATTCCGCTGAAGGTTATAGTTCCACCAAAAAATAATTGCAACAAACCAAGGTATAAAAGAAGCAATAAAGTACTCACAAATTGTTGAGCTACTAATAAAAGAAATGGTGGTAACATATGCGGCCATATATGGCGCTTCAACCTATGCCACTTACTTCCGCCGAGCACAGTAGCTGCCAACATAAATTCTTCTTTTTTAATACGTTTTACTTCTTGTGCTACATACAACATAACCGTTGGCACAGCAAGACATACAAGAACTATAATTTGAAATGCCACGCGCAAATATAACGGCACAACTTCCGCTCCACTGTCAAACGTTAAAACTTCATTTAGCATAAAATAAGAAATCATGACCATTGGTACAATACTAAAAGGATCAAAAAAGGATGAAATAACTGGAAAAGAACGTTTACCATACATACCAAGAAGTAAACCAACTCCCCCTCCAACTATAACTCGTAAAATCGCTATAATTATACTCGCTCCAACTGTCCATTTCGCGCCTTCTATTATTAATTGAACAAGGTCGCGGCCTTTCACATCACTTCCAAACCAAAATTTACTTGATGGTGAAAATGGAGCTGCCTCTAGTTCTCCTTTTTCGTTATAGATCATCGTAAGTTCACGAATATTCCCATCAAAAAACAACGTATATCCAATACTAACAATCATTAGTACACTCAAAAAAGTAATACCTATCCAAAATCTCACATCTCTTTTTACAACTTGCCACATATTACACACGCTCCTTTATCACATTTTGTAAGAGCGTATGTAATATACGAAATAGTATAAAAAACGGTACGTATAATATTACTAGACTCACTGTAAATATTTCTAATTTAGAATTTTCTTTTACAAAAACAAACATACCATATGTATTGAAAATCCATTCGATAATATATAAATTTGAAAGCATAAATAAAATATTTGTTTTCGCATAATAAATTGTCGTTAATAAAACATTTCTTGAAATATGATGTGTCAAAATATACTGTAAGCTTAATCCTTTACTCTTGACAAACAAACTATAATCTTTCTCTAACTCTTCTTTAAATCGTAATAACAACAGTTTAATAAACAATAAAGTTGTTGGTATTGTAAGACATATGATCGGTAACAAACGTATTCTTTCTTCCCCTAATCCAGCTAGTTTGACTGGCATAAATCCTGTTTTTTGAAAAAGAATTACGACAAGAAGTTGTGATACTAATATAAGTAATATATCTGGTATACTCTCAAGCGTAAGAAAAATCCCGTTCCACATTTTCTGCTTCATATGAGAACGCTGCAATACCCAAACGACAAGTACATACGCTATAAGCAAAGATAGTAAAAACGCTGAGAGAAATACAATCATCGTTTCAATATAATGAATCCATATTTGCGGAAATAATTTTCTTGAGTCCCGAAATCCATATGTTATTTCACCTGGTTGAAGTAACTTCCCTCCAAGAAATACAATCGTGTTCCAAAAACCAATTAAATCAATTTGCAATCCCTTAAATAAACGTGGCAGTGCACCTAGGCAGATTATACATAAAATTGCAGCTACTAGTTGTAAACAAGTAACCCCACACCATTTAGCAACTCGCATCAACATAAAGATTTCCCCTTACCCTTCGATAGAATATTCAGAAACAAAAAGACAGATATACTACATCTCTTCAGCTATACCTTGAGCCTGCTTCTTCCCACTAGGTAAAATCGCTTGATATAAACACGTAACCCAAAATAATAAACCAAATAAAATAATATACAATGTATCTGCACGAATCCATTTCGGGAACAGCATCGCTATCGCACCGAGGGATAACAGCTGAAATCCTGTCGTTAATGGACTAAGTAAACTTTGAACACGCCCCATAAATGACTCTTCTACAATTTCATACATCCAGCCCATGATTGCAACATTAATAAACGGTAAAAAGAATGTCGCAAAAGCGATACATACGTAAAAAGACCATACGTGGTTTACAAAGTAACACATACCGAAAAAGACCCCTGAGCCCGCCATACCAAATACAATAATAAGTTTGGGTGCATATTTCTTACCTACACTTGTTGCTACTATACTTCCAATTAGTAAGGAAATCCCTCCGACTACACCGCCTACCATCGCTAAACTTTCATACGTTGCTGGTGCTAATTTATATTTTAATATGTAAGTTGTTGATACGCTTAAAATACCATTCAATAATCCAAAAACGATAAATCCTAGAAGTAATTTTTTTAAAGTTTCATTTTGGTATATATACTTGATCCCTTCTTGAAACTCTGTTATTAACATCTTCAAATTAACTTCTTTCCATTTTGTTCTACCATTTGGCAAACGAACTTTTTCTGGAATAGAAATCGTTTGAATCAAAATACCACTCATAATAAAGGTGAGCGTATTTACTAAAACGCTCCCATAAATTCCAAAAGTCCAGTACACCATCGTTGCAATTCCTACACCAAATAAAGCATACAAACTATTTACCATTTGATTAATCCCTGCTGCTGCACCATATTGGTCTGATTCAACTACTCCCTGTATCATCGACTGTTCTGATGGAGAGAAAAATTGTATACATGCATTTTCCAAAAATAAAAATATAAAGACGAGTATAATCATTCCGTAATAAAGCGAAATTAGAATTCCGATATTACAGAGCGAACAACATATGTTACTTACCATACAAATACGCTGTCTATCAAAACGATCCACTACTGTCCCTACTAATAGAAAAAAGATTAATGCAGGTAATGCAATCATAATTTGTGTCATCGTTGCGTAAACTGGTTGCTTTCCGTATTGATCTAACAAGTAAAACATTAAAGAAATTCCAGCAATCATAGAACCGAGTCGCTCTAAAATATTTGCTAGAAAAAAACGTGCATACACTTTGTTGCGAAATAACTGTAGCATTTCTTTCATACTTCGTATCCTTTCTCTCGACAAAATAGTATTATTTTAGTAATTTCATGGAAGTTACATTATATTTTTCGACCATTATCCAATCTTTTCCTTCTGTATAGAGAACATTACAAAAAGACTCTTTTATACAAGAGTCTTTTTATTTCACTTCGCTTCACGTAATGATATGTAGCTAAATTCTTTTACATCTCACTAACTATTTTAATTTTCTAAAGTTTGGATACACTTTATTTATTTTACAAATGTATCGCACATCCACTTGTAAAATTTTTCTTTCTCTTCAAATTGTGGATAATGAGCTGATTTCTCAAAAGTAATAAATTCTTTTTGATCTGCTTCAATCGTATCAAAATATGTTTTTGCTGCATGAAATGAAGTGTTATAGTCATATTTCCCCATAAGGAAATAAAGCGGTAGCTTCATTTTAGTCACCTTAGTAGGCAGTGGACTCTTTAAATCCTTTTCTAATAAGACAGTTTGAGAATGTGATAATCCAATATTATAACGAATTACATCTAACAAGTTATATTCATTACTAAGTAACATTCCAATGTTATCGCCATCTGGATTTTCAATGACTCTTGATGTTCCACCATATTTCGCAACATAATTTCTCGGAGTGTATGCATCACCATTTTTAATTTTTTCAGTCAACCCATTTAAATAGGAAACCTCATCTGTATTCCCAGCATTTTGTGCCTGTTCAATTACATAGTTTAAACTATCCATTTCACTTTCTACTGTATCACTCATTTGTCCAATGCCAACATAAGCTTCATATTTTTCAGGGGCTTTATTGGCAGCTTGCATTCCGATATAGGTACCGTAAGAATGACCAACCAATATTACTTTTTCTTTACCAAGACGTTTTGAAATATAATCTGTCATAACTAATAAATCTTCTACAAGAAGTTCTGATGTAAGATTCGAATAGTCTTCCAAGAAATGATACGACTTCCCGCTGGCTCTTTGATCGTAATTAACAACTGTGAATTTCTCTTCCCATAAGGCTTGGTATTTTTGAGCATACGGTATTTCTGAAGTACCTGGTCCACCATGCACAAAAATAATGACCGGATTGTTCTTATTTTTGCCACGTATCATCATTTCATGATCACTTCCATTTATCTCCACTTTCTCTAATGTACTTATACTGTTTTTTCCCTTTATTTGCGAAGTCCATGTAGGAAATATTAGTGCTACGATTAATAATAGTAAAATGATGACACCAATGAGTTTTATTAATTTTTTTATCTTCTTCATAAGTAGTTTCCTTTCTTTTAAATTTATAAAAACATCAATTTAGTTCAGTAAAACTATCTCAAAAAAATATAAATGTACAACAATTTCACCTTGATCTTTTGCACATTCTAAATATCCCATATACTTCTTAACTTTCTGCTATATAACCCCTTAATATTTTCTTAATTTTCAATATAAAATTCATAGAAAGACTCAATTACAATGTATTAAAAATAAAGAAAAAAGCCCTTGTTTTCTCAACAAAGACTCTGTTCTTAAACTATTTAGCTACCTCTTCTTTCGGCATTACCATACCTTTATAAAGTTGAACAGTTATCCAGTAATAGATGAAATAAATGACTAAGAAAATCCCAATTGGCACCCACACCTTTACAAACGGGTCAACTAATATGAAGCTAAATAAGTTTAGCCCTACTAACACGTGGGAAATCCCAATGATTGCCGGGAAGATAAATAAATATGAAATTTCTTTATATATACTTTTCGTTAACATACTACGTCTCACACCAATTTTTCGTAACATTTCATAACGTCGTACGTCACGAGAAGCACCTGTTAATATTTTGAACATAAGAGAACTTGCCATCATTGCTAAAAAGGCAATTCCGAGGAAAAATCCCATAAACATTGTTCCACTCATGAAACTGTTCATAAATTGATAAATTGTCATTTTCGTAAATAAGTCTACTTTTGTACCTGTTGTTTTTTCAATTTGTTCTTTTTGTCTCTTGTCTATTTCAATTAACAACGGTTTATATTTTTTCATATCATCTACTTTTGCTAATGTTACAGTGTGTTCTGTTCCTTGAATCCCTTTATAATGCTCTTCATCTGCAATTCTTACTGGTTTTCCATTAAATTGATTATGTGTAATTTGTATTTCTCGTACAATCGCATCTTCCCAATCCCTTGGCATATGAGGAAGCTTATTCGCTACTTCAGGAACTTCCAAAGCAGTATAAACCGGTTCTGTTAAAGGTTCAGCAACACGTTTACGAGCAGGCTCTTTTAAAGTTTTTGTATCAAAGTGATCGGAAACAAGTGGTGGTTTCGCAGTTAAGTCGTTACGTAAATAATAAACTGCTTCTCCATCTACTTTATACTTATACTTGCTTTCTTCCACAATTTCCATTTCTTTTAACGCTGCTTCATCTTGATCATTTGGATCATGAATTACGACATCATATACACGTGAGAAGTCTGTCATAATACCTACATTTTTTTGAAACGCCATCCCTGCCGTCATCGCACCTGCGCCTAATGCAATTAACATCGCTACCGTACCTAGTACTCTCGATAAGCTATTTACTCGAAATCGTAGCTGTGCATATGTAAAACTATTTAAACCCGTTTCATTTCGTTTTTTATTTCCTTTAATTTTCATCACAAAAAATGGGAGCAATGAACTAAAGATAAAATATGTTCCAAGTGTTGTAACGATTGTCGCTATTATAAAGCCTAATTCAGCATATATTTTTACATTGATCATAAAGTAGTATCCTATACTTACTAGCAATATACCAAGTACTGTCATTATAATAATGCGAGTTTTACTTTTCTTTACTTCATCTAGCGTTTCATCTTCACGAATTAACTCCAATTCTGTTTTACGTAATAACCGGATGCTATTCATTAAACCAGTAATAAAAAATAGTATTAAGAAGAAAATAGCTGTAACTAAAATTGCTGGTGTGTATACAGATGCGTAACTACCTTTTGCTGAAATTTCCATACCATTCATTAAAAAGTTTCCTGCTACACTTGCAAGTAACATCCCTACTAAAATCCCGACAATAATGCTGACAATACCCATACCGAATGTTTCAATAAATAATAACTGTGCTACTTTTTTCTTTTTCGCGCCAAGCATCATATACATACCGAGTTCTTTTCTTCTTAATGTGAGTAAGAAGGAATTGGCATATATAATATAAAATACAGTAATGAAAGATAATAGTATGGCACCTACCCAGAATACGAGTCTAATACTACTAATAAGACTATTATCCTTCGTAAATTCACTATTCATCGCCATCGTTTGGAACATGTAGAAAATACTAATACTAATAACGAGGCCGATAAGTAAAACCATATAATCTTTTAACATCTTTTTCATACTATGTCGTGATAATTTGAATAACATAATCTCACTCCCTACTTAGACTCAGCAGCTGAGCCCATATGAGCGAGCACACCTAAAATGTCTTGATAGAAATTTTCTCGCGTTCCTTGACGCTTTAGTTCTTTATATAAAAGGCCGTCTTGAATAAATAATATACGCTCACAATAACTCGCACTAAATGCATCATGCGTTACCATTAAAATACTTACATTGTGATTTTCGTGTAAATCTTGCATCGCTTCTAATAAGCTTTTTGCATTTTTACTATCAAGCGCTCCTGTCGGTTCATCTGCTAATACGATTGCTGGATTATGTACTAAAGCTCGCGCTGCCGCTGTTCTTTGCTTTTGTCCCCCAGAAACAGCAGTTGGATATTTCGTTAAAATTTCAGTAATCCCTAACTTCTTTGCAACCTCATTCACCTTTCCTGTAATCTCACTTGAAGGTACGCCTTGCAGAGAAAGTGGTAAAGCGATATTTTCATAAATTGATAAGTTTTCAAGTAAGTTAAAATCTTGAAAGATGAACCCTAATTTTTGAGATCGAAAATCAGATAATGCATTCCCCTTCATAGAGGTAATATTTGTGCCAGCTATTGTCACACTACCACCTGTCGCTTGATCCAATGTACTAATCACATTAAGTAAAGTCGTTTTTCCAGATCCAGAAGGCCCCATAATCCCGACGAATTCCCCTTCCTTAATAGTTAATGATACGCCTCTTAACGCTTTTGACTGATTCTCATTTCTTTTCCCATACGTTTTTTCTACACTTTCTACAGTAACTACATTTGTTGACATCTCTTTCACTCCATCCCTTTTGTATAAAATGAATTTCTCACATATTTCTTATTTTTTCTCATGTAAATTCTTAAGAGTTTTTTAATTATTCATCCTATTAGAGTTACACAGACTACATGAACCTGTTTCCTACTTCATATTCTCATTTTTCTAAAACTCGTTCCTTCGATTTCGCTTACATTTACCTTACATTTTTGTAAGGTAAAAAAGAAAACACACCATTATGAATTGGTATGTTTTCTCTTTAAACTCTATTTCCGATTATTTATTTCCTCTTTCATACTTTCCACAAATCCATTTAGTTCAACAACTTCTGATTTTTCTTCCCCATATTTACGTACATTTATAGCTCCGTTCTCCATTTCCTTATCCCCAATAACAAGAACATAAGGAACCTTTTGCATTTGTGCTTCTCTTATTTTATATCCTAATTTTTCTTCTCGCATATCTCGTTCCACACGAACACCAGCTTGTGCTAATTTGTCTGCAACTACTTCTGCATACTGCACGTGCACTGCATTTGAAACTGGAATGACTTTCACTTGAACTGGTGCCACCCATGCCGGGAACGCACCTCCAAAGTGCTCAATTAATATTGCTAAGAAACGATCTAAGGATCCTAATACTGCCCTGTGAATAACAACTGGTCTTCTCTTTTCATTCTTCTCATCTATATAATTTAAGTCAAACTTTTCTGGCATTTGAAAATCTAGCTGAATTGTTCCGCACTGATGACTTCTATTTAAAGCATCTTTAATGTGGAAGTCAATTTTCGGTCCATAGAATGCACCGTCACCTTCATTTAGTCTATATTTACAATTCAATGAATGTAATACATTTGCTAACGCCGCTTCTGCTTGTTCCCACAACTTATCATCACCCATTGAATCTTCTGGACGAGTAGAAAGCTCTACTTCATATTCGAATCCAAAAGTTTTATAAACGTAATCAATTTGCGCCATTACGGATTTAATTTCATCTTCAATTTGTTCTGGTGTTACAAATAAATGAGCATCATCTTGGCAGAAAGTACGTACTCTTAATAATCCATTTAATGCCCCGCTAAATTCATGTCGGTGTACTTGACCGAACTCACACATACGAATTGGCAATTCGCGATAAGAGTGTAATTTATTTTTGAACATTAACATATGTCCTGGGCAGTTCATCGGTTTTAATGCGAAGCTTTTATTATCCACTTCAGAGAAATACATATTGTCTTTGTAATGTCCCCAGTGTCCGGATTTCTCCCATAACTCTTGGTTCATCATAAACGGAGTACGTACTTCTTGATACTTATATTCTTTTTGAATTTCTCTTAAAAATGCTTCTAATTCATTTCGGATAATCTGTCCTTTCGGTAAATAAAATGGCATTCCAGGAGCCTCTTCAGAAAACATAAATAACTCCAGCTCACTACCTAATTTGCGATGATTTCTTTTTGCTGCTTCTTCAACGAAATGTAAATACTCTTCTAATTCTTTTTGAGAAGAGAATGCAACGCCATATATACGCTGAAGCACTTGATTGTTACTATCTCCTCGCCAATATGCACCTGAAACGTGAGTTAATTGGAAGGCTTTCAAATAGCCTGTTGACGATAAATGTGGTCCTCTACATAGATCTACAAATTCACCTTGCTTATATAGTGTTACACTTTCCCCACTAGGAATTGCCTCTAACAATTCTAATTTCAGATGATCATTCATTTCTTGAAACAATTTTTTTGCCTCTTCTCGTGAAACTTCAACTCGCTCTATTTTTATATTTTCATTTACAATTTTTTTCATTTCTTTTTCGATTTTCGGTAAATCTTCTACATTTACACTACTCGGAAGATCCATATCATAATAAAAACCATTTTCAATCACAGGCCCTACTCCAAGTTTTATATCACCATACAATCTTTTTACAGCTTGCGCTAAAATATGTGCCGCAGAGTGTCTTGCAATTTCTACCCCTTCATTTGAATCTATAGCAATGATTTCTATTTCCGCATTTCCTTCAATATTTCGGCGTAAATCATATAACTGATCATTTACTTTCCCTGCGACTGCTTTCTTTTTTAAACTACTGCTAATGGATCCAGCGATTTCTTCTAAAGTAATTCCTTTTACAAATTCTTTAACGCTACCATCTGGAAATTTAATTTCAATCATCTGTTCTTTCATTTTTCATCTCTCCATTTCATAATAAAAAGCACACTCATTCCTAAAATAGGGACGAGCGTGCTTTTACCCGTGGTTCCACCCAGATTCCCATTGTAAAATATACAATGGCTTCTTTTACGGTAACGTCGTTTACACGGCACTAGATACTTCATTTCCCCAGTGCAGCTCTAAGGTGGTAAGTTATTTTTCTGCGTTAGGAAGTTCTCAGCTTTCCTTCCTTCTCTGTATAACCGGGTAAAATAACTCGTGTCCTTTTCTTCGCTTATTATGAAATTGAATGCAAAAAAAGCATATTCATCCCTAAAATAGGGACGAATATGCTTATATCCGTGGTTCCACCCAGATTCCCATCACAAAATTGCAATGGCTTCTTTTGCGATAACGTCGCTTACACGGCACTAGATACTTCATTTCCCTAGTGCAGCTCTAAGGTGGTAAGTTATTTTTCTGCGTTAGGAAGTTCTCAGCTTTCCTTCCTTCTCTGTATAACCGGGTAAAATAACTCGTGTCCTTTTCTTTGCTTTTATGAGTACATCCATTAATTGTTATTTACTATATCTTATTCATTTTATTTTTGCAAGTGTTTAAAAAAGATTTTTTATTTAATAAAAAAAGAAACCAAAACTAAATTTTTGGTTTCCTCTTCTCATTTTTACCAATCTTGTGGTTCGTAATTTAAGTCTGAAAATAGACGGCGTTTCTCTTTCTTTGTTAAATCTCTCCACTGTCCAACGGGTAAATTATTCAATTCAATATTCATAATTCTCGTACGTTTTAACGTATATACTTGATAACCTAAAGCTTCACACATACGGCGAATTTGGCGATTTAGCCCTTGAGTTAAAATAATTTTGAACTCATATTTTGATAACTGTGTGATCTCACAAGGAAGTGTTTTCGTTCCTAAAATCTTCACACCAGCTGCCATTTTTTCTAAGAAATCAGGTGTAATTGGCTTATCTACTGAAACGATATATTCTTTCTCATGTTTGTTTTCAGCACGTAAAATTTCATTAACGATATCACCATCATTCGTTAACAAAATTAAACCGTCTGAGTCTTTATCAAGACGTCCAATGTGACTAATTCGTAATGGATGATTCACTAAATCGATAATATTACCTTTTACTGATTTTTCACTTGTACATGTAATACCTACTGGTTTATTTAAAGCAATATATACGTGATCTCGAGCAATACGAAGTTGCTCTCCGTTTACGCGTACATCATCACCTGGATTTACTTGGTCACCAATTTTTGCAACCTTACCGTTAATAATTACTCTTCTCTCATTAATTAATTTATCTGCTCCACGTCGAGACGCTTTTCCAGCTTCACTAATAAATTTATTGATACGCAAATTAGGCACATCCTTTTCTAAACAAAAATTCAAGCTCACACTACGTCTACCGTACAATACATAAGGGTAAGCCTTCTATTATAACTTAAATATATTAACATGAAAGGGTATATAACGTCTTCTATTAATTACTCGTTTATAAGAAAATATCTTTATTATACATTCATTTATGCACGTTTTGTACACTTAATATACAAGCCACTCCTCCTTACATATAGCTTGTTTACCTCTTATATCTTTTAAATCATCATGAATATTAGCTAGTTTATACAACTCAGGGAATATCTCTTCTACATAATTTTGATGCGCCATTTCATCTTTCCAATAAGTTAACACGATGTACCGGTTTACATTTTTTAATGACTTTCCAACTACCCCACCTAATATCCCTTTTGCATTCTCCATTCCTTTATTCCAAATTGTTTCTTGCTTATGTAAAAACTGCTGTTCCTTTTCTGACTTTACATCACATATAGCAACTCTTACGAATGAACCTTCTGTAACAACATCTTTTAAAGGCATATCAGTTATATCATACAAAGTTTGAAACAGGTCAATTTCACATGAAAGAAACGTATCCTCTTGATTACTATTCACATAAATGATATCGTGAGCACCATTCATAAATGATTGATATGCACTTCTATCTTCCCATAAAGTAAATACACATGCCTCATCTTCATTCCATCCACCAAATTGTCCATGAAATCCATCTAGATGCTGTATATCTTGCCATTTTTCTTGTGCTTTTGAAAATAACTCTTTTTTCTCTTCTTCCACTTCACAGTAAATTGTTTTTAGTAACATTTTTAATTCCCCCTTAGGATATAATTTACCTTCCACTTACAACTTTTAGTTTACATAATATTTTTATGATCACTTCATTGCTTTTTATCAACATATAGAACTTATCATATTTATCACTACATCTATCAAACCATCTATCTGATTTTATTTCAAATAATTCAGAATCAAAAGAAAAGATGTAATCCTTAACGAATTACATCTTTATCTTATCTCCCATATTCACCTTTTTCTCAAATAAATAATACGTTAGTTCTCCCGGATAATGTATTACAGTTACATTCCTCTCCCCTTTTTTAAAAGTAACAGTATGCCCATTTTCCCCTAAGTTCTCCCATCCACTCGCCTTTGTAATTGGCATTACACTTATATATTTATAATCCTCTTCCTTATTATTGCTAATATGTATTGCTGACATTGGTACTGGAAAATCTTTAATTTTAGATTCTTTGTCCAGATATATGAGTGCAAATAAGCCAACTAATAACATCGCCATTGAAATATTTGAAACTAGTTTTCTTCTATTCATTTTCACTGAAAATCCTCTTTTCTCACATATAACTTTCATGATTATACTAACTTTAATTATTTTTGTATAGAAAATATATAATTTAAATCATTTCTAACCTATTTTCTCTACTTTAAACAGCATTATTGTTATATATTATAATTATAAGTTTTTTAATTTTGGAGGCGTTACATATTGCAGAAATTATTTTTTACTAAATGGACAGTTGTTATTTCTATTTTCATCATTTTCGGTACAATTTTCTACGTTACTAATGTTAAAAATAACAACGAAAAAGCAACTGTAGAAACAACTGATACAAAAACATTCAAAACTAAATTGCAACCTAAAATTAATGAATTAACTAATAATTATAATGACATCATCGATAAAGATTGGTTACCTGCCTGGAAAGAAATTAATACGAGCGGAAATTCAGTAGATAGAGATAAACTATTCGTTACAATGAGTGCTGTTTCCAAACAATATGAAAACATTATGAATGAAATAGACACTTTAAAAATTAAAGAAGATATATCAGAAGTACAAATACAAGAACAACTAGTTTATTTCACAACTGAATTTAAGGCTGCTTCTAAATTTATGAAAAACGCGGCAGATTTAATTATAGACGGAGCCAAAAACTCTACTCTAAACAGTGCAACAATTGAAAATACTAAACATGCTTTAGGCCTTGCGGATCAACATATTGTCATTGCTTTATCTACTTTAACTGAAATTGAGGAGAAATTAGGACTTGCAAAAAGATAAAGTGAAACTTNNATTTTGAGGTGGGGGTCTTACTGCCCATTAAAGCGGGATAAAACTGTTTACTATTTTAAAATAAAAAAAGATTGCAATTCATATTTTGTCTGTCTATAATATTTTTATTGATTTACAATCAATGTTTTTATAAATTTTATAATTCGGATGAACCATTCAGGAGAAGATCGACTGATCTACCGACGGGGCAAAAAGTTGTTAAACCAACTTTGAAACTCTCAGGTCTTGGTTACAAGTAGAACTGCATGGGGACGAATCTCTGGAGAGACTCCCTCTCGCTTTATATAGCGCGGAGGAAAACGAGCACCGAAGGAGCAAATCCGCTACTATAGCGGATAATCTCTCAGGTAAAAGGACAGAGACAAGCGAAAGAAAATGCCGATTTGTATCGGTTTATTTTTCTATCCCTTGTTTCTCCAGAGACCATTTCATTTACTTGAAGTGGTTTTTATTTTTTCTAAAAAAGGAGAATACAGATGGAGACAGTAAGTAAAGTATTAGAACAAATCAATCACTATGTGTGGGGGTTACCAACATTGTTGTTACTCGTTGGTACTGGTATCATTCTCACAGTGCGTTTAAAAGGTTTACAGTTTAGTAAACTATTATACGCTCACAAACTAGCTTTTAAAAAATCAGAAGATACATCTTCCTCTGGAGATATTAGCCACTTCCAAGCACTTATGACAGCTATGGCGGCAACGATTGGAATGGGAAATATAGCCGGTGTTGCAACTGCTGTGACGATTGGTGGACCCGGTGCAATCTTTTGGATGTGGATTACTGCTTTATTCGGGATGGCAACAAAATATGCCGAAGCAATTCTTGCAGTGAAATACCGAGTTAGTAATGAAAATGGTGAATATTCAGGTGGGCCAATGTATTATTTAGAACGTGGTTTAGGCAAGAAATGGCTTGCTGTTTTATTCGCTATATTCGGCACAACTGCTTCTTTCGGTATCGGTAATATGGTGCAATCTAACTCAGTTGCAGAGGCGATGCGAATTAATTTCTCTTTCCCTCCTGCTTTAACTGGTATAGTAATGTCATTTTTAATCGCAATTGTTATTTTAGGCGGTGTAAAAAAAATCGGGAAAGTGACAGGATATGTCGTTCCAATTAAAGCTTTCTTTTATATCATTGCTGGTCTTATTATTATTTTCTATCACTACGATCAAATTCCAGAAGCGTTTTCACTTATTTTTTCTGGTGCATTTAATGGTACTGCAGCTGCTGGTGGTTTTATCGGTGCAACAGTTGCATCAGCTATTCAAATTGGAATGGCGCGCGGCGTATTTGCGAACGAAGCTGGTTTAGGGAGTGCCCCTATTGCCGCGGCGGCTGCAAAAACTGATTCCCCTGCAAAGCAAGCTTTGGTTTCAATGACTGGTACTTTTCTAGATACGTTTATTGTATGTACAATTACAGGGCTAGTATTAATTACTACAGGCGCATGGAAGTCAGGAAAAACTGGTGTTGAAGCTACAACATTAGCATTCCAATCTGTATTCGGTACTGCTGGTAGTATGATTCTTGGTATCGCTATTATATTATTCGCCTACTCTACTATTTTAGGCTGGTCGTATTATGGAGAAAAATGCGTGGCTTATTTATTCGGAGAAAGTACTGTTAAATATTATAAAGCAATCTTTATCGTCATGATTGCTATTGGTGCGAATTTAAAACTAGGCATCGTATGGACATTTGCTGATATTGCAAATGGACTTATGGCGATTCCAAACTTAATTGGACTTATTGGATTAAGTGGTATTGTAGTAGCTGAAACAAATCACTTTTTACAAGCAGAGAAATTGAAAGAAAATAATAAAAAACAGGCAAGTTAATCTATGAAAAAAGGAATGACTCATATATGATGAGCATTCCTTTTTTCATCCCCTCTTTTACTTAATTACTGTCATTAAAAATATATTTATATCAATGTCTACTCCTTTTTATTCCTCTAAAAGTTTTTTACATAAATGACATAAATCGTATGGTCTAACTATATAGTTGAAAAGGAATGCGACATTAAAGTGTCGCTGAAAAACTTATCCAAGAAAAGGGAGGAAAAATCTTTTGAAAAACAAAATCATTGTTTTCCTATCCGTTTTATCATTCATTATCGGTGGTTTCTTTTTTAACACAAATACTTCAAGTGCTGAAACATCATCTACTGATTACGTCCCTAACCAATTAATCGTTAAGTTTAAGCAAAATGCATCTTTAAGTAATGTCCAATCTTTTCATAAATCTGTTGGTGCTAACGTTTTATCTAAAGATGATAAATTAGGTTTTGAAGTCATTCAATTTTCAAAAGGTACTGTTAAAGAAAAAATAAAAAGTTATAAAAATAATCCAGATGTGGAATATGCAGAACCAAATTATTACGTTCACGCCTTTTGGACTCCAAACGACCCATATTTTAAAAATCAATATGGATTGCAAAAGATTCAAGCTCCACAAGCTTGGGATAGTCAACGAAGTGATCCTGGTGTAAAAGTAGCTATTATTGATACAGGAGTTCAAGGTTCACACCCTGATTTAGCTTCTAAAGTAATCAACGGGCATGATTATGTTGACAACGACAATACATCAGATGATGGTAATGGTCATGGTACGCATTGCGCTGGGATTACTGGAGCACTTACGAATAATAGTGTTGGAATTGCTGGTGTTGCCCCACAAACCTCAATTTATGCTGTCCGCGTATTAGATAATCAAGGAAGTGGGACTCTTGATGCTGTAGCGCAAGGTATTAGGGAAGCTGCTGATTCAGGTGCAAAAGTAATTAGTTTAAGCTTAGGTGCTCCAAATGGTGGGACTGCTTTACAACAAGCTGTTCAATATGCATGGAATAAAGGCTCTGTCATTGTTGCTGCTGCTGGAAATGCTGGAAATACAAAAGCTAATTACCCTGCTTATTACAGCGAAGTGATTGCGGTTGCTTCTACAGATCAGTCTGATAGAAAATCTTCATTTTCTACTTATGGTAGCTGGGTAGATGTTGCAGCACCAGGTTCAAATATATATTCCACATATAAAGGAAGCACATATCAATCATTAAGTGGGACATCTATGGCAACACCTCACGTTGCAGGAGTCGCTGCTCTTTTAGCAAATCAAGGATATAGCAATACACAAATCCGCCAAATTATTGAATCAACGTCTGATAAAATTAGTGGTACAGGTACGTACTGGAAAAACGGTAGAGTCAATGCATTTAAGGCTGTACAATACGCTAAGCAATTACAAGAAAATAAAGCCTCTTAAGAAATAAGATAAAACTTAAATCAGTCTTTTTACCATTAAAGTGGGATAAAATAGAAGGAGAGACTTTTTCAATTAAAGTCTCTCCTTCTTACAAACTATATTACTCCCTCTCTTTCTGCCCCATATGTAAATACAGTACAAAATCCGTCATTGTCGATGAATGACCAAGTTGACGGATCATCGCTGTTATATTTCCTCTATGATATGTACCATGATTTACGACATGTTGTACTAACTCTAAAATTGAAGTTTCTAATTTTCCTGCATATGGATTCTCGATAACAAATACAGCATTCACATCTTGAATTGTAATTAAAAAGTCTTTATATTGATTTGCCATATTTTCAAACATTTTTTCTAATTCATGTAACGATTTAGTTTCGATTTGTTTTCGTAAATTTTCTCGGTCTTGTATTGCTTCATTCATACTTTTACCATGCAATATGTGTAACCACACTTGATCTGTAATATAAATATGCGCGAAAGTATCCTTGATTGATGGGAATACGCTCTGTATCTGTTCAGTAAAAATCGTCTCATAGTTTGGTAATTCTTTTAGTCGCTCGAATAATCGTATATTAGCCCAAGCATGGTAATCCACCTGTTTTAACATGTACTCTTTCAATCAAAATCGCCCCCCTATTGTATAAAATGAATGGTTTGTTTCTTCATTTCTGATTCTCTATCAGCCTTTACAATTCCTTTTTCTTCAATTTCACGTTTATTTATAGTTTTATATTTTACATACGTATAAAATTCAGTTTGAAATGGAAACGGTGTAATCCGAATTGTTTCCTCATCTACCCATTCAGCTTGAAGAGGTTTCCCTTCTTTACTATTAAACATTTCTGTTCCTTCAAAACCATCTTTAAACAAATCAATTTCATTTTCCTTTTCTACACCAGGTTTATTCATACATACATATAAAGAAAGTTCATCGCAAAATTTTAATAACCTATAATGTTTATCGAATATCGCAAATTGTTCTCTTGTTAGCGTTGTCAATATTCTTTTTTGTCGTTCCAATTCCCCTGTATAAAATGACATCATCTCTTCATCTTCCTCATTTAAAGGAAATGATAAAAAATGTTTACTACAAAGTAATGCTCCGTATGGGTTTGACCCTTCAATTTCATTCAAACCAATCTTATAAAAAACAAAGCGTAATGAGCTAGGACAATCCATAAATGTATACGGGATATTTTTAGCATCATTCAAAATTGGTACTTTATCAAGCTCTATCCACCCTCTATCATGCTCATATATTGCATCAATTGTCTCTTTTAAATATGTGTCATCTTCAAAAAAATCTTTTTTTATATATTTGGCAATCTCTCCAGCTAAAAAACCATGATCATGTTGACGAATTAATATACTTTCTTTCTCATTCTTTTCACGAAAAATCATCCGTATACTCCCCCTCATCTTAATATTGCAGCTTTTTCTATGCGTCAATTCTTAATTAATCCCTAAATATTAGCAGGGATTCAGTTTCTTGCAACGAAATTAACATAACTATATAGCATTCTTTCTAACAATATAAATAGCTTTATGTTTACTATCTATTATACTAAATCATTCATTCTAAAAAATTTTTTTATGAGGTGAAAACATGAACAAAACAGAATTAATTAAAACTGTAGCACAATCAGCTGATATTTCTCAAAAGGATGCTTCTGCAGCTGTACAATCTGTATTTGACACAATTGCTACTGCATTACAGTCTGGCGATAAAGTTCAATTAATCGGCTTTGGAACTTTTGAAGTGCGTGAAAGATCTGCTCGTACAGGGCGTAACCCGCAAACTGGCGAAGAAATTCAAATCGCTGCTGGTAAAGTTCCTGCATTTAAAGCAGGTAAAGAGTTAAAAGAAGCTGTGAAATAAACAAGAAACCAGCCATTTTATAGGCTGGTTTCTTGTTTATTTCAGTAATTCCTTTATATTCTCAGCATGATATACTTCACATATATAAAATATACATTTACAGTTGCTTACAATTTGAGATTTTCTAGTTGGATACACATTCGCTGTAACAGAGCAGCCATCAAACAATTCAATAATATTTCCAGCTGGCTGATATCCTTCATATAATACGTTCCTTCTTACTTCCATCTTTTCTATAAGTTTTTCAACAGGAATATTTCCACTCTCTAACTCACACTTTATTGTATGTGGTAAAAACGAGGTATCCGCAAAAATGAGATTTTCGGATAATACTTTTCCTTTATAGCTAACATTGGATACACGGTAAAGAAATGTTCCGTTTTTAGCAAAGAAATTCTTTACTTCTTTCGGGATGTACTGTCTATCAATTACCTCTTGTTCGAGAACATCAAACTGAACTGTATCATTCAAAAGCTTTTCTAAAGCATGAATAGATGATGTATCTCCAGAAAATAAAATATTTTTAATTGCTTGTACATTATAAGTGAATTCATTCGTTCTATTTTCCGCTACTAACATGAGGAACACCTCTTCTATAAGATATTTTATTAAACTTCTTTATAATTTAAAAGCGATACTGCGTCTAACTGTGTGATTTCAGTTACTTCTTTACTAAATATTGCAATAGAAGCCAAATAATCTTCACTCGGTCTTATATCTTCCATCATTGTAGATTCTACTACCCCGTGTCTATCCTTAAAAACTAACAAGCTTGGAGGATCATTTGGAGCTGATACAGTAATATCCACTGGTGCAATCATTAGTCCTTCACCTGTTGCTTTGAGCACTGCTTCTTTTCGAGTCCAATATGTTAGAAAACCTTCTATTTTCTGTTCATTAGGTAATTTCATAATTTGCGCTATTTCAAAGTCCGTTAATACACCCTCTGCCATTTTCATAACATCTACATTTGGATTCATTTGTTCAATATCAACGCCTACAGGTGCAGATTTCGTAAATGCAACAACAACCCACTCACCCGAATGTGAAACCGATATTTGCGGCATACCTTCTGGTAATTGTGGTCTACCATGTTGTAACTTACATACTGGGCACATTCGATCAATAGGTACTTGGACTGGCGACATAGAAAGTATCTTTCCAAGAACTAATCTACTAATTACACAACCTATTATAAATCGTGCACGATCTACCGAATGATGATATGAATTTGCTTTCTCTCGTTCAACTTCATTTAGTAAATTGTAATGCCATGATTGTAAATCTGAAATTCTTGCCCACCATATTTGACAATCATTCTCATTAAGAGTTGGTATAGAATCTACAACTTTACTTTCTATCATGTAAACTCTCCCCTTCTTAGTAGGAATATCACTTCATTTCAAAAAATATTATCATGCTATAACTTATTCGTTTACAACTTCTTTCTCTTTTTGTAATACGGGTAACGGCTTTTTCTTCTTATTTGACATTACTTCTTTATCAGAAATACGTAAAGAAAATAGTAATGCGACGAGTAAAAATATTGCAGATCCAATTAATGCAGCTTGATATGGTATGAAATCTGACTGTGTATAATTCTGTATTTCATTACTTCCAAATCCAGATAATATGCTAGCTAAAACAGCAACTCCTAATGCAGATCCTAATCGATTTTGCACATTAAATATAGTCGTTGCTCTCCCCATAGAAGGTGGCGCTATATTGTTAAATGCAGAAAATTGAACTGCTCCAACAGACTGGCCTAAGAAAATACCTATGCCAAACAATAATGCCCGTATTTGCCATGGATTCGTATCGTGATTTACAAAACTTAATAAAACAAAGATAATCGCCGTACAAATTAACCCAATAGAAATTATTTTACGAGCTCCTAATTTCTTATATGACCATGGTACAATCTGTGAAGAAATCATTAACCCAATCGCCTCTGGGAATGTCGTAAGACCTGATTCCAATGCGGAAACTCCTATTACATTTTGATACATAAGTGGAAAAACAAATAACATTCCTAATAAACCAGCGGATGAAAACAATGAAATAAGACTCATCTTTCTAAAAACAGGTTCTTTTAATAAGCGTAAATCTAACATCGGTTGCTTTACTCTAAGTTCAACAATGATAAACAATGTAATGAATACACCCCCGGCTATTCCAGTACTTATAATTTCTGGGGAAACCCATCCTTTTGATGGTCCTTGACTGAGCGCATAGATTAGCATCGAAAATCCTGGGGCTGAAAGAATAAAACCGAGAGAATCAAAGCGACCAGCTGATTTTTCAATGTGCTCTTTTAAAAATAGTAGACCGAATAGCAATGCTATGATTCCGAACGGTACATTAATATAAAATGCCCAGCGCCAAGACATTTGGTCTACAAAGAAACCGCCAATAATTGGTCCTACTGCCGGTGCGACAGCAATTGGTAACACAATAAACCGTGAAATTTTCGGCCTTTCCTCTGGTGAAAATGTTCGGAATAACATCGCCATCCCAACTGGTGTTAAAAGCCCCCCTCCAGCACCTTGCATGATGCGAAAAAGATTCAATGAAGTAATATCATTCGCTATTCCACATAATGCAGACGCAGTTGTAAATACGAAAAGAGCGGTTAGAAATACTCTTTTCGTACCGAAGCGATCTCCTAACCAACCAGAAATCGGAAGGAATACAGCTAAGCTAACTAAATACCCAACATTAACAGTCCCCATTGCAGATGGAGGTACTTGTAATTCTTTACTTATTGTTTGGAGTGCTACATTCACAATTGTTGCATCCATCGCAGCCATAAACATCGCTGTTATATATACGATGCTTACAACTACTTTTGGATTTATTTTTGCCTTCATTATCGTTTTCCTACTAATATTTTTTCGCCAACTTCATTACTTTTTGGATTCAAATCTTCCCAGTTATTTTCAACATATTGTAAACAATCATTTCTACTAGCCTCTTCATGTACAACATTCCAACCAATAGGTACATCAAGAAAGACAGGCCAGAGAGAATACTGGCCCTCCTCATTTTTTAATACTCTATATGTGTAATTATCATTTTCAAATGGATTCGTCATACTGTACTTACCCCTTTCTTATCCTGCAAATATTTCGCTAATACTTGTCCAATTTCTGTAAGTGGTCCTGGTTGACATAAATCTTTATGTCTACAATCAATATCGTATTGCACAATTTGCCCATCTAAATAATTTAGCCACGTATTTGGAGAAATAGGATCAAACCAGTCTGGTATAACAGTAGATCTAAAGAATAAAATATCTCCGTTATAAACTTTCGGTACATATTTCCCTAACAATCCTACTGAATTTACATATGTTTCTTTCAAGTTCAAAATCGTCTCTTCTTCAAGACTTGCTAATGCACTTCCATCTTTACGAAGTATTTCTACCGCACTTTCCATCGTAAGTGGTTTACCATCCATGTTATCTGGATCGTATCCCCCTAAAGCAAGTAATGCGATTAATGCTTCTTCTTCAGTAGGTGCTTCCGTATTCGGTAAAAAGTGACCAGGATAAGAATCTAGCATAACGAGTAAGTCTACTTCTTCCCCTTCATTTTGCAGTTGCGCCGCCATTGCATGCACAACATTTCCTCCAAGTGACCAACCGAGTAAACGATATGGTCCGTGAGGCTGTACTTCACGAACGTGTTTTAAATAATCCGCTGCCATTTCCTCTAAACTTTTTGGAAGTTCTTCATTTTTAGCGATACCACGTGCTTGGACACCGTAGATTGGATAATTTGTTCCTAAAGATTTCATAAGCCCTGCATAGCACCAACTTAATCCACCTGCTGGGTGTACACAAAATAGTGGCAATTGGTCTCCGCTTACTCGTAATGGAAGCAACACATCGAGTGCACTTTGTCCATTTCCCACTTCAAGTCTTTCAGCAAGACCTGCAACAGTAGGTGCTGCAAATAAAGTTCCGATATTTAATTCGACCCCAAGTGCTTCTTTAATACGGCTCATAAGCTGCACTGCAAGAAGTGAATGGCCACCTAGATCAAAGAATCCGTCATCAATTCCAATTTGCGGCACACTTAAAACTTCTGTAAACAAGTCACATAACATTTCTTCTTGCGGTGTTCTTGGCCCACGACTAGAAGATGATGCGATAAATTCTGGAGCCGGCAATGCCTTTCTATCTAATTTACCGTTTGGAGTTAAAGACAACTCATTTACTGCTACAAAAGCGTATGGAACCATATAATCTGGTAAACTACCTCCAGCAAATTGGCGCATTTCATTCGTATCAATCATTTCATTATTTGATGCGACGATATAAGAAACTAATCGTTTATCCCCTGGTTGATCTTCCCGTACAATAACGGCTACTTGCTCAACTTTAGGGTGTTTCATTATGACCGCTTCTATTTCCCCTAATTCAATTCGGAATCCGCGAATTTTTATTTGATGATCTGCGCGTCCTATATAATCTAGCGTTCCATCTTGACGCCAACGTGCTAAGTCTCCAGTACGATACATTCTTGTACCTGGCTTGCCAAATGGATCTGCAATAAAACGTTCTGCAGTTAAACCTGCTCTTCCTAAATATCCACGAGCAAGCCCGGCACCTGCAACATACATTTCTCCAACTACTCCTGGTGGCACAGGTTGTAAATAGTTGTCTAACACATACACTTTAAGATCAGGTATACTACACCCAATTAAACTATTCGCTCGTAAAGAGACGATTGTTTCATCTAACTCAATATAACTAACATGTACAGTCGTCTCCGTAATTCCATACATATTAATAAGTTTTGGTGCGTTATGAGAATGTCGACTATACCAATCTTCTAATCGACTTAGCTCAAGTGCCTCTCCTCCAAAAACAACATATCGTAAAGATAATTTTTGACCAATTTCTTCATTTTCACGATCTGCTTGCATGAATTGATAGAACGCTGATGGAGTTTGGTTTAAAACAGTTACCTTTTCTTTAACAAGAAGTTGTAAAAATTCTTTCGGCGAGCGACTTATACTATGTGGCACCACGACTAGACGTCCTCCATATAATAAAGGCCCCCAAATTTCCCAAACCGAGAAATCAAAAGCGTATGAATGGAACATCGTCCACACATCGTCTGCGTCAAATTGGAACCAATGATCAGTTGCTCCTAAAAGTCTTACTACGTTTTGATGAGGTATCATAACGCCTTTCGGTCTACCTGTTGAACCTGATGTATAAATAACGTAAGCAATATGTGATGGCGTTAATGGCTTTACGCGCTCCATTTCATCAATATTGTCTTCGCTATATTTCTCAATTTCTTCTCTTACTTTTACATCATCAACTAAAATTTTCAGTTCCTCATCACATTCAACTTCCACATCTGAATTTATTAAAACACATGATGGTTTCGCATCGTGGAGCATAAATGAAATACGATCAGACGGGTAATCTGGATCCAATGGAAGATAACCTGCTCCTGCTTTAAGAACCGCAAGTAAGTTCACAACCATATTTAAAGATCTCGGCATTGCTAAAGCAACGAGTTGATCGGGACCAATTCCTTTTGCTATTAGCAAACGAGCTATTTTATTCGCTTTTTTATTTAACTCTTCATAAGTTAACTTTTCATCTTCAAAGACGACAGCAATAGAATTTGGATTTATATGAGCTTGCTTTTCAAATAATTGTGATAATGTCATTTCTGGTACAATTTGAAAACCACCATTCCACTTTTCTAACACTGTATTTTTCTCTGCTAACGTTAATATTTCTAATCTACCAATTGATTGATCAGGATTCACTGCTGCATCATCTAATAATAGAATGTATCGTTCTATTAATTTTTGTACCGTTTCACGTTTATATAAATCAGTACTAAACTCTAACAATCCGTGTAAGCCGTTCGGAGTACCATCAACTCCGTTACTCTCGCTAATTTCAAATGTTAAATCAAATTTCGCAGAGCCAACGCTTTGAATTTCAAGGCTCGCTTCTATATCCGGAGCATCAAAGGTTGCTTCTGGTGTATTTTGGAAAGCAAACATAACTTGAAACAGCGGATGACTATTTCGAGTACGTACTGGATTTAATACTTCAACAAGTCGTTCAAATGGTACATCTTGATTTTCATAAGCTGCAAGATTTGTTTGCTTCACTCTATTTAATAATTCTTTAAAGCTTGGATCTCCTGATGTATTTGTACGTAACACTAATGTATTTACAAATAAACCGACTATGTCAGAGAGAGCATCATCGTTTCTTCCAGCAATCGGACTACCGATTGGTATATCGGTACCTGCACCTAATCTTGTAAATAGCACACTTAGTCCTGCTTGCAATACCATAAACAAACTAACTCCATTTTTCCGTGCAAGCTCTACTAACCTACTATGCATACCTGCATCTATATGAAAATGAATTGTTTCTCCGCGGTAACTCGTTTCAACTGGACGCTGATAATCTGTAGGTAACTCCATTTTGTCCGGTAAACCTTCTAACTCCTTCTTCCAAAAATCTAATTGTGTTGAAATGAGACTTTCTGGTGTAGTTTCATCACCAAGTAATTGCTGTTGCCAAAGTGCATAATCTGCGTATTGAACTGGAAGTGTTTCCAGCTGTACGCTGTCACCTTGACATCGTGCTTTATATGCCGTTGTAAAGTCTCTCGTTAACGGTTGTAATGACCAGCCATCCCCTACAATATGGTGCAATAGAATTAGCAATACATGTTCGTTTTCATTCACTGTAAATAGTTGCAAACGAACTGCTGGCTCAACATCAAGGTTAAAGCTATATCTTACCGCTTCTGCAAGCACACTTTCTAATTCCTCTTTACATATTTTTGTTTTAATCATTTCTAGATTTAAATCTCCTATATCTAAAATTTTCTGATAGGAACTACCTAATACGTTAGGGAAAATTGTTCTCAGTGTTTCATGTTTCTCGACTACATCATAAAAGGCACCTTGTAATGCTTCCTCATTCAACTTTCCAGACAAACGAATGACTAACGGAATATTATAAGTAGGACTTGGACCTTCTAAACAATGTAAGAACCATAACCTACGCTGTGCAAATGAAAGTGGAACTTCACTTGGTCTACTTACTTTCTTAATAGTTGGTCTAGCATTTTTTGCTTGATCCAATTGCTTCACTAGTTCAGCAACAGTTGGCGATTCAAATAGTTTTCCAATTCCTAATTCAACACTTAACGTTTCACGAATTCTTGCCATTAAACGCGATGCAAGAAGCGAATGGCCACCCATTTCAAAGAAATTATCGTCTATGCTAATACGAGAAACACCAAGTACTTCTGCAAATAAATCACATAATATTTCTTCTTTCGGATTTCTAGCAACTCTCTCATTGTTCATGCCATTAAAATCAGGCGCAGGTAATTTCTTTCTATCAACCTTTCCATTTGGTGTTAATGGTAATTCTTCTAGCAACACAAGTGCTGATGGTACCATATAATTCGCTAAACTTTCTGAAACATAAGAACGAATTTCTGAAAGATGAATCGTTTCCTTCTCTTCGGCAACGATATACGCGATGATTCGTTTATCATTTGGGCGGTCTTCTCGTACCATTACTACTGCTTGCTTAATATTTTCATGGCGTTGTAATACCATTTCAATTTCAGCTAATTCAATTCGGAAACCACGAATTTTAATTTGATGATCTGCACGGCTCACATATTCTAGCACACCATCATTGCGCCATTTTACAAGATCACCAGTACGGTACATGCGCTCTCCTCGCTCTCCATAAGGATTTGCAACAAACCGTTCAGCCGTTAACTCTGGTTGTCCTAAATATCCACTTGCAAGTCCTTCCCCTGCAATATATAATTCACCAATAACTCCAGGTGGAACTGGTTGTAACCCTGCATCTAGTACATACACGTCTGTACTCCAAATTGGCTTTCCGATAGGAGGTATACCACTTTCCCTTTCATCGATGTTCATAACAGTAGACCAAATAGTCGTTTCAGTTGGTCCATACAAGTTTGTAATAGTGCAACCTAATTCTTTTAATGTATTTGCTAAATGGGCTGGAAGAGCTTCGCCACCAATGAGCACATTTAGTCCTTGTAGCCTCTCTGGATATTCCGTTACTAACGCCTGCCAGAGCGTCGGTGTAGCTTGCATAATTGTCACTCTTTCTTCTTGTAACAATGCCGTTAACGCCGAAGGCTCTTGAATTACCTCTTTTTGAGCAATTGTTATACTTGCCCCACTAATAAGCGGTAAATAAATTTCTAAAGCTGAAATATCAAACGCAAATGTTGTAACTGCTAATAAATGATCGTTTTCATGTAATGAAAACATATCATCCATGGCCAATAAAAAGTTACTTAAAGCTTTCATAGGAACAATTACACCTTTTGGATTGCCGGTTGAGCCTGAAGTGTAAATTGTATAAGCTGGGTTTAAAAGTGACTCATCGTTTCTAAATGGTAGATTCATATGAGAATATGCTCTTAACGCTAGTTCTGTTTCTTCGCGATCTAATTCGATCTTTTTCATATCATTTTCTATAACTAAAGTTGATGTAACAGATGAATGCGTTATAATACAAGCTGGTTTTGCATCATTTACTATATAATTGATTCGTTCGGCTGGATATTCTGGATCTATTGGTAAATACGCTGCACCAGCCTTTAAAACTGCTAGCATACTGACTACCATTTCCGTTGATCTTGGAAATACTAAAGCTACAAACTGATTTGATCCTATTCCTTGCTCTACTAAATAGTGCGCCAGTTTATTTGCTCGTTCATTTAGCTCATTATACGTAAGGTCTACCCCGTTACAAATAACCGCTATTTTATTTGGGTGTTTTTGTACTTGTTTTTCAAATAATATAGGTAGAGAGATTAACTTATCAGCTTCCTTAGTTTCATTCCATTCCAATAAAACTTTATGATTTTCTTCAGGAAGAGTAATGTTTATGCTTCCAATCGACGCGTCTTTTTGATATGTACTTATCATTAATTCTAATACATTCATAAATCTCTCTTTATGCAGCGTTAGTTCCGTGCCATTATATACTTCCGGATTCGCATCAAAATGAATCATTAGCTCAGTTTCATCGAAACGTTTATAAACATTTATTGATAAATCATCGACAGGTCCGGCTGACAAATTATGTGTAATACCATGATTCCCAGCAAAGTTAAGCCCATAATCAAAAGGCATCACATTCACTAACGGCCCGAATAACCTTTGATTTTCGCCTAGTAACTTTAAATCTCTCCTTAATTCTTCATGACGATATTTATGATGACGACGTACGTCTCGGATTTCTTTAGAAACTTGCTGTAATAATTCTGCAAGAGTGATATTTGGAGTTACAGTGAGACGAAGTGGTACTAAATTCATTACCATGCTCGGTGTATAAATAGATGCTGAACCGAGACGCCCCATCATCGGTAAACCTAAAACAATATCATTTGCACCTGTTAATTTATGCATATATATACTTGTTACAGCGACAAGAAATTCTGGCCAACTTGTTAAAGAAACATTAATATCTTCTAGTAAAGTTTTCGTGCTAGAACTGGATAAATAAGCTGTTTCTCGTAAAAATCCATTGGAGGTTCTCGGCGCTCTTTCTGCTAAACTTACAACTTCTGGTTCATCTGCAAACTTCTCTAACCAAAAGATACGATCTTCCTGGAATTGTTTAGATTCACGATACTCTATATCTTCTTGTACAATTTTCGCAAGAGAACCAAATGACTTCTCTTTCTTATTTGTTTCTTCTATAAGTGTTGTATACTCTTTCGCTACCTTTTGGCTTAGAATTGAAAATCCATAGCCATCCATCACAATGTGATGGATGCGCTGATACCAAAAGAAACGGTTATTTTCAACTTGAATAAGTGCTTCAGTAAATAATGTATCTGTTTTCAAATCGACTGGCATAGATAAATCATTTTCCATCCATATTTTAGCAGCCTCTTCAGGATTTTCTTCTTTACGAACGTCAATAAAATGCATATGAAACTGTAATTCCTCAATAACTTGCCATGGACCAATTTCATCCTCTTCGAAGCGAACATGCAGTGCTTCTGCTTCCATTACAACTTTACGTACTGCTAATTCAAAAATTTCTTGATTCATATTTCCATGTATTTCTACATATTCCCCGGTATTATAAATCGGATTAAGCGGATCTAATTGTTGCGCAAACCACATACCAGTCTGCGCAGATGATAACGAATGACGAACCTTTTGACTATTAGGCATTCTTTACTACCCCTTTATTATGTAGTCTATATTAAAGTACACGTTCTGTTTGCGGAGATAATAAGCGGTACCAATCCACAATGGTTGGGTTCTCTGCTAAATCCGCAAAAGTGATTTCTTTCCCTTCGCGACGCCACTTCTCTACTAAACTCATAATTCTGACCGAATCAAGTCCTCTATTTAATAAATCTTCATCCGTCTCAACACTCTCTACCGGTTCGCGAAGTAATTGTGCAACTAGTTCATGTACTTCCTGTAAAGTGATTCCTTTACTCTCATCACCTTTTGCACTTTGTAAATCTTTTAACAGTAAGTTAGTTGATGTCGTTACTGCACATCTATTAGATGCATACGCTAACGCTTGTTTATGATGCTCTAGTGAAAAATCAGCAACTGCATCTGCTACAAAGAACGGCTCTATACCATCCATAAACGCTTCACAAGCTGTTAATAGGCAGCCAATATGCGCATAAATACCGCAAATAATAAGTTGATCTCTTCCCTGTTCATGTAAAATTTCTAATAAATTTGTCTTTTTAAATGCACTATATCTCCATTTTGTTAAGAATATATCATCCTCATTAGGAGAAAGTTCATCGACAATCTTCTTTTTATCTGGTCCAGCAGGAATACCGTCACCCCAGAAGTCTTGTAATAATCCTCGTTGTTCTAGTGTTTGTCCACCTGGTTGTGCTGTATAAACAACTGGTATACCAAGTTCCTTACATTTTTCTCTTATTACCTTAATATTTGAAATGAGTTCTACTTTTGGCGATTCTTTATCGCTATATGCATCAAGAAAATATTCTTGCATGTCATGGATTAAAAGAACCGCACGTTTTGGATCTGGCGTCCAGTTCACTTTATTTTTTGGTAGTTCGGATTCAACTGGCATTTTGTATACTGAAATAGATGGGATAGCCATCTAATCACTTCCTTCCAATTTTTATATTTTTATCGTTTTACCGTAATAAGTTTCTCAGCAATGACTTTACGTAACTCTTTTTTGCTTACCTTTCCAACACCTGTTTGCGGAAATGCTTCAATAAATTCAATCCGATCTGGAATCTTATAAGCTGCTATACCGCGTTCTCTTAAAAACATTTTTAATTCACTTACAGTCGGAGCTTGTCCGCGAGCTATTACAAATGCACAAGTGCGTTCTCCTAAATAGTCATCAGGCATCGATACAATTGCTACATCATGCACTGCATCATGTGCTAATAAATGATTTTCCACTTCTTCCGCAGCAACTTTCTCACCACCACGGTTAATTTGATCTTTATCTCTTCCTTCTACTATGATGTAACCTTGTTCATTTACTTTTACAAGATCACCTGTGCGATAAAATCCATCCTTTGTAAATGATCGTGCATTATGCTCTTCTGCTTTATAATAACCACGAATTGTATATGGCCCTCGCGTTAATAAACTACCTACCTCCCCAGGTTTTACATCGTTGTCATTCTCATCAACAACCCTTACTTCATCCAATGTAGACATCGGTCTACCTTGCGTATGAATAATAATTTCTTCAGGATCATTTAATCTTGTGTAATTTACTAAACCTTCTGCCATACCGAATACTTGCTGTAACGTACATCCAAATGTAGGGCGTATACGTTTTGCAACCTCAGCGCTAAATTTCGCACCACCTACTTGAATCACTTCTAGGCTCGATAAATCATTATTACGAGAAGATGCAGCATCAAGCCATATCATTGCTAATGGTGGTACGAGAGCAGTAATCGTAACTTTTTCTTTTTCAATAAGTGCAAACGCCTCATCTGGACTACCTCCAGTTGCCAGCACAACTTTTCCACCCGCATAGAAAGTTCCAAATGTTCCAGGAGAACTCATCGGGTAATTATGCGCTACTGGAAGAACTGCCATATAGACGCTCTCTGTATTCAAATTACAAATTTCAGCACTAACACGTAAACTATAAATATAATCATCATGTGTTCGAGGAATTAATTTAGAAAGTCCCGTTGTCCCTCCTGATAATTGGAGAAACGCAACATCACTTGGCTGAACGTCTGGTAATGGAACGGAATCTATATATAGATCATTTATGTTTAGAAACTCTTCTTCTTCTTCTCCCACTACAATTACATGTTGTAAAGTTGGCACTTTCTCTTTCACTTCTCTTGCTAGTTTTCGATAATCAAAACCGAGAGCTTTATCTGAAATAACGTAAGCACTCGCCTCACCAAACTCACAAAAATAACTAATTTCACTGCTTCGATGTGAAGGTAATGCAAAAACAGGAAGTGCCCCAATTCGAAATAGCGCAAAACATACTTCGAAAAACTCAATAACGTTAGGTAGCTGGATTACAACTCGATCCTCTTGCTTTATTCCTAAATTCAGTAAACCTGAAGCTAAGCGATCTACTTTTTTATCAAGCTCACTATACGTAATATGCGTATTACCACTTACAATTGCAATTTGATCGCCATATTTTTCAGCCCGCTCTCTTAACATCCCGCCAAATGTTTCACCAAGCCAACACTCTTCTTCTCGATAACGATCAGCAAATTCTTTTGGCCACTTTGTATAACCTGTTAACATTCTTTCTTCCCCCTATTTTTCATTCAGTGAATTATCACTTAACCCTAGAGCCTTCAGCATTGTTTGGAACTTAGCTGATGTTTCTGCTAACTCATCTTCTGGTTTTGATTCAGCAACAACTCCCGCTCCTGCAAATAATCGGAGTGTATTTTCTTGCACTTCAGCACAGCGTATTGTAACAATCCATTCACCGTCTCCATTTAAATCGCTCCAACCTAGCATGCCTGTAAAGAATTCACGGTCAAATGGCTCAATTTTTTGAATCGCCTCTCTCGCTTCTTCCATCGGCGTTCCGCAAACTGCTGGCGTAGGGTGAAGAGCAATTGCTAATTCCAAAGAAGTAGTATTCGGATCCTTTAGTTCACCTTTCACTTCAGTAGATAAATGCCACATCGCTTCACTATGAATAACGGATGGCTTTTCCGGAACATGTAATGTATGACAGTACGGACGAAGCGCGGCAGCAACTGCTTCTACTACTACCGCATGTTCATGTAAATCTTTTGGAGAAGAAAGTAATTCCTCTGCTCTTCTTTTATCTTCAACTGGATCCTCACTACGTGGCCTTGAACCAGCTAACGGATTAGAAATAACTTGCATACCATTACGTGAAACGAGTAACTCAGGACTTGCTCCAATTAACGTCTTCCTATTCTCCTTTTCATCTTTCGGTAAATTCACAGCAAATGTATAACCGTGCTTATTATGCTCTGCTAATTCTCGAAGAAGTTTTTGCTTATCAACCTTTTCAAAAGATTTAACATCTAACGATCTAGATAGAACGATTTTCTTTAAATCCCCGTCCTGTATTTTTTTAATCCCTTGCTTCACACCATTTATATACACTTCAGGTTCTGGTACAGGTATCATTTCACATGTTAAGTTCTCATTTATTTCAAGCTTATTTGTTGTATCTAATTGTAAACGTCCAGATATTCTGCTATATTCTGGGATGATAAGTTGAACTTCTTTTCTACGATCAAATGGCAAAGCACCGACAACGATAGGATTCGAATTTCCTGCTTGTTTTGCATTACGTAATTCTGCTTGCACAAACTCTGGGAAACTTTCAATTTCACAATGCTTTACTGTAGTAAACTCTCCTTCTGTCAATATTGTTCGCGTTGGTGAAGCGAAAAAGAATGAAGATTCAGTCTTATAATCTTCTAGTAATTTTTCTGACAGTTCCTTTACAGCCGTAAATTCATTCATAGCATAGTAACCCCCTGAATTTTTTATTAAACGCCTAATGTAGCTCCGCCATCGACACATAAATTATGCATTGTAATATGACTCGCTTTATCTGAAGCTAAAAACAATACCGCTTCAGCAATTTCTGAAGGCTGTGCAATTTTTTGTAACGGTATACCGAGTCTATATGTACTTTGAGTACCTGCTATTATATTTTTTGCGCCATTCTCATCAGCCCATAGTAACCTTTGCATTTCAGTTTCAGTTGAACCTGGAGAAACTAAGTTACAACGAATGTTGTACGCTGCAAGTTCTAATCCTAAACACTTCATAAACATCGTCGTTGCAGCTTTTGATGCAGCATACGCAGCCATCTCCATTCTCGGAGTATTTGCTGCATTTGAACCAACTGTAACAATTGCCCCTGACTTTCTTTGCATCATATATTTACTGACTGCTCGGGACATATAGAAAACGCCTGTAGAATTTACAGAGAATGTTTTATTCCAATCTTCATCACTTAAAGAGTGGATCGCTCCCATACGTAAAATCCCTGCAACATTCACTAATATATCTATCGGTGCTATTTCATTTTCAATATCATTTACCATCTGTTCAACTGCGGTACTATCACTCACATCTAAGCAAAACGTTTTCATATATATTTCATTTAAGAGTTCGTTTAATCCCTCTTCATTTTGATCAACCGCAATAACTGTAGCTCCTCTTTCTAAAAACATTTTGGCAACAACACTACCTATACCTTGGGCTGCACCTGTTACTAAAACCGTTTTTCCATCAAATTCCCCTAAGTTCATTTTCTCTATCCTTTCATTTGAAAATTAATCTAATCAAACAAAATAATGATAATGATTATCATTATCGATGTAAAAAATAATACACTTACTAAACTAATTGGTCAAGTGTACTTTTCAACAAAATACTATTCATTGATAATATTTTTCATTTAATATCGTTACACCGAAATGATAATCTTTCTCAATGAACTTGTCAACCTATTTTTATTTTTCAGATAAAATATTTTCGTACTTCTCCATGCAATTACATCTAAGAGCATTACTAAATACTTACATGAAAAATTTAATTCATACTCCTCTTTTTAAAATTGAAGAAGATTAACTGTAGATGCCTTCGTGTATAAAGTGAAACTTTA
>NZ_NVEC01000132.1:0-1857 GCF_002571225.1 Bacillus sp. AFS059628 | reverse complement strand
CCCACCTAACTTCTTTGCTTGCGCTCAATTTTGAGGTGGGGGTCTTACTGCCCATTAAAGCGGGATAAAGCCCTGCCATAAATTCAAGTATATATTTTCTCAACATTTTTCTGAAAATATTGAGAAAATATATCTTACAACTACCAATGTATGTCATGCTACTCATTTAAGATTTAATAAGTTGTTCGAATATAATGTAACAATTTTAACATTCCAATATAATCCAAATAGATATTCCACTCATTTTTTATCTCAAAAAATCCCAAAGATCATATAACCTATTTAAAACAACTCAAAAAAAGCACCCTATTTAGCAGGATGCTTTTTTGTAATCATAGTGTTATAGAAAATTTATATCCTTATGCTACGCTGCGATACTCTTCTTCTTGTTCTTTTGTCTGCTTAGGTGCTTGAATTAAAATTGCGATAATAAATGATACGACACATAAAACGCCAATTACCATGAATGTTGGCTTGAATCCACCTAGAAGTGCACCGATAAAGGAACCTGCAAGTGCTCCAAATCCAAACCCTTGATACACAATACCGTAGTTCTTACTATGGTTTTTCATACCGAAGAAATCACCAACAATTGCTGGGAAAATAGTGATATTTCCACCAAAGCAAAACGCTACACTTGCTACACATACGAAGTAGATACCATAATTTAAATCTACGAAACTTAAAACTAAGACTGAACTCGCCATAACAACAAAAGTACCAGTAACGATTTTTAAACGGCCGATTTTATCTGATAGCGGTCCTAAAATTATACGACCTAACGTATTGAATATTGCAACCATAGCAACCGCATTAGCTGCTGTCGCTGCGCTAAGCCCTACAAGTTGAACACCAATGTCTTTTACCATACTAATTAAGTATAAACCACTCATACATGATGTAAATAACATAATAAATAATAAGTATACTTGTTTTGTACGTAACATTTCTTTCGTTGTATACTCATGAGTTTTGGTTTCATGAACTGCAACTTGATCAGCAGCTTGATGGATTAAACAAGCTCCAAGGACAATCATAGCTGTAACAATTAAACCCCAGTATATAAATGCTTGGGATACACCAACTGATTCAATTAACTGTGCGTTAACGTATTTAAAGATTAAACTACCTGAACCATATGCAGAGACAGAAATTCCAGCAATTAAACCTTTACGCTCTGGAAACCACTTTATTAAATTAGATAATGAAGTGATATATGCTGTACCATCTGCATAACCCACAACAACTCCCGCTAGTACATAAAGCAAAATTAATGAGGAAGCTTGTGAACTAAGTACTAATCCTAGTCCTAATGCTAGTCCAGCTATCATAATAAGTTTACGAAGTCCCCATTTTTCTTGCAATTTACTTGCAAATAAAGTTGAAAATGCTAAGGAAAGACTAGTAATTGAGAAAGTTATAGCAACTGCGTTAAGACTCCAACCGTATTTGCTAACTAAAGGCTGATTGAATAAACTCCATGTATATATTGTTCCAAGCCCCATTTGTACGATGACTGTGCCTAGGACAACTAACCATGGATTAACATTTGATTTTTTCATACCTTTCCGCCTCCTCTTTCTATTTCAATGCTTTTCGCTAAATTTTGTTTTTTCATATTCATTTTGGTCACCTCTTTTGATTTAACACCTTCATTGTATAAGATGTTTTCAGTTATGTAAGCACTTACAAGACAGAGCGTCAAAAACATGGAATCAGTTACAAAAAACGAAGGATGAAATACAAAAAATGTTTTTTAAATACGTAATAGTTATTCATATTGTTTTGTATAAGTTAAATTTACAGATGTTTTTGAATCCTTTTTCAATAGTAAAACAATAAAACCGTCTCTTTAAT
>NZ_NVEC01000131.1 GCF_002571225.1 Bacillus sp. AFS059628 | reverse complement strand
AATTCTTTTATGTAGAGGAATTCTAACTTCATGATCCCGAAGAAATTCTCCATTACTGCGTTGTCATAACAGTTTCCTTTTCGAGACATACTTTGCACAACACCCCTTAATTCTAGTGTCCGGACATATTGTTTCATTTGATAATGCCAGCCTTGATCGGAGTGCATCAATAGTTGGTGATTTTCTGGTAAACGTTCTAATGCTATTTCTAACATTTCTGAAACAAGCGAATACGT
>NZ_NVEC01000130.1:15289-38676 GCF_002571225.1 Bacillus sp. AFS059628 | reverse complement strand
AATTCGTGGGTCAGTTCACAAAGTATGTAAATTTAATGGAGGTGTTTTTATTTGAAAACAAGAGTTCATTGCTTATAAGAAACAAAGTAAGAAGAGGTTGAGATGAAGTAACAGGTATTCCAAAAGTCAATAAAATTGACATTGAATATCATTTTCACTTATTATGGAATCATTGCATTTAATTAGACATGACTTTTTTATTCATATAATAGATTTCTAATAAGTTGTCCTATTTAATAATTTAAACGTAGGAAAGGGTAATAGAAAAATGAACTGGAAAAAAGGCGGATTATGGATAATTATTTTTTTCATTGTAAAAGGTACAATTTCAACACTGTTAATCGTTACAGGTGCTAAATATTTTGATTTATCATTTATGCAACTTTTCGTACTAATACTAGTCTTATTACTGATTTCTCTCATAAGCCGAAAATTGTTGTATAGACATAAACAAAACAAAAAGCAAAAAGAGCTAAATATATAATGAAGCCCCANNTGGGGCTTCATTATATATTTTTCCATATGCATATGAACTTAACAGAACAAAATGCAACGGTTACTTTTATATAAAGATGGAAGAATCTTTACTTTGGAGCGACAAACATTCATACATTATGCTCGTTTTTCAATTGGTAGTTTAAAAGTAAATGTACTGCCTTCTCCTAATTTACTTTCAACCGTAATTTCTCCTCCGTGTAGCTCTACAATCCATTTTACCATTGACAATCCTAAACCTGTGTTTCCAGTGCTTGAAGATGTTCGTGCTGTATCAACTCGATAGAAGCGGTCCCATATTTTCGTAATATGATGCTCGCTGATGCCTATGCCATTATCGGAGACTTTACCTATTATGTTGGTTTCATCACGGAACAGTTGCATACTCACAGTGCCGTTCGCTTTGCTATAAGCAATCGCATTCGTTAGTAAATTCATTAATAAACGCATCATCAATGTTTGATCTGCTTTTATAAACAGGTTTTCCTCTATATGAGTTGTTATATGAATCGATGCTTCTTGAACCATTAATGAAAGCTCTTCTACAACGATTTCCGTTAATTCACTCATATTAATACATTCAAATTGGAAAGTATTATGCTTTCCTTGGTCAGCTCTTGCTAATAATAAGAGTTGGGAGAGTAGCGCGGACATTTTACGTGATTGCTTTAAAATAACTTCTAACGACTCTTCCATTTCTTTCGGATTATTCCTTTGCGATAAAGCGTATTCGCATTGTGAAATAATAACAGATGTTGGTGTTCTTAATTCATGAGATGCGTCAGATGTAAATTGTTTTTCACTTTCAAATGATGTCTCCAATCGCTCAAACATTTTGTCAAAGGTTTGTGCTAAATGATACATTTCGTCTTTCGGTGAACCTTGTAAATGAATTCTCTTCGAAAGGTCTTTACCATCACTAATTTTACTAGCTGAATCACTCATTTGTTGTACAGGTCGAAACGCTCTTTGCGTAATAAAATATCCTCCCACTGCCGCAATGAGAATAAGTAATGGGAATGAGATGAGTGTTATGACAATAAGCGTATTCATCGTGGATGATAATTGGCTCATGGTCATTATTCCACGAATCCAGACTTGCTCATCGCCGCCTGCATTATGGAGAAAATCATATACAATCCATTCTTTATTACCGTCTTTAATGGTTTGTATTTCATCGGATTTAAGCGATACCTTTTTATTAAAGCTTGTTGGACTATTTCCTGCCAGCAGCTCACCTTGTTTATTATAAATGATGATATTTACTCCATCTTCTAAGGGTTCAAAATCATCGTCCATCTTTAATTGTCCATGCTTATATTCGATATCTTCCATGCTTTCTTTTACTGTGCTCTTCAATTGATCTTTCATATTAAAAAGCAAAACTTTATCTGAAGAAGTTAAAATAAAAGCTAACACGAGTGCCATAATAATTACAATTAGCCCTGTATACCACAGGGTTACTCTCATTTTGATTGATAGTTTTTTCATGATTCTACTCGCAATACGTAACCAGTTCCTCGTACTGTATGAATTAACTTCGTTTCAAACTGGCTATCAATTTTTTTACGAAGATAGCGGACGTAAACATCAATAATATTCGAGCCACCTTCATAGTCGTAATTCCACACATGTTGCTCTATTTTATCTCGTGTCAGCACAACTTCTTTATTACGAATCATATATTCTAAAATAGCAAATTCTTTACTGGAAAGAGTGATAACCTGGTCTCCTCTAGTTACTTTATGCATATTGCAATCTACCACTAGGTCAGCAATTTCAAACACATTAGATGTGTTTCCTGTATTTCTTCGCATTAACACGCGAATTCTTGCTAACAGTTCGTCAAAAGCAAATGGCTTTACTAAATAATCGTCCGCACCTAAGTCGAGTCCTGTTACGCGATCGTCAATTGTATCTTTAGCTGTAAGAAGCAAGACAGGAGTTGTATTATTGTCCACGCGTAATCGTTGTAATACTTGTAAACCATCTATTCCGGGAATCATTATGTCAAGCACAATCAAATCGTAGGTAGCCATGTTTATATAATCCAAGGCATCTTCTCCATTCCCACATGCGTCGACACTATAATGTTCTGCATTTAATCGTTTTACCAATATATTTTGTAAGTCTTGTTCATCTTCGACAATAAGAACTCGCATTAACATTCTCCTTTTTCCTTATTTATATGTATCACTATAATTCCAAAACATTAAAGAAAGATTAGAAACGATATAATTATATCATTTTACCCAGCATTAACGGGCAGTAAGACTCCTCCTTCAAAATTCGGCGAATGCGAGGGAGTTAGGGGAAGTCGGGCTACCCGTAAAAGTCTTCACTTTATTTTTTGTACATTAATCTTCCTTTAATGTTTGTTCAGTAATATAAAGGCAAGGATAAGGTGCACATGTAAAGGGAGGAAAACAGAATGAAAAAGTGGATGTTGATTGGAGCAATGTCTTGTGTATTGTTAACAGCTTGTTCTACGCAAGCTGTTAACAATACAGAAGTACAACAACTGAAGGTGGAGAATGATACATTGCAAAAAGAAAGTTCTCAACTACAACAAGAACCAATCAAAACACAAGCTACTGCGAATGATAGGAAGCAAATACAAGATTTCAAAAACGAAGTCACATCTATCGTTGAAAAGGCAAATAATACGAAACCAGTTGGATCAAAAGAAGAAAACTTAAATACGTACTTAACAGCAAAAAAAGAAATTGATCAATTAGATGACAAGATAGAACTGTCTGATAATCAGCTAGAAGCAGATTATCATGCTGGAACGATAACGATTGAACAATATAAAGCGCAAGAAAAAGAACACGATTTACTGGAAGATCAATTAGAGCAAGCAGAAAATGGACTCGAAGCAAGATTTGGAATAGATGATTAATCATGAAGGAGTGGATGAAAATGTTAAAACATAAAAAGAAAATAATAATAAGTGTAATTGCTATTTTAGTAAGTGGTATTGCGATTGTTGGTGGATATTATGGTATGGGTTACAATTATGCTAAAAAGAACGAAAACTATACAGAGAAACAAGTTCGTGAAATTGCTTTAGCTCATACAAATGGAGAAATTATGAATGTGAAAAAAGAATTCGAATTAGAAGATGACAAATTAGCACAATCTACATTTGAATATGAAGTGGAAATCAAAACACCTGATAATCTGTTAAATAGTTTAAAAGTTAGTGCTAGAACAGGTACAATAGAAATCGATAATGAGGATTAAAAAATATTGACAAATAAAATATCACGTATTTGAAAAAAATCCAATAAGCTGCCCATATGGGCAGCTTATTTACATACTTCTTGTTATCGTCTTTTTTATTCTATGGATCTATGCATTTTTATACTTTCCTATCCTGGTGCGGTTTTAGGTTTTTTGTCTGTTACTGGATTAAACGAAAAACTTTATAAAATCTTGTATACTTTTAGCGTGTTTTTTTGAAATACTGGCGGTACCCTATCGCTATCAAGCTGATCTCATACAACATCAATTATATTAGGGGGTGTTTCAGTTCTCGTTCTTTTTCATAATAAGTACTTGCCGCATTTGAAACATAGTAGGAGAACAAAGTGGAATGGCAATCAATTGCCCATACAAATGGCATTTCAATCGTTCTCGTTTTATCTTTTTACAATGATGAATATGAAATAATGACTTCCACTTATAAGAATGTGAAGAAGTGTTGATGCCGGTTGGACTGTGGTAAAGGTTGAGGGTGGAATCTAAGGGAATATCAGAGATGTGCATGAAAGGTTATTAATCTATCTTCTATGAAATCGTGGGATTATATATGCACTTATTATCCTGGAGATTTTAAAATAAAACCTACCTAATTATAGAAGTGATTTGAACGTAAGGAAATTGTAAGAAATGGATAAGAAAAAAGAAATTTTTATTGTATAGGATACAAATATAGAGAAGCGTAAAAGAGGGAGGGTAAATAGGAGATATTTATACGAAAAACAAACTAGTAATAAGACCATTCTAAATGAAAAAGTAATTTATGGTACTAACATACGTGTAAAAAAGAGAGGAGTTACTCTTGATTATGACAGAATGGTGCTTGTAAACACAAACAATATGAAGATGATCTCTGTGTAGTTAGTAAGAAATAATATACAGCCGCTCATACTATATCAATAGAGGGGAAGAGCGTCTTATGAAAATATATGGTTAACTTTCATTTGCAGATTTGGCACTTTTCATTGCCGGAACTTCTTTATTATACCTAATACTAACCAAAATTATAAAAACAGGTTCCACTCAAAATATACTTAGTTCATTACAAATAAGTACTCAACGAGATTGTAATTCCGTCGAACAAGCAAAGCGAGATACATTGCAATTTGGATACCCCGGGATACTCGCTAAAACTTCCCAAAGTAGAGAAACGTGGGGATATGCAGCTGGTGTAGCGGATATAAGAACTAAGAAATCAATAAAAACAGATTTTTGCTTTCGTATTGGAAGTGTAACGACTTAAACAATTTTTTCTTATTTGCTTGGTGGTAAATTACTGAAAGAATAGCAAATAAAACAAATACTCACTACAGTTCCTCCAGGAAAGGGAAGAATCAATGGATATGGTCTAGGAATCTATGAAATTAAACTTCCTAACGGTGTCCTGATAGGGGGACATACAGGTGGTATTCCAGAATTTGATACTTTTGCTGGAGGCGTATGTTGATTGTCAATTTGAACAGTATGAGTAGAGCCGAGAATCCTGGACTTTTTAAAAGTATTTTACTTGTTGAATTTAGACGGTAGGGATAAAGGTGGGATAGTAGTTTATGTGATGCTCGTAATTGGACAAATAAAAGAAGAAATCGATCATTTATCTAAGGAGGCATTTTTCTTATGGAAAATAAATTATATGGGGTGTTAGCCGCTACCTTGGCTCTAACGATGAGCCTACCAACAGGAGCGATAGCGTCTTCTAGCAGTAAGACTGCGGTTGTAGCTAACCAAGAAGTTGCTAGCAAAGATTTGGAGAAGATTGCTGCAGAGAACGCTGCACTACTCACGGAGTCCTATGAGACGACTAGCGTGCAGTATGCGCTGATTGATAATGGTAAGCTTATTTTGTCGGGACAGACAGGCAAGAACGACATAGAAGGGAAAGAGCCACTAACCAAAGATACTTTATACGGAATTGGTTCAACCAGTAAAGTATATACAGCTGCGGCTGTTATGAAACTAGTAGACGAAGGGAAAATTGATTTGGATGATCCTGTTGCCCGCTATATTCCTGATTTCAAAATGAAAGATAAACGATATAAGCGTATTACACCGCGTATGCTGTTGAATCACTCCTCGGGTTTGCAAGGTTCGACGTTCAATAATGCATTTTTATTTAAAGATAATGATGCTTATACCCATGATATCTTGTTGCAACAATTGTCCAACCAAAACTTGAAGGCAGATCCTGGCGCGTTCTCAGTATACTGTAATGACGGTTTTACACTGGCTGAAATCTTGGTAGAAAGGGTCAGCGGTATGAGTTTTACTGAATTTCTACATCAAAAGTTTACAGAGCCGTTAAAACTGAATCATACGATAACATCACAAGACAAATGGGAAGACGAAAAACGGGCTGGACAGTATTCTCCGACATACCAGGGACAGCTTCCAAGTGAAATGGTAAATGTGATTGGTACGGGAGGAATCTCTTCTACTGCAGAAGATGTGGTACGATTCTCACAAATATTTATGGGACAGGGAAAAGAAATTCTCTCTAATAAAGCAGTCAAGGCGATGGAACAAGAAGAATATAAAAAAGGAATGTGGCCGGGAGATAGCGGAAATGTGTTCAACTATGGTCTTGGCTGGGATAGTGTGAAACTATACCCATTCAGTGAATACGGGATAAAAGCGTTGACTAAGGGTGGGGATACGATACTGCAACATGCTACATTGGTCGTGCTTCCAGAACAGAAGATGGCAGCAGCTGTATTGTCCTCCGGCGGCTCCAGTATGACAAATCAACTGTTGGCAAATAAATTGCTGCTAGCTAGGCTTAAAGAGAAAGGGGCAATTAAGGATATAAAACCAGATAAATCCTTCGGCAAGCCAGTCAAGGCTAAAGTGCCTCAAGATGTGGTAAAAAAAGCAGGATTGTATGGAAATAGCTACAGCGGTTTCAAAGTAGAAATTACGAAGAAGGGAGAACTGTTTTTACCAACTAAACCAGAAGAAAAATATGTATATACGGCGGATGGAAGCTTTATAAATGAAAAGGGTACTTCCAAGCTTAATTTCGTCACTGAGAAGAATGGAAAAGTTTATTTGAGAGAGAGCACATATGAATTATCGCCGGGATTGGGGCAAAATGTGCTGACTCACTATTTAGCCCAAAAATTAGAAAAGAATGTGTTACCGAAGAAAACAGCTGCTGCATGGGCGAAGCGCGAGGGCGGCAAATTCTACCTCATTAACGAAAAATTTAATTCTATAAATTATCTAGGACAACAAATACCTCTTAACACACAAATTACGCTCAAAGATGGATATTGGGACGGCAAAAAAATTACAGGTCCGAATACGGCGACGCATCAAATTCAGATTCCTGTGATGAATGGACGGGATACAAAGGAAGCCCATTTCTATACAGAAGATGGTACTGAATATATGGAGATGTCCAGCTTTTTATACGTCAGTGAATCTAACGTAAAACCCCTTGATACAGGTCAATTATCGAAAGTTACACTGCAAAAAAATGGGCATGCGAAATGGTTTACGATCCCACAAGAGGCAGCAGGGAAAACGATGAATGTGGAGTTGCCATCAGGAAGTTCATTCGCGGTGTATGATGAGAATGGAGTATGCATCAATTTTACCGTTGTGAGCGGCAATAACAAAGTGAAACTACCAGAGAACGGAACGGTTGTATTTGCTGGCGCACCGAACTCAGAATTTACAGTCGCATTGAACTAGTTACAACTCGGGGTAGACTTTAATAAAACAGTATCACTTGGAAAAGATATTTTATTTGTATCTTAAGTATTCCCTTAAATGATATTACACTTAAATTCTTAGCTTAATAGCAATGGGATCCCGCCCACATTTTAACGAAAATATACGCTAAGCAAATTCCAACATAAAACGAACCGAATTTTCTACTCTTAAGAAAAATTTCGGTTCGTTTTATGGTTTCATGACAAGTTGTTTACTGAACAATAAAGTTCTTTATTGGAACAGGCTACTTTCTTCAACAATCGGGCCAGATTGTTGAAGAAGAAATATAATAAAAATGCTTTTGATTGTTTTATTAAACGAATTAAACCGCAAAAAACAAGAAGAATTCCTCTCCCTTTACTAGTACACTAAATCCTATAAAAGGGGGGGAGATCATGAACAATAAAGCCATTGGATTATTTCAAGGAATTGCGTTATACATTTCAGCTATTCTAGGATCAGGTGTCCTTTTTTTATCGGGGGTAACGGCCTCGATAGCGGGCCCTGCATCTATTGTATCCTGGTTTATCGTTATTATAATTAGTTTTCCGCTTGCTTATTCCTTTGCTAGTTTAGCACGGATATATCCTGATTCCGGTGGAGCAGCAACCTTTGTTAGAAATTCTTTTGGATATCATCTTGGCAATATCGTTGGGTGGTTTTATTTTGTAACAGCAGCAGTTGGTCAAACGATTGTATCTTTAACTGGTGCTTTTTACGTCAGTCAGGCATTTGGATTTTCGCATTTTGAAACAATTTTAATTGCCGTCTTTATTTTGGTAATTGCAGGTGTTTCCAATTATTACGGCGTAAATGTTAGTGGTAAAGTTGCATTGATTTTAAGTTCTTTATTACTGATTCTTTTAGCGTCAGCTGTATTTGTGGCGTTTCCAAGAATACAATGGGGAAATTTTACTCCCTTTGTTCCAAATGGATGGTTTTCTGTCGGGAACGCTATAACGGTTATCTTTTGGTCATTTTTCGGTTGGGAGGCGATTTGTAATCTGGCTGAGCACTTTAAAAGACCAGAAAAAGATATTGTCAAAGGAGCAGTTATTAGTGCAGTTGTCATTGGATTATTATTTTTAGCGCTAAGCCTTGTCACTATTGGAACGGCTACGTATGGCAGTCAAGAAAGTAACCTGTCTCCTATTGGTGTTATAATGGGAGATACAGTAGGCGGAGGGGCCAAAGTCGTTACAGCTGTTTTAGCTTTAATTATTTGTACAGGGACAGCGAATGCTTTTGTAGCCAGCCTAACGCAATTAGGATATTCATTAAGCAGAGATGGCGCTTTCCCAAAATTTTTCTCAAGGCTGCATGCAACTACTCAAATTCCAAGACAGATGGTATTGTTTGTTATCTGTTTTTCGGTAGCAGGTGTGTTAGTGACAAAAGCTTTGTCACTAACGTTTGATGATATTTTGTTTATACCAACTTCTCTTGGGATTCTAGTTTATGTTCTTTCAATGGCAGCAGGCGTTAAATTATTTAGGAAGAACACACCGGCATGGTGGACATCGTTAATCTCTTTCATTTTATGTTTGCTGGTGATTCCATTTTTTCAATTGTATATATTTGTTCCGTTAATTGTCGTGGCTATATATGCGAGTTATATGATTTTGAGTAATAAGATTTTCGCCTACAAGGGAGGATTAAAATCTAATGAAAGATCAAAATAACCTTTCCAGAGATACCATGTGGAAAGCAACAGTATCATGTGATTCAGCGTATGACGGGATATTCTTTTACGCAGTCAATACAACTGGAATTTTCTGTCGGCCTTCTTGCAAGTCTAAGGTTCCTAATTATGAAAATGTATCCTTTTTTTTTAATGCGCAAGAAGCTCAAAGGTCAGGATATCGCCCATGCAAAAGATGCCGATCAGATCTAAATATAAAAATATACGACCCGTTCGAATGCGTTGTGGAAGATACTATGCGATTAATAAAAAATAATTATGTTCAAAACATGTCTTTAAATGAAATTGCATCAAGGGTAGGAGTTAGTCGTTTTCATTTAAATCGGATTTTCAAAGAAAGAACAGGGTATACTCCTCGAATATATTTAGAAAGGATCAGAGTTAAGAAAGCAAAGGAACTTCTCTTGACAACGGTCTTTAATAGTACAGAGATTGGTTATCAAACAGGCTATCAAAGTGTATCTAGCTTTTATAATGCATTTAAAAGAAATACAGGATTTTCACCGAGTCAATTCCGTGCTTTCCATAGTGGAAATACCGTAAACCAAGAACTTGACTGAATTCACGTTCTTTAACAAAAGATAGCATGAACATGAATTAACAAGAGTGCTTTGTACTCATCGTATTTTTCGATAAATCATTACTGATTGATTAAAAGTAAACAACTTTGTATTGAACAATAATAAGCCATTTTTTCACTGTTATAGAATTGTAAGATTTTTAATTCAATCCTCAACAAACGGGCAGGATTAGTGAACAAGTTTTATGAACTTTAGTGGTAGCATCATTAGTGAAATGCTTTATAACAACTAATTAAGGGGGGATAGAATATGAGAAATAACTTTCAAATCGTCGCGTTACAAGAGAAGGAGTTTAATAACCTATTTCTAATGAATGAAGAAGTATTAAAAAGTATCGGGGCAGTCAAAATAATAGCAAATAAAAATCCTGGATATCCTTGCAGGATAAGTTTGAAGGATGCAGAGGTAGGAGAAGAGGTAATTTTACTGAATTACCAATATCATAGTGTTAATTCGCCGTATAAAGCAAATGGTCCTATATTTATACGAAAGGGAGCAACTACTGCTAAGCTAGATGTAAATGAAATTCCGCATATGTTACATCATAGGTATCTATCTGTACGCGGCTACAATACTGACTCAATGATTGTAGAAGCAAGGGTTACAGAAGGTGTAAATTTAAGAGAAAATATAGATGGAATTTTTGATAATAAAGAAGTAGAATATATTCACATTCTTAACGCTAAACCAGGATGCTATAACTGCCTTGTTAATAGAGTGTGAAAAAATTAAAAATGCAAACTTCTATTATCCTATAAGGGGTACCACCAATCGCTATTAGGCTACTTCAACAAACTATCCCCTAAAATGAAAAAATGCGCTATTCTTTTTGTAGAATCATAGGAAAGGATGGCGTTTTTTTATGTCTATTTCTGTATCTGATGAATTACAACTATTTGCTCAAGAGATTCAAAGTTTTTTATCTCCAAATACCTTACGGGATCTTGCTAGAGATGTTGGTTTCGTACAGCATCGATGTTCATTTTTATCGTTTTGAGGAAACTTTTTCTGTTAAGTCTATAGATTATAAAATAGAGTACTAAGCATCCGATTTGAAAGCAGATATCTTTCTTTTGGTCACCCAGGTACAGGAGAATCATTCTGTTTTGCCGATCCAGATGAAAAGTTAGGTTATGCTTATGGACAAACATAGATTTGGCATAGCTAATGAACGAAGAGAACTTGCACTAAGAAAAGCCCTTATACAGTTGCCTCTAAAAAAATGAAAATACGTAAAAAAAGTTGGAAATATTTTTTATGTTGTACGGTTTTGGGTTATGAATAGTGGAATAAATATTAAGTATTCAACAGTTCAAATAAAACGAGTCATCTTTTTATTTTAAGAAAAAAGATGACTCGTTTTATGCTAAAATTCACTTAGTGTATATTTTCGTTAAAATGTGGGTGGGACCCCTTTTAGCAAAACCGGAGTGGAAATGATGAGTATAAACAGTTTTGTGGGATTGATAAAGGACGAATTATTAAAAGAGGTAAGCATTAGAAGTGAGGATGAATTCGAGCCCGTAGTAGTTCAAGATATTCCTAGACTTTGGAAGTGTTTAGGGATGGGGAATTATGCCGCAGTATTTATGCATAAAGAATACAAAGATTGGGTAGTGAAAGTTTACGCGCGAGAAGGAGAAGGAATTGAAAAAGAGTCAGAAGTATACCGAAGAATCGGAAACCATCCTTCTTATTCAAAGCTTATATATAAAGGAGAAAATTTCATAGTATTGAAACGTTTAAAAGAAATTACCTTATACGATGCTATTCATAAGGGGATTAAAATTCCTAAGCAGGTAATCCTTGATATCAATGAAGCTTTAGAGTATGCAAGGGCACAAGGATTAACTCCTTGTGACGTTCACGGGAAAAATGTGATGATGGAAAACGGAAGAGGATATGTAGTCGATGTATCTGATTTCTTAAAAACAAAAGAAGATAGTAAGTGGAGAGACCTAGAAAAGGCATATTTTACAATTTATTTGCCCTTCATTTATAAATTTCCTTTCCCTATTAAAATACCGTATTTTATGTTAAACATTGTTAGACGTTCGTATAGAAAATATAAGAAGCTTAAAAAGAAATTCAAATTGTAAAAGGACCACAAACTTATCTTTAGGTTAGATAAGTGAACCACTAGTAAACAAAAGGACCGTACATATTAGATATATCTAATATGTACGGTCCTAATTTTATAACTTCATGAAGTAATCAGTAAGCTATACCTTTCCTTTTTCACGCAATTACTTATTTTCTTCCTCAAAACCTCTATTATTTTTCTTGTTTATTTCACAAGAATTGATGCGTTATTTGAGCTCTGTTTGGTTATACAGTGTGGTTTTACTACTCCGGGTTCTATTTGCCACACTCTTGAAGTTAATTATATTTTTCTACGTACGAAATAAAAAGATAGGGACCCCATAATAACAGGTGCAACGAAATAAAAGAAATGGGAAAAATTAAAAGGAAAAAGAAAAAGAAATGGTATAAGTGTATAGATAACTGCTTGTCCTATAAATACAGGAATTCCAAATTGAAATTCTCTACATCGTTTGATTTTCCTGTATAACACTTCCCCAATTAGACAGGCTACAAGAGCTGGTATACTACCATAAGCGACGATCATTTTAACGAATTCTAATACAACGTTCGGGTGAATAAAGCTAGGATGAGAAATATATGAAATCAAGAACCATCCAAAAATAAAAGAAAATAGACTTGTAGCATAACTAATTACAAATTTTATCAATGTTAATCATCTTCACAGTTTTCTAAGATTAACTCCATTGTGTGAGATGAAATCCTAGTATTGGTAGCGAGAAAAAAGCGGATCCCTACTCTAAAAAGGCATCCACTCGTCCTTCTATACTTGTTTTATTTTCTTTGCTCTAGCAAACTTCCAAAAAGCTGCAAGTAGTATGAGCAGCGGTATTCCCTGAATAAAGAGAAATCCTCCCAAAAAATAAAGTACACGACTAACTAGAGGAGGAGCTGTTGCCGACTCACCCGCGAAATAAGCCCCATAATTAGCCGCTACACCTGCATAATCAGTTATCCCACCTATAAGAAAAGCCGCTGGAATTATGATTAAATTTATCCCTAAACAGATCATTATTGAAGATAGGTTTTTAGCCTTAATTTTTGGTGAAACAGACAAGAAAAATAAGAATATTGCAGTGCCGTTTATAAGAAGTAGTGTTATCACAAAAATTCCCATAATATCCCTCCATGATTTTAATTGTACCATCAGCAAGGATAACTTTGTGTAAATTTGGATGGATAGGGTGTTCATGTGAGGTTAACGTAACGTCTCATTAACAGTAGTCAATGATGCATATAATTTTCGTTTTTGCTTTCTTTTCTGAGCTGGATAGCGGTGGGGTGAGTCATAAATTGTGGAACACATTCTTAAGTTATTTAATATGAAAAAATGAAATTCTCCTTCTGCAATTCATTCGAATTGGCCAACCATCGCATCTTTTGAATAAAATTAAGCAAAACAATTTACCATCCTATGCAAGAAAGTTGAGGTAGCTAAAAGCATATGCTTTATTGAAGGGATGTGATTGAACTATGGAGCGACCGAATTGGGGAATTGGAGGATTAGTATTCGTTGGCTGCATGTTTCTTGGCGGAGGAGTGGGATCTATGTTAGGTAATGCCCAAACTGGATGGTTAATAGGTATGGGTGTTGGATTTCTTGGGATGGCTTTAACGAGACTGGTTAGAAAGTGATATAACCGGATTCAGCTTCCAGTAAATAAGGTAATATGTATGTAATACATGGCATAATAACTTTATAAATTATAATTAGAACCTTCTCTTTTCTAAATTTCTCCATACATAGATATGATTCTCGAGTTGGAGTATGGCACCTTAGGGTGTTTTTTTTATGCTCTTTAAAAATGCCTTACCACATAATAGACTTCGTTAGATTCCGATAATCTTTTTTGTAATAGTATAGATTCATTACCGTTTCAGACTTAAGTATTCATTCATAACCTAACAGTAAAAGGGGGGAGGATTCAAGGTATGGCGCTTAATGATGAATTAATTTGTCAACAGTTTGCAAGAATTATCGGTGGTCAAGCAGGATTCGCCGGTGGGAAATGTGTGGCAACAATAAATCGGGATGAAATACATGCAACTATTTTAGGGAAACGTTTTAGAGTAACAACTTCTTTCTCGTTTGAATCACGAGATAATAAAACTGGACGAGCATTATGTCTAGGCCGGGTAGCGCTCTTGCAGAAGGAAGTTACTGAATTTGTTGCTACAATTATTAAACAGGGAATTATCGTTTCGTCTATACACAATGAGTGGTTATGTGATGATCCAAATTTAATTTACGTTAATATTGAAGACGTTGATGATCCGCTAAGTTTCGCAAGGAAAGTTAGACGAGCGTTATGCAGTTAACCGATTTTTTTAGTTAAATGTGCAATAGAAAAGGATCTTCAATCGAAAGATCCTTTTATGCATAAGATGAAGGTTTTTCCTTTTGTTTCATTAATTAAGTCTAATTGACTAGCAAACGAACGTAATTTCTGTGCACGAATCGATATAATAATAATCTTCGCTTTTATTTTAGAGTCAGTCTTTTAGTAGAAATTACATATATACGACAAATTGCGACAAAGAAATACATATACTTTTGTTATGCTATGAAAGTTATTGATTTGTAATGTATATATAGGAGGATTTTTAAATGTTAAAGAAATTGTTATTATGTGTACTTATGAGCTTGTGTGTAATGGCTTTAAGTGCTTGTAAAGGTGATGAAGAAAAAGTAAAAGTAGCATCAGATGAGCAAAAAATAGATGAAGATAAAAAAGTAGCGGAGGAAGAAAAACGTAAGCAAGAAGAGCAGCAAAGAGTAGAGGAAGAGAAGCGTAAGCAAGAAGAGCAGCAAAGAGTAGAGGAAGAGAAGCGTAAACAAGAAGAGCAACAAAGAGCAGAAGAAGAGAAGCGTAAGCAAGAAGAGCAGCAAAGAGCAGAAGAAGAAGAGAAGCGTAAGCAAGAAGAGCAGCAAAGAGTAGAAGAAGAACATAAACAACAAGAGCAGAAGACTCAGCAACAACAGTCTATACAGCAAGAGAGAACACAAAAACAAGAAAAAACAACACAAGCAACTGGTGGGAAACCGACAAAATCACAAATTTTAGTTGGTTCACATGTAGTTATTCAATTAGATAATGATTATAGTAAAACTGTAAGTGGCGTTGTGAAAGACATTTTGACACATAGTGAAACACATACATACGGCATTAAAGTTCGATTACAAGATGGACAAATTGGCCGTGTTCAAAGTGTTAATTAGTGAAAAAAGATTTGACTACTTTTCAAAGAAATAAACACTACAAAAAATCGGTTCTTTCGTAAAGGAATCGATTTTTTGTAATTTGAAAGGAAGGGAAACGAACTTGGAGGGAGTACTGGAACCATACAATACATACATTGAGGGGCATGTTTGAATCTACCTACTCTAATTAATTAAAAGAAGAACTTCCCCATACCCATTAGACTACTAAGCATTCCGATTCCATTCATGGTGCCTTTTCCTAATGTAAGTAAGTTTCCAAACATTCCTGGCTGACCATTACTCCCCCATCCTATAGGACTTACCTGTCCTCCCCATCCTGGAGGAATTCCTAAAATACTCCAGTTATTATTGGTATTAAATTTAAAAGCTTTAGCTGGTGGCGATAGTAAAGCGGGGAGATGACCTTGTGCGAACATCCCTGAATGATTGAATGGTTGAGCCCAGGGTAAGGGAGGTTTTTGGAAATTACCTACATGGCCTTGTAATGGAGTCCAATTAGCGGAATGTCCTTGTGGCATCATCCCTGCATAATGGATTGGCTGACCTAAAGAGAAGGGAGGAATTTGAGGATTGAAACTTGTATAATTGGCTGGCGAATCCCAACTAAATGGATAGACCCGATAACTCCAATTCTCAGGAATCTTCAAATCATTCATTCCCTCAGCTTTAGCTATTTGGGACTGTAAATATGATGAAGACATTGCAATTTGGTTCGTATATTGCTCACTGTTGCCCTCTGAATTCAAATACCAATATTGGTACATAAGTTTATTCCCCTCACTTTAAAAATGTAATGTTAGATTTAGCCTATGTAATATTCCTTTTTATGGATGGTTACATAACTAGATTTACAAGCCTGTATTTAAAGGAATTGGTGTATGGTCTTGTTGATTTATCTCACTATTTGTGGGCAAGAAGACAACTCCACCTCAAAATGTAAGCTAATTTAATTTCGGTTAACAAACGCGTTTATGAACGTTTGATCAATAAAAAAGATTTTCAGATGTAACGTTGAGCAAGTAGAATTACTAAAAAGAGAATATCCAGTTGAAGAGTATGGCAAAATACTGCAAGGATAATATATTCTTGTGCAGATATGAAAACAATTTAAACGAATTAATGGAATATATAATGAAGGGGTAAATGAATATATGAGTGAAACATTACATAAAAGAAAGCCACCATATTTAATGCTTGTAATCCTTTTTATTGGAGCATTTGTTTCATTTCTAAATAACTCGCTTTTAAATGTAGCCTTGCCATCGATAATGAAGGATTTAGACATTCAAGATTATTCAACCATTCAGTGGCTTTCTACAGGGTATATGCTTGTAAGTGGTATATTAATTCCAGCATCAGCATTTTTAATAACCCGCTTCTCCAATAGGAGCTTATTTATTACATCTATGTTGATCTTTATTCTTGGTACGGGCTTAGCGGCTTTAGCACCGAACTTTGGTTTATTACTGACTGGCCGAATGGTTCAAGCAGCAGGTTCTTCAGTCATGGGGCCTTTGTTAATGAATATTATGCTAGTAAGCTTTCCAAGGGAAAAAAGGGGAACAGCAATGGGGATTTTTGGGTTAGTTATGATTACAGCCCCAGCAATTGGACCGACACTATCGGGTTATATTGTAGAGTATTATGACTGGCGTTTGCTTTTTGAAATGATATTACCATTAGCAATCATTAGCTTACTGTTAGGGATTTGGAAATCGGAAAATGTCATGAAGCAAAATAAAAATGCAAAACTTGATTATCTCTCATTATTATTATCTTCTGTCGGTTTTGGCGGTCTGTTGTATGGATTCAGTTCTGCAAGTTCCGATGGTTGGACGAATAAAGTTGTTTTAACAACCTTAATCATAGGCGCTATTGCCCTAATTGCTTTCATTATCCGTCAATTAAAAATGAATGAACCGTTATTGGATTTACGTGTTTACAAGTACCCAATGTTTGCGCTTGCGTCTGTAATTGCAATTGTCAACGCAGTGGCCATGTTTTCGGGTATGATTTTAACCCCAGCTTATGTACAAAACGTCCGCGGTATTTCGCCGCTGAGCTCTGGGCTGATGATGCTTCCAGGTGCGGTAATAATGGGGATTATGTCACCAATTACAGGTAAACTATTTGATAAATATGGCCCTCGTATTCTTGGTATAGTAGGACTTTCCATTACAGCCGTTTCAACTTATATGCTGGCAAACCTGCAACTCGACTCTAGTCACACACATATTATTCTTATTTATACACTGCGGATGTTTGGGATGGCGATGGTGATGATGCCGCTTATGACAAATGGTCTTAATCAATTGCCAACTCGCTTAAATCCGCATGGTACAGCTGTTAATAATACAGCTCAACAAGTGTCCGGTTCAATTGGTACTGCTATTCTTGTTACGATTATGAATTCTGTAACAAAAACAAAAGCTGAAAGTTTAATGGTTGATGTAGATCCAACAACCTTCACAGAAGCTACGAAGGCAATGTTAACTCAGAAGGCTTTATTATCCGGAATTCAATATTCGTTCTATGTAGCGCTTGGCATGAATATTGTTGCACTACTATTAGTTTTTTTCGTGAAACGTGTAGATACAAGTGCGGAAGCTGTCGAGAGGTTAAATCGGTAGAGAAAAATAAAACTTTAGATCATGATTCTTATAAGTTTTTACTGTTTAGTTAGACTATGAAGAAATGCGAATTTCTGCTGCTAAGGCGCTGGTCTTTAAAGCTGAAAAAGAACCACTGAAATAATTATATATAGTAAAAAGGATCTGATATTCATATCAGATCCTTTTTTATTAGCAACACAGTATACTTATTTATCTTATTTGTTTGAATTGACATGAGAAACTACTGCTTTTCCTAATACTACAACCTTTAGCTTTCAATTTCTGATACACATTATCATAATACACTTCATTTTCATTTAGTATTTTTTCTGCAAGTTATACATGTAATAGCAACAAACAAATTAGGTTACGAATCTTATAAGCAATATCATAATCGTGAATAGTTAGGGAAAAGATAAAATAAGGTAATCAATTACATAGCTTTATCCCAGGCGATTCATTGTTTATTGAATGGGATATTTTATCCCGCTTTAATGGGCAGTAAGACCCCCACCTCAAAATGCAGCNNAAAGTTTCACTTTATTTCATGCTTTTTGAAAGGGTGTTTTTAATGGATAAAAAAGTATCTGCCATTCCTCAGCCGAAAACATATGGATTGCTGGGGAATCTCCCATTAATCGATAAAGATAAACCGACCTTATCTTTTATCAAGATAGCGGAAGAGTATGGTCCCATTTTTCAAATTCAAACTTTAAGTGATACCATCATTGTCGTTTCTGGACATGAACTGGTAGCAGAAGTCTGTGACGAAACACGGTTCGATAAAAGTATAGAGGGTGCTTTAGCGAAAGTTCGCGCCTTTGCTGGAGACGGATTATTTACAAGCGAGACTCATGAGCCTAACTGGAAAAAAGCTCATAATATTTTGATGCCTACATTCAGCCAACGAGCAATGAAAGATTATCATGCTATGATGGTCGATCTTGCCGTACAACTCGTTCAAAAATGGGCACGGCTTAATCCGAATGAAAGCGTAGATGTACCGGAGGATATGACTCGCCTTACATTGGATACAATTGGTTTATGTGGTTTTAATTATCGATTTAATAGCTTTTATCGTGAGACCCCTCATCCTTTTATTACTAGCATGAGCCGTGCTCTAGATGAGGCGATGCACCAATTACAGCGGCTGGATATAGAAGACAAACTCATGTGGAGAACGAAACGTCAATTTCAGCATGATATTCAATCTATGTTTTCTTTAGTAGATAATATTATTGCTGAACGTAAAAGTAGTGGAAATCAGGAAGAAAATGATTTGCTTTCTCGTATGTTAAATGTGCAGGATCCGGAAACTGGAGAAAAATTAGATGATGAAAATATTCGTTTCCAAATTATCACTTTCTTAATAGCTGGGCATGAAACAACAAGTGGATTATTATCTTTTGCAATCTATTTTTTATTAAAGAATCCAGATAAATTGAAAAAAGCCTATGAAGAAGTAGATCGGGTTTTGACAGATCCTACTCCAACATACCAACAAGTTATGAAACTTAAGTATATCCGGATGATTTTAAATGAATCGCTACGTCTATGGCCTACAGCTCCAGCATTCAGTCTCTATGCAAAAGAAGATACAGTGATTGGTGGGAAATATCCAATTAAGAAAGGAGAAGATCGTATTTCTGTTCTTATTCCACAGTTACATAGAGATAAAGACGCGTGGGGAGACAACGTGGAAGAATTCCAACCTGAACGATTTGAAGAGCTGGATAAGGTTCCTCATCACGCTTATAAGCCATTTGGAAATGGTCAACGGGCATGTATCGGTATGCAGTTTGCACTTCATGAAGCTACACTCGTAATGGGAATGCTTCTTCAACATTTTGAATTCATTGATTATCAAGACTATCAGCTGGACGTAAAACAAACATTAACGCTAAAGCCTGGTGATTTTAAAATTAGGATTCTACCCCGAAATCAAACTATTAGCCATACTACTGTTCTTGCGCCTACAGAGGAGAAATTGAAAAACCATGAAACCAAGCAGCAAGTTCAGAAGACTCCTTCTATTATTGGGGCCGATAATCTTTCGCTTCTTGTTTTGTATGGATCGGATACAGGGGTAGCAGAAGGCATTGCAAGAGAACTAGCAGATACAGCTAGTTTAGAAGGTGTTCAAACGGAAGTGGTAGCTCTTAACGATCGAATTGGAAGTCTACCGAAAGAAGGAGCGGTTCTTATTGTAACTTCTTCTTATAATGGAAAGCCGCCAAGTAATGCAGGACAATTTGTGCAGTGGTTGGAAGAATTAAAACCGGATGAGCTAAAAGGTGTTCAATACGCAGTTTTTGGTTGTGGAGATCATAATTGGGCGAGTACTTATCAACGAATTCCAAGATACATTGATGAGCAAATGGCTCAAAAAGGAGCAACAAGATTTTCTAAACGCGGGGAAGCGGATGCAAGTGGTGATTTCGAGGAACAGCTCGAGCAATGGAAACAAAGCATGTGGTCTGATGCGATGAAGGCATTTGGATTGGAACTTAACAAAAACATGGAGAAAGAACGCAGTACATTAAGTTTACAATTTGTTAGTCGTCTTGGAGGATCTCCTCTTGCGCGAACATATGAAGCAGTTTATGCATCTATAGTAGAAAATCGTGAACTTCAATCATCTAGCAGTGAAAGAAGCACGCGACATATTGAGATATCCTTGCCAGAAGGCGCTACGTATAAAGAAGGAGACCACCTTGGGGTGCTGCCAATTAATAGTGAGAAAAATGTCAACCGAATTTTAAAACGCTTTGGATTAAACGGAAAGGATCAAGTCATATTGAGCGCGAGTGGGCGCACTGTAAATCATATACCTTTAGACAGTCCTGTTCGTTTATATGACCTTCTTAGTTATAGTGTTGAAGTGCAAGAAGCAGCCACTCGAGCACAAATACGAGAAATGGTGACATTCACAGCATGCCCTCCTCATAAAAAGGAATTGGAATCGTTATTGGAAGAGGGAATTTATCAAGAACAAATATTAAAGAAACGTATTTCAATGTTGGATCTTCTTGAAAAGTATGAGGCTTGTGAAATCCGATTTGAACGTTTTTTAGAACTTCTTCCGGCGCTCAAACCGCGTTACTATTCAATTTCAAGCTCTCCACTCGTTGCACAGGATCGTCTGAGCATTACGGTCGGTGTTGTGAATGTGCCTGCATGGAGTGGGGAAGGGACATATGAAGGAGTCGCTTCTAATTATTTAGCTCAGCGTCATAATAAAGATGAGATTATCTGTTTCATTCGAACGCCACAATCAAACTTTCAATTACCTGAAAATCCAGAAACACCAATTATCATGGTTGGACCAGGTACTGGAATTGCACCATTCCGTGGATTCTTGCAAGCACGTCGCGTTCAAAAGCAAAAAGGTATGAACTTAGGACAAGCACATCTATATTTTGGTTGTCGTCATCCTGAAAAGGATTATCTCTATCGTACAGAATTAGAAAATGATGAAAGAGATGGATTAATCTCTTTACACACAGCTTTTTCTCGCCTAGAAGGACATCCTAAAACATATGTACAGCATTTAATAAAACAAGATAGAATCAATTTAATTTCGTTATTAGATAATGGAGCTCATCTTTATATATGTGGTGATGGAAGTAAAATGGCTCCGGATGTAGAAGATACCCTTTGTCAAGCCTATCAAGAAATTCATGAAGTCAGTGAACAAGAAGCAAGGAATTGGTTGGAACGTGTGCAAGATGAAGGGCGATATGGAAAAGATGTTTGGGCTGGTATATGAATTTTTCTTAATTGGATAAGTAATATGTAACTAATGAACTTCTTTTGAATAATTGTTGATTTAAATAATAAACTTATTTATAAAAATCCCGTATTTTTATTGAATACGGGATTTTCTTATTTTTAATAAGCTGGAATGATAATGTAGAAAAAGAAAAATCTCATATGAAACCAAGGCAACATAATCTTAATTTGAAGGGCATGGTGTTAACCAATTTCTTGAGTGATTTGAAATTTAAACCTTTGCGCACTGGCTGAACAGTTTTTAGCACAGTGTCGAATTGATGGGGGATAGGTATACCGTCTATAACCGCTTGAATGAATCTTGCCGTAGAAAAAACAATAGGTAATTTATAAATAGGAGTGAGTGAAAATGGCATATTTATTACAGGTTGATTTTCCGTTTGAAGGTCCTTTTGGTGAAGAAATGGAAAAGGCATTTTGGGATTTAGCAAAAAGTATTAATGAAGAAGACGGATTCCATTGGAAAATATGGACGGAGAATGAAGAAACGAAAGAAGCTGGAGGCATCTATGTATTCGAAGAAAAACAAGATGCTGAAAAATACGCCGAAATGCACAAAAATAGACTTCAAGCATCTGGTATTAAAGATATTAGAGTAAGAATTTTTCACATCAATGATAAGTTAACGAAACTGAATCATGGTTATAGTAAATAATAAGGGACACGTAATTCAAAAAAGAAGGGGATAAGCCCTTCTTTTTTTGAATTGATGCTACAGAAAGAATAGCGTTTTTTTAATTATAGGAGCATCTCTATTTGATAGTTTAATACCGATGTGACAATACCTCATTATTGTTTTTCAGACTTCCCTTGTTCTAGAATGTATGCTTCTTCTTGTTCCGATGTCGCTAATTCGTATGCTTGACCAGTGCTGTTATTATCCAATTCCCATAATAAATTATGCTCCTCAACGGATTGAGAGAAATCGCCTTCATACCAACGAACCAAAATCTTGAGGTACTGTTCTTTATGTTGTAAGGTTCCACTATTACTTTCATCAATTACTCGACGTACTGCTTCGATGTTTTCTGGAGTCATTGAAATGTACGAATAGATGTTAGTGCAGCAAAATAAATTGTGTTATGATATGAGGAAATATAAGCTATGTAACGGAGGGAATAACATGCCGCATGTTGTGTTTCGTGGAATTACTACTGAACAATTAAAAAGCATAAGCAAGCCATTAGTAGAAGAACTCGCAGATATCTGTGAGTGTGGTACGGATAATTTCACCTTGGAACTACCAAGTTCTACGTTTGTATTCGATGGAGAAGAAATAGAAGCGTTTCCTCTTGTTGAAGTGAAATGGTTCGAGCGTGGACAGGAAATTCGTGATCGATTTGCCAAGGCTATTACTACATATGTAATGGATTTTGGACTTCCAGAAGTAGAGGTTGTATTTACGGTTTTCACAGAATCAGCGTATTATATTAACGGGAAGCATTGTGCAAGTTAGAGCTATTGGAAAGATTTTTATAACATTAAGAAAAGAAATAGGAGAGAATATCCTATTTCTTTTTATTTCTATAATAAAATATGAATACTAAATCCAAAGTAATGATAATAATTAGAAGTGATAAGTGTATAAGTGCATCAGTTTTCCCGTTTAATAAAGACTTTATAAAGAAATCCCATTCTGTTTCATAGGGAGGCTCTACCCAATTTCGTTGCATTCCTAAAGCTATTCCATTTATGAAAAAGATAATACTTAATAGAATTCTTCCAATAAATACGGCAGCTACTTTTAAATTCCAATGCTTTATCTTAATTACATACAGAATAGGGAATAGTATAAGTATCCAAAAAATAATAATATAGATTGTATTTATCATTCTTTACTCCTCATAAAATGCTTGTTTTTAACCCGCAAAATAAAGGTTTACTTTATCCCGCTTTAATGG
>NZ_NVEC01000130.1:0-15277 GCF_002571225.1 Bacillus sp. AFS059628 | reverse complement strand
GTCCGATTGGTGAGGGCTGATTAAAGTTTCACTTTATCTCTCCGTCTCAAAAAACTCAATCCATTCTCCATCAGGACCAGCGAAGAATATGTAACGTGTTCCATCTGGTAATGTTTCAATTTCTTCTCCTAGTAGGAAGGTTACGTCGTGTTTCTGTAGTCTTTCGATTTCATCCTCTAATGAATCTACTTTAAAGCAAATGTGATGTACTTTTCCTTCTGCCGGAAGAGAAGAGTTGTAGCCTTCAATGAGTTCGAGTATCGTTTCCTTTGATCCTTCCACACCTAAAAAAGCGAGTTTTAAGTCTGGATTCGGATGTCCCATACGTTTAATGAGCTGTAAGCTAACTACTTCTTCATAAAATGAAATAGATGTTTCTAAGCTTGCGACCATAAGTCCGACGTGTTCAATTCTTCTAACTGGCATGTAGATTCCTTCTTTCTGAAAATTATATACAATATAATATTGAAAATTAAGAAAATAAGCAAGATAAAAACCTTACAAATTTTAGCGTGTTATATGGTATAGTGAGAAAGTATGTTTGGGGAGAAGGAAGGAGATTATACGATGAATACACCTACTCAAACTCCTTCATTATCGGAAACGATGAAAGAGTGGCATTATGCATTAGCGTATGAAATTAAACATTGGAAAACGATAGGTGGTAGTAAAATTTCTATCATGAACGGTCGTTTTTTATATACAGATTATGAAAGTACAGTATACGTATTTCAGCTTATCTCGGAAGTAAGCTTACCGGAAGGTTCACCAATTCGAATTGAGTTCGATGGTGAGGAAGCGACAGGGGAAGTATTATCTGTACATGGATTAGAAATAGAACTGAAATTAAATGACTATATACAAGGAGAAATACGAGAAGCTGTTTTATACAGTGAACCGTGGCAATTGTTAGAGCAACTACAGGAGCGATTAAAAGAAGCGCGTAAAGATAAGCTAAAACGTAATCGTATAAAGCGTCTTGTTGATGGGACGAGCAGTCCGAAACATATTGAGAAGATGAAAAATCCGAAAAATGAATTGGCGTATCGTTCGTTTTACAATCCGACGACGTACGTGTGGGGACCGCCTGGAACAGGGAAGTCTTACAATTTATCACGTATTATTTCGGCTCATTATCAAAAAGGAAAATCGGTACTTGTATTAGCTCACAGTAATGCGGCAGTGGACGTATTAATGAGTGAAGTAACGAAGCAAATTGAAAAGAAAAAGAAATGGACGCCTGGCGAAATTGTTCGTTACGGTTATAGCCAACATGAACATATACGAAATCATGAAACGTTACTTGCGTCGAAGTTAGTTGAAACGACGAACGGATCTTGGGGAGAAGAAAGACTCTATTTAGAAGAAACACGCCAAGATCTTCGTGAAAAGATTTTATCGTATAAAGCAACTTCTGCTGATAAGAAGCGTATACAAGAGATTGAAAGTGATCTTCGAAAGCAAAAAGCTAAAATTAAAGAAGTAGAAAAAGAATACATTGAAAATGCGAAAGTAATCGGCGCAACTTTATCGAAATGTGCCATTGATTCACTTATTTATGAGCGTACATTTGATTTAGTTGTTGTAGATGAAGTGAGTATGGCATATGTTCCGCAAATTGCGTTAGCTGCTTCACTTGGAAAGCGTATTGTCGTATGTGGTGACTTTTTACAGTTACCTCCAATTGCGATGGCAAACCATGAACTCGTTCGAAAGTGGCTTGGGGAAGATATGTTTTACCATGCCGGAATTGTTGAGTCTGTTAATAAATCAGAAGCACATCCGAACCTCTTTATGCTACAAGAACAAAGACGTATGCATGCGGATATATCGAAGTTTACAAACTCATTTATTTATAAAAATAGAGTATATGACCATCCGTCTGTTTCAGAACGTAAAGAACTTGCGCGATTGCAACCGTTCGCAAATGAGGCAAGCGTTTTATTTGATACGAGTCTAATGGGAGCATTTTCGTTAAAAGACGCTGCTTCAGGATCTCGTTTTAATATTATGTCTGGTTTAGTAGCGATGCAAATGATGTTGATCGGACTGTTAGACGGTGTTCAATCCATTGGTGTTGTGACGCCTTACAGGGCGCAGTCTCGCTTTTTATCGACGTGTATTAGAGAAATGTTGCAGAGAACGAAATATCAAAACATACCAGTTTTAGCGGCGACAGTTCATAAGTTCCAAGGTTCTGAAAGAGATATGATGATCTTTGATACAGTTGACAGTTATCCGCAAGAACGGCCTGGCGTATTATTCTTTGACCATAAAAACCATCGCCTCGTCAATGTAGCAGTGACAAGAGCGAGAGGGAAGTTCATTCAATTATCAGATTGCCATTATATGCGTAAAAACCTTTCAAGAAAACAAGCGTTATCACAATTAACAGCTCACATAGAACGTCACGGAGATGTGTATGATCGCACGACCTCAAGGCAATTGTGGGAGCGGAAAATTTCAAAACGTTTACGCTGGTTTATGGAAATGAATCTTGAAGAGCCAAAAGGGCTATTGAAAGATATTTTAGCTGCAAAACGAAAAATTATTATTTCACTTCCAAGTACAAAACAAGTGGACAAACGAGTATGGCAAGCGTTAATGCGTACAAATGCGCAAATAACAGTGTATAGTGATGGACCAGTTCCATTAAAAAATATAAAGTTACAAAGACAAAATAAAGCATTTCCGTTTATCGTAATCGATGATGAAATCTTCTGGGCAGGCGCACCGCTCACATCCCAAATGATATTTGAAGGTAGTACGGAATTTCCGTACGTATGTGCAAGACTGCAAGCACCAGAAACAATTGGTGTATTAAAAGGATTTTTAGATATTCGGTAAATTCGGATAGGAATTCCTTGACTTTTAATCGGAATGAACTTAGAATGAATGTAATTTAATATAATTTTATGAAAATTCTTATCGCGAGAGGTTGAGGGACTGGCCCTATGACACCTCGGCAGCGGATTCGTTATGAATACTGTGCCAATTCCAGCAAGGTAACTTGAAAGATAAGAAAGAAGCTCATTTTGACTGTATATGCAGAAGCCTCTTTCTATCTTTTAGAAAGAGGCTTTTTTACGTGAAAATATAAGGGGGAAGAGAAATGGGAGCGACTGGAGTAACGTCACAAAGAAAAACAATTGAAGAGAGTATTGAAAGAAATAAGGAAAAGTACATAGAAACAAGTCACGATATTCATGTGAATCCGGAGATTGGTAACCAAGAGTTTTACGCATCTAGAACGCTAAGTTTATTACTAGGTAGTGCAGGATTTCAGTTGCAGCACAATATAGCTGGTCATGAAACAGGATTTATCGCACGAAAAAGCTCGGGAAAACAAGGACCAGTTATCGCATTTTTAGCTGAGTATGACGCTTTACCAGGACTCGGTCATGCGTGTGGTCACAATTTAATTGGCACAATTAGCGTTGCAGCAGCGATCGCATTATCAGAAACGCTTGAAGAAATTGGCGGGGAAGTTGTCGTGTTTGGTACGCCGGCTGAAGAAGGAGGACCAAACGGTAGTGCGAAAGCGAGTTATGTAAAAGCTGGTTTATTTAAAGATATTGATGCGGCACTTATGATTCATCCGAGTGGAAAAACAGCGACAACGAGCCCTTCACTAGCAGTCGATCCACTTGATTTTCACTTTTACGGAAAAACAGCTCATGCTGCAGCTTCACCAGAAGAAGGAATTAACGCATTAGATGCGGTCATTCAACTGTATAACAGCATTAACGCACTTCGCCAACAACTTCCGTCAGATGTGAAAATTCATGGCATTATTACTGAGGGCGGAAAAGCACCTAACATTATTCCTGACTATGCCGCAGCAAGGTTCTTCATCCGCGCAGCAACGCGAAAAAGATGTGCGGAAGTAACAGAGAAAGTAAGAAATATCGCAGAGGGAGCAGCATTAGCAACAGGTACGAAAGTGAAAATTCATCAATTCCAAAATGAAATCGATGAACTACTCGTAACAAAAACATTTAATGAAGTCGTAGCCGAAGAACTAGAATTACAAGGTGAAGACGTAAATCGGAAAGAAAGATTTGGCATCGGCTCAACAGATGCAGGAAATGTAAGCCAAGTCGTACCGACCATTCATCCGTACATTAAAATTGGTTCAGATGATTTAATTGCACATACGAATGAATTTAGAGAAGCAGCGCGTTCAGAACTTGGAGATAAAGCGTTGATTACATCCGCAAAAGCATTAGCGAATACGGCGTATCGATTAATTACGGAAGAAGGGTTGTTAGAGAAGGTGAAGGAGGAGTTTAGAGAGGTGCAGAGGAATCAGGGGTAGATAGTTAAAGGGAGTGGGGGATCCACTCCTTTTCTTTTTTGTGTAACACTGATGCTAAGATTTTTTTGCAGTAAAATCAATGTTAGTGGAACTTTTTTTATCAAATTTTTTTCTAAATTAACATAAATACTTGCAATATTTAAACTAGTACTATATAGTTCTAGTTATGACAAAGGTAAAATTAATGAATCAAAAACGTGTAATTGAAGTAGCTGCAACATTATTTTTAGAAAAAGGGTTTGCTTATACAAGTATGGATGAATTAGTACGTGTAAGCAAAGTTTCAAAGTCTAATGTGTATTATCACTTTTCTAATAAGGAAGTACTATTAGAAGGGGTCGTTGATTATTGGATTGAAATGTATCAATCTGCAATTGATGACGTGCTTTCTCAGAACCAATTTTTAGTTGAAGATCGTATCCAACTGTTTTTAAAGCAATTATCACAAGGAGTTCAGTCGAGAGAGTATAAAGGGAGCTGTCCATTTATTACTCTTTATATTCAAAGTCCTACACAGGCCACACAAATAAAAGAAAAAATAGGTCTTTTTTTTACAGGATTACAAAAGAAGGTTTCTCTATTGCTTAAACAAGGGGTAGAGAATGGAGAATTCAGAAATACGATTAATATTGATGAGGTTGCATCCCTTTTTATTACAAATCTTGAAGGAGCGTTATTTATTTCAGAAACATTGAAGGATGCAACTGTAATCACGAAAACAGCAGATCATTTTTTAAAATTGCTTCGATAAAAGAAGCATTTTTTTTACATCAAATTAGTACTGAATAGTACTAAAAAGGAGATCTTATATGAGAACAGTATTTTTAATTGGTGGAACAGGCTTTATTGGAAAGCAATTAGTGAAAGAATTAGCCAAAGAGGATGTTAAAATTCTTCTTTTAGTGAGGTCGAAAAGTAAAGCAATACGCCTTTTTCAAGAAAGAGGCATCTTAAAAAAGGCAGTTATGGACTTTATTGAAGGTGATTTGACGAAAATAGATTTAGGTCTAAGTGCTGAAGATAAGGAGAGGGTATTGAAAACGGATGTAATTATTCACGCAGGAGGCCCCATGGATATTCAAGCGACAAGTAAAGAGGCAGCTTCCGTATTTTTAAATGGCGCAAAACATATTAGTGAATTAGCTAAAAGTATTCATCAATTGAAGAGCTTGCAACAATTTATTCATGTTGTAGGTTATATGAGCCCCTTTGATGATAAAAATAGCAAGATTGCAATTGATGTGTTTAAAGAGGGAAACGATTATTTGAAAATAAAAAATCCATATGAGAGAACAAAATTTTTAGCAGATCTTTATATCCGTCACCAGGCATCAGCAGTAGGTTATCCGCTTTCTGTAATTAATCCGCCAACTGTAGTCGGTAGTAGTAAAACAGGGAGTACAGAACAGATAGCAGGATTAGGTTTGCTTGTGATGAGTATGAGAAGAGGGCTCATGCCAGTGATTCCTGGAGGTAAGGGATATAGGTTACCACTTATTTCAAACGATGAGCTTGCGAAGTTTATTGTGCAGGTTTTCAGATTGGAGCAACCGACTATTCAAACATATACACTTGTTGAAGAGAAACCGCACGATCAGAACATTGCTGAATTATTAAGTATTATGTCGGAAAGTATGAATATGAGGGCACCAAAAATTTCTGTTCCAATGCCACTTATGAAAGCAATTATGAATAGTGGAATAAGTAAAATAACAAAAATTCCTTCTGATGGACTGAATTTTATTACAAAACGAAAATTTTCAAATGTTTCAGCGAAAAAAATTATGGGAGGAGATTGGTTTAAGGAGACGAGTGTAATGAAATTTTTCCCTGCCGTAGTAGCAGATCTGGATTATCGAATGATGTATCAAAATGGCCAGCATAATCATTTATTTAAACGAACATTATGTGATAACACTACCCTTTACCAATTACAAGGAGAGGGTAAACCGTTTATTTTATTACATGGTTTATTGAGTGATGGAGAGGATTTATTTCCTTTAGCACAAGAGCTTCATGAAAAAACTGGTCAACCTGTATGGATCTTGGATCTTCCAGGTTTGGGACGTTCTCCTTTTAAATTAGAGAAAAATCTTCTATATATCTATTTGGATGTAGTGAAAAAGTTATTGGAGAAAGCTACTAATGGTGCACATCTAATTGGCCATTCATTCGGTGCATTTATTCTTCTGAAAGCATTGGTACAAGAGTACATAGATAAGAAGTATTCAATCACTTTACTTCAGCCACCTGTTGTTAAAAAAAATGCTAAATCGCTAAATGTTCCTCAATTTATGAACAAATGGACATTAAAACTGGCAACTACTAATTTGATAGAGCGTTATTTATTAAGTAATGGTTTGTTTGAAAGTATCGAGAGCATCCCTGAACATTATATTGAAAAAATAAGGACCAGTTTTACTTCTCCTAGAATTTTAAATACTACGGTTCAGCTTAACAGTTTACTACTGAAAAACAATCAAGGTGATTTCAATGAAGTAACAAAGTATAATCTTCATATTATTTGGGGGGATTATGACAGAGGTTATTCTGCTCCATCGCATCTTGGTAAGGTTGATTTTGTTTCATATGGCCATCATTTTCCTCTTAGCCATCCGAGTGAAACGGCAACATTAATAATAAAAAATAGTAATGCTAGCAGATGAGAGTGTGAGATAAATAAAAAGTGTGTAGTAAGATCGTTATGTCTTTGAAATAAAATCGTACTGTTTGGGGTCTCGCCACATCGCTATCAAGCTAATATTTTATAGTACCCCCAAAACGAAAAAAAGACTTTGTATTAAAGTTACAAATAATTTTTGCCCTGAAGTATTTTTCTTTTTTTAGTTGTTAGATGAGAATCATATATCTTAATAGGTTTTTTGTATTATAAAAAATTCAGACATTTACGCGGATACCAATAGGTGATATTATATAAAAAATAAATGCGATGAAGAGAAGAGTAAATAAAGTGAATTCTATACAGAGAACCCTGGTAGCTGAAAAAGGGTTAGAATTTCTTTATTGAAGCAAGCCTCAGAGCAGCACGTCGGAACCTTTTAGGAGGGGGTGATGTGACGGGAGCTCCCGTTATAGAGCTAAGGTATAAGCATTTTTAAATGCCGTACCTGATAAGGTTAATATGGCGACATATTAATAAACTAGGGTGGCACCGCGATGATAAATCTCGTCCCTAAGACTTCAAGTCTTGGGGGTGGGATTTTTTTATTTTGTTTTAAGTGTTGCATTCTATCTAATTATATTTTAGGAGGAATTCAATTGAGTCTAAAAAAAACATTGGAAACTTGGCGGTATCCATCTATCTTATTGTTTAGTATTGGTGTTTCAAGTGTTGGAAGTTGGGTTTACTTTATTGCTCTAAACCTTATCGTTCTTAACATAACAGAATCGGCAATTGCTGTCTCTGGTTTATATATTATTAGGGCTTTATCAACATTGTTTACTAACATTTGGTCAGGAAGTCTTGTAGATCGTTTAAATAAAAAATATCTCATGATAGCACTAGGTGTCTTTCAGACTGTGCTAATTGCATTATTACCTTTCTTCTCTTCTTTAGGGCTTATATATGCTATGGTCTTTCTTATTACAATAGCGAGCTCTATGTACCACTCAACATCGGTAACTTATATTACAAAGTTAATACCAATAGGACAAAGAAAACGTTTCAACTCTTTACGTAGCCTACTTGATTCCGGAGCATTTTTGACTGGACCAGCAATAGCGGGAATGATGTTTACAATTGGTACACCTAACATGGCTATTTATATCAATGCTGGAGCTTTATTTTTATCTGCATTAATTACAGTAGGAATGCCTAATGTTGAATCCTCTGCACAGTTAGAAAAAACATCAGATACAACAAAATTATCTCTTAGGTTATTAATAGATGATTGGAAGCTTGTTATTGGATTTAGCCGTAAGTTTCTATATGTCATGATAATATATCTTTTATTTAGTGCGATGGTAGTTATGATGACAGCTACAGATTCCTTGGAAGCTGCTTTTGCAACTAGGATACTTTCTTTATCTGAAGGTGAATATGGAATTTTAGTCAGCATTGCTGGAGCAGGAGTATTGGCAGGTTCTTTATCTAATGCAATAATTAATGAAAAAATACCTACCTCATGGCTTATGGGTATGGGTTCCTTAATAACTGCAGTAGGTTATATGATTTTTACATCTTCTAATACCTTTTTTATAGCATCTGTAGGGGTTTTTGTTTTATCATTTGCTACTGCCTTTTCTAATACCGGTTTTTACACATTTTATCAAAACAATATACCTGTTAATGTGATGGGCAGAGTTGTAAGTATTTACGGGTTTATTGAGGCTTTTTTAATTATTACAGTTACTGTAATCTTTGGTGTTTTTTCAGAGCTTATATCTATACGATTTGTTGTAGTTTCAGGAGCATTTGTAATGCTTTTGATATCTATTATACTATTTATTTGCAGTATTCAACCATCAAAAGCAAAATTCTATTCTAATTCAACTGAACTTAAAGATTCGTTTCAATAAATTCTTTGTTTAATAAATAAAATTAAATAATAGTGATGAAATAAAAAGGATCTTTACTGAAAGATTTTTTTATTACCGATAACGAAGGTCATGTAAACATAGGTAAATAACAGAATTAATTATTAAACAGCTATATAAAGTATTGCTATAAAGCTAAAGTTTTGCACTATCCATAAAACTAAAAAGACGTTATCCTTTCTGTAGAATCATAGGAAAGGATGGCGTTTTTGTATGTCCATTTCTGTATCCAATGAATTACAACTATTTGCTCAAGAGATTCAAAACTTTTTATCTCCAAATTTCTTACGAGATCTTGTTAGAAATGTTGGTTGTATATTCTATACATGTCTGATTAATATAACGCCCTAATTTTTATAAATTAATATATGTATTATCTTATAAAAAAACTCAACAGGATTTATTCTGATGAGTTTTTTGTTTATATAATTTATCAATAATTATTCTTTTTTCTCCGGCTGATAGGAAAGAATAACGACACCTGAACTGGTCGTTCTTGTTTCTATAAGTTTTAATGCTTTTGTATTGCTCTGGTCTTTAAAGAGACGCTTTCCGCTCCCTACGATAACGGGATTGACTATAAAGTGATATTCATCAATGAGGTCATGTTGCATTAATGTTTGTGTAAGCTCACTGCTACCATAGATTAAAAGGTTCTGACCGGGCTGTTCCTTCAGTTTCGATATTTCTTCTACAATATTACCCTTGATAAGATTTGCATTCCATTCGGTTTTTTCCAAAGTTGTTGAAGCAACAAATTTAGGCATGCTGTTCATCTTATCAGCAAAACCTTCTTCATCAGTCATAGAAGGCCAAGCAGCTGCAAAACCTTGATAGGTTACTCGCCCTAGTAGAAGAGCTTCACTTTCAAACAGTAAATTGGATTGAAACTTTGCCACTTCTTCATTGAAGTATGGAGCAGTCCAAGTTGGTTCCTCCATGACACCATCTAATGAGAGGTACATTGATACAATTATTTGTCCCATTTTGTTCTCCTTTAATTTTAAATTGAGATTTTTTACATATTGGTAACACAATGATTAATTCTCCAGCTAGAGAAATTCTCCCTTTTTAATAGTTTCGACAAAATGTATTTATGTATGTTTTGGAATAACCTAATATATATTACTACCTTCGAAATATTGTATAACTTCTAATTTTTATGCATGATTGATTAGCATTGCTTATTGTGCTAACGAATCAGGATAGTATGGCGACCGACTAAGTAGTTGCTTATCCTCAATTATTAGAAGGAAAGTTTTATCATTTCACGAATTGATTAGACATAGACGAGTACTATAATTTTCTATATATACATAAAGAGGTGACTATGCATGAATCAAAGACCGTCAGAAGTAGAATACGCCGGGAGCTCCGGCGAATATATCCGTTTGGTGCCGGACGGTAACATCATCGACATTCTGCTCGCCCAGGAAAAGCAAATGACCGAGCTCCTGGCATCGTTGACCGAAAGCCAGGCCGCATATCGGTATGCGGAAGGAAAATGGACGCTGAAAGAAGTCGTGGGCCACATTGCAGACGCGGAACGCGTCATGACCTACCGCCTGCTCCGGTTCGCAAGAGGGGACCAGACGCCTCTGACCGGTTTCGATCAGGAATTGTTCCTGCCTCCTTTCGGAAGCTGGACAACGGCGCAATTGGCCGAAGACTACCGGGCCGTACGGCAATCAACGATCACATTGCTGCGCGGGCTACCGGCGGAGGCGTGGACCCGCAAGGGCACAGCCAACAACCTAAGCATTACGGCGCGCGCCCTCGCATACGGCATCGCAGGACACGAACTTCATCACATGGGGGTCATCCGAAATCGGTACTTGAGTTAATCGTCGGCTGAGGCCTTTGGAATGGAACTAACACCACTCATACAACCTTAGATACCGTTCTTATTAGGGTCCCACCCCACAAACATCAACTTAAGGATTTAGACTATTTTTGAAATTAAAAGCACGTTACTATTCTCTTATGTTAATGAGAAAGGGTGACGTGCTTTTTATGAATACGCACAAAAACAAGAGTTACCTTTATTTGCCGAAGAGTTATATTGATTTTTCTCATTTTTGGGTATTTGTTTTTCTTAGATTGATGGTGATAGGGCATTACTCTATAATGGTCAGATTAAAATTAAAAAGAGTTATAGGGACTCCATTGCTGGGGAATATTGTAACTATTAAGTTGTAAAAGAAACGTAGTTTTTCATCTTTGAAAAAGCTATGGTCTTTTTTTATTGTAACAAAGATAGAATGCGAGGAAGTTTTTGTATATCAAAAAAAATTGATGAAATAGTTGCATATAAAACTCATCTGCGTATATACTATAAATATCAAAAAAAATTGATGAAGGGAGAGGAACCTACAGTGGCACAGGATTTTAAGTTATATGAGAAAAAGTTTAAAGCGTTGGCTGATCAGAAGCGTTTAGAGATTATGTATGAACTTTGTCAGCGAGGCCAGACTTGTGTATGTGATTTAACAGAGGTTTTTGACATGACGCAATCTAAGTTGTCCTATCATTTAAAGATTTTATTAGATGCAGGTTTAATTGTAAAAGAAACAAAAGGTACGTGGAGTTATTATGATTTAAATGATGCGGAAGTAAACAATTTATTATCAGAAGAATTATGTTGTATCTTTAGAAAAACAGGCAAAGGTAGCTGTTGTTAAAATTTCGTACTATTAATCAAAAAAAATTGATTAATAACAAATAAAGAGGAGGAATAAGCTATGAGATATGTTCATGTTGGTATAAATGTTACGGATTTAGAGAAGTCTATCGAATTCTACGAAAAGGTATTTGGTGTGTCACCAGTTAAGGTGAAAGTGGATTATGCAAAATTTTTATTAGAGACGCCAGGACTTAACTTCACGCTAAACGTACGAGATGAAGTGAACGGAAATCAGGTAAATCATTTCGGTTTCCAAGTGGATACAGCTGAAGAGATTACATTGCATAAAGAAAGATTAGAAAAAGAAGGGTTCTTTGCACGTGATGAGATGGATACAACTTGTTGCTATGCGGTTCAAGATAAGTTTTGGGTAACGGATCCTGATGGGAACGAGTGGGAATTCTTTTATACAAAAGCACAGAGTGATGTTCATAAAATAGAAGAGGCATCTTGTTGCACGACTTCTAACGTAGTAGAACAAAATTCTTGTTGTTAATAGGAGATGGAAAATAAAATGAAACGTTTATCTTTTCTAGATCGATATTTAACGCTATGGATTTTTCTAGCTATGGCTGTTGGGATTGGTTTAGGGTTTGTATTTCCTAGTGTAGTAGACGGACTGAATACATTACAAGTTGGAACAACGTCTATCCCGCTAGCTGTCGGTTTAATTGTCATGATGTATCCACCGTTAGCAAAGGTTCGTTATGAGGAAATGGGGCGCGTATTTAAAGACGTAAAAGTATTGGTTTTATCTTTAGTACAGAACTGGATTATTGGACCTGTACTTATGTTTGTTTTAGCAATTATTTTTCTTCCTGATAAGCCAGAATACATGGTCGGACTCATTATGATTGGTTTAGCACGTTGTATTGCAATGGTAATTGTTTGGAACGACCTTGCAGATGGGGATAAAGAGTATGCTGCAGGTTTAGTAGCTTTCAACTCAGTATTTCAAATGTTATTCTTCTCCGTTTATGCATACGTGTTTGTAACAGTCATTCCAGAATGGTTAGGGATTGAAGGAGCTATTGTTGATATTACAATGATAGAAGTAGCGAAATCCGTATTTATCTATTTGGGAATTCCTTTTATAGCAGGTATGTTGACACGTTTTGTACTCGTTAAGTTAAAGGGAAGACAGTGGTATGAAAAGGTGTTTATACCGAAGATTAGTCCAATTACATTAGTTGCATTACTATTTACAATCATCGTTATGTTCTCTTTAAAAGGAGAAATGATTGTTAGTGTACCATTAGATGTAGTAAGAATAGCAATTCCATTACTCATTTATTTTATTGTCATGTTTTTTGTTTCTTTCTTTATGGGAAGAAAAATTGGTGCAAACTATCCGGTGACGACAACGTTAGCATTTACAGCAGGTAGTAATAACTTTGAATTAGCGATTGCTGTAGCAGTTGGTGTGTTTGGCATTCATTCAGGCGCAGCATTTGCAGCTGTTATTGGTCCGTTAGTGGAAGTACCTGTAATGATTGCACTTGTAAACGTCGCTTTTTGGTTTAAGCGTAAATATTTTAATGATTAACCAGTATAATTTAAAAACAAAGGCGGAAAACAACATGGAAAACAAAAAGACAATCTATTTCTTATGCACAGGAAATTCATGCCGAAGCCAAATGGCAGAAGCATGGGGCAAACAATATTTAGGTGATAAGTGGAATGTATATTCTGCAGGAATCGAAGCACACGGAGTAAATCCAAATGCTATTAAAGCGATGAATGAAGTAAATATTGATATAACGAATCAAACATCGGATATAATCGATTCAAATATTTTAAATAACGCTGATTTAGTTGTTACCCTTTGTAGTCATGCAGATTCTGTTTGTCCTTCGACACCTTCGCACGTAAATCGTGTTCACTGGGGATTTGATGATCCAGCAGGAAAAGAGTGGTCTGAATTTCAACGTGTTCGCGATGAAATTGGAGAACGTATAAAACGATTTGCTGAAACAGGGGAGTAAGTCAACTCCCCCACTGAGATAAAACATTTCAGTGGGGGCTTGAGTTAGAACACTAGGTCTTTTCATCTATCGCTAGACAGTTGACGCTCTAGCATTCATGCCACCATATGGTAACACCCCAAGTATGTTTTTGGTTGGTACTGGCAACGAACGATTGCTTTCCCACTTGCACCACCCTTTCGAAAAAGAGTAGTTCTTCCTTATGAAAGAAGCCACCACTCAGATGAATCTGGCGTGTACTACAAGCCCCGAAAAATCGAGTACACATGGATGGTTGACGCACCCACTAAGCTATGCGCGAAGCAAAAGCCTTACGTTTTTGCACTTCTAATAGAATTGGCGTTTTCACTTTCAGATTTTCATCCAATTCTACAACTTGTGATTTTTGCAATGTATTCAGCGCACCATTAATATCCGCATGAATACATGTTCCTGATTTACTTTGGTACAGACAACGAGTGATTCGTTTGCCGCTAAAATAATATTGGGCTCTATTATCTTTAGACCAAACTGGAACCGGATCTTTATTCAGAAAACTAGCTTTTGAAGTATAGCTTTCTTCTTGTTTGAAAAAGCGGATGCCTTCTTTTACACACTTATTCTCAATTGCTGCAATCAGTTTATGAAATGGGATTTGAACAAATTTTTGATTATTCTTTTTTCCCATATCAGATTTTTGTTTCCATCCAGCGTTATACCCTACGACAATCGTATCTATATCGAATTCTTTCGCTTTTTTGAACAACAGGCCTACTGTTTGTGAAATGTAACCATTTATTTGCTTTTCTCGTTTATGCCAAAGTGTAGCCATTTTATTCGTTATAACGCGTTTTTGAATTCCATTTTCTGTATTTTTTGCTGTAAATTACGTATCTTTTTGTTGAAGTACTGGTTAATAGATTTTAATTTTTTCCCATCAATTAAAAATGTATCACCTGTATTTGTCACGCAACTTACTAATCTATCTACACCTAAATCGCAACTCAAAGCGTTACTCGTAGTCGTGGATTGTTTCTTCATTTGAGAAACGTGCAGTTCATATGTGTAATGCACCTCAAAGAACCGACCTTTTTGCTTCGGTACAATCTCAATGTAGGAGATTTTTTTATGTCTTAAGTTTTTAGGCATACGTATTTTAATGGAACCGAATTTTTGCCTGAACGCGACACTCATCGGAATCATCCAATACCCGTTCTCATCTACTTTTGAAACTTGATAGATTTCAATAATTCTTTTGTCAGTGGAACGAGAATAATTCGGAAACTTAGGACGCCCTGTGAAATTCTCAGTTTTTTTCTCCACTGTTCCAATGCTTTAAAAAAGCTTTTTACTTCTGCATATAAGGCTCTACGAATGGCTTGGACAGAGTTTGATTGCACGCCCCAGTAATTCATATCGGCTTGCATGGCAGTATCCACTTCTTTTACAGTAGCTATTTTATTATGATTCAAATAACTTTGTTTAATGGTATACAACCCAACATTTCGCAATGCTTTTGAACTATGTGACATGCGCTGAAGTAAACGAAATTCTTTAGCCGTGAGACAAGCTCGTCCGATATTTTGCTTCTGCGTGAAACGTCGCAGCGTTTCTCTTTTCTTTTGTTTCCGTAATACTTTCACTGCTTTTTTTTTAGCCATTGTTTTCACCACCTTTCTTAAAGAATTAACTTATTCATTCCTTTTGGTGCAAGTAACAAAAGGATTATGATTATCCAATTTCGTTATCTTAAGA
>NZ_NVEC01000012.1 GCF_002571225.1 Bacillus sp. AFS059628 | reverse complement strand
AAAGTTTCACTTTATTTTTGTATATTTTTTTCAACTTGTTCTCGAACAGTTTGAATGTAATTCATTTTATGATCCCAGCATTCTTGACTTAAATCGACAGGGTACTCTTCAGGATTTAAAGTTCGCATATACTCTTCCCAAAATAGCGCGAGACTCTGTTCATTGTATTTTTGAATATCCAATATGTCAGGTAGTTCATATGTTCTTTCACCGTTAACGAAAATGTCTTTATGCAGTTCGCGAGCTTCAAAGTTTGTTACAAATTTACTTATATACGTGTGAACAGGATGGAACATTTTTAATCGTTCTTCTTTTCCTGGTTCTTCAGAATCTAATGCGATATAATCGCCTTCTGCATGATCATTAACCCGGTTGATAATACGATAAATTCGCTTCAGTCCTGGAGTAGTAATTTTTTCCGGGTTAGATGAAATTTTAATTGTATCATTTAACTTTCCATCAGTATCTTCAATCGCAACTAGTTTATAAACAGCCCCTAACGCTGGTTGCTCAAAGGACGTAATCAATTTTGTTCCAACGCCCCATACGTCAATTTTTGCTCCTTGAGATTTCAAGTGCATAATTGTGTATTCATCTAAATCGCTAGAAGCAATAATTTTTGTATGTGTAAACCCAGCTTCATCTAGTAGCTTTCTTGCTTTTTTAGATAAATAAGCCATATCACCACTATCAAGGCGAATGCCATAAAAATCGATACGATCCCCAAACTCTTTCGCGACGCGAATTGCATTTGGAACACCAGATTTTAAAGTGTCATATGTATCAACGAGAAAGACGCATTTTTTATGTGTCTCAGCATATTTCTTAAACGCGACATATTCATCACGATATGCTTGAACGAAAGAGTGAGCGTGTGTGCCGGCTACAGGTATTCCGAAGCGTTTCCCAGCCCGTACGTTACTCGTAGATGAGAAGCCACCAATAAAGGCAGCGCGTGTGCCCCAAAGAGCAGCATCAAACTCGTGGGCACGTCTTGTGCCGAATTCTAAAAGTTCATCGTTATTTGCAGCGTGCTTCATACGAGCAGCTTTCGTTGCAATTAATGTTTGGTAATTCACAATGTTTAACAGGGCAGTTTCAATAATTTGTGCTTCGCCAAGCGGTGCATCAACACGTAATAAAGGCTCGTTATTAAATACAACCTCACCTTCTTGCATACTTCGAATCGTCCCAGTGAATTTCATATTTTGTAAATAGTGAAGGAATTCTTCTTCAAATTGTAATTCTGCTAAATAAGCGATATCGCTTTCGGTAAAGCTGAAGTTTTCTATGTACTCTACAATCTTTTCAAGACCAGCAAAAACAGCATAACCGTTCTCAAATGGAAGTTTTCGAAAGTATAAATCAAACACCGAGCGGCGATTGTGGATACCATCTTTCCAATATGTATAAGCCATATTAATTTGATATAAATCTGTATGTAAGGCATAGCTATCGTCTTTATAATAAGTCATCGCGAAAACACCTCCATAATTTGGTTATAGTATACCAATTTTTCACCATTCGTAGCAAAGAAGAGATATTAGTATGAAGTCAAGAGAGAAAAAAATGAAATAATGCATATTTTTTAGAAAATTAACATTTATCAATTTATATTTCTCTAGATTTTATGTATTATTAGAGTAATGGGGGTAAATGAGAATGGAGGAGGACAATGCAACAAACATTAGAAAAAATGGGCAAACAAGTCTTTTACAAGCGGCTACAGCAAAAAATGACACAAGAAGAATTATGTCAGGGCATTTGTTCTGTCTCATACTTAAGTAAAATCGAAAATGGAAAGATCGAAGCATCAGAAGAAATTCTACAATTGCTCTGCACAAGGTTAGAAATTGCCGTGACGGATTTGAGAGATGTAGAAGAAGATGTGAAGGGAAAGCTGGATGATTGGTTAAATGCATTAGTTCATTTGGACAAGCCACAAGTAGAGCGCATATATGAAGAATTACAAGGTGAAATGAAGCATGTTTTGGATTTTGAAATTATAAATTATTATAAACTGCTTTATACGCGTTATTTAATTATGAAACGAGATTTTCCTGCTGTTGAAGAAGAATTAGAGAGCTTAAAAAAGATGTACAAAAAGTATTCGCCATTTCAGAAATTATTATATACGTATAGTAAAGGTCTATATTATTTTTTACAGCATAAATATAAAACGGCCTTAGATTATTTAGTTCAAACTGAAGTGATGGCGAAAGAACAAGGCTATTATGAAACTGGAATCTATTATAATTTAGCTCTGGTTTATAATGAATTAGAAATAGAACATATGGCTTTACATTTTGCTCATTTAGCTATGGAAGGCTTTAAGAATGAATATAAATTTCGTCATGTGATTAATTGCCAGTTATTGATAGGGTTAAGTTATATACAGAAAAGACAATATAACGAAGCTTTAGCAATTTATAGAAATATTTTAAGAGAAGCTAATTCTTTTGCGGATAAAGATAACATAACAGCAATTGCTCTAAATAACATGGGATATTTACATTACCATTTAAAGGATTATGCAAAAGCGAAAGAGTATTATTTACAATGTTTACAATACAAGAAGGAAGAAGATTTAGATTACATTGATGCTGTATATGAGATTGCATTGCAATGCATTGAATTGAAGGAATTTGAAGAAGTAAAAGAGTGGATTAATAAAGGAATAGAAGTTGCGAAAAGAGATGAGAAGTATAAAAGTATGTTATATACACTTTTAATACTTCAATATAAATATTTTGAAGAGAAGGGGGTGTATAAAAAGTTTTTAGAGACAGAAGCTTTAACATTTTTTAAGCAAGAGGAAAATAAAAAAGATTTAAAAAAGGTATATTTAGAGTTAGCAAAATATCATGAGGAAGTATTAGAATTCCAAGAAAGTAATCGATATTATAGACTAACTATTAATTTATTAGAAGAAAAGGGAGGAAGATGAATATGAAAAAAATGATTTTTGGTGCATTAGCATTAGTGGCTATATTAGTAGTGTTAGAACCTCAATATGCTTGGACTGGAGATATGTATGGTCAAGCTAAAGAAGTAATAGAAGTAATAAATTCTTAATAAGAACCCCTTTCCAATCGGAAAGGGGTTTTTCAATATTTGTTCCCCAAAATTCTACAATACTTGAGAAAATAATTATTTGAATTTTTAGTATATTAATAGTGGAAACATAATGCTAATATGAAACTACTCTTTTTCAAAAAATAATTTATTAGGGGGAAGGTTCATGAAAAAGAAAAGTTTAGCATTAGTGTTAGCAACAGGAATGGCAGTTACAACGTTTGGAGGGACAGGCTCTGCATTTGCGGATTCTAAAAATGTTCTCTCTACGAAGAAGTACAATGAGACGGTGCAGTCACCGGAGTTTATTTCTGGTGATTTAACTGAGGCAACTGGTAAGAAAGCAGAATCTGTTGTGTTTGATTACTTAAATGCAGCAAAAGGTGATTATAAGTTAGGGGAAAAGAGTGCGCAAGATTCTTTCAAAGTGAAACAAGTGAAGAAAGATGCTGTAACTGATTCAACAGTATTACGTTTGCAACAAGTATATGAAGGAGTACCTGTATGGGGGTCTACGCAAGTAGCTCACGTAAGTAAAGATGGTTCTTTAAAAGTACTGTCTGGAACAGTTGCGCCTGATTTAGACAAAAAGGACAAGTTGAAAAATAAAAATAAGATTGAAGGCGCAAAAGCTATTGAAATTGCGCAAAAAGATTTAGGGGTTACACCTAAATATGAGGTAGAACCAAAAGCGGACTTATATGTATATCAAAACGGTGAAGAAACAACATATGCATACGTTGTAAATTTAAACTTCTTAGATCCAAGTCCAGGAAATTACTACTATTTCATTGAGGCGGAAAGCGGTAAAGTGTTAAATAAGTTTAATACAATCGATCATGTGACGAATGATGATAAGTCTCCAGTTAAACAAGAGGCTCCTAAGCAGGATGCAAAAGCAGTTGTAAAGCCTGTAACAGGAACAAATAAAGTAGGAACTGGTAAAGGGGTATTAGGAGATACGAAATCGCTTAATACAACGTTATCTGGCTCATCTTACTACTTACAAGATAATACGCGCGGAGCAACAATTTTCACGTATGATGCGAAAAATCGCTCAACATTACCAGGAACATTATGGGCAGATGCAGATAATGTGTTCAATGCAGCGTATGATGCAGCGGCAGTAGATGCTCATTACTATGCAGGTAAAACATATGATTACTATAAAGCTACATTTAATAGAAATTCTATTAATGATGCAGGAGCGCCATTAAAATCAACAGTTCATTACGGAAGTAATTATAATAATGCATTCTGGAACGGATCACAAATGGTATACGGAGATGGTGATGGTGTAACGTTCACTTCATTATCTGGTGGTATTGATGTTATTGGTCACGAATTAACGCATGCAGTGACGGAAAATAGTTCTAATTTAATTTATCAAAATGAATCTGGAGCTTTAAATGAAGCGATTTCTGATATCTTTGGTACTTTAGTAGAATTCTATGATAACCGTAACCCAGATTGGGAGATTGGTGAAGATATTTACACACCTGGTAAAGCAGGAGATGCACTTCGTTCTATGAGTGACCCTACGAAGTATGGTGATCCAGATCATTATTCTAAGCGTTACACGGGTTCAAGTGATAACGGTGGGGTTCATACAAACAGTGGTATTATTAATAAACAAGCTTACTTATTAGCAAATGGCGGTACACATTACGGTGTAACTGTAACTGGTATTGGTAAAGATAAGCTAGGTGCAATTTACTACCGTGCAAACACACAATATTACACGCAATCTACTACATTTAGCCAAGCTCGTGCTGGTGCAGTACAAGCTGCAGCTGACTTATATGGTGCGAATTCTGCGGAAGTAGCAGCAGTTAAGCAATCATTTAGTGCAGTTGGTATAAACTAAGGTTTTAAGGGGAATTATCAATAAAATACTTCAAAAATAAAGAAGGAGCCTATGCTCCTTCTTTATTTTTTTCTCCATTTTTTCCACAAATAAAACAATCCAACACCCCCCGCGATTGTGACAATCCACTTCGCTTCATTCGTTCCATTCATGACATGGTATGCAGAATATACCTCGATTAACAAAGCCGGTATTTTACCTATTGTACTGGCAATACTGAAGGAGAGTAATGACATTTTGCCTAGAGCGGCAAATAAAGTCACGATACTTGATGGGATGAAAGGTATGAATCGAAACGATAGAACGAGTAGAAAGGCCTCTCTACCTTCTACATAAAGTAAGCGTTCTACCTTTGGGTACTTATTTACTTTATCGTGAGTGAACTTTTGAAGGCCTATACGATAAATATAAAACGAGATAATAGCCCCTAATGCCTCACCGGCGATCGAAATAATCGTTCCGTTTACTACGCCAAAGAGCTGTATGTTAATAGCGGTTAAAAAAATACTAGGGATAACACCTAAAAGACTAATAACGATGTTAATTAAGATACTAAGTGGAATTGCGATTGAATAATAGTCTGTTAAGAAGTTTTGAATTGTTTCAGCCATTGTTTAAAATCCTTTATCTTTTTTTGCATTACACCATATTTCCATTGTATAGGCAAGTGCAAATTTACATAATGTAGAAAACGTCGATAAAACACCCTTTATATACTATATAGGGGTATTATGTATATAAAATAGGGGGTATATTTTAATTTTTAACAAAGCACCAAAAAACCTTTAAATAAAGGGTTTATTCGGTGCTTTCGGGGTTGGATTAACTTGGGAAATAATTATGAAAATATAGGGGTATATTTCTAGAGAGAGGGAAAATAGCGATTTTATGAAAATCAGGTGATAATATGGCAAAATAGGTGAAGAATTTAAAAAATGTGTATGTTTTTTCGGTGTGAAATTGACTTTTAGTGGAGTTACGATAATAATCATGGAAGAGGTGATATGATGAAACGAATAAGTAGTCTTTTCTTGGGTAGTTTATTGGCACTCATGCTGATCTTAAGTGGATGTGCAGGAAAAGAACAAAAAACAGAGAAACAAACAGGGAATCAATCGACATCAGTAGAAAAAATTAGTGATAATATTTTAGATGAAATGGAAGGGCCACCTAAAAATGGTCATACGATTGAAAGACATGTAGGCAAATCAGAAGAAGATTTGAAGAATCGCTTGAAGACAGATAAAGTATCAGCAGCAAGTACATACTATGATAAGGAAACGGCAACGAAAGCTGTAAAAGATAGTTTGAAGCAGCATGATAAGGAAATTCAAGATTGGTTAAAAAATTCTAAAGAGGCTCGTCTCGTATTAAATACGACACATTCATTCCCGGTTGGAAAAACGGTAATAAAGAAAAATATGAATGTAAAAGATAAGTTACTCAAAACTGTTACTGTTTTAGCGAGAGATAAGTCAGGAGATTTAGGATATAAGATCATTACTTCTTATCCATCTGATAAATAAGAAGGGGGAGTAAATATGTATACGACATTACAATATTTTTTTAAATCGTATTGTACGCTAAGTATCCACGAGGATGAAATAGTAGGCGTGATGGAAGAATTTATAGAGCAAGAAGATGAAGAAATTATTTTGAAATTACGTGATGAACTATTATATATGAAGAAAAAGGATGGTTGGGAAGAGGCGTGCGTATTAGCTGCAAAGCAAGGAAATCGTATGTGGTCGTTAGAAGAAACAAAAGACCATCTTGCAACCTTTTTATTATTATTGCAAAAGAAAAAGGCGTGAATAGATCACGCCTTTTTTGTTTTTTAAATTTGTTCGTTTGATAGCGTCTTATTGTTTTGGAGCGCTTTTATATACGCTTTTTGAAATTTGCCCATTAGATATTACTTCACCGTTTTGTGTAACTTTTTTATACGTAACGGCTGTTATTCTATCATTAGTCCTACTAATTACTTGAGAAGAAACTTCAATATTTTTACCAGTATTTGTACCGAAAATACGTGTAGTAATGCTACCTCCATTTGAAAATGCTTGAATATAAATATGATTGCCTGTATTGTTTTTAAATTTTAAATCTGGACCGTAATCTGCTACTGCTGCATCTTGCCCAAGTGGTAAATAATTTACGGGCATAGAATGATTGCTTCGAGAAACAATTCCTAAATCTGCTCTTAAAGCTGCGCTATATAAAGTGCTACTAACTTGGCAAACGCCTCCGCCTGCACTTTGTATAACTTTACCTTGTGAATATACGGCTGCAGATTTGTAACCATGTGCAGCATCAGTTACGCCAACGCGGCCATTAAAACTAAATGTTTCATCAGGTGCGACAATAACTCCACTTAAAGTGTTAGCTGACCTATTTACGTTAAAGGATTGATTCCCATTACGACCAGCCATCGGAGTTGAGTACTCAGCAATAACTTCTTTAATCCCCATTTTCTGTATATCCTCTGTAGAACGTTCAGGTTTTAATAGTGTAACTGGTAATGTAACGTCAGGCGTGCCAGAAGTAATGGCCTGTTTCGTTAAATCAGTTAACTTTTTTTTATCGATTTTTTCTCCATTTTGACTTTGGCTAATATTTACTGTAGTGCCTTCAATACTTAATTCAGCATTAACAGGATTTTTTAATGTTTCATTATATTTATCCTTCATAAAGCTTTCATAAGCAGTTGTATTTAATTGAGGTGTTAATTTGTAGTCACGTTTTAATTCTCCATTTTCAGCTTGCTTCCGGATTTTATAACGAGTTATTGCGTTGCCTTCTTGTTCTTTAAAGATTTTGTCGATAATATCTTTTTCTTTATAATGTATCCCTAAATCTTTCCATGTGTAAGTTTTTTTATCATTTTGGAATATGTAGGTAAGAGATTTTTGATCTAATTCAGTTATTTTTTGATTAATAATAGCTTGAATATCTTTTTTATTTTTTCCATCGAGAGAAATACCTTCAAATGTAGTATTCGGTAATGCAGTAGTATCTAATTGATTATTTAGTTTAGATACATATTGATATCCGCCAACACCGCCTACACAAAGTAATATGCCTCCAGCAATTACAGAACCGATCAGTATTTTACTTAGCTTCATTTATTTCCCCCCAGAAATTTTTGTATAAATATATGTATTACATTTTTTGTATAAAAATGATGAAAATAACATTATGTACGTACTAGTATACTATTATTTTCACTATGTGTGTAATGTTTTTATAAAAAATGTTACACTGTTGTAATAATTGTCTCTTTTTGTCACAATGTGTACAAAAATATGTTGAAAATTATAATAAAAAGGCTNNAGCCTTTTTATTATAATTTTTTATGTTCATTTTTATTCGTAACACCGAGATGTTCTTGTAGTGTTGTCGATATATTATTGACGCTTTTTTCGTTTGGAACGTAATAATAAATACCACCTATATATTTATCAGTACCTTCTACTTGCATTTTGTCCATTTTTAAATTGGAATCCATTGAATTTTTTGCAATTGTCATCATATCATCAAAAGTTAAATTTGTTTTTAAGTCGTTATCAACAGCGTCTAATAGACCACCGATCTTATTAATGGAATTAAGAGATAGTGCTTTTTGAGCGATAGCTTCTAAAACAAGCTGTTGTCGTTGACCGCGCATATAATCACTATCGATATGACGAGTTCTAGCTAGCGCCAATGCCTCTTCGCCATTTAAATGTTGACGACCTTTTTTCAGGTGAATAGCATCTGCTTCGTCTTTACTATTTTGTTCTGTAAACTCAACTGGAACATCGACAGTAATACCACCAAGGGAATCAACAATTTTAATAAATGATTTAAAATTGAATTTTACATAGTAATCAACTGGAACATCTAAAAAGTTCTCTACCGTATCAATCGTGCTGTCCACACCACCGAATACGTGTGCATGTGTAATTTTATCGTATTTCTCACGTGATTTAATGTAGACACGTGAGTCACGTGGAATACTAACAAGCTTAACAGATTTATCGTTTTTATTAATTGTGGCAAGTAATAGCGCATCTGTACGAGTTGCTTTCCCATAATTTTTGTCCCTAATTTCACTTTCATCAACACCCATAATGAGTACAGAAATGTTATCAGTCATAGGTTTAACGGCCTTTTCACGTTTGCTGGATTTATCTCCGCGGCTCAGTTCGGAATAGGCATTACTTAACACAGACTTTGCTTTACTGTATATATGGAAGGAATAGCCCCCTGCTCCAAGTGCTACAACCAGTAATGGAATAAGCAGGAACCAAAGTAGGCGTTTTTTCTTTGAGCGTCCTTTTTTGGCTCGAGTATCTTTGTTCATATCGGATTTCATCATTTTTTCTCCTTTAAAACTATCAAAGTATATACATCTAGAAGCGCATTCAAACACATAAAAAATATTGTACGCTAAATAAAAGCGATTGTACATGTATAAAAAATAGATGTCTTGATTATTTATAAAGACATCTATTCGTTATTGTATACAAAAGATAGGGAGAAGAAAATGATAAAATTTTACCTAATTACAACATAATGCTTACGATAATTGCAGATAAAATGCTAACGAGAGTAGCTCCATATAGTAATTTAAGGCCAAATCTGGCAACGACGTTTCCTTGTTCTTCGTTTAATCCTTTTACCGCACCTGAAATAATGCCGATAGAAGAAAAGTTGGCAAAAGAAACGAGGAAAACAGAAATGATACCAACTGTACGAGGAGAAAGGCTGTTCGAAATTTTACTAAGGTCCATCATGGCTACAAATTCATTCGTTACAAGCTTCGTTGCCATAATGCTACCAGCTGTGACAATTTCAGAACTTGGTACACCAATAAGGAATGCAATGGGCGCAAATACGTAGCCGATTAATTGCTGGAAAGTAATGCCGAATATAATGAGGAATAGGTCATTAATGCAGCTCATTAATGCGACAAATCCGATGAGCATAGCGCCGACAACGATGGCTACGCGAAAGCCATCTAGAATGTATTCTCCAAGCATTTCAAAAAAGCTTTGTTTTTCGCCTTTAATTTCTAAAATATCTTCTTCATCTTTCACGTCGTAAGGGTTAATGATGAGTGCGATAATAAAGCCACTAAATAAATTGAGAACGAGTGCAGTTACTACATATTTAGGTTCGATCATTGTCATATAGGCACCTACGATAGACATAGATACGGTTGACATCGCAGAAGCGCAAAGTGTATAAAGACGGTGTTTTGGAATTTGAGCTAATTGTTTTTTTACCGTAATAAAAACTTCTGATTGGCCGACAATGGCAGATGCGATAGCGTTGTAAGACTCTAATTTCCCAAGACCATTTATTTTGCTAAGGAAGTAACCAATCCAACGAATAAAGAAGGGGAGTATTTTAAAATGTTGTAATATACCAATTAAGACGGAAATGAAGACGATTGGTAATAGTACAGTAAGGAAGAATGGCATTTCACCTTTATTGGCAAGCCCCCCAAATACGAAGTTTATACCATCAGCGGCATACTCGAGTAGCTTTGTAAACAGACTGGAAATGACCCGAATAAGTATGAGGCCGATTTCTGTATTTAATAATAAATAGGTTAAAATTAACTGTATAATAAGCATGATGAAAATTGGTTTAAATTTAATGTGTTTCTTATTGTTGCTAGCAATATAAGCAAGGAAGAAAACAACGATAAGTCCCACGAAAAAAGTAATGAATTTCATAGTAAACCCCCTAAAAGAGATATTCTGCTATATATGTTTTTCATTTCAAGGGAGAATATGCATCTTTGGTAAAGAAAGGAATACAGAACATGAATATATGTGGAGTGCACCACGTTGCAATTATTAGTTCAAATTATGAACTATCAAAGGATTTTTATACCCGGATATTAGGTTTTAAAGCGATAAATGAAGTATATAGAAAGGAACGAGATTCTTATAAGTTAGATTTATGTGTAGGGGAAGAGTATCAAATTGAATTATTTTCATTTCCAAGTCCTCCTGAGCGCCCAAGTTTTCCAGAAGCGGCTGGACTTAGACATTTAGCATTTGCTGTTCCAAATATAGAAGAGGCTGTGAAACATTTAAATCAATATGGTGTTGAAACTGAGGTGATACGTATGGATGAAATAACCGGGAGAAAATTCGTCTTTTTCCAAGACCCTGATGGCTTGCCTTTAGAATTGTATGAGGTTTGAAATTGGTGAATTTTATATAGGGTTGCTTTTCTGTAAATGAAGAAACTAAAGTGAAACTTCTTTTTTAAAGGAGGTGTAACTTTAGCTAAGAAAGCTAAAGGGCATATGTGGATATTATAAAATTATTGATGGTCGCTATCCTTATTGCATTAACAGGTTTTTTTGTAGCTGTTGAGTTTGCAATTATTAAGGTACGTAGCAGTCGTATTGATCAACTCGTTAGTGAAAAGCGACGAGGAGCATTGGCAGCCAAAAAAGTAACTTCAAATTTAGATGAGTATTTATCAGCATGTCAGTTAGGTATTACAATTACTGCTTTAGGACTTGGGTGGTTGGGCGAACCGACTATAAAACATTTACTCGAGCCGTTGTTTTTAAAACTACAATTTTCACCTGCAATTGCAAGTACCGTTTCTTTTATTATTGCCTTTGCAGTGATTACATTTTTACATGTTGTCATTGGTGAACTTGCTCCGAAGACGCTTGCTATACAAAAAGCGGAGCAAGTTAGCTTACTATTATCGAAGCCAATTATTTACTTTTACCGAGTAATGTATCCGTTTATTTGGGCTTTAAATGGTTCCGCAAGGCTTGTGGCAGGGGTATTTGGATTACATCCGGCTTCTGAACATGAAGTTGCTCATTCGGAGGAAGAATTACGATTAATTTTATCTGAGAGTTATGAGAGCGGAGAGATTAATCAAAGGGAATTTAAATATGTAAATAATATTTTTGAATTTGATAATAGAGTTGCAAAGGAAATCATGGTACCTCGTACGGAAGTTGTAGGATTATATGAGGACGAACCATTTGAAACACATATTAAAATAATTGCACAAGAAAAATATACGAGATATCCCGTATTTGGTGAAGATAAAGATGAAATTATTGGGATGGTTAATGTAAAGGATTTATTTATTCGTTATATGGATGGTAATCGAGACGAGGAGTGCTCGATTACGCCATATACAAGGCCAGTTATTGAAGTGTTAGAAAATATCCCTATTCATGATTTGCTATTACAAATGCAAAGAAAACGAATTCCATTAGCTGTATTATATGATGAATATGGCGGAACCGCAGGGATCGTTACACTAGAAGATATTTTAGAAGAAATTGTTGGAGAAATCCGAGATGAATACGATGAAGATGAACACCCGCCTATAGAGCATATAAGTGAAGGCTGTAAGATTGTAGATGGAAAAGTACTTATTAGTGAAATAAATGATTTATTTGGCATACACTTAATCGCTGATGATGTAGATACAATTGGTGGCTGGATTATGGTACAAAAGCAAATCGTTGCTGAAGGAGATATTATTGAAAAATCCGGCTTTTCTTTTAAAGTTCTTGAAAAGGATATGCATCAAATTAAACGGGTGGAAGTAAAGAAAGTAGAAGAGTGATTTTCTGTAAATATTTATCCCACTTTAATGGGCAGTAAGACCCCCACTTCAAAATTCAGTGAAAGCAAAGAATTTAGGTAGGGGTCGGGCTGCCCATTAAAGTCCGATTGGTGAGGGCTGATTAAAGTTTCACTTTATAAAAAGTATATATAGAAAAATAAATGTTTGCGCTTTCAAAACAGGTGCTATATAGTGAAGGTGGATACTGAAAAATTCTTCTGCATGATACTCGTATTTTTAGAGGGCGAATTTTTTGGATAAGGATTTAGAATGAAAAGTATAGGTGATGACAATGATAGCAACGAAGGATATACGTATAGAAAAAGACTTTTTAGGTGAAAAGGAAGTACCAAATGTAGCTTATTATGGTGTACAAACATTACGTGCTGTAGAAAACTTTCCGATTACAGGATATCGCATTCATCCGTCACTCATTACGGCAATGGCAATTGTGAAAAAAGCGGCGGCACTTGCAAATATGGATACTGGTTACTTAGCGAAAGACATTGGACATGAAATTGCAGAGGCAGCGCAAGAAATTGTTGATGGAAAATTCCATGATCAATTTATCGTAGATCCAATTCAAGGCGGTGCTGGAACTTCTATTAATATGAATACAAATGAAGTAATCGCTAATCGAGCGTTAGAACGTATGGGATATGAAAAAGGCGAGTATGCAAAGATTAGCCCAAACACGCATGTGAATATGGCTCAATCAACGAATGATGCGTTTCCAACGGGAATTCATATTGCAACTCTTATGATGTTAGAAGAACTTCTTATGACAATGGAAGAACTTCATGCTGCGTTCCGTGCAAAAGCAAAAGAGTTCGATCACGTTATTAAAATGGGACGTACACATTTACAAGATGCTGTTCCGATTCGTCTTGGACAAGAATTTGAAGCGTATAGCCGAGTGCTTGAGCGTGATATAAAAAGAATTAAACAGTCTCGTCAACATTTATATGAAGTAAACATGGGGGCGACAGCTGTTGGTACAGGATTAAATGCAAACCCTACGTACATTGAACAAGTGGTTAAACATTTACGCACATTTAGTGGATTCCCACTTATTGGTGCAGAGCATTTAGTTGATGCAACGCAAAACACAGATGCATATACAGAAGTATCTGCGGCATTAAAAGTATGTATGATGAACATGTCTAAAATTGCGAATGATCTTCGTATTATGGCATCTGGTCCACGTGTTGGATTGGCGGAAATTCAATTGCCAGCCCGTCAACCAGGTTCATCTATTATGCCAGGGAAAGTAAATCCTGTTATGGCAGAAGTAATTAATCAAGTTGCTTTCCAAGTAATTGGTAATGATCATACAATTTGCTTAGCATCAGAAGCAGGACAATTAGAGTTAAACGTAATGGAGCCTGTGCTCGTGTTTAATTTAATTCAATCTATTAGTATTATGAATAACGGATTCCGTGTATTCCGTGAATATTGTATTAAAGGAATTACAGCAAATGAAGAATTGCTGAAGCAATATGTTGAGAAAAGTGTTGGAATTATTACGGCAGTTAACCCTCATATTGGTTATGAAGCAGCATCGCGTATTGCACGTGAAGCAATTGAAACAGGAAAATCTGTTAGGGAGTTATGTTTAGAACATGGTGTACTGACAGAAGAAGAATTGGATATTATTTTAGATCCATTCGAAATGACGCATCCTGAAATTGCTGGTGCTTCTTTATTAAAGAATAAGAAGATGTAATGTGAAAAAACACCGATCCATTTGGATCGGTGTTTTATTTTTAAAAGATATTAAATACAGCATTTAATTGAAGTAAGCTAATAATAGCTAAGAAGATTAAACTATATTTCATCACTGTTTTAAATAGAGCAGATTCTTTACCAACTAGTCCAACTGCCGCACAAGCAACTGCTACGGATTGTGGTGAAACCATTTTTGCTATTGTGCCACCAACTACGTTTAATGAAACGAGAGTAGATGGGACGATGTTTAATTGATCGGCAGTTACTGCTTGAAGTGGTGCGAATAGTGAACCACTTGATACTACTGAACCTGTAATGAATACGCCAATCCATCCTAAGATTGGAGAAAGAATAGGGAATGCATTACCAGTAGAAGAGAATGCAAGTCCAAGTGTAGATGACATACCAGAGTAGTTCTCTACGTAAGCTAAAGCGATAACGCTACAAATTGTATATACTGGAACCTTTAATTCTTTTATTGTTTCAATCATTAATTCTTTAATCATTTTGCCGTTTACACGGTAGACGATAAGTGAAACAATAATTGCTAATACAATCGCAGTAGTTGTAGAAGAGAATACATCTAGTTTGAAAATCGCTGCAAAAGGTGTATCAGCTTTTGTGATTGGTGCAGTTTTTATAACTTGATTATGAAGACCAGGGAATTGAATGTTAAATACTAAGTTTGCTAATGGACCATCCGGAGCAAATAAAGCTTTAATTGGTTTTAAATTAAAGATTGTTACAAATGCAGTTAAGAATACGAATGGAGACCAAGCATATAAAATTTGATTGAATGTATGAGATTCTTTTTCTTCTTGCTTTTCTTCTTTAGCAGAAGATTTTGGTTGCCAAACACGTAAGAATAATGCAAGAGCGACCATACTTACGACTGCTGCGAAAATATTAGTAAGTTCAGCGCCTAAGAAGTAAGTTACAACGAACTGAGTAATTGCGAAAGAAACACCACTTACAAGAATACCTTGCCAAGTTTCTTTAATGCCTTTAAATCCATCTACCATTGAAACAAGTAAGAACGGTAAAACAATGCTAATGAATGGCAAAATGTAAACTGCTTGACGACCGACAGTTAATGCATCTATTCCAGTTAATTGTGCAGGTACTGTAACTGGAATACCCATAGCCCCCATAGCGCCACCAGCGATATTAGCTACTAAGCAAATACCCGCTGCTTTTAATGGATTAAAGCCCATACCTACAAGTAATGCAGCTGTAATAGCAACCGGAACACCGAAACCAGCTGCGCCTTCTAAGAAAGCGCCGAAAGAATAAGCGATTAATAATACTTGTAAACGTTGGTCATTTGTAATACTTGAAATGCTATCACGAATGACATTGAATTGTTCTGTTTTAACAGTTAATTTGTAAAGGAAGATAGCTGCGATAACGATAGTACAAATTGGATAAAATCCAGATAAAACACCAAATCCGGCAGATGCTACTGCTGCAGTTGTAGGCATTTTATAAACAAATATAGCAAGAATAATAGCAACAATTACACTGTAAAGACCAGCCATGTAACCTTTCATTTTGAATCCCACTAAACAAATAATGAAGCAAAAAATTGGAAGTGCTGCGATTAGAGCAGATAACCAAATATTGTTTAATGGGTCATAAATTTGTGTCCAAGTACTCATAATAATGACAACTCCTATCTATTTTATGTGAAGAAATTCACATTATTTGTGAAACTATTCACAATCAACTTACATGCTTAGTATATTCTCCTTCAACACTATTGTCAACGTAAAAAAGTATAATTATTCCATAATAGTGTTAAAAGAAATGCTTTGTTCATAAAGTAGACAAAAAGCCTGTTCAAATAGATTTGAGCGGGCTAGAGAAATTATTTGCATATTCTTTTAGTTGTTTATACATTATTGATCCTAAAGTTTTATATGAGAGACCATCATTATATGAAATGGTATAGCTTGTCCTATTTGATCAAGTTAGAAAGGGGACAGTGAATACATCTAATAGGAAGTATTCCGTCACAGTTCAAGCTATTAAATACGAATTAAAAAGCAATGAGTTAATTTTTAATGTTACGGCATCCTTTTTTACTGAAAATTCCTTTTAGTGTAACAAAGAGGTTAAATATACGCCAACTACTTTACGAAAGGTTATCAATTATAGATGGTATTTTACGATATCATTACTGCACATTGCAATGAGGTGAAAATATAACAAAAAGCCTGATAAAACAACGTTTACAAGCAATGTATTTGTAGCCCGCTGTTTTGCTTTTTCGTTATATCATATAGTATAATATTCAAAATCAGCAAGGAATTTTTCCTGAGTTCTTTGTTGGTTAAGATGGAAAAAATTTTCGGCTTTATAAGTTGATAAAGTTATGTCGTAACAGGAAATATAAGAACAGATATATAAATAAATAAAAAGAAAATAAAAACGAAAATGAGGGGAACTTTATGAGCCAAAATCAATTCGAATGTCGTATTTCAGAAGAAGATGTACAAATGTTAAGAGCGTTAGCGCATCCGTTGCGTCTACGTCTAGTAATGGAACTAATGCAACGTGGAACATGTAATGTAACACAATTACAGGAAGTGTTAGAAATTCCGCAATCAACTGTTTCGCAACATTTAACGAAATTAAAACAAAATAAAGTAGTACGCTTTGAACGACGAGGGTTAGAAGTGTATTATCAAATTCATAATGATAAAGTAAGTGAAGTAGTAAAAACATTATTTTCTTAAAATTTGAATATTATGGAAAAAGACGTGTGGGATATACGTCTTTTTTTATTTGTCAGAAAGGTGATATGAGAGTAAATGTTAGCATGTAAGGAAGAAAAGGCTATCAATTTACATGTTGCTATATGGAATAGATTCTAAAGGGAAAAGAAAAGATAGAAAGGAGTGTAGTAAGTAAAAGGAGGAATAGTAGAATGGATGTAAAACGTGTGAAACAAATTTTATCTTCTTCAAGTAGAATTGATGTTACATATGAGGGTGTACCAGTATGGATTGAGAGCTGTGACGAGCAGAGTGGAGTTGCTCAAGTGTATGATGTATCTAATCCTGGAGAAAGCGTTCACGTGAACGTGACGGCTTTAGAGGAGAAGTAATAGAAAAGACGCTTCTGATTTTAGAAGCGTCTGTTTTTGTATTATTCCATCATACTCGCAACTTTTTTAGAGCAGAGAAGGAGTACAAGTCCTAAGACGATAACGATAATGCCAATACTTGCAAATACTTCAAGGTATCCTAATGATTGTGTAAAGGAAGCAAGTTTACCAGCTAGCCAGTTAGCCATACCTGAACCAGCTAACCATACACCCATTAGTAATGATGCTAATTTAACAGGTGCAATTGCACTTACCATTGATAGACCGATTGGTGATAAGAATAGTTCTCCAATTGTATGGAACATATAAGTGATAACGATGAATAATAAGTTTGCTTTAACAGTTATATCAGCTTCACTACTTCCAGTTTTTAGAACCGCTAATGTTAAAACCAGGTAACCTATACCTAGTAAAATCATACCAAATGCCATTTTTGTTGGTATTTTTAAATCGCCACGCTTTGATTTAGAAAGTTTTAACCATAGCATAGATACGAATGGTGCAAGGAGTACGATGAACGCTGGATTAACGGATTGGAACCAAGATGTTGGAACTTCCCATCCAAAAATTGTACGATCAACAAATTTATCTGTATAAAGTGTTAAAGAACTACCAGCTTGTTCAAAGCCTGCCCAGAAGAATACTACGAAACAAGTTAAAATTACAATTGCCCAAGTGCGATTTTTTTCTTGTTTTGTTAAAGGTTTCTTTTCGATTGCAGGTTGATTTTTTGTTTTTTTACCAACAACTGTTGTTCCTGCTGTACCAAGGTAGCGAGGAGCTAATAAGTTGAAAACAATTTGTCCAATAATCATACCGATACAAGCTGCTAAGAATCCGTATTTATATCCCATAACCATAACGCCATCAACGCTTGTTTTAAAGAAATCTTCTGCTAAAAATCCACAAATAAGTGGAGCGAAGAAAGCACCTACGTTAATACCCATATAGAAGATAGTAAATGCACTGTCACGACGTGAATCATTTTCATCATACAATTCACCTAACAGTGTAGAAATATTTGGTTTGAAGAACCCATTACCAATAACTAATAGTATTAATCCTAGAAATAGTCCTGTTTTTGTATTCATTGAGAATAGTACAAAGTTGCCGATTGCCATAATAATTCCGCCGAGAGTAATGGCATGACGTCTTGTAATATAATGATCCGTTAGCCATCCACCTATAATTGGCATGAAATATACTGCTGCTGTAAAAGTACCATATAATTGCACTGCAAACGCCTTATCAAATCCTAACCCGCCACTAACCGCAGCAGTCGTTAAATAAAGAACTAAAAGGCCGCGCATTCCATAATAACTAAATCTTTCCCACATTTCTGTTAAGAACAACAAGTACAATCCTGGTGGATGTTTTTTTGGTGATTGTTGCTCTCCAGCTTTGTCTAATTTTAAAGCTGCATCCATTTTTGTTTCCCCCTAATCCTGTATAACGGATATTTATGTAATCATTTTAATTTACAAAATATTTAGAAGTCAATAGAATTATATGGAAATAGAAAGAAAATTTCTAAAAAAGTTCTATTTCAATTCGACCGTTATTGTATTTTGCCCTGAAAACGAGATGATAAGCGTTTTCAAATGTAATAATTGAATTCTAAAAGAAAATAAAATAGTGATTAATCAGAAAATTTAGATTAAAATATCTATTCTGATATAAAGAAAATATATTCTATTTACTTTTATAATATAACATATTGGGAATAAAAATACAAAACGAAATAATGTGACATTTAAGTGAATTGAAAAATAACCAGCTCCATAGAAGGGGAGCTGGTTAGAAAAATATTATTTAACAAAGCGTTTTTCGATATCATCTAATAGTAGGTTAGCAGCCATTACACCACCAGCTGTATTCCAAATAACGTCATCAACTTTGTATGCTTTACCGTTTTTCACTGCATTTAAATTTTTAAATAGCGGATCGTTGATATATTCTTTTTCTAATTCAGAGCCTTTTTTCTCATTTCCTTTATCGAATGTGAAGTAGAATAATACATCGCCATCCATTGCAGAAATACGTTCTTTAGATACGTTACGCTCTGCAAAGTCGTCTTTATTTTGATCGCCAGGGCGCTTAAATCCAAGCTCTTTTAAAATAACACCAGAGAATGTATCACCATGATAAATGCGAACATCACCAGGCATGAAGCGAACCATAGAGATTTCTTGATTTACTTTATCGCCTAGTTTGGCTTTTAAATCTTTCAGGCTTTTATCGTAATCAGCTAAAACCTTTTGACCTTCTTTTTCTTTATTTAATGCTTTTGCATAAAATTTGAAGTTATCTTTCCATTCACCGCGTAGCGTTTCAGAGAACACAGTAGGTGCAATTGCTTTTAGTTGCTCGTACACTTTTTCGTGACGCATTTTGTTACCGATAATTAAGTCTGGTTTTAAAGAAGCGATTGTTTCTACGTTCACTTGCCCTTCATCACCAACAACTTTTACATCTTTCATTTTATCTTTAATATGTGGATACCACGGATCACCAGTCCAAGATTTTACAGCCCCAACTGGTTTCACACCTAGCTCAAGTAAAGCCTCAGTTCCTTCGTTTGTTAAAATAACTACACGTTTTGGATTCGCAGGAACTTCTGTTTTACCCATTGCATGTTCAACCGTAATCATTTCTTTTTTTGTATCTTCTTTTGTTTCTTCTTTCGTATTTGATTTTCCACAAGCACTTAAAAGTAATGAAAATGCTAATAAAAATACAAATACTGTAAACGATTTCTTTCGCATGAAATTCATTATGTACCCCCTACATATTGAGAATTTTTTTCAATAGCAAGCATGATATTAAGCCTTTATCTTCTGATTGTCAATACATACGGTTGAAAATAATTCTCATTTCCGTTGACAATGCGAATTAAGTTGAAATACACTTACAACGTATCATTATACATTGAAGGGGAAACGCTGCATGCTATTAAAAACAAATCAAGCAAAATGGATCGGATTATTTGTTGGAATCATTGCAGTCATTATTTGTATTTGGGGAAGTATTATTTTTGGATATACAAATACGAGTGGGAAATTAGCGTTAGATGCTTTTTTCCATTTTAATGGTTCCAATGAACATATTATTATTCAAAATGTGCGTCTACCAAGGGCGTTAATTGCAGCTAGTGTTGGTGCTAGTTTAGCCATTGCTGGTTGTCTTATGCAAACGTTAACGAAGAATCCACTTGCTTCTCCAGATTTTATTGGATTAAATTCAGGTGCTGCGTTCTTCATAGTTGTAGCAATTGTTATTTTTTCCGTGACATCATTATCAGTTTTCACGTGGATTGCTTTTTTAGGGGCAGCAGTTGCAGCTGTACTTGTATTCGCTTCTAGCTCTTTAGGGAAAGAAGGGACGACGCCTCTTAAGTTAACATTAGCAGGGGTCGCAATTAGTGCGTTATTTTCATCATTAACACAAGGATTACTTGTGTTAAATGAAAAAGCACTTGAAGAGGTATTATTTTGGCTTGCCGGATCGGTGCAAGGAAGAAAGTTAGAAATTTTACAATCTGTATTCCCGTATTTATTAGTAGGCTGGGTTGCATCAATTATGATGGCAGGGAAAGTAAATACATTAATGATGGGGGAAGATGTTGCAAAAGGGCTTGGACAACGAACGATTTTAATGAAATCATTCGTACTACTTATTATTGTCTTGCTATCTGGTGGTTCAGTTGCGGTCGCAGGTCCAATTGGATTTATTGGTATTGTTACTCCGCATTTTGCCAGATTTCTTGTTGGAGTAGATCATAGGTGGAGGGTACCGTATAGCGGTTTATTAGGTGCAATACTATTAATCTTAGCTGATATAGCAGCAAGATATGTCATTATGCCACAAGAAGTACCAGTAGGAGTTATGACAGCATTTATCGGAGCTCCATTCTTTATTTATATTGCACGTAAGAGAGGGCTTAGCAAATGAAGAAGTATATTCCGTTTCGTATAGGAAAAGGCGAGCTCTCGTTTTTAATGTATAAACGAGCTTGTCTCGTCTTGTTCAGTTTATTGGTTGTTTTAATAGGATTATTTTTTGCAAGTGCAGGTATGGGAGACATGAAAATTGCTCCTTATGATGTATGGCAAGCGATTACTGGAAATGGCGATGCGATGTCAAATATGGTTGTAAATAAGTTTCGTATGCCGCGTATTTTAATTGCCATCCTTGTAGGAATTGCACTTGCTGTAGCAGGATGTATTTTACAAGGTCTCGTTCGAAATCCACTTGCTTCTCCTGATATTATCGGGATTACAGGTGGTGCAAGTGTTGCAGTTGTCTTATTTTTAGCTATATTTAGCGATAAAAATAATGCGCTAACCGTAAGCATTCATTATATGCCGTTAGCAGCCTTTGTTGGGGCAACGATTGTAGCGCTTTTTGTATATTTATTCGCATGGAGAAATGATGGATTATCACCAATTAGTCTTGTTTTAATTGGTGTTGGGTTTTGGGCGTTAACGAAAGCGGCAACGACTTTGTTTATGTTGTTAGCACCAATTTATCAAGCGAGTCAAGCGAATGTGTGGATTACAGGTACTGTGTACGGGTCTTCATGGCAAAATGTTATGGTACTTGCGCCGTGGGTTCTCATCTTAACGGTAATATCATTTATAGCAGCTAGACATTTAAATGCGCAAGAGCTAGGGGATGATATTGCGGTAGGACTTGGTGTTCCTTTAACGAAGTCACGCGTATTCATGTTATTACTTAGTACAGCTTTAATTGGTGGAGCAGTTGCCTTTGCCGGAGGTATTGGATTTGTCGGTTTAATGGCACCTCATATTTCACGAAGACTAGTTGGTTCTTTATACGGTGCATTACTCCCAGTTGCGGCAATCGTTGGTGCAATTTTAGTACTTGCTGCAGATTTAATTGGGCGTACAGTTTTCACCCCACTTGAAATTCCAGCAGGGGTATTTACATCAGCAATTGGTGCACCTTATTTTATTTATTTACTTTATAAAAGTCGGAATTCATAAAGGAAGATGAATATGCAAAAAGCATTGGAGACGAAACGTTTGACGTTGTCTTATGATGAAACAATTATTATTGATGAGTTGAATTTAGAAATTCCAAAAGGTGAAATTACAATCTTTATCGGTTCTAACGGTTGCGGGAAATCAACTTTATTACGTTCACTAGCTAGATTATTAAAACCAACAACTGGTGACATTTTGTTAGATAATCAAGCCATTCAAAGTATGCAAACGAAGCAAATCGCTCGCCAAATGGCAATTTTACCGCAAGGACCGCAAGCACCAGAAGGGCTTACAGTATTGCAACTTGTAAAGCAAGGACGTTATCCATATCAAACATGGCTGAAGCAATGGTCAGAAAAAGATGAGGAAATGGTACAAAAAGCCCTTGCGGCAACAGGTATGACAGAGTTTGCTGAGCGTGATGTGCATGCTCTTTCAGGTGGGCAACGTCAACGTGCTTGGATTGCAATGACGCTTGCACAAGATACAGATATTATTTTACTGGATGAGCCTACTACATATTTAGATATGACTCACCAAATTGAAGTGTTAGATTTATTATTCGAATTAAATGAAACAGAACAAAGAACAATTGTTATGGTATTACATGATTTAAATTTAGCATGCCGTTATGCAGACAACATTGTAGCCATTCAAGATAAACAAATATATGCACAAGGTAAGCCAGAAGAAGTAGTGGATGAGAAGCTAGTACGTGATGTATTCCGAATGGAGTGTCAAATCAGTACGGATCCGTTATTTGGGACACCACTTTGTATCCCGCACGGAAAAGGAAGACGTGTACGTAAAGAGGTTGCTCAGGCAATGAGATAATGAAAAAGACGATGAGGGTCATCGTCTTTTTTATTTTCGGCAAGAGAATAAGAGAAAGAGGGGAATACGTAAACGACGTTCATATTCTTCTTCACTTTGAAAATAAGTTTGATTTGGTGTAGCTTCTTTTATATTTGTAATCGTAAATCCAGCTTGTTGTAATAATGTGAAATATTCTTCCGTTGTACGATGATATTTAATAACTTCTTGATCAATCCAAGGTTCAACGCGTTTTCCCATTTTAAAATAATCATCGACGAGCCAGCTCGTTCTCTTTCCGCTCGTTTGCAAGCTTTCAAATGAAGAAGTAATAACAGGGTGTTGAACGCTAAAAATAAAGGTTCCATTTGTTTTTAACGTTTCGTACACATTTTGAAAAATGATAGGAAGATGTTCAATATAATGTAAGGCGAGTCTAGATGTTACTAAATCAAAAGTAGCAGGAGGGTATGTGTAGTCTTTGAGGTTTAAAAAATGGACGATCCCATTTTTATCCCGCTTTAATGGGCAGTAAGCCCCCCACCTCAAAATTCAG
>NZ_NVEC01000129.1 GCF_002571225.1 Bacillus sp. AFS059628 | reverse complement strand
GGCATAAATATTCGGTGAAGGCGCTCGTGGAGCTAGCTTCTATTCCTCGAAGCACGTATTATGATTTAGTAAAGAAAATGAATCGTCCAGATGTAGATGCCGATTTGAAAGCTGAGATTAAAGCGATTTATGAGGAAAATGAAGGTCGTTATGGTTACCGTCGCATTCGTGATGAATTAACGAATCGTGGCCAGAAAGTGAACCACAAGAAGGTTCAACGCATTATGAAAGAACTTGGATTAAAGTGTGTTGTGCGTATGAAGAAATATAAATCCTATAAAGGAAAAGTCGGTAGAATTGCACCTAATATTTTAGAGCGTAATTTTTACACAGATGCCCCAAATCAAAAATGGGTAACGGACATCACAGAGTTTAAATTGTTTGGAGAGAAACTGTATGTATCACCTGTATTAGACTTGTATAATGGTGAAATTATTACCTATACAATTGGTTCTAGACCGACATATTCACTTGTTTCAGAGATGTTAGAGAATGCATTAAAACGTTTACCTGAAAACCATCAACTATTAATGCATTCGGATCAAGGATGGCATTATCAAATGAGACAATACGTCCGTACACTTGAATCAAGAGCTATCGTCCAGAGTATGTCTCGAAAAGGC
>NZ_NVEC01000128.1 GCF_002571225.1 Bacillus sp. AFS059628 | reverse complement strand
TCGTGATTTTTCCTTGTTTTGAACTAAGGCATTCAACTTTTTTAAGTACTCATTTTCCATTTCAAGCTGTTTAATACGTGCTTCAAGTGCTTCGACTGACCCGTCAGCTAAAGCTTGTTTTAATTGTTTATTTGAATCTTTTTTCATGGATGGACGCCCCTTTTTCTTAGATTGAAGGGCATCAATTCCTTGTGTTTCGAGCTGTTTTTTCCAAACAGAAATCGTTGAAGGGGCAGGAATATTAAAGATAGCTGCCGTCTCAAATAAGGACATACCGTTTTCAATCATAAAGTTTAGTACGTCTAGTTTAAATTGTTGTGTGTAATTTGTACATCGTTTTAGAAAAGCTTCCA
>NZ_NVEC01000127.1 GCF_002571225.1 Bacillus sp. AFS059628 | reverse complement strand
ATTAAAGTGGGATAAAAAAGGAATCTATGCCGACATAGATTCCTTTTTCGTAATCACTTTTTTCATCATTTTTTTAATTTAGTTAGCCTTCGTATCCCACTTAAAAATTTTATTTAAAAATTTATATACATTCTTTGACTCTTTCGTCAAAAGTGGACCTAAGATCGATAGTATAAGCACGTATAGTGCTGAGAATGGTTTCAGTACTGACATTAAACCACCAGCGATACCGATATTGGCCATAATGATGGAGAATTCTCCCCTTGAAACGATTGTTAATCCAATATTTGTTGACGCTTTATGAGATAATCCAGCTTGTCGTCCTGCAATCATTCCTGCTACAAAGTTACCGATGATTGTAAGAAGGACAGCACCTAACGTTAACCATATCGCTCCGCCTAATGAAAACGGATCAATACTTAATCCGAAACTGAAGAAGAAAATAGCTCCGAAAAAGTCTCTAAATGGAACAACGAGATGTTCAATTCTATCACTATGCTCTGTCTCAGAGAAAACTAACCCTAAAAGAAGTGCCCCAATTGCTTCGGCAACGTGAATTGTTTCCGAGAATCCTGCAATAAAGAATAATGAAGCAAATACTACAATAATGAAAATTTCATCCGAACTAATATTGAGCAATTTATTTAATAGCGGCGTTGCTTTTCTAGCTACAATAAAGAATAGAAGCATATATCCTAAAGCAATTCCAATTGAAGTAAGAGCACCTAGGAAGGAAGCATGATCCCCTAGAACTAAGCCTGAAACAACTGATAAATATACAGCAAGGAATATATCTTCGAACATGATAATTCCTAAAATTAATTCGGTCTCATTATTACCAGTTCTTCTTAAATCCACTAACACCTTTGCAACGATAGCGCTAGAAGAAATCGTAATAATACCCGCAATAATTAAGATTTCTAGTAAAGGGAATCCCATTATAAATCCGTATAATAACCCAAGTGAAAAGTTAATTAAAATATAGATCGTTCCACCAATTGCAATAGAACGTCCAGATTTAATTAGTTTTTTCATCGAAAACTCTAACCCTAGATAGAACAGAAGGAATAGAACCCCAATCCGTCCAAGGAAGGAAATGACACTTGCACTTTCAATAAACTTGAAATCGATCACACCTATTGTCGGCGCGTGTGGTCCTACTAACATCCCAAGAACAATTAGAAACGGAATGACTGAGAATTTAAACTTTCCAGCAATTACTGCCGCAATTGCAACTAATACTAACGCTGTACCAACTTCAAAAATTAACGTATCCATCTAGTCAGTCCCCCTATTCGAAAGTAACTCATTAATAATCTTTTTAATTTCTTCTCTCTCACCTGAAACTACAAGCATATCGCCTTCTTCAATTACCGTTTCTGGCCCTGGATTAAATAGCTTTTTCATATTCTTTTTCATAACTGCAATGATCGTTACGCTATATGTTTTTCTTATTTCAAGATCACCGATTGTTTTTCCAAGCGCTGGAGCAGCATTCTCCACTTTAAACCATTCAATCGCTAAACCTTCAAAGACCATTTCAACATTTTCTAACGCTCTAGGCTTATATACCATTCCACCTAATATTGCTGCGATTTGTCTTGCCTCTGAGTCACGTAACGAAATACTTGAGATACTTTCTTCATGGTCTGAATCAAAATGATACATTTCTCTACGCCCATCATCATGAATAACAATCACCATCTTTTCGTTACCTTTCGTAACGATTTGAAACTTATAACCAATACCCGGAAGTTCACTTTCTCTAATATTCATATTTAGCTCCTCCACAACATTATTTATTTTAATTTTCTGTTTTTCTGTCTTTTATTCATCCAATCAACTTCAGAAATGCTAACCATTCAGGATACATGTGATTTGGAAATCTTTTATTGTAATAATAAGTCGCTCCTAAAAAGATACTTAAAGATGAAATGATAAAAAATATATTACTTCTCATTTTCAAACTTTTAAGGCTTACTTTCAATAAAGTTTCTTCTTTCAAATTATCCCCTCTTTCTCGCTTTACATTTAGTTTTTTAAAATGTAAATAATTCTAAAAATGTTATGATGTAACATAATCATAACATAAAATGCATTTATGTAACATGATTTTTTAGAAAAATTGATTCTCGTATATTTTTTGCATATAATTTTCTTATTACGGAAAAAAGGAAGTGTATTATATGGTTGATATCTTTAGCAGATTCCTTGAGGTAACGAATAATATTTTATGGTCATATATTCTTATTGCAATGCTAATCGGCTTCGGTCTTTATTTCTCTTTTAAATTAAAATTCGTCCAAATTACTCATTTACGTGAAATGGTCAGTTTAATTAGTAAAGGATTTAATCGAAAAGAAAAAAAGAAAGATAGCATCTCTCCATTCCAAGCATTTTGCTTAAGTGCAGCTGCACGTATCGGTATCGGAAATTTAGCTGGTGTAGCATTAGCCATTTCAATGGGTGGACCTGGCGCAGTATTTTGGATGTGGTTTATCGCTATCCTTGGAGCAGCTACTAGTTTCGTAGAATGTACACTCGCGCAAATTTATAAAGTAAAAGATGGAAGTAGATTCCGTGGTGGACCAGCATATTACATGGAAAAAGGATTAAACAAACGCTGGATGGGTGTTTGGTTCTCACTTCTTATTACAGTTGCGTACGGATTAATTTTCAATTCCGTGCAAGCTAATACAGTAACAATAGCATTTGAAAATGCTTTTGGATTAGAGCGAACGATCGTAGGAGCTCTATTAGCTTTATTAGTGGCAGTTATTATTTTTGGTGGTATTAAGAGCATTTCACGTATTACAGAAATGATTGTTCCTCCAATGGCAATTATTTATATTGGTGTGGCAATTTTCGTCGTTATTAACAACTTCACCATGTTACCAAGCATTTTTATGGAAATATTTAATGGTGCATTTGGTTTAGATCAAGCTATCGCTGGTGGTATTGGAGCAGCGATCAAGTTCGGAATTCAGCGCGGTCTATTCGCGACAGAAGCAGGTATGGGTAGCTCTCCTAACGCAGCCGCAACATCCGATGTATCTCATCCTGTAAAACAAGGACTTGTTCAAGCATTAGGAGTTTTCGTAGACACATTCTTAGTATGTACATCAACAGCGTTTATCGTATTGTGTTCTGGACTTTACAAAGGATCGAATTTAGAAGGTATTGAATTGACACAAAATGCATTAAGCTCACAAATTGGACCGTGGGCAAGCACTTTCTTAGCGATTATTATTTTCCTATTCGCTTTCAGTTCTTTACTAGGAAACTACTATTATGGTGAAACAAATATCGCATTCATTAAAGAAAGCAAAGCATGGTTAATGGTTTATCGCGTTGCAGTTGTCGGAATGGTATTCTTCGGATCAATTGCTGCTCTTAAAACCGTTTGGAGTTTAGCTGATTTATTCATGGGACTAATGGTATTCACAAACTTAATTGCCATCTCATTCCTAAGCAAATTCGCCTACGCAGCATTAGTAGACTATATTAAGCAAAGGAAACAAGGAAAAGATCCTGTTTTCGTTGCAAGTTCTATCCCTGGCTTACAGAATACAGAATGCTGGGATGGACAGGATGTAGAAGAAAAACAGAAGGCTGTGTAATAATTAAAAGCGGAGGCGGCTCGTCCAGAATCGCAGGACATTGGAGCTCTCGACCTTGAAGCGATTTTTGCTTCGAGCGAGAGAGCGAAATGACCGGAGATTCTAGCCGCTGGAGCTGGATATCACTAAAAGCGGAAGCGGCTCGTTCAGAACAAAAAATTATATATTAAAGCAAATCCCTATTACTCTGCGGTAATAGGGATTTTTATTTACACAGTTCATAATTTGTTCAAATTAATTCCAGCAAAAGGGTTGATTTATACGAATTACTAGATTATAATAATTATAAATTAGTAATTGATATCACATAACAACTCAAAAGGAGATTGATCATAATGAACAAACAAGTAATCGAAGTATTAAACAAACAAGTAGCAGACTGGAGCGTTTTATTCACAAAATTACACAACTTCCATTGGTACGTAAAAGGACCTCAATTCTTCACATTACATGAGAAATTCGAAGAGCTTTACACAGAATCAGCTACTCACATCGACGAAATTGCAGAACGTATTTTAGCAATTGGTGGTAAACCAGTAGCAACAATGAAAGAATACTTAGAAATATCTACTATTCAAGAAGCAGCATACGGAGAAACTGCAGAAGGGATGGTCGAAGCAATCATGAAAGACTACGAAATGATGCTAGTCGAACTGAAAAAAGGCATGGAAATCGCTCAAGACTCTGACGATGAAATGACATCTGACCTACTACTAGGCATCTACACAGAACTAGAAAAACACGCTTGGATGCTACGTGCGTTCTTGAATCAATAATAGATTTTAAAGCGGAGGCGGCTCGTTCAGAGTCGCTTTTTTTCTATGGATTTGTCGCGCGTACTGATACATGAAATTTATATCAACGATTTTTTCATTATATCGACGATTCGACACAGGATATCGACTTACCGACAAATCACGACAATATCAGCACCCCTCTCCCCTACTTTTATCAATATATTACAATCCTCTTTATGTTAAAATATAGGAAACACCCTTTCGTAAAATAGATCCAAAAGGCTTTTCCATATTCATCATTTACTACTTAAATGGCGGGAGTGGTTCGGTTGAAAGACTACTTAATTAGAGCATTTTTTGCGTTAATAACAGTTGGGATTGTCTTACTTATAGCTAATATTTTCAACATACGTATCGAGGTAAAAGACTATGCTTTCCTCGTTGTTGTAGCAATTGGTGGCGGCTGGGGTGGCTGGTACCTGTATAAAAAACAAAGTAATCAAAATGATAAAGGCATTCCAAAGTAATATGGAATGCCTTCTTTTTATTTCCGCCTATAATAAATAATGAAATTCAAACCGCTAATACAGCCAATCGCAATAAACATACTAAAACTCTGCACATCTCCGATTAGATTATACTCATCAACAATAAACCCAGACATAAACAACGTGATTGCGGAAACACCGATACATAGTATCGAAATAAACCAAAGCGAAAACGCATTAATGAGCTTTTTCTTCTGCATTGAAACAATTAGCATAACAAGAATAGATGCTGCTAAAATACTTTTGAAAACCGGCCTTAAAAATACAAACTCCTCCATCTATTTCTCCTTTTCTGAAAACATAATACCTGAACATTAACATATTTAACCAAATTAAAAACACATGCCTTTTCAATATAAAATGACATGTGTTTTCAAAAAACTTTATAATTTTGTATTATGATAACTGCTTCCACTTCGTTCCTAAAACAGGACGCTCGTAATTTTGGATTTCATGAATTAGTTTATCTGCCGTCTCAGCTGAAACGATTAACTCTTTATTTGACGGATTCATAAATCCTTCTTCCGCTGCGCGTTCAACCATTTGTAAAATGGGTCCGTAAAAGTCTTTTATATTCAATAAACCAACCGGCTTATTATGTATACCAATTTGTGACCAACATACTACTTCAAATAACTCTTCAAACGTTCCGTATCCGCCTGGTAATGCGATAAAAGCATCCGCAAGCTCTGCCATTTTCGCCTTGCGCTCGTGCATCGTTTCTACTTCAATTAATTCTGTTAATCCTGTATGCACGATTTCTCCTCGGAATAGACCGCGCGGCATAACACCTGTTACACGCCCGCCTAAACGAAGAACTTCATTCGCTACTTCTCCCATTAATCCAACGCATGAACCACCGTATACAAGCTCATAATCGTTCTCAACAAACATTTTCCCTAACGCTATTGCCTGCTCTTTAAATTCTTGTCTCTCCCCTAAGTTGGAACCTGCAAACACACAAATCTTTCTCATTCCTACACCCCGAAACTATATATTGTTATGATACAATGAATATTGTACAACATATTGAAGGGATGAGGAAGAAATGGATATCGTCGCATTTCAAAGATGGGTGGAGGAATTTTACGAAAAACGAAGCTGGTCACAGTATAATTCCTTTATTCGGTTAAATTTCTTAACAGAGGAAGTTGGGGAAGTTTCACGCGTTGTTCGCGCCATTGAAATTGGCCGTGATCGTCCTGATGAAGAAGCGAAAACAGAAGAAGAACTAAAACAAGAACTAAAAGAAGAACTTGGTGATGTACTATCTAACCTTATTATTCTTTCGCAAAAATATGATTTAGACTTACAAGACATTATGGAAGCTCACGTCACAAAGCTTTCGAAAAGGTTCGAGACATCTAAATGAGAATATTATCAATTATGGTATAATATTCTTGTCACAATACTAAGGGGGATTTTATGTTATCTAAAAAATTGCACGACGCACTAAATGATCAAATGAACTTTGAATTTTACTCTGCCCATGCTTACATGGCAATGGCTGCTTACTGTACAGCGGAGAGCTATGATGGATTTGCTAACTTTTTCCTTGTACAAGCTGAAGAAGAGCGTTTCCACGCAATGAAGCTTTACAACTACATTAATGACCGCGGTGAGCGCGCTATTATTACTGGATTTGATAATCCGAATAACGAATATGAATCTGTACTGAACGCTTTTGAAGTGGCACTTGAGCACGAGCGTGAAGTAACGAAGCGTATTTACAACTTATCTGATATTGCGTGGGATGAGCGTGAGCACGCAACAATTACATTCTTAAAATGGTTCGTCGATGAGCAAGTAGAAGAAGAAGCTTCATTCGATAGCATCATCCAAAAATTAAAACGTATTACAAGCGATTCAAACGCATTATTTATGCTAGATGCTGAATTAGAGAAACGTACATTTACGCCTCCAGCTGAATAGTATTCCAATCACCTTAATGAATGTATTAAGGTGATTTTTTCATTTCTTCTCTCAGCTCAATAATCTTAGCCAAATCCTTCTTATAAAACTCTGAAATCTTTTCAACAAAATCACTATGAGTAAAAGTCCCATCGCCTTCTTCTACTATGCTTAAATACCCATGTATCAATTTCAAAAACGCCCTAGCATCTTCACCAGTTAATTGATCAATGTTCTCTATAATCTCATCAAACTCCCTTAAACTATCCGCTTCTTTCACCCTAATTCCCCCTCTCTATACTATTTATCATACCAAAATAAAAAAGCCGTTCATCCCTCTAGGCGAGAGATAAACGACTTCTTTACTATTAAAGCATAACCCCAACGATAATCGCTGATAATATACTTACTAACGTTGCACCGTATACAAGTTTTAATCCGAATGAAGATACAACATTTGCTTGTTTGCCATCGATACTCTTCGTTGCACCTGCGATAATTCCAATAGATGAGAAGTTCGCAAATGATACAAGGAAGATAGATAAAATACCTACTGTACGAGCTGATAAATCACCAGCTACTTTACCAAGGTCAAGCATTGCAACGAATTCGTTCGTTACTAATTTCGTTGCCATAATTTGTCCTGCTGTTAGCATCTCTGATGTTGGGATACCCATTACGAATGCTAATGGTGAGAAGATATATCCTAAAATGCTTTGGAATGTAATGCCGAAAATTGAATCGAATACACCGTTAATTGCTGTAATTAATGCTACGAAACCGATTAACATCGCTGCTACTGTTACAGCGATAGAGAAACCAAGCATAATATATTCGCCTAACATTTCAAAGAATGTTTGTTTTTTATCTTCTTGTAATTCTAAAATGTCGTCTTCTTCTTTCACGTCATATGGATTAATAATATGAACGATAATGAATCCACTAAATAAGTTTAATACTAGTGCTGTTACTACATATTTTGGATCAATCATTTTCATGTAAGAACCGACGATTGACATCGATACTGTTGACATGGAAGATGCACAAAGTGTGTATAAACGATTTTTCGGTAATTTGCTTAATTGATCTTTTACTGTAATGAATACTTCCCCTTGACCAACAATTGCAGCTGCTACCGCATTATATGATTCTAGTTTTCCTAAACCGTTAACTTTACTTAATAGGAAACCGACTGCACGAATGATAATCGGTAAAATTTTAATGTGTTGCAGGATCCCAATTAATACTGCTAAGAAAATAATTGGTAATAATACTGTTAAGAAGAATGGTGCTTGTCCATCATTTGCTAGACCACCAAATACGAAATTAACCCCTGCTTCCGCAAATTTTAAAATAGCGCCAAACCCATCTGCAATCCCTTTTACTAATACAAATCCGACCTTTGTATTTAGTAAGAAATACGCAAGTACCAATTGAATGACAAGCATAAGTGCAATTGGTTTATATTTAATTTTCTTACGATCTGAACTGATAAGGAAACCTAGTACAAATACTACAAGTAAACCGACTAGAAACATTACGAACTTCATATGTGAATCCTCCACTTCTCCCAAGAGTTATTAGTCGTATAACGTATAACGAATGACGTCTGACCATTGATGTTAAAAAAATTTAAAACCCCTAAATACTATTCAACTGTTATCTAAAATCAGTAAGCGTTTACATAAATTGCAATTTATTAAAGGTAGCCTCTTCTCTCCTACCATATTTGAAAGTCTGAAATTGATACCACCTACAAATCAAATTGTAAGCGTTATCTAACTGAAAAGCAATATAAATTTAAAAAGATTTTTATATGTTAATATATTCCTAATTAATTGGTTTTTTCATGCAAATTTACCATAAAAAATAGCCCTAGCTATGAGCTAGGACCATCTTTTTACCCCGATTGGTGAGGGCTAATAATCAGCGGGTGATAAAGCCCCCCACTGATTAAAGTTTCACTTTATAACATAACACCAACGATAATCGCTGATAGAATACTTACTAATGTCGCACCGTACACAAGGCGTAGACCAAATGATGATACAACATTTGATTGGTTTTCATCGATACCTTTCGTTGCACCTGCAATAATGCCAATAGATGAGAAGTTCGCAAATGATACAAGGAACACAGAAAGAATTCCAACTGTACGAGTTGATAAATCACCCGCTACTTTTCCAAGATCAAGCATCGCAACAAACTCGTTTGATACTAATTTTGTTGCCATAATTTGTCCCGCTGTTACCATCTCTGCTTGCGGGATACCCATTACGAATGCTAATGGTGAGAAAATATATCCTAAAATAGCTTGGAATGTAATGCCGAACATGGAATCAAACAAGCTATTAATTGCTGTAATTAATGCTACGAAACCAAGTAACATTGCTGCTACTGTAATCGCGATTGTAAAACCAAGCATAATATATTCACTTAACATTTCAAAGAATGATTGTTTTTTCTTATTTTCTAATTTCAGTGTATCTTCTTCTTCTGTAATATCGTACGGGTTAATAATATGAATGATAATGAAACCACTAAATAAATTTAATACTAGTGCTGTTACTACATATTTCGGTTCGATCATTTTCATATAAGAACCTACGATTGACATTGATACTGTCGACATGGAAGATGCACATAATGTATATAAACGATGTTTTGGGATTTTACTTAATTGATCTTTTACTGTAATAAATACTTCCGCTTGCCCAACAATAGCAGCTGCTACTGCGTTATATGATTCTAATTTTCCTAGACCATTTACTTTACTTAACAACGTACCAATAGCACGAATAATTATCGGTAAAATTTTAAAGTGTTGCAGAATTCCGATTAAAACGGCAAAGAATACGATTGGTAATAACGCTGTTAAGAAGAATGAAACCTCTCCTTTATTAACAAGGCCACCAAATACGAAAACGATTCCAGCTTCCGCATATCCAAGCAGCGCGCCAAATCCATCTGAAATTCCTTTTACTAAAATATAACCAACTTGCGTATTTAATAAGAAATAAGATAGTGCTAGCTGAATAACAAGCATAATTGCGATTGGTTTGTACTTAATCTTCTTTCGATCGGCACTTATAAGAAAACCGAGTACAAATACAACGAGTAATCCTACAAGAAACATAACAAACTTCATTAATAAAATCCTCCATTTAACTCTTCATTAACGTTGAACGTCTGACCACTCAAAATAAGAAATAATCCGAACTTTCCATTTCTCCTCCAAAACCGTCAATCGAATAGGAAAGATCATAAAACCTCTTGTTTCAAAGGCATTTACCATTCTAACATAAATCACATCTCATATCTGCACTTTTCTCAAAAAAATTACATTTTATTATAAAACACTCATTAATGTTCGTCTTTTACCTCTTGCGAATATCTGGATAAAACAAAAAAATGAGCATCAAGTTTCACTTGATGCTCATTTCATTATACTGCTTTTTCTTTATCAGCTACTTGCTCTTCCCAGCACTCTGTATTTTTCAGGCCTGGAATAGAATTCGCATAGAATACCGGATCTTTTCCTTGTTTCTTTTGCTTTACGTAATCTGATAATGCTGCAAAAGCATACTTAGAAAGGAATACAATTGCAACTAAGTTAATAACAGCCATAATACCCATGAATAAATCCGCTAAATCCCAAACAATTTGAATTGTTGCTACAGATCCTAACATAACCATACCAAGTACAGCAATGCGGTACGCTGTTAATAACACTTTACTTCCATTTAAGAATTCAATATTCGTTTCACCATAGTAGTAGTTACCTACTAATGAACTGAATGCAAACAAGAAGATTGCCACTGCTACAAATATAGGCGCCCACGGTCCGATATGTTGGCTTAACGCTTGCTGCGTTAATTGAATACCATTTAGATCAGCTGCATTATGCACATCTGATAAAAGAATAATAAATGCTGTACAACTACAAATTAATAATGTATCTGTAAATACCCCTAAAGTTTGAATGAAACCTTGTTTAACTGGGTGCGTTACGTTTGCAGTCGCAGCTGCGTTCGGCGCACTACCCATACCTGCTTCATTTGAGAATAATCCGCGTTTTACCCCTAATAAAATCGCAGCTCCTAATCCTCCGCCTACTACTTCTTTAATTCCAAAAGCATGTAAGAAAATTTCTTTAAATACATATGGAATTGCCGTAATGTTTGTTACAACAACGAATAATGCCACTGCTACATAAATAATTGCCATTACCGGAACAATCATTTCAACCGCACGTGCAATACGTTTTACTCCGCCGAAGATAATAACTGCAAGTAAACCAGCCATTACAAGACCTACTAATCTACTATCTGTTTTGAATGCCCCATCAAAAGCAGCAGCTACAGTATTAGACTGTACAGCGTTAAAAATTAACCCAAAACTTACTGTTATTAAAACAGAGAAAATAGCTCCAAGCCAGCGCTTATTTAATCCTTTTTCCATATAATAAGCTGGACCACCACGGAACGTATTCCCATCTTTTACTTTATAAATTTGCGCTAATGTGCTCTCTACAAATGCAGAAGCACCCCCAATTACCGCGATTAACCACATCCAAAATACTGCTCCTGGTCCACCTGCTGAAATTGCGATAGCTACACCAGCTAAGTTACCAGTACCTACACGAGAAGCTGTACTCATACAAAAAGCCTGGAACGATGATACACCGCTCTTCTCTTTTTGTGCTTTCCTCGTTTTCGAACTTGCCCCATCCCCAAGCAATCGAATCATTTCACCGAAGTAACGAACTTGGACAAATTTCACACGAAACGAAAAGTAAAGTCCTAACCCAATTAACATCGCAATAATGATATATGACCAAAGGACATTATTTATATCCCCAATTACCTTAGCTAAAAAATCCATAATTGCATTGCCCCCTCTTCCTAACAATAAGAAAATTATATTCTAAAAACTCTTAGTAATCAAGAACTTTATGTTAGGTTTCCTAACATGTGTACGTTAACACACTTAACACACACGTTGTTTTTTTGTAAAACTATAACCAGTACGTGCATTTCCCCAATAATTGATTACTCCTCCTATGCGACCAGTCATACCTTTAAGACAGGACGTTCCCTACAAATAACATGAGAGATGAACAAACAAAAATTATATTAATAATTACCTCTCACTCTTTTCCTCATTTACTACAACAAAAAAGGCGAGCACCGAATTCATCTCGATGCTCGCCTTTTTATTATACTGCTTTTTCTTTATCTGTTACTGCTGACTTATCCCAACAATCTGTGTTCGTTAAACCCGGAATAGAATCTGCACGGAAGACTGGATCTTTCCCTTGTTTCTTTTGCCTTACATAGTCTGCCAAAGCAGCATATGCAAATCGGCCAAGAAGTGTAATTGCGATTAAGTTCGTGATTACCATTAGTCCCATAAATAAATCCGCCATGTTCCATACAACCTGAAGCGTCGCAACAGAGCCGAATAATACCATTCCAACTACCGCAATACGGTAAACCGTTAACCAAGTTTTACTTTGTTTAATAAATTCAATATTCGTTTCACCATAATAGTAGTTCCCTAGAAGTGAACTAAAAGCGAATAAGAAAATAATAATCGCTAAGAAGCTACTTGCCCATGGGCCGATTTGTGAGCTTAATGCATTTTGCGTTAATTCAATACCTTCTAAATTTGTTGCTTTATATGCACCAGAACATAGTACGATAAATGCTGTTGATGTACATACTAAGAATGTATCTACCAATACGCCAATTGTTTGAATAAAACCTTGTTTTGCTGGATGCGTTACATCAGCTGTTGCTGCCGCATTCGGAGCACTACCCATACCTGCTTCGTTCGCAAATAATCCGCGCTGAATACCATATTTCATCGCAGCACCGATACCGCCACCTACAGCTGAATCTAAACCGAATGCACCTTTAAAGATTTCCGTAAACACATCTGGTATTAAATAGAAGTTTTTAATGACAACAAAAATAGCTACCGCAATATAAATAAGCGCCATTGGCGGAACAATCATTTCCGACATACGTGCGATACTTTTTACACCACCGAAAATAATAACTGCAACTAATGCAGCCAATACAATACCAACAATATAACGCTCTAAACCAAATGCATTTTTAAAAGCTAATGTTACTGTATTCGCTTGTACGGAGTTGAAAATTAAACCGTAACTGACTGTAATAAGGATAGAGAACCAAATTCCCATCCAACGTTTATTTAAACCTTTTTCCATATAATAAGCAGGACCACCACGGAAGCCACTGCCATCTTTTACTTTATAAATTTGGGCAAGCGTACTTTCTACAAAACTTGAAGACGCTCCGATAATCGCAATCACCCACATCCAAAATACTGCACCAGGTCCTCCCATAGAAATCGCTAACGCTACACCAGCTAAGTTACCGATACCAATACGAGCCGCTGAACTCATACAGAACGCTTGGAAAGAAGATACACTACCTTTTTTACGCGTCTTTCCAGTTAATCCATCACTCATTAATCGAATCATTTCCCCTAAATGAGTGATTTGTACGAATTTCAATTTAATAGAAAAATAAAGACCTAAACCAATTAACATTGCAATAAGAATATATGACCAAAGAATTGTATTCGTTGACGAAACAAATTGTTCCAAAATATTCATACAATTAACCCCTCCTTTTCTCCATAAAACGAATTATATTTAAAAAACATTCAAAAATCAACATTTTTCGACAATTTGCAATTTCCAAATATTAGACAGGCTCGCAGTAACAATATCTTTATGACTACCCGCCCTCTAACTGTGCATACTAAAACAAAAAATAAATTCACAAACAACCCCATTGACAAAAATACCTACCTGTAACTATAATGATTACAACATGTTGTAACAAACCTAATTACAATACATTCATTTACTTTCAGATATACACTTTAACAAAACACTTTGGAGGGATTTATTATGAAAATCGGAATTATCGGAGCAACTGGTAAAGCAGGAAGTCGTATTTTAAAAGAAGCATTAGATCGCGGACATGAAGTAACTGCAATCGTAAGAAACGCTGCAAAAATTACAGAAGAAAATGTAAAAGTTTTAGAGAAAGATGTATTCTCTCTTACATCTAATGACCTACAGGCATTTGACGTAGTTGTAAATGCATTCGGCGCTCCAGCAGGCGAAGAACATCTTCACGTAGATGCAGGAAACGTACTAATCGAGGCTATGAAAGGTGCACCTAACACAAAATTACTTGTAGTTGGCGGCGCTGGAAGCTTATTTGTAGACGAAGAGAAAACAACACGCGTATTTGATACGCCAGGCTTCCCAAATGAATACCTTGCAACAGCTCAAAACCAAGGGAAAAACTTAGAAATCTTGCAACAAACAAAAGATATTACTTGGACATTCATCAGCCCTTCTGCACTATTTGCATTAGGAAAACGCACAGGCTCTTATACAGCTGGAAAAGATAACCTTCTTGTTAACGCAAAAGGTGATAGCTACGTAAGTTACGAAGACTTCGCAGTCGCAGCACTTGATGAAATTGAAAATCCGAAACACGTAAACGAACGCTTCACAGTTGTTTCTGAAGCTGAATAATAAAAAAAGAGGTTGTCCCAAAA
>NZ_NVEC01000126.1 GCF_002571225.1 Bacillus sp. AFS059628 | reverse complement strand
TTAGGGGTCACTTCAATTCAGCTCTTTTTTACGTAGTTAATAAATCGTAATGAGTAGAATAAAGTGTAATGTTGAAAAATTTCCACTATTAGCTCCCCTTAGGTTATTAAAAAGGGTATATTTAAAGGAAAGGAAAAGAACATCTACATATTGTTTAAAGTAAATTAGTAATAAAGTCAAAATACATAGTAAGAGTAGTGGCATTTTAGATTAGGATAATAGAATTTCCTAGAACAAACTGAGACGATTATGAATTTTTTAATTAGTAAGGAAGTGGTAAGGTGAGTTTATTAACGTATACGGAAGAATTTTTTAATTATGTACGGGAGTTTTTACTTTTAAGATTTTTACTATTTGCCTTCGTTTTAATCATTATCTCTTTTGTAATCAACCGCATTATTGATTGGTTTTTTAGGAAATCAAGCTTTTTTGATGAAGAGGTAGAGCAAACGATTCAAAGTGTGATTCGATCTATTTTTAGATATATCATTATCATCAGTCTAATCATATATTTAATTAGCCAATTTGTAGATATAAAAAGTATCATTGCAGGTGCCGGGATAGCGGGGGTTGTTATTGGTTTTGCTGCGCAACAGATGTTAAAGGATGTTATATTAGGCTTTGCGAGATTAGCGGACAAAGAGTTTCGTGTTGGCGATTTTGTTACTTTCAACGGAACAAACTCAGGAACGATTGAGGAAATTAGTATTCGTTTTATGCAAATTCGTGAATGGTCAGGAAAACTTCTTACGATACCACACGGAGAGATTAGAACGATACAAAATTTTAATAAAGGATGGATGCGTGTAATTGAACGAATTACGGTAAGTTATCAGGAAGATCCTACAAGAGTTAAGGAGTTATTAGAAGAAGTTTGTGTGAATTGCAATGAAAAATTCGCTTCAAATCTTTATAAAGTAGAAGAGGAAGCTGTGGAACCGTTTAAATACGTTGGTGTTACAGATTTAAATCCGAACTTTAAATACGTTGGATATGAATTTTGTATTACAGGCTTAATAAAGCCAGAAGATTATTTCGAAACTTCTAGACAAGTAAGGTTTGAATTAATGTCTATGTTCCATAAGAATCAAGTGCAAATGCCAGCAACAAATATGTTCGTTACTACTGAGAGTTTACAGCATAACCATGGTGGACAATCTGTATCGGACAGCTAAAGTCGAATAATTGGATAAAAAACAATAATAAAATGATCGATATAAAGAAAGAACTGAAGGAATTCAGTTCTTTCTTTATTTATAGAATTTAGAAATTTCTTAATGTTATAATGGTAGATGGTGATGAAAATGAACTTTGAAGAAAAAGAGATGCATCGTTTAGAAGCATTAAAGGCAATTGCAGAATTATTAAATGAAGCAACAGACTTACAAGACATGTTGGAAAAAGTGTTACATACATTGTTACAAGTTATGAATTTGCAAACAGGGTGGATCTTTTTTATTGATGAAAGTGGAAAGCACCGAATGCTTGTAGATGAAAACTTACCACCAGCTCTTACGTGGCAAGAGAAGAAGCCAATGTGTGAAGGGGACTGCTGGTGTGTAGAGCGTTTTGTGAATGGCAGATTGGAAAAAGCGACAAATATCATTGAATGTAAGCGAATAGAGGATGCGATTGAGTGTAATTGGGGAGAGACAGAAGATATTACGCATCATGCGACGATTCCTCTTAGGTCTGGATCGGAGAAGTTTGGTCTATTAAATGTAGCCTCACCTCAAAAAACACATTTTTCAGAGGAAGAATTAGCATTATTAGAATCGATTGCATTTCAAATAGGAACGACAATACAACGTATTCAGTTAGTAGAGAATGAACGTAAATATGTAGTGGTAGCTGAAAGAAATCGATTAGCTCGTGATTTACATGATTCTGTAAAACAATTGTTATTTTCTATTATGCTAACAGCAAAAGGTACTCTAAATATGACACGAGATAGAGACTTGCAAGAGATGTTGAGTTATATTGGAGAATTATCACAGGAAGCATTACAAGAAATGACACTTTTAATTTGGCAATTAAGACCGGAAGGATTAGAGAAAGGTTTAGCAGAGGCAATTAAAAATTATGGGAAGTTGTTAGGGATTCAAGTGGAAGTTCGAATTGATGGAATGGTTTCAATTGGAGATGAAATAGAAGAAGTTTTATGGCGTATTAGTCAAGAAGCAATACATAATTGTAAAAAACACGCTTCATGTGAAGAGGTAAATGTTCTTTTGAAAATAGAAAATAACCAGTTGTATTTTTACATAGAGGATAATGGAATCGGATTTATACAAGATCACGTAAGAGAGTCGGCGCTTGGTTTAAAAAGTATGAAGGAACGTATTCAGTTAATGAAGGGATCATTTCAAATAAAAACTGAGCTGAAAAAGGGTACAAAAATCGAAATTCAATTGCCAGTTTGAAGGGGAGAAGAAGGTTGAAGATTAAATTACTACTAGTTGAGGATCATCATATTGTCCGAAGAGGACTTGTCTTCTTTTTGAAAACGAGACAAGAATTTGAAATAGTTGGAGAAGCAGAAAATGGGGAAGAGGCATTAACATTCGTCCACACGGAAAGACCAGATGTAGTATTAATGGATTTATCAATGCCGAAGATGGATGGTATTGAGGCAACAAAACGAATAAAACAATATGATGAAACAATAAAGATACTTATATTAAGCAGTTTTTCGGAGCAAGATTATGTTTTACCAGCACTGGAAGCTGGAGCAGATGGTTATCAATTAAAAGAAGTACAACCTGAGCAACTTGTAGCTTCAATTATCGCAGTACATGAAGGGAATGCAAATTTTCATCCGAAAGTAACACCAGCACTATTAGGACGATTAGCAGTTAAGAAAGAAAAGGAAAACCCTTTTTCCATGTTAACAAAAAGAGAGCAAGAAGTACTTCGTGAAATTGCGAAAGGGCGAAGTAATAAAGAAATTGCAGCAGAGCTTCATATTACAGAACAGACTGTGAAAACACATGTTTCAAATGTTTTAGCTAAATTGGAAGTGGATGATCGTACGCAAGCTGCATTATATGCGGTGAAACATAAGGGGAATAGTAAGTATGAATAATGTTGTACCATGTTATGGCAGAATATATAGAGTTGGTTCGCTATGTGTGAGCTAACAATCAGTGAGAGCTGTACAAAACTTTTGTTGATTTACATTACAAACCATAGTGATGCCAAATAAAGGTTTTTCTTCTTTCAATAATTAGGTACAATAAAGTGAAACTTGAATCAGTGGGGTCATCCCAACTGATTATTAGCCTGTACCAATTGGATTTTACTAGATTAAGCTACGATGGAAGGGGAAGAAATACTATGACAGGTACAAGAAGTGGGATTGGAAAGATTCAAGCTTCGTTAAACGGTTTATCACCAAAATTGCGAAGTATTGCCGAACATATATTGAAACATCCACAAGATGTTGTACATAAATCTATTACAGAATTAGCTGAGGTTACGAATAGTTCAGAAGCTACGATATTTCGCTTATGTAAGCACCTTGGTTTTCAAGGGTTTCAAGATTTAAAGATTACATTAGCTCGTGAAATTGTACATACTCCTATGCAAAATATTCATGAAGAAGTATCGGCAGAAGATAGTATGGTAACTGTTGCTAAAAAAGTTTTCCATTCGCATATTACAGGACTGCAAGATACATTACATTTGCTAAATGATACAGCGCTAGAGAAAGCTGTAAAAGTATTACAAGATACAAGCCGTATTGAGTTTTATGGAAATGGTGGTTCTGGTATTATTGCGATGGATGCATATCATAAATTTATGAGAACGGGTATTTCTTGTATTGCTCATACAGATTCACATTTTCAAATTATGGGTGCGGGTTTACTTACGAAAGAAGCTGTGGTCATTGCAATTTCTCATTCTGGTAGCAATAAAGGGTTACTGGAAGCATTAGAAGTAGCAAAAGCAAGGGGAGCTCGCATTATTGCAATTACGAGCTATCAGAAATCAGCATTAAGTCAACTTGCTGATATTACATTATACACTTCAACACGTGAAACGGAATTCCGCACAGAAGCAAGTTCATCAAGATTAGCACAGTTAAGTTTATTAGATACTTTGTACGTTGGGTTATCATTACAACGCCAAGAAGAAACGTTGCAAAATTTACAAAGTATACGTGAAACAATTTCGATGAAACGAATATAAGAAAAGCTCTTCAAATAAAGGGCTTTTTTTATTTTTTAGCAGAAGTATGTTACTCACTTATAGTCAGTGATAGACTCTCATTTTTCAAAATATAAAATAAAAACGATTTACGCAATAATTTAAACATTGTTCACAATTTCACAATTTGTTTTTGAAGTGTCATGTTATGATGAACATGTAATGATGATTGAACACTTAAATTTAGCATAATGATTAGCCAAATTAGTGAAGACAGAAGTTGTGAGATGGACTCATTAAAATTCTAAAACACTAAAGGGGAGATCACATATGAAAGCAGTAGTAGTAAATAAAAATAGTAAAGCAAACATTGAAATTATTGAAAAGGAATTACGTCCGTTACACTCAGGTGAAGCGCTAGTAGATGTAGAATATTGTGGAGTTTGTCATACTGATTTACATGTTGCAAATCATGATTTTGGAAATACAGATGGCCGTATTCTTGGTCATGAGGGTATTGGTATTGTTACAAAAATTGCTGATGATGTAACTTCACTAAAGGTGGGTGACCGTGTAAGTATTGCTTGGATGTTCCAATCTTGTGGACGTTGTGAATATTGCGTAACGGGTAGAGAAACATTTTGCCGTGAAGTGAAGAATGCTGGTTATTCAGTAGATGGTGGTATGGCTGAACAATGTATTGTTACAGCAGATTATGCGGTGAAAGTACCAGAAGGATTAGATCCTGCTCAAGCATCATCCATTACATGTGCGGGTGTAACTACATATAAAGCAATAAAAGTATCGGATATTAAACCTGGTCAACCTATCGTCATCTATGGTTGTGGTGGATTAGGTAACCTAGCTATTCAATATGCTAAAAACGTATTTGGTGCAAAGGTAATTGCAGTAGATATTAATGACGATAAATTAGCCTTAGCAAAAGAGGTTGGCGCTGATATGACTATCAATCCAATTTCTCAAGGTCCTGCTGATAAGATTGTTCAAGAAGAGTTTGGTGGTGCTTATGCAGCTGTAGTAACAGCGGTTTCTAAAGTAGCATTCAACTCAGCAGTAGATGCGGTACGTGCTTGTGGTAAAGTCGTTGCAGTAGGTTTACCAGTGGAAACGATGGATTTAAACATTCCGCGACTTGTACTAGATGGAATTGAAGTAGTTGGTTCTTTAGTCGGTACTCGTAAAGACTTAGAAGAGGCATTCATGTTCGGTGCAGAAGGAAAAGTAGTGCCGGTCGTTCAAACTTGTTCTCTAGATAAAGTACAACATGTATTCGAAGAAATGGAACAAGGTAGAATTCAAGGACGTATGGTAATCGATTTTAAACACAATAATTGTGATTGCAATTCACTTTAAATATAAAAAGTATGAGTCTAGCTAAAGACATGTAAAAAAGTTAGACGACAGAAAGAAGATGATCCCTGCATTTAACAGGGATCATCTTCTTTGCATTCCACTACTATCAATATCGAGTAATGGGAAAGGATTAAAGGTTCACCTTATCTACAAACGAAAAAGAATCTTTACTTTTAACAAATTTTTTATGATCTGGAACGGTTTGAATTGCTATAACTTGTGTATCTCTTGCTTTCAGTGCATCTTGAATCCCGATTGTCATAAGCTTAATAAATAGAATCGTAATAAAGAATGAAACGAGAGTGTATAAAATAATCCACCATGAAATATTCATTTCATAACGATTTAATCCAATAAGTCCTGCCCAATCATTAGAAAGAGAAACAGGTTTGAGCACTCCGTCATAGAGTTCCCGCATTTGTACGCCACCAATTACAATGTCAAGCAACGCTAAATGGATAACGAGTATAAGAGTTTGAACGATATGTTCCATGAATAATACGAATAAGCGGTCAAGTAATAAGACTCGTAAGTGTTTTTTGATAATATGAAAACGGCTAGCACCTAGTAATTGTGAACTTAAAATGTAATCTTGTTTCATAAATTCGTCAACCTCTGATGATATATATATAGAAAGTGTAGGCAGAGCCACGAAAATAAGTACAAGTAGTTGATAAAACGTAAATGAAATATTGGGGTCTAATCTATCAGCATTTGATGTGACTACAATATTAACGGGCGTAATGAGTATAAATGCGATAAATAAAGTTGGAATATAATAAAAAACTTCTGAGCATGACTGGAAAAATCTCTTGAATTTTGAAGCATATAAACTTAAGAGTATTCCTATACATGTTCCGAATAAAATTCGAAAGAAGCTAATTACCACGGCCAATAAAATGGTAAATTTTGCACCTTCTATAATTTGTAAGAAAACAGATTCTCCAAAACGATCAGATCCAAAAGGTGGCATTAACGATGGTGGAAAAGGGGCCTTTCCAAGTAATTCGTTATTGTCATTGTAAAGTAACTGAGGAGGTTTTGGGATGTTATCTTTAAAGAACCAACTATAAATAAAACTAGCTGAAACAAGTATGAATAAATAAGTAAAGCCGATTAAAAAGCGTTTTGATTTCCAAATAGATTTCATAAAGCTGCTCCTTTCAATTGCTTTTGCCATCTATTCATCATGAATGAGATTATTTGAAAAATAACATAAAACGGTAAAATAATCATGACAAGTATGATAAATGCAGCTGGAGGTGAAATAAACGCCTTTTTAAATAAAAATTGAATAATGCCTTGCATATTAAAAACAAATTCTAAAATGAATAAATTAGAAAGTAAGAAAACAAAAATCGTTTTTAAATGGTGGAAGAAGTGGATAGATATATTTTTGAATAAATGAATACATAGTATATAACTTGATGAAAGGCCTTTTCCATATGCAACCTCTACGTAATGTTTTCCATGTTCTTCTTTTATGTATAACACCATCATCCGAAACATTTGTAATGTAGGTAAGACAGCTAAAGATAAAATAGGGAGTAAATAAGCTCGATTTTCATTAAAAGAAATAATGGTGACAGGTAATTCTCCGAATTTTCGCAGTAACCATATGAAAAATATTTGCAAACAAATCATCATCATCATATCAGGGACAGCTTCTAATATGAACACAATTCGGTTTATCCATTTTTTTATATAATCTTTTGCTAAAAAATAAAAAAATGCCATGCTAGATGAGATAAAGAGCGCAAGCAAAAAGGCTACAAATAATACAATAAATGAATATAGGTAAGGTTCTAAAACAGTTGGAAATAATGGTGTTGTTTTTAAATGACCAAACTTTGGGTCTGATCCTATAACCAACAATGATTCAGGTGAGAAAACCTGTTTTAACATAGTAACAATCTGATTAAAAAAATACATTGGTTGAAAGGTGAATCCTTGTTGAGTAATAAATAGGTAGGGCAAATTTAATAATAGTAAGAGTGATAAAAGAATGGATGAAAGCTTAATTGTGAATTGAGATATTTTATGTAACATTAAATCCCTCCGACATCTTTTTACAACATTATACAATAAATTCTTCGTTGTTGTTCTTATTTTTCTGAAAAATTAGAAATTAATTAAGTTTTATAATTATAATACTCAATATATATTTATATGGTTTAAATGTTGTAATGAGGAGTCGCTTCCTATGTCTATTAAGAAAAATGCGCAGTATTTCCATTTTCGAGGCACTTACTTTTCTTCAGTTGATTGGCATTTGGTGCTATTTCATTGCTATTAAGTTAATAGAACTAAATTTTCTTAAAATAAAAACACCGAAATATAGAAGTAGTTTTGAACGTAAGGAATTTGTAAGGAAGGAGTAAGAAAAAAGAGATTTTCAATGTGTATGATCAAATTATAGAGAAGAACGAGAGGGAGAATAGTTACTATATATTTTGATAAAAACAAATTAATAAAACTCTATGGAAGAAAAATAAGAAATTATAGAAGTTAACAGATATCTGAAGAAGAGGGATTAATCATTTATTAGGTCAGAGAGTTGCTTGTAGAAATGATTGATCTACAGATGATTGCAAATTTAGTGTTGACTTTTATCATGGGGAGATTTGATAGCTGTGTGGTTAGTATATGACATACCTATCAACCATCAATACAATTTAAATAGAGGAGAGGAATGCTTTATGAAAACACGTAGTAAAATTACATGTGCCAGTCTAGCACTTTTAATAGCTGGAAGTTCCCTGTTATACATAACACCGGCTTCAATTGTAAAAGCAGAACCCACGCAAAATGTATCTAGTTCGTTACATACAAATACTCATAGTGATCGTACTGCCGTTAAGAAAGCAATGCGAGATACACTGAAACTAGGATACCCGGGAATACTCGCTCAAATTTCTAAGGGTGGCAAAACTTGGAGTTATACTGCTGGGATAGCGGATCTGAGAACTAAGAAACCAATGAAAACAGA
>NZ_NVEC01000125.1 GCF_002571225.1 Bacillus sp. AFS059628 | reverse complement strand
CTGTCACAAGAAGACTTAGAGTTAATTCTAGATCCGTTCGAAATGACACACCCTGGGATTGCAGGAGCAACTCTTTTAAAGAAAAATTAAAAGAAGAGGGGAACAAGCCCCTCCTCTTTGTTTACAATATAGGGATGTTATCAGTAAGTAAACAGTGGCGTCTAATGGTTCATGGAAACAAAATTAAGAGGAGCAGAAATATAATCAACATCACTTTTAAATAAAGAGGATTTATTAAAACATCCTATTATATTAGCAATAAGCTTACATGAATTTTTATTAAGAACTATGACCAACCATGAATAAATAGTTGGCCATAATAATCTTAAAGATCCATATCTTTTAATCCGGAACTATGCTCATTTGGCATTTCAGGAAGCTCTGGTACAGGAAAACCTTTTGGTGGTTCCGTTACTGTCAATGTTCCTTTGTTTCTACTTGGTGATTCACCTTGGAATATTTCTCCCATTCTTGTTGGATCTAAGCTGAAATTAAATTGTGCGTTATGGAATCCCATGTCTACATACTTTCTGCACTCTGGGTATTTATTAATATCATAGTTCGGCACAGGGAAGAGTTTCCCCCATTCAACCCCCAATGTCTCTAAAGCTTTTGCAAAAGCATTTTGATGTGCATTATCACGTACAATTAAAAATGCAAGAGTTTCTCTAAATGTTTGATTAGAACTCATTTCATAAATTCTAGTCTTTTGAAGTACGCCTGTAGATTCAAGTACGACATTATCTAGTAAATCGCTAATTAAGTTTCCATGACTATATACCCAAGATCCATTCCAAGGATTTCCGGCTGCATCAACAGGCAATGAACTTTGAGCGCCTACAATAAAGTGGTGAGGGTTTGCATGTTTAACCGCTTCATCAAGCGGTGCTTTATCAATACCAGCATTTCCTGGCGTAGGTTCACCAGATCCAGTTAATAGCTGATTAATTGTATGTTGTACAAGTTCTACATGGCTTATTTCCTCTAAAAAAACACCTCGAAGTAAATCACGATATTGCTTCTCTTTACCTCTAAAATTTGAGCTTTGGAAGAAATATTGCATCATTGTACGCATTTCACCATAATGTCCGCCTAATATTTCTTGTAAAACTTTTGCGGCAGCTGGATCTGGTTTATCCGGCTTAATCATATTAATTATTTCCTCTTTATAATAAAACATGAAGGACACCTCTTTTTAAGTTAGTTAACATTGTTATCGTGTCCGTTAATTGGTTGCTTAATACTTTAATTCATTTTTTTACCAGTAAATTGTTACCTTAGAATGCAAAGTCTTTTGAAATAACTCTTTTCGATGTGAGATGAAGGTGGGGGATAGCTACTTAGCATGTAATAAAAAAGATAAGATTACGGAGTGCAATCTTATCTTTTCATAAAGAATAACAAATTGTATCTTCAAGGTTTCAAAATGACTTTTATACAATCATCTTCACGATTATTAAAAATTTGATAACCGTAGCTTGCTTCTTCAAGGGGGATTTTGTGTGTAATAATCTCCTTTGGATCGAATTCTTTGTTTGTTATTTTTTCAAATAGTTCTGGCATAAAATGAATAACAGGTGCTTGTCCCATTTTAAGATTAATATTTCTAACCCAAAATGCCCCGAGTGGGAATGCATTATAATTGCCACCATAAACACCAGTCATTTGAACCGCTCCATATTTTCTTACAGCTTTCGTAGCAATTTGAATAGGACCGAGAGTTCCACCTTGTAATTTCAATTTTTGTTCTAGAAATTCTAGTGGTGATTTTTTTCCATCCATGCCCACGCAATCAATGACTACATCGGCACCGCCATGTGTGATTTCCTTTAAATGTTCTCCCATATCAGGAAATTTTGTAAACTCAAATACCTCAACATTGTTAATCTTTTTTGCATAATTCATTCGGTAATCTAAGTAATCGACTGCGATTACGCGCTTAGCACCTTGCATCCAAGCAAATTTTTGTGTCATTAATCCAACAGGTCCACAACCAAGGACGATAACAGTATCACCTGGCTTAACACCTGCGTTTATTACACTCCAATAGGCTGTTGGCAAAACATCGGATAAAAACAGTAAAGATTCATCTTCAAGTTCGCATGATTCCGGTATAACAAATGGAGTGAAATTTCCAAAAGGAACTTTTAAATATTCTGCTTGTCCGCCTGGATGGTTACCAAATTTCTCTGTGTAACCAAAGTATCCACCAGAATCATAATGAGGATTGGAGTTATCACATTGGCTTTCCATTTCATGTTGGCAATAAAAACAATGTCCGCAAGCAACGTTAAAGGGGATAACAACGCGATCTCCTTTTTTTACTTTCGTAACATCGGGACCAACTTCTTCAACAATTCCCATTGGCTCATGACCAATAATGTACCCTTTAGGTAACGGCATGTTTCCTTGATATAAATGTAAATCAGAACCGCAAATAGCGGTTGAAGTAATTTTTACAATAATATCATCTTTTTTCTCTAATTTTGCATCATCCACCTGTTTCACTTGTACTTGGTTTGGCCCTTGATAGGTTACAGCTTTCATCTCATATCTCCTTAGGAATCATTTTTCATAATTTATATGTATCTCTTGGCAAAATAGAAATCTATACATAATGTTGTTATGAGAGTATGTTATAGCAACTCTTCTTTTTTTATGTCTTTTGCTCTATTTTAAGAAGAAACTCAATATTTATTCACAATGCAATTTCCATAAAAAGGATAATTATTATTTCATAATTTGTAACATATTAAAAACATCGGAGGTGAAATAATATGGCAAACAATAATAGTGGAAATCGTAATGAATTATTAGTTCGAGGCGCTGAACAGGATCTTGATCAAATGAAATATGAAATTGCACAAGAGTTTGGTGTACAACTTGGTGCAGATACAACAGCTCGTTCAAACGGATCTGTTGGTGGCGAAATTACAAAACGTTTAGTAGCAATGGCTGAACAACAACTTGGTGGTAGAGCTAACCGCTAAGTAAATTGGTATAAAATATAGCTGGTATGTAAATCAATTTCTTTTGTATATGTATAAAAACAAACCCTTATAGTAAATGAATTCTCACTCAAAGATTATCGATAATCTTCTTTCATAATCTTTGAGTATTTGATTTGTAAACTACTTTCCTAAACAATAAACACACAGTGTTGGAAAGGTGTTTTCCATGCATAGTAGAAAATCTTTTGCAGGAAAAAGCATACTTAAAAATTTGATTTCAATATTGAAATCAATATTTATTATGATATTTTCGAAAGGGAGGAATTTAAAAATGGGTATTTTAAGTGGAAATCCTCAAAATGAACCGTTACATTACGGAGAAGTATTTGATATTTGGAGTTATCTTTTAGCTGCACAAGGTGCAATTGCAAGCCATCAAGTGTTTATGAATCACACAGGTGACGAAGATTTGAAGAAATTTTTAGAAAGCTTAATTGAAAATGATATGAATTCGGAAATAGAAGAGTTAAAAACTCTTTTAAAAGTTAATGGCGTAGCTTTACCGCCTGCTCCTCCAGAACGACCATTAGCATCTATTGAAGATATTCCTCCAGGAGCACGTATTAATGATGTTGAAATAGCAGCAGCTGTTTCTACAGGATTAGCAGCTGGACTTGTGACATGTAGTCAAGTGATGGGAAAATGTCTTCGAGAAGATGTAGGGATGCTATTCGGACAATTTCATATGAAAAAAGCGCAAGCAGGTGTAACGTTACTGCGTTTAAGTAAGAAAAAAGGGTGGGTAGTTCCACCTCCATTACATGTGAAAAACTCTGATCAAGCTTAATAAACAAAAATAAAAAAGTGGCATTGGCCACTTTTTTATTTTTTAGATGTATCCTCAACTTTGGATTTATTTATTGTAGAAGAATCCATATATTCATCTGACATTTCCATAGCATATTTATCATGATGAATATGATTGTGATTTCTTAATTCATCGTCGTTACGCAGTACTAACCTCTTCATATAAATGTGGAAGAAAACCTCTATTCCGCTAATAATTAATGTGGCTATAAATGAAGAAAATCCAATATTATCAGTAGCATCTAAATTAGTAAATAAGGATGTTAAAAGCCAAGTTCCGAAGAAGGTTAAGCCGAAATCTGCCATTGTAGCAATCATATTTCCGTATTTAGGCAAAATGAAGAGATCGCCAATTAAATAGGCAGCTCCTGTTAAGAAAAGAGAAATGAGTAGTACTCTAGGAATGGAAATGCCTTGAAAGATACCGAGTACGATAAGTAATACTGCAGTTATCGCTGTGTATTTAATTAATAAAGCAACAATATGTTTCATTATTTTCCTCCATTGTTTAAACGTATATGGAATAAAAGATTTCATTGAAAACGGGTTATGCTTTTATATAGCGTAACCCGTTTCATTTACTGATGGAGGCCTATTTATAATATCCCATGGCACGTATATTGTATTTCGTTCTCCTATACACTACTATGTTGGACTTAAAGAGCATTAATTATACCTTCGAATTCGTGGGCGTAATTACCAATTAATTAGCTATATATTTTGGCATGTAATTTAACATATTAAAGAAAGAAGGAGGTGAATCAATATGTCAAACAATAACAGTGGAAGTAGCAATCAATTATTAGTACGTGGCGCTGAACAAGCTCTTGATCAAATGAAATATGAAATTGCTCAAGAATTTGGAGTGCAACTTGGAGCGGACGCAACAGCTCGTGCTAACGGATCTGTTGGTGGTGAAATTACAAAACGTCTCGTATCATTAGCGGAGCAACAACTTGGCGGTGGCGTTACTCGTTAATTTTATATAAAAATGGATATAGAGGAGAGGCATGTCGTCTCTCCTTTCCCATACATTTTTTAGATTTACAACTATAACTCGAATTTATTTGTTTAACTTTTAGACTTGCAAGGTTTTAAATACATAATTAATTTTTGCGTAATAAAAGGATAAAAGATGCGAGGTTATATTTGATGCGAAAGGAGCAAAAAAATGAAATATGAAGCATTATTTACAGTTGAGATTTCTGTAGGAAGTGAAAGAGTAGCAAACCATAAAATAAAGGCTCATGATGTTATTGGTGTTGTTGAAAAGCTTGCTGAGAAGTATTTAAGTAATCATGAGGGACATTCTCATCATAAATAAAGGAGAATCGTGATATGACCTGTCATGATGTTAACAAAGAAACGAAAGAAAAAAAAGATTTAAAATGGTGGCAACTCTCACTTATTGGAATTGGTTGTACGATAGGAACAGGCTTCTTTTTAGGATCCAGTATAGGGATTAAAATAGGTGGATCTTCAATTATCCTCATTCTGATTTTAACTGGACTCACTACATATATTGTATTTGAAGCATTGGCAAAAATGGCTGTAGAAGATCCGCAAAAAGGATCTTTTCGCATTTATTCAAGAAAAGCTTTTGGAAATTGGGCGGGTTTTAGTCACGGATGGACATATTGGTGTTCGGAGTTGCTTATTATGGGTAGCCAGTTAAGTGCGTTAGGAATCTTTTCACGTTACTGGTTTCCTAAAATACCACTATGGATATTTGCTGCTATATATGGAGTAGCGGCTATATTAATTATTTTTATAGGGGTAAAGATATTCGAACGTTTAGAAAAATGGATGGCTATTATAAAAATCGCGGCTATTATAGGATTCATTGTGATTGCTATTTTGGTTATTTTAGGATTTATAAAGGGTGGTTTATATAAGGCACAAATCCCGCGTAATTTTAAAGACTGGTTCCCAAATGGATTAAAAGGCACTTGGTCCTCTCTAATTTATGCATTTTATGCATTTGGAGGAATCGAAATTATGGGGTTAATGACAATAAGACTGAAAGACCCTAAAGATGCACAAAAATCAGGAAGAGTAATGTTAATGATTTTAACGATTATTTACGTAGTCTCTTTAGGGATGGCAATTATGATGGTACCATTAAACCAGTTTAATACGAAAGAAAGTCCTTTTGTAATAGCGTTACAAGACTATAATTTACCGTATGTGCCATTTATTTTAAATGTAGTATTAATTTTAGCGGGCTTTTCAACGTTAGTTGGTTCATTATTTGCGGTGACAAGTGTATTAATGAACTTAGCTGAAGAGGGTGATGCACCTGCGATGTTTGCGAAAAAAAACAAGAAGAATATCTCTTTTCCAGCTTTAATTCTTATCATAATGGGGCTTGGTGCTTCTATCCTTAGCGCTTTATTACTACCAAAAAATATATATGAATATGTAACAACTGCAGCTGGATTAATGTTGTTGTATACATGGAGTTTGATTCTTCTTTCCTTTTGGAGACTAATGAATCCAAAAGGTTGGATGCAGATAAAAAGTATTATTGGTCTTATTATGATTGCACTAGCTGTTAGTGGAACACTATTGCAAAAAACAACGCGTTTTGGTTTCCTTGTGAGCTTGTTGTTTTTAGGAATAGTTATTATCGTTACTATAATTGTTCATTTTGTCTCAAGAAGAAGGAATACAGCTATATGAAGTATCTTTCTTTTCACACTATGAATAATATGTCAGAACAAAATAATAGAAGTTATTGAAAAATGATTTGGTAAGTTTGAAAACCAAAATATAATCCATAAATAATAAGTGATATTCCAGATACTACTGTTATAAGAGACAATATGCGTGCATTCAAAATTTTACGAAATATACTAGATGTACTTGCCATCGTAATATCCCAAATAAAAATACCTAAAATAATCCCGAAGCTATATAACAAAAGCTGCTCTTTATTATAGGAAGAAGCGGATTTTGCTAATATAGAGCCGAAAATTCCAAGCCAAAATAGAATTGTTAATGGATTAGATAAGGACATAAAGAAACCAGAAAAAAAGCTTTTAATAACTGAATCATCATTTCTCATATTACTAATGCTAATTTGATTCGCATTTTTTAAACTTTCGATACCTGTATAGATTAAAACAAAAGCGCCGAAAGACCATAAGAAAAGTTTTATAATATCTTTTTCGAGGAAATGAATGACACCTAAATAAATAAGTGCCATGTAGATGACATCTGCAAGTAAGGCTCCTATGCCAAGAATCCAAGCGTGAAAAAACCCACTCCTAATACCTTTTTCTAACTGTGCAGCATTAATAGGCCCCATTGGAGCAGATAATGATAAACCTAAGAAAACATAGCTTAAAAATATGCCCACGTATGATATGCTCCTCCCACTAAATTTGATCTATATTAAATCTATTCAGTGGTTAAAGTTTGTACAACTAAATAATAAAAAGTGGAGTGGATTACTTATTTTTATGCAAGTATTTTATGATTCGAGAAAACGGACACTTGGATGGAATTGTTTCATCATCACGTAAAAAATATTGCTGCCATTCATAATTATCTTTTTCACCATAATCTTTAAGAGAAGGGTGAATAGGAGCTTTGTCATAAGCGGCTAGACGTTGACGTATTAAGTTTTTTAGTTTTCTACTGCGTTTCTCAGAATTCATAATTCCCTGTAAAACCCACCTAGGAGTTAAAGCAAGCATCATACATGAAAAATGTCTACTTTGTCTATTGACATGGGCAGGTGTAGCACAGTAGACGAAATATGATTCATTATGAAAGCAAAATTCCCAAGTGTTTTCCATAGGATCATTTGGGATATGCGTAGGCCATTCCATCTCGTCCAAACGACTAGTTGTATTAAGTAGAGACCAATAAATATGTTCAAAATCTTTAACGGTAGTTTCTCTCATTAAATCTATTGGTGTATGAATAAAAACAATAAGTGAAGCGTATTGCCCTGTGTCTCTAGAACATTCCGTATATTCTTTAAGTAATGTGGCAAAATCAGCGCTAGTATTCGTATCTCTAGGATCACTAATGAATCCGTACCGGAGGTGATTGGCTGTAAAGCCGTGTTGAGCTGGGATACAAGGGAAAGGTTTATTTTTATCTGTCATTTTTAATTTAAAAGAACAGAAAGCTTCTTGTTGCCAATTTGGAAGGTTAATAATATGTTTTTGTAAAGAGTCCTTATCATAAAGTATAGTCATCTTTTTATCCCTCCTAAGTCATAATATATAACCTATTAATTATTTAGGAATAGGTGACTAACACAGTTGAAATAACTTTTTTTCTGTTTATCCCGCTTTAATGG
>NZ_NVEC01000124.1 GCF_002571225.1 Bacillus sp. AFS059628 | reverse complement strand
AGAGAGAATGTATCGAACAGGAGACCTTGTGAGAATGTTACCTGATGGAAATATTGAGTTTTTAGGAAGAATTGACCATCAAGTGAAAATTCGTGGTTTCAGGATTGAACTGGGTGAGATAGAGAGTCAACTTCTAAAACATAAGGAAGTAAAAGAAGCTGTTGTTATCGCAAGAGAAGATAGTAATAATCATCAATATTTATGTGCTTATTTTACTTCCGAAATATCGAAGGGTGAGACTAGGGTTCAAGAAATTCGAAAGTTTTTGGCAAAAGAGTTACCAGAGTATATGATTCCTGCTTTTTTTGTTCAGCTAGACAAGCTACCACTTACTACAAATGGGAAAGTGGATCGAAAGGCTTTACCAAGTCCTGATGAAAGTTCGGTTGCAGGAGTAGTAGAGTATGAGGCGCCAAGGAATACAGTCGAAGAAAAGCTTGTATCCATTTGGCAAGATATTTTAGATATAGAAAACATAGGAATTCAACACAACTTTTTTGAAATTGGAGGCCATTCACTGAAAGCGACTACGATGGTTTCTAGAATCCATAAGGAACTTATGGTGGAG
>NZ_NVEC01000123.1 GCF_002571225.1 Bacillus sp. AFS059628 | reverse complement strand
CGTTCAGTTTTCAAAGAACTACTTGGTCGCTCATTTGCGACTTCCTTATGTTAACATTTTCATCTTGCAATGTCAACTAAGTTTTTTATTTCGTTTGCCGCGTTCTGCGTTATTGCATCGGCGACTTGTTCTATATTACACTTCCAACCTAAAATCGTCAATATGTTTTTATAAAAAACTTCATTTTTTATAAATCTCTTCTATAAGAATATATAAGCAACCCATAAAATACTCTATGGGTTGCTATTCCCTCATAAAAACTATTGTTCTTTTGAAGGTACTGAACAACTTTCATCCGTACAAGACATATCATTTCCGCCTTCTGAAGAAAGCTCTTGTAACTTAGGTGCAGGATTCTCTTCCTCCCACACTTGCTGAAGTGCATTCACAAAAGTTTCAAGTGGTTGTGCACCTGAAATAGCATACTTTTGATTAACAATAAAATAAGGTACTCCTGAAATTTGGTATTGCTGAGCAATTGCTTCATCGATTCTAACAGCATTTGCGTATGCGTTTTTATCATAAATAACACGTAAAGCTTCTTGCTTATCTAAACCTGAAGATTCAGCAATAGTAGCAAGCGTATCTACATCACTTAAATTTCTCGATTCTGTGAAATATGCGAAAAGTAGATTTTCCGTAATCTCTTTTTCTTTCCCTTGATCCTTTGCAAACTTCGCAAGACGATGCGCATCAAAAGTGTTCGTCGGCTTCATCTCATCAAAATTAAAACTTAAACCCATACTAGCTGCATGATTTCCTAGTTGTATATTATTTCGCTTAGCTTCTTCAATACTAATGCCATACTTTGATGCAAGCACTTCATTAATACTTGTTCCAGAATAGATTGGGGCATTTTGGTCTAATTCAAAACTTTTAAACTCAACTTCAACATCCTTCTTATGTGGAAATTGCTCTAAGGCCAGCTCTAATCTACGTTTCCCAATGTAGCAAAATGGGCAAACAAAATCTGACCATACTTCAATTTTCATAGAAACACCTCATTAACATGTAGTTTTCAATCATTGTAGCACTGGCACTAAGGAATTCAAAAGTTTATGCTTCAAGCCTTATATACTACAACCTAAAATGAATTTATAAATAGAAAAAAATAGAAAAAACGATAATCAAAAGTATAAAAGCATTCCCTTTTGATTATCGTATATACAAATCTAATTATGCTGGAATATATCTCCCCACGAACTTCCATACCGTATTCCAATATTTATTTGAATCTATTTTCTCAGCTTCTCCATGTCCAGCACCTGGAACAATTAATTTTTCTTTTTCTACTTTTGCAGCATTATATACTTCATTTAACATTTCATAAGGAACGAATGTATCAGCATCCCCATGAATAAATAGCATCGGTGTTTTACTTTTCGCTACTTGTTTTACAGCCGAAGCTTCTTCTAAATCATATCCAGCTCTTAATTTTGTAATTGTATTTGCCGCGTTCATAACAGGAAACTTTGGCAAATGGAATAAATCTTTTAGTTGATAAGTAAATTCATCAATGACAGTTGAGTATCCACAATCTTCAATAATAACTTTCACGTTAGAAGGTAACTCTTCACCTGAAGTCATCATTACAGTTGCTCCCCCCATTGAAACACCAAAGAGTGCTATTTCAGCATTAGGGTCTTTCTTTACAATTTGTTGGATCCAAATCAAAATATCTTTACGATCGTGCCAGCCCATCCCTATATAATCACCTTCACTATTTCCATGCCCACGAAGATCTGGCGCTATAACGTTATATCCTTGTTCATAAAAGTTCCGGATATATTTCGTCATTTTCGATGCCCTACTATCATATCCATGAACTACAATTGCCCATTTATGACTAGATTGTTCATTCATATATTCATAACCCGTTAATTTCAACTTATCGAAAGAATTTATGTGTAGTGTATTAGGTTTATGATTTGATACAAAGTTCGCATCCTTTTCTTCATTTGTAGCCAACTCATCTCCTGATGCATTCACAGTTTCTACTAAGTGAGGGTTATCCTCTAAAAACTCTTTCTCTTGTTTCGCATTCAACGCATAATTATAAAAATAATTCCCGACTAACACATAAGTAATCGCTAGAAGGACTAAAACTACTATAGTAATTACACCTATCTTTTTCATATTATCTCCTTTTTCAAAATTAAATCTTCTTATATTTAAGTACTCAAAAAACAACTGCACTATTTTAACACACCGACAGATTAATTCTACAAAAAATAAAATAAAAAATCTTATGCTACACATCAAAAATGATGAAACAAAATGAATATGAGAGCATTAAAAGAATAAGGATTAGGAATTGGAAACACAAAAAAGACGAGTCATTC
>NZ_NVEC01000122.1 GCF_002571225.1 Bacillus sp. AFS059628 | reverse complement strand
TCTTACTGCCCATTAAAGCGAGATAAAAATAAAAAACCGTCACATGACGGCTTTTTATTTAGCAAACTACTCTTTTGTATAAAAATATTTAATTCCTTTCGTATCTAACCAAGCAGTTGCTTTGTCCAGTTCGTTCCCTTGACGATAATCTGTTTCGAAATACACAAGCCCTCGGTTATCTCCACGAGATATTATTTTAGAAGTATATCCAAGCTTATCCATCATTTGAATTATGTCAGGAATTAAATTTACACCAAATTCATAAGTAACTACTTTATTATATTTATTCACTATAATTCCAACCCCTTCTTGTTTTTTTATCGGCTCAACAATTTGATTTGTAAACCAAGCTAACGGCTTATTTCCAATCAGCTTATTTAAATCACACTTGCCGATACCAGCCACATTCCCTGTTTCTGTGTATTGCCAAATATCACATGGATACGCCGGTTCGTTACCACCATAACGAGGAATCCATACAAAATCAGAATTGACATTTTCCATTCCAAATGGTTCATACATATGATGAGTAATATATAAACCAACCTTTTTAGCTCCTAATCTGCGTAATTCATCAATAAAGGCTTGTGCACCCGCTCTCATATCGTTCATTGTTTTTACTTCTACGTCAGCTACCCAAACTGTTGCATTTTTATCACCACGGTTCCAAAAGTCTCTCGCCTCTATCCGTGCATCCTCTACTGAAACGAAACGACAGAACGCATAATTACCAAACGGAATATTTCTTGCTTTCATTGCTTGTACATAATTTTTATATAAAGGATCTATATAATTTGAACCATCTTGCACACGTGCAATTACAAAATCTAATTGTGGTGCTGCAATATCCCAGTCAATGTCGCCATTCCATTTCGAAATATCTACAATATAACCCATTATTTAACATCTCCTTTTTCGTTATTATATTCAAAGCTTGCTTTTTTGCTATTATCATCTAATAAATAGTATGAGAAGTGTTGTATTATTTAGTAATAATTTAAAATTCGGCCTATGTATTAAGAAAATAAAATATTATTACGGGTTTAATAAGTAAAGATTTACAAAGCTCTAAACTATAATCAGTAGGAGGCTACAAGCATTGCAATTCCCAGCTAATTTCTTAGCTTCATCCGAATTTTGAGGTATTAATTTTACCGCCCATTAAAACGGGATAAAGTGAAACTTTAANNACCAATCGGGCTTTTACGGGTAGTTGATTCCCTACCTAACTTCTTTGCTTCCGCTGAATTTTGAAGTGGAGGTCTTACTGCCCGTTAAAGCGGGATAAATAAAACCACCTTTCTGACAGGTGGTTTTGTGTACTACTTTACATATACATTATCCATATTTATAGTTACATAATTATTAGTTACTTAAATATAATTAAAAACTAATTTTCGTTTTATCTCAAATACTCATAGTACCATTTACGTGCGTCTAACCAAGCTGTAAATTTATCGATGTTTCCGGACGGATAGCCATTCGTTATAGCATAACCAATTCCATCTTTCTGAACGACAATTTGTCCATCAATACCCGCATCAACCATCGCCTGAGCCAAAACTTGTAAATTACTAAATGCTACACCACCAGTTTTTACTTTGAGCAAATCCGCTGCACCTCCTCCAGTTTGTCCTGTAAGAGCAAATACAATAGAATTAGCGATTTTATCAACATTCCATTTTGCCATGTCGGATTCATTATCAATAAATCCTAATTCAATAAGAATAGCCGGTGCCTTCGTTCCATTTAATACTGCTAAATCTGTACGTTGTTTCGCACCTCGATCACGCCATCCAATATCTTTTGCTAGTTGAGCTGAGATTTTAGCCGCCAAATCTTTCTGATCATAATACAAAACCTCAACACCCTGTCCATTTCCATCACTTGCATTAAGATGAAAAGAAATAACTAAATCCACAGCATGGGAATTGCTATTCCGAATGATATTATTTAAATTTTGTGATTGAGTTGTCCCTACCTCGTCCGTATCATCATAAACCGTGTGTCCCAGGAATCTTAACTTAGTCGCCACAGCATCTTTAACTTGCCTATCCAGAACGTGTTCTTTCCGATTCCCAAAATTAGCCCCTTGAACAATACTATTGTGTCCTCCGTGCAAACTATATCTGGCCATTATTTATCCACATCTCCTTTCTTAATATCATATTCAAAACTTGTCTTATTGCTATTCCCTCTTACAATCTTAACTGTCCCCATACATCCTACATTTTCTAAAGGTGAAGGCAAATTGTTTTCGATATAAAGTGAAACTTTAATCAGCCCTCACCAATCGGGCTTTTACGGACAGCCCAACCCCCACCTAACTTCTTTGCTTCCGCTGAATTTTGAAGTGGAGGTCTTACTGCCCGCAAATAGCGCGATGAAAAGTGATGTCACTTCACAAATCTGATTCTTCGTTCTCTAAATTGCATTAACTTGAATGGTGACACGAACAAAAAGCATCACCTTTTTGGCGATGCTTAAAAACTCTATTTTACGTTTTAGCTCCCTAAATAAAATTTAAGATCCTGGTGACCGAAACTATCCTTATATTTCCTCCTCTTCCTTCACTGTCCCTTTTAACCTCTGCAACATATACCCAATCCCTTTACAACCTGCTAACGGATACTGTATATTACATCATATCCATCCCATATAGCATTAAACTTCATTTTATTTATGGTTAACCACTTATCTTTATATAATTTATATGTTTCGATATCCGGACTTACATTATCATTTAATTTTAACTTACCTGAATAAGACGCTGGATATGTTTTGACACCATTCATGTTCATGAAAGAATATTTAAACTTTTCTTCTAGTTCATCCTTCTTTCTATTGATACAAATGTCACAAGCCAATTTATCAAAAGATCTAATACCGTCCCCTGATTCCAGTGCCCTTTCGTTTGCTAATCGGCTTGCCATTCTCGAATGATGTTCTTCCAATTGATCATGAAACATAAAGGTTTTTTATTATCCAGCTTTCAGATAAAAATTGACTATATCTACTGTAATCTATAGATTCATGTATATGCTCCAATCCTCTTTCTGCCTCTCTTTGATAGCACATTAAACATTTTTCGGCTTTGTTTTTAATAAGTCCCAGATAGCTATGTTAATCACGCTCCTGTAAAGTAAATTATTACCTTTAATTATAACAATAATTATTAGAAATCGATGAGTATTTCATTCAATATATGGTGTGGTTTCAATCAGATGTTTTCATAAAATGAAGACTTATACTTGAAAATACTTATTGAAAACTTATATTCGAATTATTGATAACGCAAAAATAATTAATCAATAATAATGTTAATTTATATTTAAAATATAAAAATGTAGATCCTGGGTGGTCTACATTTTTTTGATTTTCACAACTGTTAAAAACTTAAAAAAATAAGAAGTACTGGGATATTAAATATATAAGGATCTTCTATCTAGTGAAAATGTTGTATTGAAAGAGATAATTATAATTATTTAACAATTTTAACGTATAGTTGAAGTCACACGATTTATTATACAGAAGCGTTTGGGTTGCAAACAAGATTAAACTTTGATGAATTCGTTGACATAAAATAAAAACCGACTCCAAAAGTCAGTTTTTATTTTATCCTTTATATAGGTTACTGAACTGTATTATTTAAAGCCTTCACCTTATCTTCAAATCGGTCAATATCTTCTACCAACCACATTAAATATACTAATCTAGGCGTCTTCTTTCGTGATTTAATTTCAGCATTCAATCTAAACTTTATTTTTTTAAAATTAGGCAATTCCATTTGTAAGTAGCTATAATGATTTTCATCAACTAACTCTATTCGATTTCTTATAAAACCTCTAATCGTTTGAATATTATCTCCTGACAAATTAATTATAGTGGCACAAAATTCTTCCGGATCACAATGAGCGAAAAATGGTATATTTATTTGCAACTGGTTTTCTCTCATATTTCTAGAAAAACTATTGAAATCCGTTCGCATTAATTCAAATAAAAATTGTACATCTTTTTTTCTTTTTCCACTTTCAAGCCATCATTTATTTTTTTTATCATTTCTTTAAATTCGTTAAGATTTTCTCGGGGAACATTTTCCTCATCACTAAATTCTGTCAATAAAAACATGGTATATGTATATTCGATATATGATCCTCTATCTCCAGCCTTTTTCAACCCTTCCATAAGTTCCTGTTTTAAATCCTGTTCGTCTATGGAGATTATTCCCTTTCTCCTAAAAAATTCATACATTTGATATGCTCTGAAATACCAAGCGAAATGTATTTCTCCTTTCTTTAATTGATTGTATGTATTTCGTTCTAACACCTCAAATTCAGCATCAGTTTTATGCCAATAATCCCCATTAATGAACCCTATGTGTGGATCTTTAATTTTTATTTCTTTTAATTCTAATTGAAAACTATCCATCTCTTCTTTAAATATCCTCTATACTACTAACATCATATTATGATACATAAATAATCTTCTTATTTATGTTTGTTATCTTTTCTTTTAATACATTTTCCCAGAAATAAGTTTTCCCACTTCCCCATTCTCCATTTAATAAGATTGCATAACTTGTATTTTCCCTTTTTATGTAATTCAATACACTATCAACTGTATACTTCTCAGTTTCACTTAGTGATGTTTGAACGGATTCAATGATTGATGTTGACATTGAACACTTCTCCTAATTTATAGCTATATGTATTTTATATTCTACTAACATTATATCAACAATATTAAAGATAAAATTATATTTGTTTTAGTATACTTATGTTTTAAGAATACTTTCGATTTAAATGCTGAGTTTAAATTCAATGGATTATTTTAATTTTCGTTTCACGAACTAATTTATTTTCATGTCAACATAATTCGCGAATGCAAAGGCACAAGTTACTGTTTTGTTCGCTCCAGTTGCTTCATCTATACCTTGAATCGTATACGTCTGAAAATTAACGTTTGTGTTGTTTCTTTGTTTGGAACTTCGTTATATTCCAGATGTACACTAATACTACCCCCGTCTACATTCAAAGCATTTGCTAGGGCTAAATTACTTGCAACTGCATTGCATAGGACATTGCAATTATTAGTATTACCACCAAAACCTCCAGGAAAAACACCTAGTGGAGGTTTTGGTGGTGGTTTTGGCAACTTCTCATCAATCCTTTTTATAAAATTTATAATCACTACATAATATTCTTCTTCAAAATAATTGAGGAAGGAGTTTGTCCAATAAATAATAAATTTTTTATGAACTTCACAAACATGACCTGAAACCAAAAAGCCGCCCCACAGGACGGCTCTTTTTTATTTCACATACACATAGGCTTTATTTACAATTAAGCAGATTTTAGTTCACATAAATATTATTATACTAATCTAAAATTTCCATGTTTACATTTTTTTCTTTTTATCTCATAATTTTAATTGGGGAAAGGGAGGAAAAAATGGTTCAAATCAAAGTAACACCTGAAATGCTAGAAGAAGTGGCTAATCGTGCAAATAATACCAGAATCGCATTAGAATCTATACATAATAATTTATGTAACGAAATAGATCAATTGTGTTTTCAATGGATTGGTGTCTCTAATCAACAATTCGTTCAAATGTTCAATGATGCGAGGCCAAAAGCTTTTACGTCTATCAATTCACTTGTAAAAGTAGAAGAAGACTTGCAACGGATTGCTGAAAAATTCCGCAATGCAGATAATCAAAATGTTACAATGGAAGAAGGTGCAATGTGTGGTAAACCTTCCTCTGAAGAAAAAGGTTTTGATGGCGGTAAACTAGCTCGAGATATAGCTGGTGAAATAAGTGGTGAGTATGATATTAAAAGAGCGTGGGATGGTGTTGATCCATCTACTGGTGAAAAACTATCAACCTGGGATAGAATCTTTGCGGGTGGAATGGCAGTAGCTGGTCTTACACCAGTCGGGAAACTCGCTAAAGTAGGAAAAGGCGTTAAGATGACGCATGCTGCAATAGAAAGTAAAAACCTTTTACGAGGAGAAGATTACTTAAAAGCAGCAACAAGACCAAATGGTATCGGTAAACCACATATTGGTGAGAACGGAAACCTAATCCCAGCAAATAAAGAAGGGATGTATAAAGGCCGACAAGTAACTGTAACTGAACATATCTTAGGTGGATATCGCAGAGGAGCAAAACATAATAGTCCTTATACTAGTTTCTCGATAAAACCTGAGGTTGCAAGTAATTATGGTAAAAATATTATTGATATTGATTTACCTGCTCTAAGAAAGGGGATTAGGGAAGGTGAAGTAAAAGACGTTGCTATTTTAAGCCCTAAGCAAATAGAACGTTTAATAAAACAAGATTCCGCCACTACAGACCACTGGAAAAATCTCGCTTTAAATTGGACTAAAAGAGATACTGAATACCTTATTAGAGGAGAAATTCCTAGTAAATATTTTAACATTAAGAAATGAGAGGGATATTCGCTATGAAACTATACTTTAAAGATATACATTTAGGAGACATTTCAAATACAAATGGTGATGGTTTTTGGATGTATGGAAATATTAATTTCACTAATAACATTTCTGATTTCAAAGAGTTTCTTAACAAAATGGTAGATGAAAATAATCCGCCTTTAGATGATGTAAATCCAATCCTATTGGATGAAAACAATTGGTTTGTATCTAAAAATAATCAATTAGAGGGAATTGGAATACCTGCCGTCTACTTTGATTCAAATGAAATAGAATGGCGTTGGAGATAAATAAAAAGGTTCTCGGTTAAGAGAACCTTTTTCACTTCATGTATACATAGGTTTCATTTGCTATTGCATAGTATATCTCACTTAACTTCATACCACCAACCTTTACGGTCAAGGTATTCTTTCATCGCTTTAAGCTGTGCATCTGAAGTTGGTTCCGAAACAAAATACGTTAAGCCATCAGATTTTAATTTGAAGTTCGCTGTCATTTTAACAGATGTTAAAGCTTGCATAGCATTAAGCACTTCATACGGCGAAAAGGCTCCTGTTTGAATAATGTTTTGTTTAGGTACCTGCGCTTGTACTTGCTCTTGCTTTTGTCCTGCTTCAGTAAACCAAGAAAGTGGCTTACTCCCTACAAGCGAATTCAAGTCACCCTTACCGATACCAGGTACATTTCCTGTTTCTGTGTACTGCCATATATCACAAGGATATGCTGGTTTATTACCGCCATAACGTGGAATCCATACAAACTCACATCTCACATTTGCCATACCAAAAGGTGCATACATATGATGCCCAACATATAAACCGACTTTCTTAGCACCTAAGCGGTATAACTCATCGATAAAGGCTTGCGTGCCTACTATTACGATCGGTATAGACAAGCTGAACTGGAGTGGTCTAGATTGCTACTTCAATTTGATTATTTACTATCGAAGGAAGGGAATTTATAATCTCTCCCTTCCTAATGTAACTTTACAATATATTAAATTTTTCCTGTATTAACTAGGTTCACGATTTCCTGAACTGTTAAAAATTTTTCTATCTATACCTTCCCTCCTTTATTTATAGTATTTGTGATAGATTTCATGATCTTTCTTAGTTCCTTTATGTGACCAATTTCGTGACCAATCACTTTTTGTACTTTCTATTATAATTCCTTACCTTCCCCTACTGCCCCTTTTAACCTCTGCAACATATACCCAATCCCTTTACAACCTGCTAACGGATACGTAATGATTTCTTCTAAATATAATTGTGTTACCACTTTCTTATGCTTCTTACCTGCAAGTAAAACGATTTCATCAAACTGAAACAAATTTTTTTCTATCATCTGTTGTTTTAATTGTTCCATACTAATAATCTCATCGCTCTTTGAATCAAACGCAAGATCATAGTTTTCTAGTACAATATCATTTGGCCTTAAAAATCCATGCTTCGCTGATAATATAACCCAATTCTCGAAAAACATAGTTGCATACGCTTGACATGCTTTTCCGAACGGGCTAATATATACATCTTTTGCCTCCATCGGTCCATAATCTGGATACTTATCCCAAATTCTCTTCTTTCCGCATGGAATTATGCATAACCTTCTCATATATTTCTTACCTCTTCTCCTGCATAAGTAAAGTTAATTATTTTATACATTTTGCCCCCAACATGCTATATAATGATATTAAACACAAAAATTACACATTTTACCATATAATAATCTTTTTTTACTAATAATTCACTTTTTTAAGATTTGAACACCCATTCCCCTATTTAAACATAGTACACTCCTTGTAAATATTATAATACTACAAACAATGGTATATTTACTTTTCAAAGCCCTTAATGATAATTAAAGTATATAAATAATAAAATGTATCATCTTTAGAAGGAGGTGAACAAATGAAAAATATAATCCCTGCACTAGTACTCTATATTATTGTTTGCATAATCGCTATGATTGCTCTTGCGTCTGAAGGCTATAATCAAGTGGGCTGGAAGTTGTTTGTTGGGCAAGCCTATGCTATACCTATTTTCCTCATTACAGCTATTATTACATTTTATATAAACAAGAAAAAAACTACAAATAAACAATTATAATTCATTAATCAAATCCAAAATAACCCTTGCAATACTTTCTATTCTTTTTTCCGAAAAATCAAACGTAACACCTGTTTTTTCATATATTTCTTGTATGGATAAATTCCAATCTGCACTCGCACCTTCTTTAAAGAAAGCAATTGCTTTTTCTGGGTCTTCCCGGTAAATTTGAAACAATTGCATTGCTCCTATTTGTGCAATTGCGTATTCAATTTTATAAAAAGGAAACTGAACAAATTGAAATGTCTCTAACCAACTCGAACTGATTTCATCCTCTAATCCTGTAATGTCGACTGATGAATATTGATACCTTTTGCATAGTTCGGCGTATTTCTTATCACGCTCTTCTGATGTATGGTTTGGATTTGTATAAAGCCAGTGCTGGAATACATCTCCTGCAACTGACGATATTAATAAAGACAAAGTACGATATAATTGCACTCGCTGCACTTCTTTATATTCTTCTTGCTTGTAAAAGATATTAAGCTTTTCCATTACTAGTAACTCAAGGCTGAGAGAATACAGCTCAGCCACCTCTTCACGGAGATACCTTTCCTGCATGCTACTTTCATTATTAAATTGTTTATAAAAATGAAATGCATGCCCCAATTCGTGTATCAGTGCATTAATTGCATAAAATGATGGACTAAAATTAGAATACACAAAAACCTCTTTACTATGAGGCAAGGTAAAACAAACAGCTCCTGGTGCTTTATTTTCACGTTCTTCTACGTCAATAAATCCAGCTTTCCTTATATGAATAAATTTCTCATAAAAATATAAATCTGTCTTCCGAAACATTTCTTCCACCCCATTCAATAAATCAATGGCATTTTGAAATGGAGCTCTTGGTAAATTACACGGCGTAAGATCCCAAGGACGATATCTTTTTACACCGAGATTTTTTTTAGAAATACTTCCTAACCCTTTCCAAATGGGGACAATATACTTTTCTATAGATTCATGAAGCTTATAACATTCTTCAATACTATAATCTCTATTTTTTTGTTTGAAAGCATATTCACTATAATTATTAAATCCCGCATGTAAAGCCATTTCATTCCGCAATTGTACAAGTTCATTCAAAATAAAATCTATATCTATTTTCACTACACTTCTTGCTTCACATAAAGCATACCAGGCTTTTTTACGAATAACTCTATTTGGGTTATCTAGTTTTGCTTTTACAAATGCATATGTCTTTTGCTCGCCTTCCCAATTAATAGATATGTTAGACATTATTTCTCTATATTTCGTAATAAGCTCTTGCTCTTTAACGGAAAGAGTAATGTTCTTGTCATTAAATATTTTACTTTTTACTAATCTTACTTTTTTCATAAATCCATATTTCTGCTCATCTAATAAGTCGGAAAACGCGCACTCTCTAAATTTCTGGTCAAATTTTGCATTGTATCTTTTTAAAATTGGTTGAATTGTATTTTGATTATACATATGTAAATCACGTATATTTCTGTCATTTGTATCTCTATACGTGGCGATTAAACTACTTGTTATCTCCTCTTCTATTTCAGCAGTTACACGCCGTTCATCCAAAAGCCAACTCTCTAATTCTGAAACAGAAGTAATATTTCGCTCTAAAAGTGACTGTAAGTTATTTTCTAAATCATTAAACATACACAATCCTCCCATTCCCTAATTTGAATTTTCTGTTTTCTTAAGATAAAAAAAGACAAGTAGCCAATCCGACTACTTGTCTTTGCTGTTTATCTGTACGCAATAAAATTAAGCTTGGAATGCTTCTGTTAATACTGGTACGATTTGTTTTTTACGAGATACAACACCTTTTAATGTAGCAGTGTTATTTTCTAAAGTTACGTTGTATGCTTTCTCAACAACGTTTGCTGCGTTACCGATCGCAAGACCGACAGAATCGTTAGTTAAGATATCAGTTACAACGAATAAGAATAGGTCTAAACCTTTTTCTTCTACTACTGCAGAGATAACTTTTTCAAGTTCAGCTTGGTGTACAAGAACGTCGTTTGTATCAACAGCGTTTACTTGTGCAATTTCAACTTTCGCATTACCCATTTGGAATTCTTTAGCGTCAAGAGAGATTAATTGCTCCATTGTTTTTCCGCTTAAGTCAGCACCAGCTTTTAACATTTCTAAGCCGTACTTATCAGCATCTACACCAGCGATTTCTGCTAATTCACGAGCTGCTGCTACGTCTTGCTCTGTGCAAGTTGGAGATTTGAATAGTAAAGAATCTGAAATGATTGCAGATAACATTAAACCTGCAACTTCTTTACGAATTGTAACACCGTTTTCTTTGTACATTTTGTTTAAGATTGTAGCTGTACAACCAACTGGCTCGCAACGGTAGTAAATAGGATCGCTTGTTTCAAAGTTAGCAATACGGTGATGGTCAATAACTTCTAACACACGAACAGATTCGATATCGTTAGCACTTTGTTGACGCTCGTTATGATCAACTAAAATAACGTTGTCCACTTCGTTTGCAACTGTCTCAACAAAACGCGGTCCTTCTACTTTAAAATAGTCTAACGCAAATTGAGTTTCACCGCTGATTTCGCCTAAACGTACAGGCTCAGCATTCATTCCTAATTCTTTTTTCAATTCTGCATAAGCAATTGCAGAACAAATTGCATCTGTATCTGGGTTTTTATGCCCGAAAACTAGTACTTTTTCCATGTTTTCCACCTCTTCATGAAAAGGATATCTTAAAGAAGCAAATATGACAATATTTAAAGCATAATTTTTTATAAATAATTGCACTTTCTTCTATATTTTTCATCGTTTTTCATAAAAAAAGATCATCTAAAATGAATTAGATAATCAAAATGTATATTTTATCCCGCTTTAACGGGCAGTAAGACCCCCACCTCAAAATGCAGCGAAA
>NZ_NVEC01000121.1 GCF_002571225.1 Bacillus sp. AFS059628 | reverse complement strand
TGAACAAGGGCGGTGCGATCGCAGAAGCTGCTCAAGAAATTCTTGATGGAAAATGGCATGATCATTTCATCGTAGATCCAATTCAAGGCGGAGCAGGTACTTCAATGAACATGAATGCAAATGAAGTCATTGCCAACCGTGCTCTTGAATTATTAGGAATGGAAAAGGGAGACTATCATTATATTAGTCCAAATAGTCATGTAAACATGGCGCAATCAACAAACGATGCATTCCCAACGGCGATTCATATCGCAACATTAAATGCATTAGAAGGTTTATTACAAACGATGGGTTATATGCACGATGTGTTTGAATTAAAAGCAGAACAGTTCGATCATGTTATTAAAATGGGTCGTACACATTTACAAGACGCTGTACCAATTCGTCTTGGACAAGAATTTAAAGCGTACTCCCGCGTACTTGAACGTGATATGAAACGAATTCAGCAATCACGTCAACACTTATATGAAGTGAATATGGGGGCAACTGCAGTTGGTACAGGATTAAATGCAGATCCAGAATATATTGAAGCAGTTGTAAAACATTTAGCTGCAATTAGTGAGCTACCACTTGTTGGTGCAGAAGACTTAGTAGATGCAACGCAAAATACAGATGCATATACAGAAGTATCAGCAGCACTTAAAGTATGTATGATGAATATGTCTAAAATTGCGAATGACCTTCGCTTAATGGCATCAGGTCCACGCGTTGGTTTAGCGGAAATTATGCTACCAGCTCGTCAACCAGGTTCATCTATTATGCCAGGGAAAGTAAATCCTGTTATGCCAGAAGTAATTAATCAAATTGCGTTCCAAGTCATTGGTAACGACCATACAATTTGCCTTGCTTCAGAAGCAGGACAATTAGAATTAAACGTTATGGAACCAGTACTTGTTTTCAACTTACTTCAATCAATTAGCATTATGAATAACGGTTTCCGTGCCTTTACAGATAATTGCTTAAAAGGAATTGAAGCGAATGAAGATCGTTTAAAAGAGTATGTTGAGAAGAGTGTAGGAATTATTACAGCCGTGAACCCTCATATCGGTTATGAAGCAGCAGCTCGCGTTGCGAAAGAAGCAATCGCGACAGGGCAATCCGTTCGAGAACTTTGTGTGAAAAATGGTGTACTGTCACAAGAAGACTTAGA
>NZ_NVEC01000120.1 GCF_002571225.1 Bacillus sp. AFS059628 | reverse complement strand
AATGAAAATTGCTTTTATTATTTTGAATTTTTTAAAAAATATGTTAAAATTTAGTCTTGGTTTTAAGGAGATAAGGGGGAATATACATGCAAATACTACTAATACGCCACGGAGAATCAGAAGCTGATATCTTAAACGTACATGAAGGACGAGCTGACTTTGAATTAACAGAAAAGGGAAGGCAGCAAGTGCAAAGGCTTGTACGGAAGGTGAAAGAGGATTTTCCGCCAGATTTCATTTGGGCAAGTACATTAAAACGTGCTCGTGAAACGGGTGAAACATTAGCGGAAGGAATTGGGTGTCCAATTCAATTAGAAGAGGAATTAATGGAGTTCAATAATGGAGTGCAAGCAGGTCTTTCATTTGAAGAAGCAAAGAAATATCCCGAGCCAAAGTTTCTTCATGATCGATTTGAAAACGGAGAGTCATTTATTGAGTTTCGAATGAGAATAGAAGGAATCTTTTCTAAAATCGTAACAGAGAATACATATGAGCGAATTGCAATTGTTGCACATGGTGGTGTAATAAATAGTCTATTACGTGCGTTTTTCAAAATGCCGATTTCAATGGATTATTATTTTAAAATGGGAGATACGGGAATCAGCTTACTTGAAATGAATGGCGGACAAAAAACGGTACATTTCATTAATGATACGAATCATTTGGACGAGATGTAAAGACCTATGTACAAGATAGTGTTTTTTGATGTTGATGGAACGCTTTTAAGTGAGATTGATAGAAGTATGCACGAAAGTACAAAGGAAGCGATACAAAGATTAATAGATAAAGGGATTCACGTAGTTGTTACAACAGGGAGACCATATAGCTTATGCGCGCAATTTAAAGAGATGGGCATACATACAATTATTTCAGCAAATGGTGCGCATATTAAGTGTGGAGAAACCGTTATACATAAATCGGTAATTTCAAGTGAAATCGTTCATGATATCTCAGAGTTTGCAGAATTACATGGTCACAGTATTTCTTATTTTACTGAAGGTTTTGCAATGAACGGAATAGCTTCAAATAATGAGCGTGTAATACAAGCGCTTAGCGAGACGTTACATTTAAAGGAGTACCCTGAAAAAAGCAAGGATTTGTCTAAAGAGATTTATTGTTTATGTCTGTATGCGGATGAAATGGAATCTCAAAAATTTATTGAAAAGTATCCAATGCTTATATTCGAACGTTTTCATGGTTATGTCATAAATGTATTGGAAAATAGTAAAGTATCGAAGCTAACTGCAATTCAAAAAGTATTGGAGCATTTAAATACTTGTAAATCAGAAGCGGTTGCTTTTGGTGACGGTAGAAATGATATTGAGATGTTGCAGTATGTAGGATTAGGAATTGCGATGGGGAATGCTGGAGAAGAGTTAAAAACAAGAGCTGATTTCGTTACAAAGAAGGCGAGTGAAGGTGGTATTTTATTTGCCTTAGAGAAGTTTCGTGTCGTCTAACATACCTTTATTGAAATAAAGGTATGTTAGGATCTTTCATATGCTCACATAATAAAATATGAATTTGCCCACGATGATGATAAAAGTGTGCAACAATTTCCAGCAACCATTCAAAGTGTGAATAAGAAATACCCCAATAAGCAGTCTTCATTTCCGCTAATTGTTCATTGGAATAGGATAAAAAAGTTTTAGAAAGTAAATCGTAGCCCTGTATCATCGTTTGCTGCATTTGCGTAATTGTTTCGGGTGTTTGCTCTTTATAGAAAGTATGTAGTTGTTTTTCTGTAATACCATTTAAAATAAGTAGATCTGCATGGCAAATAAGAGAAAGATGTGCACACATTTCAAATACAGATCGCTTTGCGTGAATGGGTTGTATTTTTAAATCGGCATCATTATATTGGTTAAGCATTTGAATAGAAGTATCAACAGCAACTTTAAGTTGATGTAAGGCAGATTGAACAACCATTGTAATTCTCCTCTTCTCCGTATATAATAGTTTCTTGAGGGTATTATATCATACTCAAAATTCCGAAAATTCTAGTAGTTTGACTAGCATATTGAAAAGTATTATATTGTAAAAGGTCATATGAAACGTGAAATAGAATGGAATGCAATTATTGAGTTAGGAGTTAGACCAATGAGTTTGAAATATGGAAGAGATACAATTGTTGAAGTTGACTTAAATGCAGTAAAACATAATGTAAAAGAATTTAAAAAACGTGTGAATGATGAAAATATTGCAATGATGGCTGCTGTAAAAGCGAATGGCTATGGTCATGGGGCAGTTGAAGTTGCAAAAGCTGCTATTGAAGCAGGAATAAATCAGCTTGCAGTTGCATTTGTAGATGAAGCGATAGAGTTAAGAGAAGCAGGAATTAACGTGCCGATTTTAATTTTAGGCTATACATCAGTAGCAGCTGCGGAAGAGGCAATTCAATATGACGTTATGATGACTGTTTATAGAAGTGAAGATTTACAAGGTATAAATGAAATCGCAAACCGTCTTCAAAAGAAAGCGCAAATTCAGGTGAAAATTGATACAGGAATGAGTCGCATTGGTTTACAGGAAGAAGAGGTTAAACCATTTTTAGAAGAATTAAAACGTATGGAGTATGTAGAGGTAGTAGGAATGTTTACACATTACTCTACGGCAGATGAAATCGATAAATCATATACGAATATGCAAACAAGTTTATTTGAGAAAGCTGTCAATACAGCAAAAGAATTAGGAATTCATATTCCATATATTCATAGTTCAAATAGTGCAGGTTCAATGGAACTTAGCAATACATTTCAAAATATGGTTCGTGTAGGTATCGGAATTTATGGAATGTATCCTTCAAAAGAGGTAGATCATTCAGTTGTTTCGTTACAGCCTGCGTTGTCGTTAAAATCAAAAGTAGCTCACATTAAACATGCGAAGAAGAATCGCGGTGTAAGTTATGGGAATACGTATGTAACGACTGGTGAAGAATGGATTGCAACTGTACCAATTGGCTATGCTGATGGCTATAATCGTCAGTTATCTAATAAAGGACACGCATTAATAAATGGAGTTCGAGTACCGGTTATTGGCCGTGTTTGTATGGATCAGCTCATGTTAGACGTTTCAAAAGCAATGCCCGTACAAGTAGGAGACGAAGTAGTATTCTACGGTAAACAAGGTGAAGAAGAAATTGCGGTAGAAGAAGTAGCGGATATGTTAGGTACAATTAACTATGAAGTTACATGTATGTTAGACAGAAGAATCCCGCGAGTGTATAAAGAAAATAATGAAACGGCTGCTATTGTAAATATACTAAGAAAAAACTGAATCGTTATGATTCAGTTTTTTTATTTTTGACAAATGAAAAACGCTCTATTTGTACCGTGTATTTGAATGTTCTTAAAACCAACGGATTCCAACGAACATATTATTTCTTCATTGGAATAACAAGCTTCTTCAAAAGAAAAGTCACTTCTTGTCCAATTATTATCTATGTCATGCTGAAATAGTATAAAGTTCATTTCTGCTTTTTTATTTTCTTTATCATATGTAGAATCAATTGTACAAACATATTCTTCCGCTGAAATATGAAAAGAAGCAATCCAATTTTCAAGAAACCCTTTCTCCATATTCATATCAAATACGAATGTACCTTCGCTATGTAATACGGAGTAAACATTACGAAAAACATTTTTTAATTCTTCTAATTTTAAAATATGGTTTAAGCTATCGCCAGTAGAGATAACATAGTGAAATTGCTCATTTATATTAAAATAACGAGCATCATCGACGATAAAGGTTGCGTCTGGCGCGTTTTGACGTGCGTATTCAATCATTTGGGTAGAACCATCTATACCAGTTACTACAAAAGTATTATCAATTAATTTCTTAGTAAAGTGACCAGTCCCGCAGCAAAGATCTAAAATATGAGAATGTGGTGTTGCATATTGTAAAACGAGTTTTTCAAAAAGTAGATAGGAGTGTTCAGCATAATGCCCCCAATGTTTATTATAAATGGATGCGAAAATATCATAATCAGAATATATTAGTTTTTTAGACACATGCATTCACCTCAAAATTCATTACATTATAGTAGTCATGCTTCGCTTTCATTTCAAAACCACATTGTGTATATAGTTGTAAAGCATGGTTATTTTTCGTTTCGACGTCTAATTCAATTGTTGAAGCTCCTTCTGTAATAAGGGTATGTACCATATAACTAAGAATATCTTTTCCGTATCCTTTACCTTGATATGAAGGATGGACGGCGAATCCTGATAGTATAGTAGATTGCTCTTGTTTAGAAACTGTAATGGTTCCTATCACTGTTTCGTCGATAAGAGCACTATATACTTGATGAGAAGGTGAATTCATCATTTTTTGTAACCATATAGAGGTATTTTCTACTGAATCTCCAAAGGCTTGACTGGAAAGGTCAATAAGATCAAGAAGTGATTCTGAAGATGCAAGAGTGAGCTGTATAGTATTCTTTGTTGGTTTTTGCACTTCTTTTGCTTGGAACTCCATACTATATTCACTATATAAATAAGATAACTTCATATGCTTTGCAAATTCTTTCCCAGAAGCAGAATCCCCATTCATAATAAGAAGTACTTCATCTACCTCTCTTTTTCGTATTTCTTTCATTGCAGTTTGTAAAAGAGTGGTGCCTATATGTTGTTTCCTATAGTTTGGGTGAACAAACCCTATTAACTCCAGTTTTGTCGGTCTTTCAAAGTCATACATACTTAATGCACCAATTAATTGAGTATCGTCATAGAGTAAAAAATCATGTATCTCTTCTTTATTACGAGCAGTTAAAAAGTTTACATGTAAATCTGAAGAGTAATCAATTTGATCGTATTGTCCGCAAAAATGAGCTAAATCTTTCATTTGCTGAATTTCGTTCGCTGTTAAAGATTGTTTTTGTTCAATATTCATTTCATAATCCCTCTCATTCTTATTTAAAAATAGGATGGGTGACTTAGCCACTTTTCTAACTCTACACTGCCCTGAACAGATAATAACCGGTACAAATATCGATAGGGACGTCTACATTCTGCAAGATGAGGAATGGGCATAACGGTTTCGTAGCCTTGTTTAAAAGCACGAGCTTCTTTTTCTGTAAGCACATATTCTAAGCCAATAAAATCAAACTCCCGGGGAGCAACTGCGTAAGCTTCTGTATCTACTAAACCTGTAATAGTTGTACCATCTGATAAAAACTGAGTAGGGTCCATATCAATTAAAACGAGCGTTGATTCCTTTGGTGTTGGTAAGGAAGAAAGTTGTGATTCGAAAGTAGGAAATGCATTTTGTATGCTTTCATTATCGGAATAAAACATATTTACAAGCTCATTACTGACTTTTAATATGTGAGACTTAAATTCTTCTAGTGGAACTTGGAAAGTACATGATGAATTTCCTATATAATCGGCATTACATTTATGTATTTCTGCAAGCCCTTTTCCGAGATTGATTAAAACAGCATCTGGTTGTCCGATAAAAGATTGAACTGTATTACCTGTTAACTTTTCGACCACAACGAATTCACGGCCATTTAAAATATGTTTTTCTAATATTGTTGGGATGGGTAGATTCGTATATTCTTGTAGCAATGTATGAACTGTTTCTAAATGATGGACATTCCTTGGATCGATTCCAAAAAGATTTTTGCATCCCCACCAAAAATCATTATTTGGTTCTTCATTCATTTTAGAAGAACGAACGATGACTTCAGCATCTTCTGTTCGGACGAGAAACACATCGCTTGCATGGTCTTCATAGCCTGGGTGTAAAGCTTGAACAGATAAAATAGGTGAAGTGAATAGTTGTTGTAGCATGAAGTCACTCCTTTTTCTGTAAATTCTATAAATTCATTATATAACAGAATATGTTCCAAGTGGATAATGATAGGAATAACATTGAACTTACATACATTCATGGTGAGAAATCAGTGTGTAAATTATATTTTTCTAATTTTGTGTGAATTATCAAAATAATTTTCTGTTAATAAATCTATAAAAATACCCGAATGTAAATCTCTTATTTTTCAGTAAATGAAGAGTTAAGTGTTCTTTTATGAGAGTTATAATATAGGTTATGAAAAATATTTCTCAATAATAAAATGAAGAGAAAAATGTGAAGAAATAGAATAGATTCCTTTATAATAGTTTTAAATTAATTAATATAATTAATTATTAATAATATTAGATAGGAGAGAATATGATGGCAAACGTACTCGTAATAAATTTCCCTGGAGAAGGTCATATAAATCCGACTTTAGCTATTGTAAGTGAGTTAATTCGGCGAGGGGAGACAGTTGTTTCGTATTGTATTGAAGATTATAGAAAGAAGGTTGAAGCAACAGGTGCACAATTCCGAGTGTTTGAGAATTTCCTCTCTCAAATTAATATTATGGAGCGAGTAAATGAAGGTGGGAGTCCTTTGACGATGCTGTCTCATATGATGGAAGCATCAGAACGTATTGTTACTCAAATTGTAGAAGAAACAAAAGGGGAAAAGTACGATTATTTGATATATGATAATCATTTTCCAGTAGGACGTATTATAGCCAATGTTTTAAAATTACCTAGCGTTTCTTCTTGTACAACGTTTGCTTTTAATCAGTACATTACTTTTAACGATGAACATGAATCAAGAAAAGTAGATGAAATGAATCCATTGTATCAATCTTGTTTAGCGGGAATGGAAAAATGGAACCAACAGTATGGAATGAAATGTAATAGTATGTATGATATTATGAACCACCCTGGTGATATTACGATTGTATATACTTCAAAGGAATATCAGCCGCGTTCAGATGTATTCGATGAATCGTATAAGTTTGTCGGCCCATCAATTGCTACGCGTAAAGAAGTAGGCAGCTTTCCTATGGAAGATTTAAAAGATAAAAAATTGATTTTCATTTCTATGGGAACAGTTTTTAATGAACAACCTGAGCTATATGAAAAATGTTTTGAAGCGTTTAAAGATGTAGAAGCGACAGTCATATTAGTTGTTGGTAAAAAGATAAATATAAGTCAATTTGAAAATATTCCAAATAACTTTAGGTTGTTTAATTATGTGCCGCAATTAGAACTATTACAGTATGCTGATGTATTCGTGACACACGGTGGTATGAATAGTTCAAGTGAAGCGCTATATTACGGTGTCCCATTAGTTGTAATTCCGGTAACAGGAGATCAGCCTTTAGTTGCGAAACGAGTGAGTGAAGTAGGAGCTGGAATAAGGCTTAATCGTAAAGAATTAACTTCTGAATCGTTACGTGAAGCTGTAGAGAAAGTAATGTATGATGTCACGTTTAAGGAAAATAGTCGTAAAGTTGGAGAGTCACTTCGAAATGCTGGTGGGTATAATAGGGCAGTTGATGAAATCTTAAAAATGAAAATGAATTCATACTCAAAACTTAAATAAATGTTTGGAGCACACTTACTGTAATATGTAAGTGTGTTTCTATAAATAAATTACATAAAAAATCACTGTAAAGGTGAAACTTTTGTGTATATAAACTCATATCTTTGAATTAGTAGTAAAATTACGTTAAAATAATACTAAGAAAATATATAAGTTTTGGGGGTAATGGATGAAAAGAGTATTTGAATACATATTATTAACGATTGGATCGATTATTGTAGCAGGTTCATTAGAGCTTATTTTAGCTCCTAATGGATTAGTAGATGGCGGGGTAACGGCTATTGCTATTATGGCAAATAAGGTTGCTGGATTGCCGCTTTACGGAGTGTTCTTAGGAATTAATATCCCGATTTTATTATTTACTGCAAAAGTAATGGGAAAGAAGTTCTTTATCCGTACATCCTATGCAAACGTTGTTACAACACTCGGATTAATCTATTTAAAACCATTTCCAGCAATTACAACTTCTGAATTGTTAATTGTTCTTTATGGAGGAGTCCTATTTGGTGTTGGTGTAGGGATTGTAGTGAAAATGGGCGGAGCAATAGATGGGTCAGAAATGTTAGCAGTTTGGATGAACAAACATTTTAAAGTGCCGATTAGTACATTTTTACTTGCTGTAAATGCAGTTATTTTCACATTTGTAGCGATTTTATTTTCAATCGAACAAGCGATGTTCTCATTAGCAATTTTCTATATTGTTACGAAGATGATTGATTTCATATTAGATGGTATTAATCAAGGTAAGAGCGTCATGATTATTTCTGGCAAGAATAAAGAAATAGGCGATTTACTTATGAAAGAATTGCAATTATCCGTTACGTATCTACATGGAGAAGGTGGTTTTTTAGGGGAACATAAGAGAATCATTTATTGTATTACAAACCGTTTCATTTATCCAAAAATGAAAGATCTCGTTCTCTCTGTAGATCCAACCGCTATAATTGAAGCTTCCTATTCAACAGAAACAACAGGTGTTAAGCGTCCGGGAAGGGCAGCGAGATCAGAAAAATAGTGAATGAAAGAGGTTGTCCCAAAAGT
>NZ_NVEC01000011.1 GCF_002571225.1 Bacillus sp. AFS059628 | reverse complement strand
TAAAGTTTCACTTTATTAGGGAAGGGAGTTTTGCATATATATTCGTTATAAATTGTTTTTATAATATGGTTTATATAGCTTTTTTTTGATAATGTAATGCAGGCGGTTATAGTGTTATTAAGTTATTAGGAACATTTAATGCTGTTTCATAACTGAAAGGGAATTGAAAAAAAACTGAAACTTTTCTCATAAAAATTCAATCTTACTTAAAAAATGAAAGGAAAATGAAATTTTCCAAAAGATATTCTTTGTTAAGATAAAAAGCATACATACAAAAAGTATTGACATATCTTAAAAATGTATTTTCAAGATATAGTGGGGGAAAAGATGAGAGTAGAAAAACAATTAATAAAAAAGATGTATTATGAAACATTCCTAATGGAGAATGAAACAAAACCACCGCTTGACGTGCTTGGAGAAGTTTATGTAAACGAAGAACGAAATGAGATTTCTGATGGATCTTATATTCGTTTTGCACAAGGTGAATTTTATTATCGCCATCAAGATTTTGAAGCAGCTATTTTTAAATGGGAGAAAGTTAATAATGAATTAATACCATGGGCACAAAAAAATATTGCGGATGCTTATTTCGAGCTTAATCAATTACCAGTTGCTGAAAATGTTTATACTTCCATTACTACTGATAATATAATATTGATGACAGAAATTAGACTACAATTACTTTCTCTTTACATAGAGCAAAATAATTTTGACTCTGCTTTCGCTGTTATTAAAGAAGCAGTTGCTTTAAATCCGGATTATCCAAATGTCACAAAAATTGCCCGTTCTTTTTATGAGGAGCAGCAAGATTTTGATAGTGCAGTAGAGCTTGCTGTGAATGAGTTAATCCGAACAGAATCTTATCCGTGGTTTGAAGTTTTAAAAGGATATATCGATAAAAGATTTACTAAACATATTTCACCAGATTATTTCTATGAAGTATTAGTTACGTTAAATAATGTAGATCAAGTACAATTTACGCAACTGGTTTCATCACTTTGGAATAGTTATAAAAATGAACAAAATTATTTATTATGGCTTAACACAATAAATGAATTTTTCTTACATATTGAAATAGAGTCGTCCGATATATGGGACAAAATTTCTTCTCTTTACGAAGAAACGTACTTTGAATTAATTCAAGGTCAATATATGCTTAAACAATTGCACGATATCATTCCAAACTTGTTAACAAATTGGCTAAAGGTAGTTAATCCGTCATATGCTGTATTTCCATCTGCCGCTGTATTGGCATGGGATGAGATCTTCCCATCCAAAATAGATTCAGTAAATATAAAACATGCGGAAAACCTGTTGTTATATTCTATTAATCATGTGAATGGCTTAGAGTATAGTTTGCATCTTTTTGAATCTATTACAGAGTGGGCACAAAAGCATAATATAGAAATGGGTCACCGATTTAGATGGTTAGTTGGCGAGCTCGCAGATTTAAGCACAAATCGTATTTTAGTAACGGGAACTTCAGGGAACGGAAAAACTACATTTATTAACTCGATATTAGGAGAAAATATAGTAGAAAAATCAATTTCAAACGTAGTAGTTTTAAAAAATGATAGTCATGCAAAAATTAACGCCATAACAGACTCTGCAATTACAACAACGGAAGATATCTCTGATTACCATAATATGATGTCTCAGCACCATCAAACATATAGAGATAGAGCATGTGTTGAATTTAAATTACCATGTAGATTTTTAAATGAAAATAAACTTACATTTGTAGTTACACCTGGATTTAATAGGAATAATGACACTAGGGATGAGGTATTTGAATATCTAAATTCAGTGGATGAATTATTGTTTGTATTGAATGCGGATTCACCGTTTACTGATAAAGAGCGTGATATTTTATTAAGCATTCAAGAACATACACCAAATTTACAAATTCATTTCTTATTAAATAAAATAGATAACATTTACAGTGAAGCAGAAGTGAAAAGAGTATTACAAGATACGGCAGCGAGAATAAACACATATTTCCCGCAAGCGAGAATTTTTCCTTATTCTTCGTTATATACAAGTAGTCAACAATTAAATGAGTTAACTGAGTTTATTCATTTTAACTTTAATCATAAAAATATTGATGCAGAACGTACTGAAAAGCTATTGTTCTTCATCCGAAAAACAATCACATATCTTTTAGATAAACGCGTTGAAAAAGAAAACAATCTCGTGGATGCTATTAAGTGGAATGAAGATATGCTAGTGAAACTAAACGGTAGTATTAATAATTTTACTGTATTTGAGAGGGAGAAAATTCATTTCATTACACAGTCATATCGTACAATGAAAACGGAAATTACAAATGATCTTACTGAAAATATACCGAAGATATTACAGAGCTGTTCTGATTTAATGAGTGAAGAAAGTGATTTCGGTCATATGGATACGGAACTAAATAAAGCAATGAATGAAAGAGTGCATAAATATTTAGAACAAACTGTATTACCTCATCTTGCTCTTTCTATGCAAAATTGGATTGCAACTTCTCATAATGAGCTCCTTCAAAGTCAGTCTTACTTAGAAGAACTTAGTGAAGGACTTAATTCTTTATTTGGAGAAAATCGAATCCAGTTAGAATGTGACTTTAAAGTGCTTGACGATTGGCGCAGAGATGCTGACAGAATGACGACTAGCATACAAATGGATGAAGTAAATATTTTACGTCGATTTACGCCAGCACAATTTTTACTGAAAAGTGCCGGTAAATTATTTGGAGTTCTTCCTAAAAATAAAACTATGCTGTATAACAAATACAAACAGCATGTAGAAAATGAAGATTATACCGAGGTAACGGATTCTATTATGAAGAAATTTTTCTTGCAATTTGAGCTATTTGAAAACACACAAGAGCGAGATATTCATATATTCTTTAGGAATCCATTTAACTGTTTGAAACAAACTGTAGAAAATATGCAATTAGAAATACAAGAAAAACAAGAGCTGTTACATAAGATGAAATCAAATCCTGAAGTCTATCATGACTCTATCATGCTCTTTGAACTGAGATTACGTCAATGTGAAGTGATTTTACATATAGGTGATGATTATACTTATGCAGATGTAACTTTAGAAGCAAGTGCAGAATAAAAGTAAAATATATGAGATTTTTTATTTGAAATGGCATCACGTGTTAGAAGAGAATAAAAGGGAGCAACTGTAATGAGTTGCTCCCTTTTCATATTTACATTATTTTTCTGTTTCTTTAATTTTAGTTTGTACTTCGCCAGTTTTCATTTTATTACTTTCTGAGAAACGTAATAAATCGCCTTCAATAATTTTGTCAGACATTCGTAATTCATTTTGTGCACGCTTAATGAGTGCTTGTGCTTCATTTTTGGGTAAATCTACAATTTCACCTGTTATGCGGTCATAGAAAGTATTGTTTGTATATGCATACTTGTCTGTAACGAAGCTACCATCACGTAAAACAACAAAACCAGTATATTTATCTGAAAACATATCATGACCAAAACGAATATCGTTCGTAGTATCAATCCCTAATAAATTGAGAATAGTAGGTTTTATATCGATTTGGCCCGTAGGTTTTGAAATCGTTTCACCTTCTGTTTGTCCAGGGATATGAATATATAAAGGTGTACGTTGTAAATTTAAAGTGTCAAATTCTGTTATTTGATCTTTTTCTAAAAACTGTGCCATTGCACGATTATGTTTTTCAGAAATGCCATAATGATCACCATATAAAACAATAATAGAATCATCATACATTCCCTCAGCTTTTAAACGCTCAATAAATTTTTTAATGGATTCGTCTAAGTAACGTGCTGTTACGATATAACGATCAAATACGCCATTACCAGAGTTGTATGGTTCAATGAATTTTGTATCTTCATCATACGTAAATGGATAATGGTTTGTTAAAGTAAGGAAACGAGCGTAAAATGGTTGATCAACAGTTTTTAATATATCTACTGATTGATCAAAGTACTCGATATCTTTTAAGCCCCAATTTAAATTTGTTTCAGGTGTAATTTTGTAATCAAGTTCATTATAGTAACGATCATAACCGAGAGCAGAGTACATAATGTTACGATTCCAAAATGTTGCATTATTCGCATGGAATACAGAAGTGAAATAACCTTGCTGACGTAAAATTTCTGGAGTCGCAGTATAATCATTGTTACCGTGTGTGAAAAATACAGCTCCTCGATTTAATGGATACAACGACGTATCGATTAGAAATTCAGAATCGGATGTTTTTCCTTGCCCAGTTTGGTGGAAAAAGTTATCAAAGTAATAGCTTTCATTTATGAATTCATTCAAAAATGGTGTAACTTCTTCTCCGTTCACTGTTGTGCCTATTAAAAAGGTTTGTAAGGATTCAAGAGTAACAACAATTACGTTTTTTTCTTTCGCTACACCAAACATGTTAGGATTCGGTTCACTTTCGTTTGCCTTCACGTAGTTTTCTGTTTCTTGTAATTTGCTACTATCAGCAAGTGCCTTTTGTGATCCTGCTTTTACTTGCAGTGTTAAATCATATACTTGATGAGTGTATAGTCCTAAATTTTTAACAAGCATAACTCGGTCAAATGATCTTGTTAACAGTTCAGGGCGTTCTTTTTCTGCAAGATGTAGATTTGCAAAAAATACACCAATCGTTAAGAGAAAATATAACAAACGTGCCGGATGAGTTACACGTCCTGTTTGGAAGACTAGTGCCTTCTTCTTTAACAAAATAAAGAAGAAAATAATGTCTACGAAAGCGAGTATAATTTTATAGTTCAATATTTCTAAAATACTGCCGCCTAATTGACCAAAGTTTGATGTTTGTCCAAGTACTGGTAACGTTACGAAATCACTATAAAAATCATAGAACATTACATTCCCAACGAGTACGATTGTTAATAAGAAATTAATACATAGCGCTATATAATTTCGCTTTTCACCGGTTGCAAATAATGCTAATCCGACAAAAGCTAATGATGTAGCGAGTGGGCTAATAAATAAAATAAGCTCTTGTGTAGAAGACTCAATTTTTAAATCAAAACTGAATCTTGTAATAAGATATGTTTTTAACCATACTGCTAAAGCAATTATTAAAACAAAGCTTATATTTTGCATTTGTAAATTAATTTTATTTTTCATTGTTACATCTTCTTTATACAATTTATTTAACTTATGTTATATATTATATTTTCATAACTATATGAGTATAATTAACCATTCAGCTTATGCTTTCTAAAGGTCATAATATGAAGTATTCATATACGTACAATGGGGAATTTTAAAGCATAAATCTATTTTTTAGAACAGAGCAGAAAAAGTCATGACTGTAGTAAAAAATACTTATAGACATCCTAACATAATAAACACTATGATGATGTTACAAAATATCGAACAAATGAAAGGTGAAATGAATAGAGGTTTTTAAAACTGTTGACATTCAATTTATTAGAATTGAATGTCAATAGTTATGTTAAATATGTATCGCGTAAAATCCTGATTCTTTGTGGGGAAATAGTAAGCTATTACTATGGAAATTAAATGTGAGATAAATATTTTCCAACATACAACCCACTTGCAGCAGCTTGAGATAAGGAATGAGTGACACCGGAACAATCTCCAACTAAAAATAGTCCATGTACACTTGTTTCAAAAAAGTTATTGATTTTTATCGTAGGAGCATAGAACTTTCCGTCAATTGCATATAACAAAGTATCTTTATCAATCGGTTCTTGGATAAATTGTTCTAAGCGTAATAAAAACTCTTTAAGCCCTTCAATATATAATGGAGGAATTTCTGCATGCAAATCGCCATAATCTCCTTGTAGTGTAGGATGTATACGGTTATGTTTCATGTTGTTCTCTGTTGTCGGTTGTTTATTTAGTAAGTCCTCTAAGCGCTGAATAACAATCCGATCTCGTCCTTGGTTAATGTTTTTAATAATTGAACTTGCGTATACATTTGCTTCTTTGAGAGTCGAAAAATAGCGCGGGATAAATAAAGTGAAATTTAAGTTAGGTGTGCCAGTTACTTTCTCGCGAAAATTTTGACCGTCAGGCATAACTAAACCTTCTTCGTACTTTCTAATAATGCGTCCTTTCGGATTCATACAGTACGTAGTTGCAGTGAAGTGTTCATGCTCATAAGAAAGTTTAGTCTCAAATGTATCTTTTAATATAGAACGTAATTGGTTTTCGTTCATCTCTACTCTAATCCCTAAATCTACACGAGTTTGTTCCTGAGAAATATTGAGAGAAGTGCACATTTCTTTTAGCCAATCCGCTCCGGAACGTCCAGTTGCAAATACTAGTTGCTTAGATTGAATGGTTCCTTCATTTGTCTCTATTGTAAAATGATCTTTCTGTTTCATAATATGATGTACATCTATATGAAATTGTATATTTATTTTCGTAAGTAAAAATTCGTAGAGCTGCTGAAAAATGTCACTTGAAAGGGTAGTACCAAGGTGCCTTACTTCTGTTGTTAGCATCTGTAAACCACACGCTTTAGCTCTCTTATTGAGAGTTGGATTTTCTGTAGAATATTTTGAAACAGAACTTCCTCCGAACTGACATAGAATTTCATCTACTTCAGTCATGAGTTGTATAAAGCCCTCTTTACCGACTTTTTGCTCGAGTTCTCCCCCAAATCCGTTTGTATAATTAAATTTCCCTTCAGATTTTCCTAAACCGCCAAACCCAAAATATTTATCACATGTAGTACAAGTACACACTTTTCCTTCGTCTAAAGGACAATGACGATCTTCTAGTGCTTTACCTTTATCAAGAAGTAAAACCTTTTTGTTACTTTTAGCTAGTGAATAAGCCATAAAAATGCTACTTACTCCAGCGCCGATAATTGTAACATCATACATATTCTTTCACCTGCTAACGAATAGTTTGTTTTTATTTCTTTAGTGTATAACAATTTTATGAAGTTAAGAAATAGCTTGTATTAATAAAGAGGGAGTTTTTGAACTCGATGCTTCTTTAATTTTTCGGAGTGATGAAGTAAATACAAATGTCTTTATTTAAAAGAAGAAATAGTTTTCAAAGATCACTATGTCATATGGTAAATAAACTCTTACATATAAAAAAACAGACCTTTTAAGTGAGAAGGCCTGTTTTTTATACGTTATTTAGCGAAGACGTGGTTACCGATTACTGCTACTGTTTGACGTGTCGTAATCCATTTGTCTGTTGATGTTTTCGGATTATAGAAATAAAGCCAGTCGGAATGTATTCCATTTGTGGAGATAGCCTCTTCTACTGCCATTTTTGCTTCTGGGCTTGCAGGATGATTAATTCTTCCATCTGTAACAGGAGTAAATGCATAGCCGTGTTTAATAGGTTCATAAATAACACCTGTTATTGTATTTGGAAAACCTTTTGCGTTTAAACGATTTAGTATAACCTTTGCTACAGCTACTTTACCTTTATAGGATTCGCCACCTGCTTCAGCGGTAACTAAGCGTGCCATTAAGTCTTTTTCTTTTTCTGAAATGCTTGAGTTAATTTTTAAATGTTGTCCTGTATAAAGCTTGTTTCCGATTGTATTGTTAATTTGTTTTATAGATTGAACGGTAACGTTGTAACGCTTTGCTATCGTTTCTAATGAATCTCCCTGTTGTACTTGATAAATAATTTGTTCAGAAATGTTCGTAGATTGTGCGTTTTGACGAACGGTGATTTCCTTTGAATTCGTGGACCCTGGAATATGTAACTGTTCACCAATAAAAGTTTGATCGTTTCCTTTATTGTTAGCCTGTTTAATGGATTGTATTGAAACCCCGTATTGTTTACTAATGCCCCAAAGTGTATCATTCTTTTTTACTGTATGAATGGTAGACGCCTCAGCTGTACTTTGATGACATACGAATGTAATTACAGCTGCAGATAAAGGGAGTATATGTTTTATTTTTAATAATTTCATTATAAATCCTCCTAGGAAAAATAAGGTGAAACTGTTAAGTAATGTAGTTCAGAACTCCTATATTTAATATCTTAATGTAAGTATATTAACACATAAGGAACAAACAATCATCATAAGCTTCTTATTTATGTAGTGTAGAGTCCGAATATGAAATATTGCATATGAAAATACATTGAAGTTCATATTGCTGATTACTATAATCTATTTAGTAGAAAGGGGATATGTTATATAAAAATCATAATAGATTAATATAATAATTAAATGTTATTAATAAGAGGAGTGATGTAATGAGTATATTTAAAAGAATATCTGTTTCAGCTGTAATCATTTCAACATTTTTAGGAATAGGGGAAACTGTCAATATTGTAAATGCTGATTCTATAGAACAACAGAGTAAATTAGGGATAGAACAAGAAACAGATAAGCAAATCATTGTAAAATTCAGAGCAGATTTGAAATTGCCATATGAAGATGGTATTGAAAAACAAATACAATCTCAAACGAACGATAAAGTACTAGAAGATTTTTTTGCAGAATATCCAGATGTAACATTTAATCGTTTATTCACATCTGTAAGCCCAGAACAAATACAAAACCTTGAAGTGAAAGCACCTAATAATGTATCTACAAGTTTATCAAACTACTATATTCTTCAAACTCAAAATGGTGAGCAGGAAGAAGAACTAGTAGATAAGTTAAAGATATCTTCTTTAATAGAAGATGTGTATGTGAAGAAACAAGAAAAAATAACGCCACCGGAAGTACAACCATTAAGTGTATCTTTTAATCCTAATAACAATCCTAGATATAAAAAACAAGGTTACCTTGATGCGGCACCATACGGTATTAATGCGCCTTTTGCCTGGGGAGTCCAAGGTGGTAATGGAAGTGATATAACCTTTGTTGATATGGAATATGGATGGCTATTAAATCATGAGGATTTAGTACATCAAAATATTGAATTAATGTCTGGAAGAAATATAGATCAGCATGTTGGACATGGAACGTCTGTACTAGGGATTGTATCCTCTGAGGATAATGAGGTTGGGAATATTGGGATTGCGCCAAAAGCGAAAACGAAAGTGATTTCTCAAATAAGAGATAACGGACAGTATAATACAGCTGATGCAATATTAAGTGCTGTAAATCAGTTAGAAGCTGGGGATGTTTTATTATTAGAGGCACAAGCTTCCTTTGATGGATATGGTGATAAATATTTACCTGTTGAAATACAACCAGATATCTTTGATGCGATTCGTGCTGGTACAGATAAAGGTGTTGTCATTATAGAAGCTGGAGCAAATGGGTGGAATGATTTAGATCAATTTAAAGATAGAAATGGTAAACAAGTCTTAAATCGAAATAGTAAAGATTTTAAAGATTCAGGTGCAATTATGGTAGGCGCGGGCTCTTCCTCTTTCCCTCATGAGCGTATGTGGTTTTCAAATTATGGAAGTCGGATTGATGTGTACGGTTGGGGAGAAAATGTAGATACAACTACAGCCGAGCAAAGTCGAAGTGCTGTAAATCTTTATACTTCAAGCTTTAGTGGAACATCTAGTGCTTCACCCATTATCGCAGGAGCAGCGACTTTAGTACAAAGCATTGCTAAAGAAAATTTAGGACAACCATATAGACCAAGTGAATTAAGAACGATATTAAGTAATCGTAACACTGGAACGAAATCTAAAGATCCATCTTCAGATAAAATTGGTGTTTTACCAGATTTGAAGTCTATACTAGTAGATTTAGGATATGAACGAAGAAAACCGAACGGTGGGAATGAGTTACAAGTAACAGAAAATGAAGCAAATAATGAACTCAGACAGGCAAATAAAGTCTCCTTTCATATACCAATGAAAGGAAAACTAGATAATCGTGATAAGGTAGATGTATTTACTTTCCAAATTGACTCACCAGAAAATATTAATATTTCTCTACTAAATGAACAAAACATTGGAATGACATGGGTACTTCATCATGAATCCGACTTAAACAACTATGTAGCATATGGTGAAAATGAAGGGAGTGTAGTTAAAGGAACTTATCATGCAAAGCCAGGTAAATATTATTTATATGTCTATAAGTATGAGAATAAAGATGGTTCATATGTATTGAACATAAAATAAACGAAAGGAACTTCAGATGAAGTTCCTTTAAATATTTCTAATTCAGTATATATGAATGCTTTTTTAACTTTACTTCTATGCAATATTTCATATTAATAAAATGTTATTTATTTTTTATGAACTAACTTATATTATATTCAATAAGTTTGATGTGAAAAAGAAAAAGGAGGAATAGTAGTGAGCAATAATAATTTTATTTTGAAATTATTCATATGCATTATGATATTTAGCACATCTTTATTTGCTTTACATGATAAGCGAGTTGTTGCAGCTAGCTCTGTTAATGAGCTTGAAAATTGGTCAAAATGGATGCAACCTATACCTGATAACATCTCATTGGCACGAATTTCAATTCCGGGAACACATGATAGTGGTACGTTCAAATTACAAAATCCAATTAAGCAAGTATGGGGAATGACGCAAGAAGATGATTTTCGTTACCAAATGGATCATGGAGCTCGTATCTTTGATATAAGAGGACGTTTAACAGATGATAATACGATAGTTCTTCATCATGGGCCATTATATCTTTATGTAACACTGCATGAATTCATAAACGAAGCGAAACAATTTTTAAAAGATAACCCAAGTGAAACGATTATTATGTCTTTAAAAAAAGAGTATGAGGATATGAAAGGAGCAGAAGGTTCCTTTAGTAATACGTTTGAAAAAAATTATTTTGTTGATCCTATCTTTTTAAAAACAGAAGGAAATATAAAACTTGGAGATGCTCGTGGGAAAATTGTGTTGTTAAAAAGGTATAGTAGTAATGAAAAAGGAGGATATAATAATTTTTATTGGCCAGATAATGAGACATTTACGACAACTGTAAATCAAAATGTAAATGTAACAGTGCAAGATAAATATAAAGTGAGTTATGATGAGAAAGTAAAATCTATTAAAGATACGATCAATGAAACGATGAACAATAGTGAGGATTTAAATCATCTATATATTAATTTTACAAGCTTGTCTTCTGGTGGTACAGCATGGAATAGTCCATATTACTACGCCTCTTATATAAATCCTGAAATTGCAAACTATATAAAACAAAAGAATCCTGCAAGAGTAGGCTGGATAATGCAAGACTACATAAATGAAAAGTGGTCACCATTATTGTATCAAGAAGTTATAAGAGCGAATAAGTCATTAATAAAAGAATAAAGATGATGAGAGTAAGAAGCGATAACATACGTCGATTCTTATTGAAAATACAGTGTATCTTGTAAACGGAACAATTATCGAGTTATTTCAATCGATGTTTCATTATGAAAAGACTAAACTTTTAAGTTGGATTAATTTCAAGTGAAAAATGCGTATAATTAACAATAAAAAAGCAACTGATCCTAAGTGATTAGTTGCTTTTTTATTGTTAAAGTGGATGAGCAAAAAAACACAAAAGTGGTTGGTCCGTTTTTTATAAACATCTATTATGATAAGAGAAGAAAGGTAGTATATTATCAACATTTTAAAGGGGAAGTTCATTATTAAAATAGATTGTCTGTAGAGAGGTGAAAATACAATGATTTTTGCAATTTCACTAGTCGTTATTATTGTAATTGGATCGCTGTTTGGGACCGTGCTAGTTGCACGAAATGTGGAGGAGAATTACGGCAAGTCTACAAAGAGAAATGTGAAAAATTTATCAACTATTTATATTCTCCTTCTTTTCGTACTACTAGTTGGGGTAATGTGGTATGCGGTAGTGATTTAATCGTTTTGAAAGAAAAAGGTTAATATTGTATATGATGGGAGCATTGCAAGTACATGCCTCTCAATTTGCGAAGAAAGTAATGGAACTGAAAAGAGAGTATGAAGATGGTGTACCAAAAACAGTCGAATGGTTAGAAGAAGAACCGTTTTGGATATATCCATTTAAGGATAAGAAAATGTGACTGATTCATACTATGATTACTTGACTAAGGGATAGTTCGTTTGAGGGGGGACAACAGGGTGGAATGGAAACCAAATCGTGCAGATAAGACGCCTGTATATAAACAAATAGCGGATTATATTGAAAGGGGTATTTCTTCAGGTGAGTTTCCTTCTGACAGTAAGTTACCTTCTGAGCGTATGTTAGCGAAAGAATTACAGGTGAATAGGAGTACGATAGTAGCTGCGTATGAAGAATTAAAATCACTTGGAGTAGTAGAACGGCAAAAAGGAAGCGGAACACGGGTGAATACAGACATATGGGGTGTTTCACATAAACGAATACCAAACTGGGGTAGGTACGTCGAGGATGGGTCGTTCTTACCTAACGTACCACTCGTTCAACAAATTAGAACGGAAACACAAAAAGACGACTTAATTAATTTAGCGAGTGGTGAATTGTCACTAGAATTGATTCCGAGCGATAGATTCCGAACGATTTTGTCGGAGAAAACATTTATGGAAAACCTCGGTTATGACCATCCACTTGGGAATGAAATGTTGAGAAAAACAATTGCAGCACATGTTCAGCAATATAAACAAATTGAAGCAGATTCAAATTCTATCCTTATTACATCTGGCGCACAACAGGCGCTTAACCTTATCGTGCAATGCTTATTAAAACCAGGAGACGCGATTGCAATTGAAGATCCGTCGTATTGTTTTTCATTGCCGATGTTTAAATCTGCTGGCTTAAAAATATTCCATCTACCTGTTGATCAGCATGGCATGAATCCAGATGACTTAATTGATTTGCATAAAAAGCATCGTATTCGCATGGTATTTTTGAATCCAGATTATCAAAATCCAACGGGAACTGTGCTGTCATTAGCAAGGCGTAAAAAGATTTTAGAACTGTCTTCTGAATTTGGTATACCGATTGTAGAAGATGATCCGTATAGTTTAACTTCATTTAATGGAGAAGTGAATCCTACATTAAAATCAATGGATCAAAACGGGAATGTTCTTTATATAAGTTCATTATCAAAAATTGTTGCATCAGGATTACGTATTGGCTGGGTAATTGGCCCTACGCGTGTAATAGAACGTTTAGCGGATGCAAAACAGCAAGTTGATTTTGGCCATAGTGTATTTACGCAGTGGGTGGCAAATCAATTTTTAGAATCAGAAGATTTTCATACACATATTACAATGCTCCGCAGACAATTGAAAGAAAGAAGAGATGTGTTAGTCAGAAAGCTTGAAGAAATATTAGGGGACCAGGTTGAATTTTTTGTTCCAGAGGGTGGAATACATTTATGGTGCAAAGTGCAAGGAACATTTGGTGAATATCACTTATTAGGCGAATCTATACGAAATGGTGTAGCGTTTGTCCCGGGAAGTGTTTTAGGTACTAAAAATGAATATATTCGTTTTACTTTTGGGAGAGTAGATGTCGAACAAATTCAACTGGGAATTACGAGGTTTGCGGAAACGTTACATGAGATCTCATGATAGTGATGCGTAATATTGAAATGAGGGAAAGAAATGAAGTACGTGGCGCTTTTACTGCAAGTAGGCGTGCTATATGTATTTAGCTTAGTTGGTACGTGGATTCAGGGAGTATTCCATCTATGACTTCTAGTTTTGTAGTTGTTGCAGGAATAACAGGTGCTATTATCGGACCAACAGTACTTAAGTTTTTCCGAATAACAAGTACGATCGGAAAAGGAGTAGGAATGGGCTGCGCATCACATATTATCGGTGTGAGTCGTCTCGTGAAGGAAGGCGAGAAAGAAGCGACAATCGGTTCGGTGACGATGATTGTAACTGGAATACTTATTAGTATATTCATACCGTATGGAACGAAATTTATATTTTAAATTATAATGGAGATGATGAAAATGACAACATGGTTTATAGTTACATTATTTATTTTTGGAGCTATTAAAGTACTTGTTTCTAGTATGCCGACTTCTGTTGTAGAATCAATTATTAGTAGATTTGAATTACATCAAAAACTTGAGGAAGAGAATACCTCTATATCGATAGATGGAAAGAATATAGAGGGAGAAATGAAACGACAAGTTATTCATGAATTTAATGAAGCTTTATTTTTAGATAAACATTATTTCCCACCACATGGTGAAGGAACACCACTTGTTATTGATACGAAGAAAGGGAATAAAGAGATTAGATTTTCTCTATATAGTCATGAGGAACATGTTGATGTAATCAAGCAATATAAGAAGAAAATCGTTGCTTATCGTTTACGTTCAAAAAGTCTTCAAAATCCTACATCATTAGCAATAACTGAAGATTATGCTTAGGAAGAGATCTATAATGGTCTCTTTATTTTTGTATGAAATGATATACTTTCCAAATAAAAGAAAAGAAAATCATATAGCCGAATAAAGAATATGTATGATTCCAATCTATACTATGAATAAAGAAACCGAAACTTTCAGCAACCTGTTCAAAAATGCTAGCACAAATACCTATTGAAATAATAAGTAGACTTCTAGAAATTGTAGATAATGTTTTGGAAATTTGTATAAAAACAGTTGTTAAAATCGGTAGTACAAACAAAGTAAAGCCAATGTTAACTGAAAATATGGATGAGAATGGTCTAACGGGAAAGGAATAGATTTGGTTCGCAACAAAGAAAGCATCTAAGCAAGTTCCGATAATAGAAGAGAGTAAGATTGTAACTGCTAATGCTAGAAAATCATTCTTCTTCTCGAAGGAGGACGTTTTTCTTTGCAAGAATGGCAAGTTCAATTTTTTCGAGTGTTTTACAGTAGTCTTCTGTAATTTGTCCATTTATATTTTCCTCCTTATCTACTAAGTAATTTACAACTTGCCAGTCCGTAAACCAATCTTCATTGTCAACTTCTTCATGCTTCATATCTCGCCATGCATAGATGAGTGCAGGACTGTATATACGATAAGCACCACTACGCAACTGGCATTTCTTTATTCGACGCTTATAAAAATCACGGGAAAAAGATTCATTGACACTTGAAAATAAATGAGGCCAGTAATCTTTCCTTGATCCTGTATGCGGATGGTGCTGGGCCCAGCTTATTATTTGAGATAAAACATGTGTGTCTCGAAATAATAATGAATACAACCTTTTTCCAATTAAGATTCGTTCGTGTAAGGAAGTGAAATGTTTCATTGTATCACCCAATAGTAATACTTTGTGTTTCTTATCATTTTCGTAGAATGGGAAAATAATATGATTAAATTGAAAGAAATCAAAGAGTTTAAATCCAATACTATTAAGTACAGTCTTTTTAAATTGTATATTTTGAATCACTCTTTTTTCTAAGTAGTTTTGTTCATTAATAATAGTTGCAATGGCTAATGTTTTTTTGTTACCTGTTTTCCAAAAATCGTTCCACATTGTTTCCATAAATGTAGAAACATTTAGGTGAGGGAGAAGGTGAAATAGCTTTTGTGCTCTTTTTACACTTTGTTCATAAAGCAGAAATTGAGGATATACATCTTGGAAAATAAGCCAATTCCCTCTTTCTAAAAAAGAAAAAAATGTGATTTGCTCTTTTTCTGATAAAATTTTCGTATATAAATCGCCCTTCAAATCAGTCATATTCCAACCGCCGTTACGTGATACCATATGCCCAAGTAGTGCCCAATGTATTTCTGGATATTGAATGTAAAATTGGTAGTATGCGCGTGTTCTTGTCACATTATTTTTATTTAGCTGTTCTGTTTGTATTTTTATGTTGTTGATGATGATTTGCTCCTCTTTCGTTAATTTATACATCGTGCCAGAATGAATGAGCTTGCTTTTTTGTTTCAATTCATTTTTTACATCGAATAGGGAGAGAGGCAGGGCTTGGGAAGGTCCGTTATATGTATGGTTTGAATTACTTCGGTACATTCCATTACCTCCCTTTTTCATAAAATTAAACAGGATTACTGGTTATGAATCATTCTATTTATTTTATTACGAGTATAAGAAATAAATGAGCGGTGTTTTTTACAAGAATTTAGCTATCATGCAAAAAGTATAAAAAATCTTACTGTTGTAAGGTGAAATAAAAAACAGAAACTATGTTTAATAGTTTCTGTTTTTTATTTTTGTCAATTAAATGTAACAAACGATGATTATGATTTAAATCAATTGAAAATAATTCAATAAATTTTATGGTGTGGTAGGAGGAAAAGAAATGCTAAATAAAATAATTTTAATTACTGGTGGTACAGGTTCGTGGGGACATGAACTTATAAAACAACTATTAGAAAAATCACCGAAAGAAATTAGGGTTTTTTCAAGAAATGAAACGATTCAGTTTGAAATGCAGCAACAGTTTATAAATGATGATAGATTAAAATTTATTATTGGAGATATTCGTGATAAAGATCAACTAGCATATGCTTGCCAAGGTGTACATTATGTATTCCATCTTGCAGCTTTAAAACATGTTCCAGTATGTGAGTATTATCCTTATGAAGCTATAAAAACCAATATAAATGGTACGCAAAATGTAATTGAAGCATCTATACAGATGCAAGTTGAGAAAGTTATATATGTTTCAACGGATAAAGCAGCTGACCCATCAAATACGTATGGGATGACAAAAGCAATTGGTGAGAAGTTAATGGTTCATGCGAATAGGCAAACGAAGAAAACAAAATTCATTTGTGTCCGTGGTGGAAATGTTTTGGGGACGAGCGGAAGCGTGGTACCACTTTTTAAAAAACAAATCAAAAAATCTTCACAAGTAGGGATTACCGATGCAAATATGACTCGATTTTTCTTAACGATTGAAGATGCTGTTGGATTGTTATTTAAAGCCTTATATCAGGGGAGAGGTGGAGAAATCTTTGTTATGAAAATGCCGGCATGTAAAATAACAGATTTAGCAGAAGTGTTAATTGAAGATTCGAAAAAGGGAAACGTGAAGGTAAAAGAAGTAGGGATAAGACCAGGGGAAAAATTAAGTGAAATGCTTTTATCTGAGGTGGAGAGTAAAACAAGTATAAGTTTTGATCAAAATTATTTTGTGGTACTACCGACTATTCCTATAGAAGGGCTTCAAGAATATTATGCTAGCTATCCGCTTGTGGATGTGAAGAGTTTTAGTTCTCAACAAGACTTACTTGCAAAACATGAGGTGAAACAAATGTTATTAAAAGGAGGGTTTTTACGATGAAAAAAAATGCGAGCCTTTTAATAACTGGTGCAAATGGTTTCACAGGACGCCATGCTTGCCAATATTTTTTAGAGCAGGGCTTTCATGTAATTCCTATGTTTCAAAATCGTGCACATAGAGAAAGCATTGGGAATGGTATTACTTGTAATTTAACTAATAAGAGCGAAGTAATGAGGATAATGAAACAAATAAAGCCAGATTATGTATTGCATTTAGCAGGAAGGAATTCGGTCATAGAGTCTTGGACAGCTGCTCTTGAATATGTAGAGGTTAATGTAATAGGAACATTATATTTATTAGAAGCAATTAAGCAAGAAGCACCTCATTGTAGAACATTGGTTATAGGATCTGCTTTGCAAGCAGATTGTATGAGCAACATAAAAATTTCAAATCCATATAGTTTAAGTAAAACGATGCAAGTCATTATTGCAGAGGCGTGGAGTGAATTCATGAATTCAAATATTATCATTGCAAAGCCCACGAATTTAATTGGTCCAGGAATATCGAATGGCATTTGTTCGATTCTCGCAAAAAAAATGATAGATATAGAATCAGGTAGAAGTAAAGCTGTTATTGAAGTAAACAGTTTAAAAGATAGTAGGGATTTTTTAGATGTACGTGATGCAGTTAAAGCGTATCATGTGTTATTACGAGATGGGATAAATGGAAAGCAATATAATATTGGTTCAGGAGTGAAACGATCTTTATTAGATGTACTAGAACAATATAAGGAATTAACACGATTGAATTTTTTTATAGATGAAACAGAGAAAAGTGGGAGCGAATCAAATGAGAGTTTAGTAATAGAGGATATAAGAAGGTTAGGGTGGATCCCAGAAATTCAATTTCATCAATCATTAAAAGATGTACTTGAGTATGTGAAGTGCAGTGACATTCGCATTCAATGAAAAATAAAAAGGGTGTAAGAAATATATGAATGGCTATAAAACAATAGATAATCAAAATACGCTAGTTCTTTTAATTGTTGATATGCTGGACTGGAAAAATGAAGAAGAGCATGTTTTGCGTATCTATGAGGCGATAAATAAATGTCGGGCTTATGTGGAAGGAAAAAAGGATGATAGGAAAAATCTAGTAATAAATACGGGAACTAGGCTTGTAATCCAAGTCTTTGCTCAGTATGAATGTAGTGAGTATGGAAATGATTTTTATGATCTCATTAAAGACTTTTTGCAAGATATAGGATTTGAATTAAATGTTTATATAAATAATAGTAAGTTTACTTACATTTAATAGATTAGTATAAAACAAGATTTTTAATGATAAAGGTGGATATAAATTATGAATAAAAAGATTCTCTTTACTGGGGGCGGTACAGCCGGACATGTAATGATTAATATGGTATTGATTCCTAAATTCATGGAAAAAGGATGGGGAGTTGAGTATATTGGATCTCAAAATGGAATTGAAAAACTATTAGTTCAAAATGTTAAATACAATAGTATTTCAACGGGGAAGCTTAGGAGATATTGGGATTGGGAGAACTTTAAAGATCCTTTTAAAATAATAAAAGGTTGCATACAAAGTTATAAATTAATGAAACGGATAAAACCAGATGTTATTTTTTCGGCAGGAGGATTTGTTTCCGTTCCTGTAGTAATAGGAGCGTGGATGAATAAAGTACCCGTAATAATACGTGAACCGGACAGTACGTTAGGATTAGCAAATAAAATAGCATTACCATTTACTACAAAACTATGCACAACATTTCCTCAGACAGGAGAAAATGTAAGTAATGAGAAAAAGGTTTATGTAGGACCAATTGTAAGAGAAGAAATTGAGAGGGGCAACGTATTGCGGGGAAGAAGCTATTGTAAATTTCAGCAAGATAAACCAGTATTGTTAATTATGGGTGGGAGTCAAGGTGCTCAATGGATAAATGATATGGTAAGGAGAAGTTTGGAAACATTACTATTAAATTTTAATATTGTTCATATGTGCGGTAAAGGGAAGGTTGATTCATCTATTGGCATGGAGGGCTATATACAATTTGAATATATAGGGGAAGAGTTGCCGCATATACTAAATATGGCGAGTGTTGTAGTTTCGAGAGCGGGTTCTACTGCTATCTTTGAATTGCTATTCTTGAAGAAACCGATGTTGCTTATCCCGTTAACTAACAGTTCCAGTAGGGGAGATCAAGTTTTAAATGCTGAATATTTTTCTCGGCAAGGATATGCGGAAGTTATACTCCAAGACAGAGTAAGTACGAATACATTTATCCATGCAGTAAATAAGTTGAATACAAATAAGGAGAGATACATTCAAAACATGAATGGCTATACGAAAACAAATGATGAGGGGATTCATCAATTAATAGATATAATAAATGAAGTGGTGAAGTAATAGAAATTTAAATAGAAAAAACAAAAGGAAAGAAGGTATCTTCTTTCCTTTTTACTATAGTTGTTCAAATTCATTATTACTTATCCCGATTAACTTGTACTATGGGTGAATCCCACTTTTTAATAGCTCAGTAAATGCATTAATATGAATAGGTTTACTATAATAGTAACCTTGAATAAACTGACATTTGTTTTTTTGAAGGAAATTTACGTGTTCTTTCGTTTCTACACCTTCAGCAATGACAGACATTCCTAATGTATTTGCTAATGTGATGATTGTTTTAATAATTTCCATTCCATCGTCACATGTTTCAGACATTGTAATAAATTCTCTTGGAATTTTTAACGTATCGATTGGATATAAAGGTAAGTAAGCTAGTGAAGAATAGCCTGTACCAAAGTCGTCGATTGAAATGTGAATCCCTAAACTTTTTAGTGTACGCAATTTTATCAATGTTTCTCGCTCATCCATCATCGCAATTCGCTCTGTTAGCTCAAGATCGAGAGAACTTGCTGGTAAACCTGTATTTGCTAATGTAGAAGAAATAGACTTTACAAAATCTTCTTGTTCAAATTCTTTAGCGGATAAGTTTACACCAATTTTTAAATGAGAATAGCCCAGTGTGTGCCAACGTTTCATTTGCTCACAAGCCTGCTCTAATGTCCATTTTCCTATTGGAATAATTTGTAGTGTTTCTTCTGCAATCGGAATAAACTCGTATGGAGAAATAACGCCTAATTCAGGATGATTCCACCTGATTAGAGCTTCTGCACCGATAATTTTATTAGATTCACTATCAACTTGAGGTTGATACAAAAGGAACAATTCTTCATTTTGTATTGCATTTGGTAAGTCTTTTTCTAATCGTAATCGTCTTTCAATTTTCTTAGCGATAACATCATCATAAATAGAGATGGAGTTAAGTTCTTTTGCTTTCGCATCATACATGGCAACATTAGCGTTTTTTAGAAGTGTAGCGGTATCGATTCCGGAATGTGGATAAATAGCGATGCCGATACTAAGTGATAAAGTTAATGTATGCTCATGTATGATAAACGGTTTTTCTATGCTTTCAAATAATTGGTTACATAACTCGAATAAGGAATCTTCGTCAGTATAATTTTCAATTAAGATAGTAAACTCATCACCACCGATTCTTGACAGATGAGTATGTGATGGAAGACAGGATTGGAATCGCTTTGCTACTTCTTCTAATATGTAATCTCCTGACGAATGTCCAAGTGTATCGTTAATTGCTTTAAAGCGATCTAAATCTAAGTATAATAATGCGAACTCACTATCTGTTGTTTTCGCATTTTTGATAACCCTTTTTAATTTCTTATGGAAAAAGGCACGGTTCCCAATTTTCGTTACAGTATCATGGAATGCTAAATATTTTATTTCTTCTTGCTGTTTTTTTAGTGCAGTAATATCTTTCACCATAATATAGCTTCCTGAAATTTGTCCGTCTATCATAATAGGGACGATGGTAACGTATAAAAAATAAGTAAAGCCATCTTTATATTGAGAACTAAGTTGTAAGGATGCCGATTCTTGTTGTTTCACTTTTTCTAATGCAGATGCTAGTTTATGTTTATCTTCTTCTAAAATAATCGAAAAACAAGTTTCACCGAGTAATTCATTCGTTGGTGCTCCCAGTAACATACTTCCAGCTTTATTTACATTTAAGAAGATTCCATTTAAATCAATTGTAAAAATAGGGTCAGGATGATATTCATATAGTGATTTGAATTTTTGTTGTTTTTGAGATAGAGCCTCTGATTTATAAACTAAATCGGAAGTTCGTAAAGTAACTTTTTCTTCTAGTTGAGCATTAAATGCCTGTAAACGTTTTGTTAGGGAATTGTTTTGCAGACGTACAATAGAATGACGAATGAGTACGAAAATAAAAGTCATACAATTTCCTGTAATGAGAGTTGAAGATGCTGTTTGTTCTTTTAATGTAAACCCGATTAGTATTGCAACAGCAAGATAGGGAAATACAACTAAAGCCTTTTTACCTAGTATAGGGTTTACAATGAAATAAATTTTATGGCTATTATGGTCTTCTGAAATAGATCCAGCTATTGCCATAAGTAATATAGGTATTCTATATAAAAGACGTAATAATGTTATCGTTTCAGTCGATAAATGATTATTTAAGTAAAAATAAATATAGTTAAAAGTTGCGGAACTTATTAAGACAAAAATAAAGATGTAAATTTTCCGTTTGGAATTAAAAATTGTTGGACGGAAAAAAAGACTAACACCTAGTAGAAGAAATAATAAATCTGCAATTGGATATAGAAATGAAAGGAAAACATCTCCTAGTGAAAGAGAGAATATATGTAAATTTGGTTGATTAAATAAATACCACTCCAATGTGAATATGGAAGTAAGTACGATGCATATATCACAAATAAAGAACGCTTTTTCCCATTTATCGCATTCTTTTAAAATTTTATAACAGAAAGCGATAAGACAGAAAAATAAGAAAAACATGTAAAACACATCAGAAATAGTAAATCGATGTATTGGAATTTCGAAGAAGCTATCCTCATATGTGTATACTATTTTCCCTAATAAAAAGCTACCAATTGCTATTGTGATACATACCCAAAACGGATTTGAACTAACTTTTTTAGAATATATAGAGTAAATGAGTGATACAAATGTAATGGCTTCAACGATAAGTGAAGCGAAGCGTACATCCGAATTTGAAAAATGAGTAGGGAACAGATAAAAACATATAAAATAGATGGAATAGCATATTAATGTTCCAATTAATATATATAGTTGTAAATTTTTATTTAATTTCAATAAAATCACCTTCTTTAATTATGCACTTTATTCGTAATATCTATACATAATAATATTATTTAAGAATTGTATCAGATTTCCTTATAAAAATCATGTTTATAAGGAAAGTACTGAAAAGTGTAATACTTCTTGAAATTAAAAAAGTATTGTTTTTAATAATATGTACTTCATCAAGATGTTAAATGGGAATTGTATATGTAGTCATCCTTTGAATTTTATAGATTTTTTAATAGTTCGCAAGTGAATATGCATAATTGCATGAAGATAATACATTCAATGTTATAAAGTATGAACTAAACTTTTGTATATATTTATTCTCATACTAATGAGGGATTTCAAAAAGATGTTGCGTATATACAATAATATGTAAGCATGTATAAAATTTTTAGTATGGGAGGAAGAGCATGAAGAACTGGGTAAAGTTTCGAATAGCGCGTCCAACTGATCAATTTGCAAAGGTTATAGAATTCTATGAAAAAGGATTAGGCTTAAAACGTATAGGTGAATTCTACAATCATGAAGGCTATGATGGGGTCATGTTTGGACTCCCAGATGAAGAGTATCATTTAGAATTTACAAGACATATAGATGGGAGCCCATGTCCAGCTCCGACAAAAGATAATTTACTCGTATTTTATATGCGTGAGGATGGTGAAATGAAAAAGGTAAGTAAAAGGCTACATGCATTGGGTTATGACGAGGTCGAACCTGAAAACCCATACTGGAAAGACAAGGGGATAACGATAGAGGATCCAGATGGTTGGAGAATGGTGTTGATGAAATTAGAGGAATAATGTGTAATGATGCTTGAAGTTCAAGTAGGAGGAAATAAGTAAGAGGGCTTTCTTTTGAGGGGATACACTCATGGAAAGCTCTTTTATTTATAATCTGAAAAATAAAATTTGAAATTATGTTCTGAAAAAATATAAAATAAGAACATATATTCCTTTTGGTTTGAGAGGAGTGTCTGTAAAGATGAAGAGAACACTAGGGGGGCTTTTTTATGATATGCCGGATTAAGGATGCAGAAATATATTATGAAACCATTGGCGAAGGAAAACCAGTCATTATTATACATGGCTGTGCACCTGATCATAGATTAATGAAGAAATGCATGGAATCAGTATTTCAAAAATATAAAGGTCACCAAAGAATATATATTGATTTACCTGGCATGGGGAAATCGAATGCTCCAGATTGGATAAATAGTTCAGATCATATGTTAGAACTGTTACTTGCATATATTGAAAAAATTATTCCAGCCAAAAACTTTTTATTAGTAGGGGAGTCCTATGGCGGATATTTAGCTCGAGGTATACTCACAAAGCTGTTTGAAAGAGTTAATGGATTACTATTAGTATGTCCTGTTGTTGTAGCGGAGCAAGAAAAAAGGACCCGCCCGAATAAACAGGTAATTGTACAAGATAAGGAGTTTTTAAATAAGCTTACTTCAACTGATAGAGAAGAATTTTGCGAGTTAGCAGTGGTCGCGAATGAATATACATATACGAGATTTAAAGAGGAGATTAAGCCGGGACTAGATATTGCTAATTATGAATTTATTGAAAGATTGCAACAGAATTATTCTCTTACTATGAATTTGCATCATAAGAAATATGAGAAACCGGTTCTTTTATTAGCTGGAAGACAAGATATATCGGTAGGTTATCAAGATATTATAGAATTTATTGATGGTTACCCAAGAGCGACATTAGCGGTGTTAGATAAGGCAGGGCATAATTTGCAAATTGAACAGCCTGAATTGTTCGAGAGTTTAGTAGGAGAATGGATTACACGAACAAATCAGCAAAGTTTATAAAAGACGAATGAATATTTTCAAGGAGGAATTATGAATACATATATTTATATGGTTAGGCATGGTGAATCACCAAAATTAGAAGGAGATGAAAGAACACGTGGGTTAACTGAGAAGGGAAGTTTAGATGCTCATAGAGTAACTGATATATTAAAAACAGAGGGAATCGATACTTTCATTTCAAGTCCGTATAAGAGGGCTGTGTTAACGATAGAAAAAGCAGCCAATTTCTATGAAAAAGAAATAGTAATATATGAAAATCTTAAAGAGTGTATGTTTTCCAGTGGAGATCAAGTTATATCAGATAAGGAAGTGTATCCACTTGTAAAGAAGATATTCGCTAATCCGGACTTTGCACGAACCGAAGGAGAGTCATATGCGGATTGCCAAAGAAGAGTAGTGAAAGTGTTAAAAGAAATATTAATGGATTTTCAAGGGCAAAAAATTGTAATTGGTACACATGGGCTTGTCATGACATTAATAATGAATTACTTTGATAATCAATATGGATTTGAATTTTTAATACATACATCGAAGCCAGACATATATAAGTTGGAGTTTAAAGATGAGCAATTAATGAATGTAGAGAGATTATGGAAAGCGGAATAAAATTGGTTGTATGGATTTTTTTGTGAAAGTTACTTTTATAGTAAAATATTCTTATTTGAATAGAATGTATTTTTATCAACTGTTTTTAGAATGTTAAATCAATAAGTAATTATTCAGTATTTGAATAAATTATGTGGAATTTGGTTTAGGGAAACAATTTTAAATGTGACAAAATTCCAAACAATGGATTTATATTCAATTGGAGAAAAAGATGTAGAATTTTGTCTTACGGTCTCCGTTTACTTTTCATTTCATTACATATAGGCTTTGTGGTGTAAAGGGAAAAATCGCCTTTACACAAAATCTATAAGGGGGACATTGTGATGAAGAAGATTAAAAAGTTTGCGGGAGTAGCTTTAGCGGGAATGATTGGATTAAGTGGACTACTGTTTTTAGAACCAAGTGTAAGCGCTGCGGAATCACAGCAAGTGAAAGAGGAGAATTTCAATGCAATTGATGTATCGATGAATCTAAATGAATTATATGTATTAAGTGGCAGAAGCATTGATGTTCTTTCTGGAGATAAAGAAGCAATTCAGCTAAATAAATACACAATTCGTTTTAGTAAACCCGGGAAGTACGTTATTAGGGTAAATGGTTGTATTTATAACGATGTATATACTTTTATTGTGAATGAGTAGCATATATTCTTAAATTGTGAGATGAAAAAGAAACACCCTATTTGCGGTGAGAATCGTAAATAGGGTGAATTTATTTGTATTAAACTGTACTTTAAATATGTTCACTAATTTTCTTTTTGCTATGTAAAGTATGTAAAAGTGTTTGAAACATCTTAAATGATTGCTGAAAGATTGGACTTTGAATAAAGGTGTATAGAAAAGTTACGATGAAAACAGGACCTCCTAGCATAAAACCGATTACTAGTACAACACATTCTACTATAATTCTAGCATGGCTAATAGATAGTCCTGTTTTGTCGGAAATAGTAAGCATGAATCCATCGCGAGGTCCAGCACCAATCCCAGCCGCAACATACATCCCTCCCCCAATACCTGTAATGGCAATACCAGAAAATAAAATGAGGAAGTTTATCCATAAATAATTACTAGCGTTTGGAAGCATATTTGATTGTAAGAAAAAGTCCATAATAGGACCGATAAGTAGTACGTTTAAAAATGTACCCACATTTATATATTTTCGATCTACTAGTAAAGAAATGAGAACGAGACATAATCCGCATATGACACTCCATGTACCGATGCTCCATCCAAATCTTTGGTAGAGAGCCATATTTAAAACTTCCCAAGGATGTAAACCGAGAAATTTTACTTTGACTGCAAGAGCATTTCCAAGGCCAAAGAAAATTAATCCTAAGAAAAAAAGAAAATAGCGAAAGAGAGTTAGCCTCATTTTTAAAACCTCCTATATTGTATAATTATGTATATTACATGTAAGAGTTTTAATGTACAAATATTACGACTTTTTATCTGTTATTTAAAATTTTAAAAATAAAAATGAAATATATATTAGCAGTCAAAAAAATTAAAATATTTCGTCTCAAGGATTATAATAGAGAGAGAAACATAAAAGGGAGTGGATAAATTTGAAACAGGAACTTATTGAAAGATTTACGAGATATGTAAAAATTGATACACAATCAAATGAAGAAAGTCATACAGTACCAACAACACCTGGACAAATTGAATTTGGTAAGTTATTAGTGGAAGAGTTAAAAGAGATTGGGTTAACAGAAGTGACGATGGATGATAACGGGTATGTAATGGCAACACTTCCTGCTAATACGGATAAGGATGTTCCAGTAATCGGCTTTTTAGCACATTTAGATACGGCAACAGATTTTACAGGGAAAAACGTAAAACCACAAATCCATGAAAACTTTGATGGAAATGCAATTACGTTAAATAAAGAGCTAAATGTTGTGTTAACACCAGAACAGTTCCCAGAGTTACCAACTTATAAAGGGCATACAATTATTACAACTGATGGTACGACACTTCTTGGGGCAGATGATAAAGCGGGTCTTACAGAAATTATGGTTGCAATGAATTATTTAATACATAATCCGCAAATTAAACATGGGAAAATTAGAGTTGCATTTACGCCGGATGAAGAAATTGGCCGTGGACCAGCGCATTTTGATGTAGAAGCGTTTGGTGCATCATTTGCTTATACGATGGATGGCGGTCCATTAGGTGGTTTAGAGTATGAAAACTTTAATGCTGCAGGTGCAAAGTTAACGTTTAATGGAACGAATACACATCCTGGAACAGCGAAAAATAAAATGCGTAACGCAACTAAACTTGCGATGGAGTTTAACGGACATTTACCAGTAGAAGAAGCACCGGAGTATACTGAAGGATACGAAGGATTCTACCATTTACTTTCTTTAAATGGTGATGTTGAACAAAGTAAAGCATATTATATTATTCGAGATTTTGATCGTGAAAACTTTGAAGCGCGTAAAAATACCATTGAAAATATTGTGAAACAAATGCAAGAGAAATATGGACAAGATGCAGTTGTTTTAGAAATGAATGATCAATACTATAACATGCTTGAAAAAATTGAACCAGTGAGAGAAATTGTTGATATTGCATATGAGGCAATGAAAAGTTTAAATATCGAACCAAACATTCATCCGATTCGCGGTGGAACAGACGGATCACAATTATCCTATATGGGATTACCAACGCCGAATATTTTCACAGGTGGTGAAAACTATCACGGGAAGTTTGAGTATGTTTCGGTAGATGTTATGGAAAAAGCTGTTCAAGTTATTATAGAAATTGCAAGACGATTCGAAGAACAAGCTTAAAAAGGAACCAAGTAGTGCAAATGCGCTACTTGGTTTTTTAGTATAATACTCGCCACAAATAAAAAGTTGCGTAAGACTCCCAGTTGGTCCAATTTGCCGCAAAATCTTTTATTTCCTGTTTAGTCGGTTTACTTTCAGAACCTGTTATATATTTAATTGCATTGTGTAAGCCAACATCGTCAATTGGAAAAGCGGAAGAAAATCGTAAACAGCGCATTAAAACATAGTTGGCAGTCCACGGTCCTATACCATGTATAGCAGTTAATCTTTTTTCAGCTTGTTTCACGTCTTGTATTTGCAGTAAAGATTCTTTTGATAGTTTTCCTTCTGTAATTAGCTTTGCAATACCGATTAAATATTCGCACTTTCTAGTCGTCATTTTTAAGTTTATGAGATCCTCTACATGTAAATTGGCAATCGTTTCAGGAGAAGGGAATATCCAATGTTTTCTATCATTCCACTCTACATAATTTCCAAAGTGTTCGACTAATCGTCTTTTTAGTGTATAAGCATATGTGAGGTTAATTTGCTGACCGATAATTCCCCAGGAAAGTGCTTCAAATAAGTCTGGAATACCTAAAGTACGAAGACCATAAAACTGTTCAATTGGTCTTTGAAGGAGTACATCATGTTTAGCTAATGTATAAAAGGGAGTTAAATCAGTAGTTAAATCAAACCACTCTTTCACATAGTTAGCTACAGCTTTGTGTACCGATTCTTCAGATGTATATAATTCTTCTAAAAAACGTATTTGAATATGTCCATCCGTATTCATACTAATTTCAACTAAAGGATTTACATCGTGAACAGGGATAACTTTATAAATTTTGTTATCTTCAATGTGGAACATACATTCATTGTTAGAACGCGATAGATAGCGTAAATTTTCTTGAAAACTAAATTCTGTTGGAACTGTTAAAGTTAATGAGCTAGTATGTTCTGCTGTCATATACATTTTACCCGCGACTTTTCTACTGTAAGCAATTCTTTCTTCATTTCTAATCCACCTCTAAATCCGGTTAGTTTACCATTCTTTCCAATAACACGGTGGCAAGGAATCGTAATAAGAATGGGGTTAGCGGCAATAGCAGTAGCAACAGCACGTACAGCAGTAGGTTTTTGTATTCTTTTGGCAATTTCTGAATAAGAATATGTCTTCCCATAAGGAATTTCACGTACCGCATTCCAAACAGATAATTGAAAGTCAGTTCCGTAAGCATCGATAGGGAATGTAAAAGTTTCTCGCTTACTTTCTAAATACTGGATAACTTCTTTCGTATATGTTTGTAGATAATCTGGATTACAGGTTAATATATGTCGTGGCAATTTTTTTCTAGCCCATGCATTTAATTCTTCTAAGCTTTCGTCTTGAGATCCAATGAAACATAGTCCATTTTCAGTTGCAGCAATATGAAATTGCCAATTCTTATGTGTAAGTAGCATCCAATATATAAATTTATTTTTGTAGGAATTCATTATTGTATCCCTCTTTCATTTCGTTCTTTTTTCGATATTCAGTAGGCGTAAATCCGGTTTTCTTTTTAAATAAAGTTGCAAAATACTCGGGATTTTCTACTCCGATAGCAGTACTAATTTCTTTAATGGATTGATTTGTTTGTAATAGCTGTTCTGCCGCTTTAACAATCCGGAATTGTTGTATATATTCTATTGGGCTTATTCCTGTCATTTTTTTGAAAGTACGTTGTAAATGAAATGGGCTACCATGGCACATTTCAGCAAGTATGTCGAGAGTTAATAACTCATCAAAGTGTTTCTCGATATAATCTTTAATTTGTTCTACCCACTCTTCATTAGGTAAAGTGATTCCGTTTGGCTTACAACGTTTGCACGGGCGAAAGTTTTCGCTTAATGCTTGCTCTGCATGATGAAAAATTCGTACATTGTTTCTATTCGGTATTCTTGATTTGCATGACGGCCTGCAAAAGATTCCGGTTGATTTCACAGCATAAAAGAATTTGCTATCATAGGAAGAATCATTAAGAATAATTGCTTGCCAATGCTCATTTGTTAACATAACTTCTTCATTTTGCAAAGAACATCACCTCTGAAATTAGTATAACCTGAATAAAGTACGTATGTATGTATTCACAAATGTAAGAGCAAGATTACAAAGGTGAAAATATGATTGTTTTTCTATTTTGTGATAGCATGAAATTTGGAAATAAACATCAAGAGGAGGACTATAAGTGAAGTTAATTTCATGGAATGTAAATGGTTTGCGAGCAGTTATCGCAAAAGGTGGATTTTTAGAATATCTTGAGGAATCCAATGCTGATATATTTTGTTTACAAGAGATTAAATTACAAGATGGGCAAATTGATTTAAAGCTAGAAGGATATTATACATACTGGAATTATGCTGTGAAAAAAGGCTATTCAGGAACGGCTATTTTCACGAAAAAAGAACCACTTTCTGTTACATGCGGTTTAGGTATTGAAGAGCATGATCAAGAAGGACGAGTTATTACTTTAGAGTTCGAAGATTTTTATATGATAACGTTATATACGCCAAATTCAAAACGTGGATTAGAACGATTAGATTACAGAATGGAATGGGAAGATGATTTCAGGGCTTATATTAAGCAATTAGATGAAAAAAAACCTGTTGTTTTTTGCGGTGATTTAAACGTCGCTCATAAAGAAATCGATTTAAAAAATCCAAAAAGTAATCGTAAAAATCCTGGATTCTCTGATGAGGAACGAGAGAAATTTACACGTATTTTAGAAGAAGGATTTATTGATACGTATCGTTATCTGTATCCTGATCAGGAAGGCGCATACTCATGGTGGTCGTATCGTATGGGAGCGAGAGGAAAAAATATTGGATGGCGTTTAGATTATTTTGTTGTTTCTGAAAGAATGAAAGACCGAATAACAGAGGCGAAAATTAATAGTGAAGTGATGGGATCAGACCATTGCCCAGTTGAATTACATATAAATTTCTAAAAAAAGAAGTATCTCCCTAACATTAGGCGGGTACTTCTTTTTTTATTCAGTTTGTTAAAATTTTTCAAATCTTTCTTGAAATAATTGCATATTAAATATATACTTAGTAACGATAATCATTATCATTGAAAAAGGTTATCAATGGATGAGGTGTAAAAGAATTATAGTTTAGGGGAAGTGAACGAGAATGAGTTCTGGATAGGATTATTAATCTAATGAAATATATATGTAAGACAAGTTTCATATAGTTAAACTTTATTAAAAATTCGAGAGGAGTTATATAAATATGAATAAGAAGTTATTTACATTAGGGATGGTTACAGTTTTAAGTGTAGGGCTAGCAGCATGCAATAGTGCGGATAAAACTTCAGGAGAGCAAAAGCAACAGACAAAAGCTACGGAAACGAAAAAAGACGAAAAAAGAAAAATTACTTATTTAGGTAAAGAATATACAGTGCCAGCAAAAGTAGATAAAATTGCGACAGCTAGTTTAGAGTCAATGGAAGATGCAGCAGTACTTGGTATTAAGCCAGTCGGTGCTATTACTGTAGGTGGTAAATTACCGAAGTATCTTGAGAAAGACTTAGAGGGTGCGAAATCTGTTGGTGAGAAAATGCAACCGAATTTCGAAACATTACTTCAATTAAAACCAGATGTTATTACATCAAGTACGAAATTCCCAGCAGAAACAGCTGAAAAGTTTACGAAAGTAGCTCCTACATTCCCGGTATCACACGTTTCAACAAATTGGGAAGATAACTTAAAGTTAATGGGAGAATTAACTGGTAAAAAGGATAAAGCAGAAAAAATTATTAAAGATTATAATGCAGATGCTGAAAAAGCAAAAGCAAAACTAGGAGATAAGTTAAAAGACAAAAAAGTTCTTGTTATTAGACTAAGGGCAAACGAATTATTCCTATATCCAGAAGGAGTATACTTCAATCCTGTAATTTATAAGGATCTTGGATTAACTGCCCCAGAACAACTTAAATCTGTAAAAGCACAAGAGAAAATTTCGTTTGAAAAACTTGCTGAACTTAACCCGGATTATATTTTCTTACAATATGAGACAACTGAAAATAAAAATCCGAAAGTGTTAGAAGAAATTGAAAACAATCCAATTTGGCAAAGTATGAATGCTGCGAAAGAAAAGAAAGTATTTGTAAACGTTGTAGACCCAATGGCACAAGGTGGTACAGCTTGGAGTAAAACAGCATTCTTAAAAGAAGCAGTGAAAAATTTATCTAAATAATACAATAAGTAAGGTGCGTTGAATGATATGCAGAAAACAAATGCAGTACCAGTGACTATATTATGTATAGCACCCATACTCATCTTGTTTACAGTTATACTTTCTATTTTGTATGGGGCTAAAAGTATTGATGCTGAAACAGTGTGGAACGCATTATTTCATTTTGATTCAAGTGATGTAAATCATAATATTATTACTACTTCACGTTTACCAAGGGTAGTTGCAGCTCTTTTAGTCGGAGCATTTCTAGCCATATCAGGAGCACTTATGCAGGGGATGACAAGAAACTATCTTGCATCCCCTTCTATTATGGGTGTGACAGATGGGGCAGCCTTTGTTATTACACTTTGTATGATTGTTCTTCCGGGCATGTCATCCGTTGGTATGGTTTTATGTTCAATGATTGGTTCTGCACTAGGAGCAGGTATCGTGTTTGGTTTTGGTTCACTCCTCCAAAATGGTTTATCACCAGTTAGGTTAGCAATTATCGGAACAGTTATCGGAACATTTTTAAGTAGTGTATCGGCTGCAATGGCTTCGTATTTTCAAATCTCTCAAAATGTTAGTTTTTGGTTTAATGCAAAGTTAGACCAAGTGGATCCGAATATTATTAAAATTACGATACCGTTTGGGATAATTGGTATAGTTTTAGCACTGTTAGTATCAAAATCTATTACGATTCTTTCTTTAGGAGAAGAAGTGTCTATTAATTTAGGGCAGCGTACAAAACTAGTTAAAGCGATGGCTATTTTATCAGTTATTTTCTTAACAGGAACGGCAGTTGCTTTAGTGGGGAAAGTTGGTTTTGTAGGTTTAATTATTCCGCACATTACCCGCTTTATAATTGGAGTAGATTATAAATGGATATTGCCATGTGCAGGCGTTATTGGTGGGGTTTTCTTAGCGTTATGTGATGTTTTAAGTAGATTTGTAAATTATCCATTTGAAACGCCAATTGGAGTCGTAACATCTTTAATTGGAATTCCTTTCTTCCTTTATTTAATCCGTACAAGAGGAGGAGAGAGACATGCTTAAAAGTTCAAGCCAACGTTTTGGAATGACGATGGGGATTATTTTATTTTTAATACTATGTGCTATTTATATTAGTTTAACGAATGGTACGTTTGATATTACGATTACAGATGTATGTAAAACACTCTTTAGAATAGATCCAGTACCAGACCATGATTTAGTTATTTTTGAGTTTCGTCTTCCGCGCATTGTAATCGCTGGATTAGTAGGATTAGGCTTAGGTGTTGCAGGTGCTGTAATTCAAGGAATTACGAGAAACGGACTGGCAGACCCAGGTATTTTAGGAGTAAATGCCGGAGCAGGAACAGCAATCGTCATCTTTATGTTTTTCTTTCAAGGACAATTAAAGAGCACAGACTGGGTTTCTATTATGATGATGCCAATGTTTGGTTTAGTCGGCGGATTAGGTGCAGCTATCATCATTTATCTATTTTCTTGGAAAAACGGTAAGTTAGATTCGCAGCGTCTTTTATTAACAGGGATTGCAATTGGATCAGGATTTGGAGCATTTTCTATGTACCTATCACTCAAAATGAAGTCAACTGATTTCGAGATGGCTGCAGTTTGGGTGTCGGGAAGTATATATAATGCAAACTGGAAGTATATTATTGCAATGTTGCCGTGGCTTATCATATTAATTCCGCTTATACAAAAGAAGGCTTATTTATTAGATTTATTTCAATTGGAAGAAACGAGTATTACAAGTTTAGGAGTTTCAGTAGAAAGAGAGAAATCTATTTTACTATTAAGTAGTATCGGACTTGTGAGCGCTTGTGTTGCAGTTTCAGGAAGTATCGGTTTCATTGGACTAATGGCACCGCATATAGCGAAAAGACTTGTCGGTATTCAGCATAAGCATATTATTCCTACGTGCGGGGTAATCGGAATGTTCCTTGTAATTGCTTCAGACTTTATTGCAAAAACAGTTTTCATACCTGTAGAGTTACCAGTTGGAATCGTTATTTCTATTGTCGGTGTACCGTATTTCTTATATTTACTTTATAAGGCGAAAGCGTAAGAGGAGGAATAAAAGTGAGTATTTTAAGTGCAAAAAATTTAGAAACGAGTTATGAAAAACTTACAGTGTTTCGCGATTTAAATGTGGAAATACAAGAAGGAAAAGTAACGACAATTATAGGACCAAACGGGTGCGGTAAATCGACATTGTTAAAAACAATGGGAAGAATTTTAAAACAAAAGAGCGGTAAAGTCTATTTACAAGGACAGGATTTAAATACAATTCCAACGAAAGAAATTGCGAAGCAGCTAGCTTTACTTCCGCAAACCCCAATTGCGCCAGGAGAGCTGAAAGTAGAAGAATTAATTTCTTATGGACGCTATCCCCATCGAAATAACGTAAATAAGTTAACTTCAAAAGATAAAGAGATGATTGATTGGGCCTTAGATATAACGAAAACATCTGAATTTAGAACGAGACAAATAGCAAATCTATCTGGTGGTCAAAGGCAAAAGGTATGGTTAGCGATGGCTTTAGCACAAGAGACAGAAGTGTTACTACTAGATGAACCAACAACATATCTTGATATGTCTCATCAATTAGATGTATTACAAATTGTCGAGAGGTTAAATAAAGAACATAACTGTACGGTCGTAATGGTACTACACGATATTAACCATGCAGCAAGGTTTTCAGATGAGATTATTGCAATGAAGGAAGGGGAAATCGTTACAACTGGCATCCCAGAAGAAATCATTACAAATGAAGTGTTAAAAGAAGTATTTCATATTGATGCGCGTGTCATGATTGATCCGTATAATGGGTCTCCTGTTTGTTTTGGATACGATAGCGTTGCACTTCAAGAAGAGAAAGTTGAAATATATGTAACGAGTTAAAAAGGGGGGATATAAGATGAATACTACGATTGAAAAACAGCAGATTATAACATCTAATACGGAACAGTGGAAAATGTATTCGAAAATAGAAAGTAAGGAATATCAGATTTATATTTCAAAACCGAGGCAGCCAGCACCAGAGTCAGGCTATCCTGTTATATACGTATTAGATGGCAATGCCTTTTTTCAAACATTCCATGAAGCGGTTAAAATACAATCAGTTAGAGCAGAAAAAACAGGTGTTTCACCAGCCATTATAGTAGGTATTGGTTATCCAATTGAAGGGGCATTTTCAGGTGAAGAGAGATGCTATGATTTTACGCCTAGCGTAATTTCAAAAGATGCGCCTTTAAAACCAGACGGTAAACCGTGGCCTAAAACAGGAGGAGCACATAATTTCTTTACTTTTATTAAAGAAGAATTAAAGCCGCAGATTGAAAAGAATTATGAGATTGATATAAGAAAACAAACGTTATTTGGGCATTCACTAGGTGGTTTATTTGCTTTACATATACTATTCACAAACGTAAATGCTTTTCAAAATTATTTTATTAGTAGTCCGTCTATTTGGTGGAATAATCAATCTGTTCTTGAAAAAGAAGAGAATTTTATAAATGAATTAAACAGTGCCAAGTTTGAAACGGGAGTGTTCCTTACCGTTGGATCATTAGAACGAGAGCATATGGTTGTAGGGGCAAACGAATTATCAGAGCGCCTTTTCCAAGTGAAACATGATCAGTTTAGATTTACGTTTTATGAAGCTGAAGGGGAGAATCACGCGTCTGTTGTGCCGACTTCTTTAAGTAAAGGGTTAAGATTTATTAGTCACGTATAATTTGGAATGATTGTCTAATAAAATGCAAACGAAAGGCTATGGGGAAATTCTCCATAGCCTTTCGTTTGTTCAAGTAGAATTGTCCTTTTTGAAAGTTTTGTTTCAACTTTTCGTCTAAAGAGACAAAAAGTTGTCACAATTCGGTCACAATTAGCATAAACATAAAATAGACGAAATGAACTTATTTTCAAAAAGGCTTAGTTCATTCCATTTATGATTAGTGAAGCTAAAAAGAACGGATTAAAAGTTCACTATATTCTCAAGGAGGTAGATCGTATGAAAACTATTCTTGCTATCGCTGGGCTTATTTGGGTTTTATCACATGGCATTCCAATCTATGAGGGAGAACAAATTCGCAGTGCTCTAAATAAAAATTTTAATGAATATCACGTTATTGATCGGCAAGATAATGTTGTGACAGTTCGTGTAAATGACTGTTTTCATACGGTAACCGTTGAAGGCACTTCAGTAGTGAATGATACAAAAGTATGTGATCAGCAATAATTATATATAGGAAGAAAGAGGTCTCAATTTATACGTGTGAATTGAGACTTTTATATTTGTGATTGAAGTTTTTTTCATAAACAATTATTGACATAACGAGTTTATGTTGATAAAATTCAATTCATAAAATATAGATAATTTAATAGATTTTGAATCAGATGAAAATTAAATCTGATTTCTCTTATCCAGAGAGGTGGAGGGACTGTGCCCTGTGAAACCCAGCAACCATCAATTTTTACATTGAAATGGTGCTAATTCCTGCAAAGCAAATGCTTTGAGAGATGAGAGAAAGGGATAGTATCGATATATGCATACAAACCTTTCTGCTCATTCTAAGGGCAGAAAGGTTTTTTTATTGTTCTCGACTGTGAGTAAAGACTATTCTGAGGGAAAATAGAGAGATTTATACAGTCCGTGTGCAGGAGGAATAACGATGTGAAAATCAATGAACCAATTTGTGCATGTCCTAGTGTTGTTCTAATAAAATGGATTATTGATTTGTTACAGCGTGAATTAATAAATAAATACATAAAAGAAGAAGGGTGTTTACAACATGAAAAAACTATTACTATCAGGACTTATTACAACGACAATTTTTGGTTTAGCTGCTTGTGGAGGAAAAAGTGAAGATAAGCTTGTTGTTGGTGCTTCTAATGTACCTCATGCAGTTATTTTGGAAAAAGCAAAACCATTACTTGAGAAAAAAGGTGTAGAACTAGAAATTAAAAAATTCCAAGACTACGTATTACCAAATAAATCATTGGCGAATAAAGAATTAGATGCAAACTATTTCCAAGGTATCCCGTACTTAGAGAAAGAAATGAAAGACAAAAAATATGATTTTGAAGTAGCTGGAAAAATACATATTGAACCAATCGGTTTATATTCTCAAAAATATAAAAATCTAAAAGAGCTTCCAGATGGTGCAACAATTATTATGAGTAATGCAATTACTGATCATGGACGTGGTTTAGCAATTTTACAAAAAGAAGGTATTTTAAAAATTAAAGATGGTATAGATCCTGTAAAAGCAACCGTAAAAGATATTGCAGATAATCCGAAAAATTTGAAATTCAAAACAGACATCGAGCCTGGTTTATTAACACAAATGTATAAAAATAAAGAAGGTGATGCTATTTTAATTAATGCTAACTATGCAATTGATGCAAAGTTAAATCCAAGAAAAGATGCAATTGCGCTTGAAGGTAAGGATTCTCCATATGTAAACGTAGTTGCAGTTCGTAAAGGTGACAAAGATAAGAAAGAAATTAAAGCACTTGTAGAAGTATTGCATTCGAAAGAAATTGAAGATTTTATTAATAAGGAATATAACGGTGCAGTTATTCCTGTAAAAGAATAATTTTGAAAACTAAGGAATTGTACTCTTTACAACTACGTATTTTATAACTGATGAAAATTAATTATTTTATTAAGGGCTACTAAGGTAGCCCTTTTATATTTGCAACGAGAAATTGTTAGGGAATGTACATTAATGGAGGCTTTAGTTGAAGAACATAGCACAAAAGTGATTAAACATTTTACTTTATTAAGTTCTGATGGAGAATGTAATGTTTTTTTGAAAAAGGAAAGGGTATCATGAAAATTGAGACTGAGAAGCTAATAAATTGTTAAGAATAAGCTTAGAGCGGAAATATACTCATATGGGGTATCATACATAGATAATTAATGCTATAATTGGTATACTCGTAAAAGCAATTGTTTTATTGGATGAAGAGAAACTTTAAGAAGGTGATAATATGGGTCATAAAGAGCATGAAGCGGTAACACATAGATCAGAAAAAGAAAAAGAACAAATTATAAATAGATTAAAGAGAATTGAAGGACAGGTCCGCGGTATTCAAAATATGATTGAAAATGATCGCTATTGTGTGGATATTTTAGTGCAAATTTCAGCGATTAATGCAGCGATGAAAAAAGTAGGAATGGGTGTATTAAAAAACCATACAAGTCATTGTGTTTCAGGCGCTATTAAAGATGGCAATGGTGACGAAGCGATTGAAGAATTAATGACTGTATTTGAACGTTTTTCAAAAGCGTAAAACAAGCTAGTATGTAACTGGCTTGTTTTTTTGTTTACTTTCATATAAGGTTTCGGGGTATTGATGTGAAAAAGTGTATGTAAAATAAACTTTTAGAAAATAATTGAAAAATCATGATACAAAACCATTGATTACCTTAGGGGGGTATGGTAAGATGTAATTGTGATTAAGAAACAATGAAGAAACAAGAGGAGGATTTTAAATGGAACAGTTAACATTAAAAGTTGAAGGTATGTCTTGTGGACATTGTGTAAATGCTATCGAAAGCAGTGTGAAAGAGCTAAGCGGTGTTGAACAAGTGAAAGTTCAATTAGCAGAAGGAACTGTTGAAGTTACTATCGACTCATCAGTTGTAACGTTAAAAGATATCGTTGCTGTAATTGAAGATCAAGGATACGATGTTCAATAATTATTTTTAAATATGGAAATAAATCGTACTTTATAGGAAGTACGATTTATTTTGCTAATAATTATACCTCATAAGGGTATATAGAGGTGAGAGACATGAATGAACAGAAAGAGGTCAATCTTCAAATATCAGGAATGACATGTGCCGCATGTGCGAATAGAATTGAAAAAGGCTTGAAAAAAGTAGAAGGTGTTCATGATGCAAATGTAAATTTTGCACTTGAAAAAACAAAAATAATGTATGATCCTCAAAAAACAAATCCGCAACAATTTAAGGAAAAAGTTGAATCGTTAGGATATGGAATTGTAAGTGATAAGGCTGAGTTTACTGTTTCAGGGATGACATGCGCAGCATGTGCGAATAGAGTAGAAAAGCGTTTAAATAAGTTAGAAGGTGTGAACGGAGCGACAGTAAATTTCGCTTTGGAATCGGCTACAGTAGATTTTAATCCTGATGAAATTAATGTAACTGAAATGAAGAGTGCGATTACGAAATTAGGATATAAATTAGAAGTGAAATCAGATGAGCAGGATGGATCAACTGATCATCGCTTACAGGAAATTGAGCGACAGAAAAAGAAATTTATCATTTCGTTTATTTTATCATTCCCGTTATTGTGGGCAATGGTAAGTCATTTCTCATTTACATCGTTTATTTATTTACCTGATGTGCTTATGAACCCTTGGGTGCAGCTAGCTCTTGCAACGCCAGTTCAATTTATCATTGGTGGACAGTTTTATGTTGGGGCTTATAAAGCGTTACGTAATAAAAGCGCCAATATGGATGTTCTCGTGGCACTTGGAACGTCTGCGGCATATTTCTACAGTGTGTATTTAAGTATTAGGTCGATTGGTTCTTCGGAACATATGACAGACTTGTATTTTGAAACGAGTGCAGTACTTATTACACTAATTATTTTAGGTAAATTATTTGAAGCGAAAGCAAAGGGACGTTCATCAGAAGCAATTAAAAAGTTGATGGGTTTACAAGCAAAGACAGCTACAGTTGTGCGAGATGGAACAGAAATGAAAATATTAATTGAAGAAGTAGTAGCTGGTGATATCGTTTATGTAAAGCCTGGTGAAAAAATTCCGGTAGATGGGGAAATTGTAGAAGGAAAGTCAGCAATAGATGAATCGATGTTAACAGGTGAAAGCATTCCAGTTGATAAAACAATTGGGGATGTAGTAATCGGTTCTACAATGAATAAAAATGGATTTTTGAAAGTGAAAGCAACTAAGGTAGGAAGAGATACTGCATTAGCTCAAATTATTAAAGTAGTAGAAGAGGCTCAAGGTTCAAAAGCTCCTATTCAAAGGGTAGCAGATCAAATTTCAGGTATTTTCGTACCTGTTGTAGTTGTGATTGCTATTATCACATTTGCAGTGTGGATGATATTTGTTACACCAGGTGATTTTGGCGGAGCACTTGAGAAAATGATAGCCGTACTTGTTATTGCTTGTCCGTGTGCATTAGGTCTTGCAACACCTACGTCTATTATGGCGGGATCAGGAAGGTCGGCTGAGTATGGCATTTTATTTAAAGGTGGAGAGCATTTAGAAGCAACGCATCGATTAGATACAGTTATTCTAGATAAAACAGGTACTGTGACAAATGGGAAACCGGTGTTAACAGATGTAATGGTAGCAGATGGATTCCATGAAGCAGAGATACTACGTTTAGTAGGTGCGGCAGAAAAAAATTCTGAACACCCACTTGCAGAAGCAATTGTAGAAGGAATTAAAGAAAAGAAAATTGATATCCCAAGCTCAGAAACGTTTGAAGCGATTCCGGGATTCGGTATCGAATCCGTTGTAGAAGGGAAACAATTATTAATTGGTACACGTCGATTAATGAAGAAATTCGATATTAATATTGAAGAAGTTTCTAAATCGATGGAAGCGCTAGAACGAGAAGGAAAAACAGCGATGCTTATTGCGATCAATAAAGAATATGCTGGTATAGTGGCCGTTGCAGATACTGTAAAAGATACTTCAAAAGCAGCTATCGCAAGACTTAAGAAAATGGGTCTAGACGTTGTTATGATTACAGGAGATAATACACAAACTGCTCAGGCAATTGCGGGGCAAGTTGGTATTGATCACGTAATTGCAGAAGTATTACCAGAAGGAAAAGCAGAAGAAGTGAAAAAACTCCAAGCACAAGGTAAGAAAGTAGCAATGGTTGGAGATGGAATAAATGATGCTCCTGCTCTTGCTACGGCGGATATCGGTATGGCAATTGGAACAGGTACGGATGTAGCGATGGAAGCGGCAGACATTACGTTAATCCGTGGTGATTTAAATAGTATTGCTGATGCAATCTTTATGAGTAAGATGACGATAAGAAATATTAAGCAAAATTTATTCTGGGCACTAGCTTATAACGGCTTAGGCATCCCGATTGCAGCGTTCGGTTTCTTAGCGCCTTGGGTTGCAGGGGCGGCTATGGCATTTAGTTCTGTATCGGTCGTATTAAATGCATTACGATTGCAAAGAGTGAAATTAAAAAAATAAAAATCTATAGAGTAATTGCATAGGCTTTTAGACAAAAACAATACTTTGAAATAAGTATTGTTTTTGTCTATATAGAAAGAAAAAAGATATAATAAAGAAGAAATATTGAATACTAGATGGTAGACAAGTTAAATGATAGTGTAGTAAGGAGGTTCATATATGTTAAAAGGTGCGATCATTAGAACATTCCATAAAGAGGATTTAGAACAAGTATTACAGTTGTTCTATGAAACAGTTCATACAATTAATGCAAAAGATTATAACGTATTACAGCTACAGGCATGGGCACCAGAGCGACTAGATAGAGAAAGTTGGTTACATTCTTTAGAAAAGAATATTAGTTATGTAGCGGATCATAACGGTGTGATAGTGGGATTTGGCGATTATAATAATGATCATTACGTAGATCGTTTATTTACACATAAAGAGTATCAAGGGAAAAGGATAGCTTCATACATACTACAGAAGTTAGAAAAAGAAGCAGTGAACTTGGGGCATAGGGAAATATATACAGAAGCGAGTATTACAGCAAAATCTTTCTTTGAAAGGAAAGGTTTTATTTGCATAAAGGAACAAAAGAAACAGCATAACGGTCAGATTTTTATTAATTATGTAATGAAAAAAATAGCCCTCTCTTAAACGAGAAGGCTATTTTTCATTATTTTACAGCTTCTTTTAGTTCTTTACCAGCTTTGAAAGCAGGTACTTTAGAAGCTGCGATTTGCATTTCTTCACCAGTTTGTGGGTTACGGCCTGTACGAGCAGCTCTTTCGCGAACTTCGAATGTACCGAATCCGATAAGTTGTACTTTTTCACCAGCAGCTAAAGTGTTAGTGATTGATTCTACTACAGTTTGTACAACTACAGTAGCTTCTTTTTGAGAAATCTCAGCATTTTGTGCTACGTTTTTAATTAATTCTGTTTTGTTCATGTTTTTCACCTCATATGTAAATAATGCTATTTAAGTTGTTATTATAACGTATAAAGCATTCGAGAACAAGTGTACGTACATATATTCGTAAAAAAAATGAAATTTGTAATACTTTTTAGAGCCACTGTTAAGCGGATACAGATTTTTTCTTTAATTCGGTTTGCTCTTTATTGGAAGGCAGTTTTTTATTATAAGATATGAAATAAGGTAATGCTACAAATAACATACCTCCTACTAAGTTTCCGAAGAAAACAAAAATGAAGTTTGGAAAATATTCGATCCAAGTTAAATGACCAGCAAAAATTGCAGCTGGAATGACAAACATATTAGCTACAACGTGTTGAAATCCAATCGCAACAAAAGTCATAACTGGGAACCAAATACCGATAATCTTTCCGATAAATTCTTTACTTCCCATACTAAGCCAAACAGCTAAACAAACGAGCCAATTACATCCGATTGCAGAAATAAAGGCTTGTAGTGGTGTATCTTGAAGTTTAGCTTGCGCAATAGAAACTGTTTTCGCTAAAAAAGCGCCCTCTGTTAATCCGACGATATGACCGAAAAAATAAGCCACGAATACAGCACCTATGAAGTTGCTAAACGTAACAATAATTAAATTTCGTATGAAATGAAATAGATTAATTTTCTTTTGGATCCAAGCCATAGAAACTGTCATCATGTTACCAGTTACTAGTTCACCGCCTGCAAGAATAACGAGTATAAGACCGATAGGGAATACAGCGGCACCTAGAAAGCTAGTAAATGATCCCCAAGACTTTGGCATTGTTCCAATAACATGAATATCGAGTAAATACCCTAATGCTATGAAAGCACCACCAAAAAAGCCGAGAATTAACATAGGGAGTAATGATAAATAAGCCTTTTTTCTTCCGGAATTCGCAGCAAGTTCCGTAATTTCTTCTGGTATAAATACAGACATGAATAACCTCTCCTTAATAAAATGATAGAATAAATAGAAGGAACATTTCTAAGAATCTATGTATTATAAAAACATGTTATGACTTCTGTATAAATTTGTCAAAGTGAGTAGGGTGAAATTGGATATAACAACATTGTTTATGTTGTCACACTAATGTAACAATAAGGCTTTAAAGTACTTCTAGAGGTGAGAACATGAATACGCATCATGTAAAAAAAGAACAAAAAAAATCAAGCGTCAAGATATTTATACTTAGTTTCATAAGTATAGTAATGATTTCACTCAGTTTGTATTTCTATGCGACAGAAATAGAGCGAAAGTTAGTAACAGTTACGTGGAATGAGATAGAAGCTTCTACAATTCCTAAGGAGTTTAATAATAAGAAGATATTACAATTCTCAGATGTGCATTTAGGGCCAAAATTTACATTGAAACAACTAGAAAATTTGGTAGAGAAGATGAATGCGTTACATCCAGATATAGTAGTTTTTACAGGGGATTTAATAGATAAGTTTGGATCGTATAAAGCCGAAAGAGAAGAGGCAAAAGGTATTTTACAGAAAATACATGCGCCATTAGGGAAATATGCAGTGTTTGGGAATCATGATAGGGGCGGGGGAGGTAGTTTATTTTATAAAAAGTATATGGAGGAAGCTGGTTTCTCTGTGTTAGTAAATGAAGTGCAGAAAATTAAAGCGGAAAATGGCAAATATATTACAATATCAGGTTTGGATGATTTTTTATTAGGGAAGCCGCAAATAGACACGACTTTAAAACAAGTAAGGCAACAAGATTTCAATATGCTCTTAGTACATGAGCCGGATGTTGTAGACAAAGTAGCTCGTTACCCAGTTGATTTTCAAATGTCAGGACATAGTCATGGAGGACAAGTTCAAATTCCTTTTATAGGTCCATTAATTACGACAAAACTAGCTGAAAGTCATGTGGAGGGTATGTATGAATTAGAAGGGAAGAATAAGCTGTTACATTTATACGTAAATCGTGGTATTGGGACAACCCGAATGCCTGTTAGATTTTGGAGTGTACCTGAACTTTCAGTATTTGTATTGAAGCAAAATAGTAACTAGACTACTTTAGATTAGTAGGAGGGCTTTCAAAGAAAGTCAGAGTGATGGAAAACCTTTAGGGGTTCCCATCACTCTGAATAAAAAACAACAATAGGTTACATAACCTATTGTTGTTTTTTA
>NZ_NVEC01000119.1 GCF_002571225.1 Bacillus sp. AFS059628 | reverse complement strand
AAGAACGCGAAGTGAGTAGGTGGGAGATGAATTGGCTTCGGACAAGGGATGGCAGAAAGCCATCTTAATCGTTCGACATACATAAACTGTTACTTCACTACCAATCGAATGTATGTTCGTTATATAATAGAACTATATCGAAATGGGGGTGAAATGAATGATGATCAATAAAGCATATAAGTTCCGTATCTATCCAAATAAAGCACAAGCGACACTAATCAATAAAACGATTGGTTGTTCTCGTTTTGTATTCAATCATTTCCTATCTCTATGGGATCATGCATATAAAGAAACAGGACAAGGTTTGACATATGGTACTTGCTCTGCCAAGCTTCCTGCCATGAAGAAAGAGTTTGTTTGGCTAAAAGAAGTGGATAGTATTGCGATTCAGTCATCTGTTCGCAACCTTGCGGATGCTTATACACGCTTTTTCAAAAAACAAAACAGTGCCCCGCGTTTCAAATCTAAGAAGAACAACGTGCAATCTTATACCACAAAACAAACAAATGAAAACATTGCCGTCGTAGGAAACAAAATAAAATTGCCAAAACTAGGTCTTGTTCGATTTGCCAAAAGTCGTGAAGTAAAAGGACGTATTTTAAATGCTACAGTTAGACGGAACCCTTCTGGCAGATACTTTGTGTCATTGTTAGTTGAAACAGAAGTGCAAGAACTTCCGAAAACAAATTCTTACATTGGAATGGATGTGGGACTAAAAGATTTCGCCATTTTGTCAGATGGAACAACCTATAAAAATCCGAAGTTTTTTCGATCATTAGAAGAGAAATTGGCAAAAGCACAGCGTGTTCTTTCTAGAAGAATGAAAGGATCTTTTCGCTGGAATAAACAACGAGTAAAAGTAGCTAGAATTCATGAATACATGGCAAATGCTAGAAAAGATTACTTGGACAAAGTCTCGACTGAAATCATCAAAAACCACGATGTTATCGGTATAGAGGATTTGCAAGTATCGAATATGTTAAAGAATCATAAGTTAGCAAAAGTAATTAGTGAGGTATCATGGTCACAATTTCGAACCATGTTGGAATATAAGGCAAAATGGTACGGCAAACAAATCATTGTCGTATCGAAAACATTTGCTTCAAGCCAATTATGTTCTTGTTGTGGATATCAAAACAAAGACGTTAAAAATCTAAACCTACGTAAATGGGA
>NZ_NVEC01000118.1 GCF_002571225.1 Bacillus sp. AFS059628 | reverse complement strand
CTGTAAAATCCCTATTTGTTCAACTAATAATCAGTGGGGGATGGACAAACCCCCCACTGATTAAAGTTTCACTTTATTGGAATTTTTTCAAGGATGAAAGAATACGTTTAATATTTACCATATTGTGGCATACATATAGAAAAAGGGTGCTTGGAAAGGGGAATAAAGAGAAATGGAACTCCAGTTTCAAAATGTATATCAACAGGTGGAGAATTGGTATGTGTTGGATTCGGAGCTTCCTTGGGATGTCAAAAGGCTTAGAGATGATTTGTTTTCGCTGATTGAAGTATGTAAAACGCCAGTTATTTTTTGTGATACGTGTGATGCGAATCATGTCCTTCTATCGTTAGGAGAAGAAGAAGAGGAATTTTTATTCCCAGTAGGTGGTTTTTATCATAAAGAAAAACAATTAATTTTTGTTTGTATGTGGGAAGAGTATGAGCAAGTGCTCAAAACACTACTGCATGAATTTCGCCATGCGATGCAACATAAGAGAGATATATTGTATGTTGGAAGTGAATTGTACGAAGATAGATGGATTGAGAAAGATGCGAGGAAGTTCGCGGAGAGGAAGCTAGATGAATATAAAAATAGAAAGTTAATGTAAAGCATAGTGGAGAAATAGCGCTGTGCTTTTTTATTGATTACTAAAAGTAAGTGATTGACTTTTATAAAGTTTAGTTCTAAACTAATGGTATGAAACGAGCGAGGTGATGAAATGAAAACAGAAGATAGGCTCGGATTACTATTATGGTTTCGTTTATCACGTTTTTATAACAAAAGTATTCGTGAGACGAATCAGCATTTGAAAGAATGGAATGTATCTGCCGCTCAGTTTGATGTACTAGCTCAAGTTGGAGGGCATGTCCGTTTAACGCAGCAAGAGCTTGGAAATAAGCTGTTTGTTACGAAGGGAAATATCACACAGCTTTTAAATAAAATGGAGCAGCTGGAGTGGATTCGTCGTGAACAAGAAGGTACTACAAAATATATTTCGTTAACTGAAAAGGGAAAGGGTTTATATGAAGAAATCGTCCCGCCTCAAGAAACATTCCAAGCGGAGCAGTTTCAAAATTTAAATGTAGAAGAACAACATCAATTATTACAATTACTAAAAAAGTTACAGTAAAAAATTTTAAAATAAATCTTGAATTCGAGATAATATGAGGTGAAGGGTATGTTTAGAAAAGTTGATCATAAAAATATGGGAAGAGCAAATCACGGTTGGCTAAATACACATTTTCATTTTTCATTTGCGAATTATTATAATCCCAATAACATGAACTTCGGTGCATTACGTGTAATTAACGATGACCTAGTAGCAGCACAAACTGGTTTTGATATGCATCCGCACCGTGATATGGAAATCATTTCGTACGTTGTAGATGGTGCTTTAACACATGAGGATAGCATGGGGAACCGCGGAACAATTGAGCGAGGACATGTTCAATATATGAGTGCTGGCACAGGTGTATTTCATAGTGAGCATAATTTAGGAAATGAAACATTACGTTTACTACAAATTTGGATTTTACCAGACCGTGCGGATCATAAACCAAACTATGGTGAGTTTAAATTTGATTGGAGCAAACGTGAAAACGAATGGTTTCATATGGTATCTCCATTAGAAGGAGAGGCACCAATTCAAATTCATCAAGATGCGAATTTATATGCTTTATCGTTAGATGCTGGAAAAGAAATTCGTTTTCCTGTGAAAGAAGGCCGTCAATTGTATCTTGTACAAATTGAAGGAAGTAGTGTAATCAATGGTGAAAATCTTGTTATGCGTGATGCAGCAGAAGCGGTGGAAGAAGATATTCATATTGAAGCGAAAGAGCAATCTCATTATTTAGCAATTGAATTGAAAAAACAATAAAAAGTTTATAGAAAAGAGGACATCCGAAAGATGTCCTCTTTTTTTGAGTGGAATTGTCAGAAAAAACTTTCTCAAATTTCCATTAAAGGTATCACCTTGAAAAACAAGAATTGTATAAAAGTGTCAAAAATCTTTATGGGAATGGGGAATGTTATAGTGAAAAAGAAAGTCATTTCATCAGCATTAGCCTTAACTGTTATCGCCGGGGGATTTGGAACATTTGGAGCAACGACAACGAAAGCGGAAGAACAAAACATTCAATATCATCAAGAGTTTAAAACACCTGCATACATAGGTGAAGAATGGAAAGCACCGGAAGGGCTAGATAAAAAAGAAACAGTCTTTCAATATTTAGAGAGTAAGAAAGAAATGTTCAAATTAGCAGGAAATATTGAAAAGCATTTCAATGTCGTTGGGGAAGAAAAAGATGCTGAATCCGGCACAACACACGTGAAGCTAGTTGAGAAACATAATAACATTCCTGTGTATGGTTCAGATCAAACAGTTACACTAGATAAAGAGAATAATGTAAAAGCATTCTTCGGACAAGTGATTCCGAATTTAGAGGATAAAAATCTTCCTGCGTTTGCAAATATTAGCGCAGAGCAAGCAGAAACAATTGCAAAGGCAGATATTGAAAAAGAAGTTGGTAAAGTAAAGAATTATGACGGTGTAAAAAAAGATTTATATGTGTATGAAAAGGATGGGAATTACTATCTTGCATACTTAGTGAAAGCATCGATTTCAAAGCCAGCTCCAGGGTATTGGCATTATTTTGTTGATGCGACAAATGGAAATGTAATTGAGAAATATAATGCTGTAGATCACATTACAGGATTCGGTTACGGGGTATTAGGTGCTAGACAATCATTTGAAATTGCTCAAGATGAGAAAACAGGAGCATTCAACTTATTTGATGGTAAACGAGGACAAGGTATCCATACGTTTGATGCAGAAAATATGGATGAAAACTTGTTTAATTTATTCTCACAATGGCTTGGATATACAGGAGAAGAAGTTGAAAGTAAATCTAAGTTCTTCGAAGATAAAGCTGCAGTTGATGCGCATGTAAATGCAGGAAAAGTATATGATTACTACAAAAAGACATTTAATCGTAACTCTTTCGATGATAAAGGCGCGAAGCTTATTTCTACTGTTCACGTTGGAGAAAGCTGGAATAACGCAGCTTGGAACGGTGTGCAAATGATGTATGGTGATGGCGATGGTAAAACATTTATTCCATTATCTGCTGGACTAGATGTTATCGGTCACGAATTAACACATGCTGTAACGGAACATACAGCAAATCTTGTTTATAAAAATGAATCAGGGGCGTTAAATGAATCATTATCTGATATTATGGGTGTCATGGTTGAGAAGAAGAGCTGGGATTTAGGTGCTGATATTTATACACCTGATAAACCTGGTGATGCACTTCGATCTCTGAAGGACCCAGCATCTATTCCAAATCCATTAAAACCAGGTGAAGGTTACCCAGATCACTACAATAAACGCTACACTGGAACAGCTGATAATGGCGGCGTTCATATTAACAGCAGTATTAACAATAAAGCTGCATACTTAGTATCTGAAGGCGGCGAGCATTACGGCGTGAAAGTAACAGGAGTAGGCCGTGAAGCGACAGAAAAAATTTATTACCGTGCTCTTACGAAATATTTAACTGCAAACTCTGACTTTAAGATGATGCGTCAAGCGGCACTTCAGTCAGCTGAAGACTTATATGGTAAAAACTCTAAAGCTGTACAAGCTGTAACGAAAGCTTATGATGCAGTAGGCGTAAAATAATAAGAGAAAAAGACCTGACTAGGATGTCAGGTCTTTCTTTATCCCACTTTAATGGGCAGTAAGACCCCCACCTCAAAATGCAGCGAAAGCAANNTAAAGTTTCACTTTATTTAGTCACGAATACCTAATGCGATTTTCGCCATACGTGACATACGTTCTTTAGACCAGGGCGGATTCCAAACGACATTTACTTCTATTTCATTGACTTCAGGTACGTTCGTTGATAATACTTTTTTAACGTCTGATACAATTTGCCCAGCCATTGGGCAACCGATCGAAGTCATCGTCATCGTAATGACAGCATTATTATTTTCATCTGCCGTAACGTCATAAACTAATCCAAGATTGATAATATCAACACCGAGTTCAGGGTCAATAACAGCTTCTAAGTTCGCATATAACTTTTCTTCAAATGCTTGTTGTGACATGTGTAGCACCCCCTACATATTAATGATATCGATTCTCATTATAACGGATATATGTATAAAGTGCAGGAAATGAGCTCAAAAAAATATCCCTCTTGGAAGAGGGATATTTTTGGAATGTCTATTCAGTTTTAAAATGAGATACAAGTTGATCTAATTCTTCAACTGTTTGTTTCATTTGTTTAGCAGTTTGTGTCATTTCATTCATCGTAATGACTTTTTTCTCAGCAGATTGTGCTGTTGCCGCTGTTTCACTAGATACTTCAGTTGAAATAGAAGCGATGTTATTCAGTGAAGCGTTCATTTCTTCAGCACTTGCAGCCATTTCTTCAGCAGTTGCTGAGATGTCTTGCATTTGAGTAGAGACTTTATTTACTTGTTCTACAATTGTTGTGAAAGAATTGCCAGCTTCACGAATAACATGAATGCCTTCAGATGCTTCCGAACGGCCTTGTGACATCATAGAGTTAGCAGTTTCGGTGTCTTGTTGAATTTGATGTAGTAGCTGGTTAATATCTGTTGCCGCTGTTTTAGATTGTTCAGCAAGTTTTCGAACTTCGTCAGCTACGACGGCGAAACCTTTTCCTTGTTCGCCAGCACGAGCTGCTTCAATAGAGGCGTTTAAAGCAAGTAAGTTTGTTTGTTCTGCGATATTAGAAATAGATTGTACAGCTGTATCAATGTATTTTGTATGAGTGATTAGACGTTCGACCACTTCTGATGTAGCATTTACCGCGTCGTGTATCATTGTCATTTGTGAAACAGATTTTTGAATAACAGTACTTCCATCGTTAGCTTGTTCAGATGTAGCTACAGCAAGTTCAGTTACAGATGAAGCAGATTCAGCAATGCGCTGAACACTTACTGTCATATCGTCCATTGCAGTGGAGCTTTCTTCCATGCTAGCAGATTGCGATTGAATACTTGCATTTAAGCTAGACATCGAGCTTTGAACTTTTATTGTCGCCTCACGTGATATATTCGTTTTTTCTAGCATATTTTCAGAAGCGTTTTGTACTTCCACAGATGTTTTTTGAACACGATTGATGATATGTTGTAGGTTTTCTAACATTTTATTAAATGATGTTGCGATTGTTCCAATTTCATCATTACTATTTACTTGTAGGCGGGCTGTTAAGTCACCTTCTTGAGATGATAATTCTTTTAGTTTACTATCAATTTGTTGAATTGGTTTTACAAGTTTACCAGAGAACCACCATGCAAGAGCGATAGCTACGATAATACAAATAACAAGTGATAAGAAGACAACATATTCAATTTGTAGTGAAGATTGATCAATTTTTTTGATAGATTGATCACGTAACTTAGCTTGTTCATTACTATAATTTGTGAAGTCACCAATTACTTTATAAACAGTACCATTTTCTGCATAAGCTACTTGCAGGGCCTCGTCCCACTTTTGTTCTTTTGCGAGAGGGAAAACTTTTTCTTCAATAAATTTTCTCCAAGTGGATCCTGATTCCATTGTATTTTTCATGGACTCAGAAACATTTGGATTAGAAAGAAGCTTATCTTTTGTATTCTCAAGCTCTTTACTCATCGAATTAAACTTATCAAATTCAACTTGGTCATGTTGTAATAAATACCCTCTTAAAGCAGAGAGCTGTACTTGATAAGCATCCCCGCGCTCTTTTAATTGTGTTGCAAGGGGAGAAATCTCTTTTTGTAATGCTTCAGCTTGACGAGATTGATCAATAGCAAAAAATAAAATAAAAGCTAAGGCGATGCCAAATAAAGCGCAAATCGTTCCCATCATGAACATTAGTTTTTTTCGAATGCTAATAAAACTCATATGATAAAAGCCTCCTTTGTGAAATCATAGTATTAGAATTAATTAATGTAAAAAATTGAAAGAAAGCTTTACTCCATCTGGAATAAAGCTTTCTTCTTTCCTTTAGGAATTATAGCAGACGGAATGAGAGATAGAAAGAGATATTTTAAAGTGAAAAAAGAGAGA
>NZ_NVEC01000117.1 GCF_002571225.1 Bacillus sp. AFS059628 | reverse complement strand
TGAGGGCTAATAATCAGTGGAGGATGAAGAAAGCTCCCCACTGATTAAAGTTTCACTTTATTTTAAAGCGCAGTGCAACAATTGCATGAAAAACTTAAATATAAGTATAAAGAAACCGTTTCATAAGTAGTGGGACGTTTTTTTTTTTCGCGGTGAAAAAAAGTTACATAGATATCGACAAAATATGGTAATTGAATTTGGTATATAATGTATGAAATGAAAACGAAAATAAATAAGCTAGGAGCAAATAAATGAAAAGAGGAATTACAGTAGATATTCTAAATGAATATGATAATTTACTTTGGAAAGTGTTAAAGCCAATTGATATTTCTTCATATGATTGGTGGGTAGGGAGTGAGGAGTTATATCTAATAGCACGTGGTGGATTGGATGAGGCATTATTTCCAGAAGAACCAAGTATAGTGGAAGGATCAGATTTGAAAATATTATTTAAAGACAATATATATTATGTTATTTTTGCAGATTTAAAAGCGTATTCAAAAGGAGAGGAAGTAGTAGATATTGAGACATATGAAGAATTTAAAGAGAGTAAGTGTGAATTAGTTTTACTAGTTGCGGATTGTACATACGTCACAATTTACGCTAAAGATCAAAAAAGATTGAATTGATGTATGAAAACGCAAGGAATCAAGGTTATTATGTTGAATACGTTACAGACGAAAATGACGGTAGAACGCGTTTATCAGTATGATAGTAATTTGAAAGGGGAACAGCAATATGGAGAGAAACACAGTTAAAGAATATACAATTCGAACTGCTATTGAAGAGGAAGGCGATAGCATAATCACTCTATTAAAAGAAGTAGCAGAGTGGCTACAACATAAAGAAGTGGATCAGTGGCAGTATCTATTAGGCGGAGAAGCTAAGGCTGAAATATTAGAAGGTATAAGAGAGAAATATACATATGTGGTTACGAAAGGAGATGAAATTGTCGGTACGGTTACAGCATCTCCTAAACAAAATGAATGGGATGAGCGTATTTTTGGTAAGGCGGAAGTTGCTGATTCTTTATATATTCATAGATTTGCGGTGAAACGGAAATATAAGGGGAATGGAATCGGAGAGTGGATTTTACAATGGATAGACGAGAATGTGTACTGTGACAAAGAGTTTTTGAAACTAGATTGTGTTGGGCATAATCGTACGTTGAATGATTTTTATAAGAGAAATGGCTTTGAATATGTTGGAAGTACAGAAGGACTTAGTAAGTTTCAAAAGAGAAGGGGGTAAGTGGATGAATCAAATTCATACGGATTTAGTTAAAAGATTGATAGGGGAACAATTTCCTGAATGGGCACATTTAGAAGTGAAACCTGTAAAGTTTAGTGGGCATGATAATAGAACGTTTCATCTAGGGGATGAGATGAGTGTAAGATTGCCAAGTGATGCGGCATATGCACCGCAAGTAGAGAAAGAAAATAAGTGGCTACCTGTATTAAGTAAGGAACTTTCTTTACCGATTTCTGCACCAGTTGCAAAAGGAAATCCATCTGAAGAGTATCCATTGCCTTGGTCTATTAATAAGTGGATAGAAGGAGATACTGTTACGAAACAAAATGTTCGTGACCTAAATGAATTTGCGGCGGATTTAGGATCATTCTTAGTGGAATTGCAAGCCATTGATGTGAGTAACGGCCCAATAGCTGGAGCACATAATTTTTACCGAGGCGGGCTTATATCTGTATATGATGAAGAGGCGAGGGATGCTATCGAAAATAATAAGGACGTTTTTGATGAAACTGTATTAAAGCATCTTTGGGATCTAGCCCTTCAGTCAACGTGGGAGCGTAAACCGGTTTGGGTTCATGGAGATGTTGCACCTGGAAACTTACTCGTTAAGGACGGAAAGCTTTGTGCCGTAATTGATTTTGGTATTTTAGGAGTAGGTGATCCAGCTTGTGATGCGGCGATGGCATGGACATTTTTTGATAAAAGTAGTAGAAACGTATTTAAAGAAGTATTGCAAGTAGATGAAGAAACGTGGAATAGAGCAAGAGGATGGGCACTTTGGAAAGCGTTAATTACATATGATGCGAATAAGACTAGTGATAAGGCAGTTGCAGAAGAATCGTATCGTGTTATTCAAGTGATTGTGGATGATTATCAGAGGTAGTAGAAAAAGCCTATTTTAAAATAGGCTTTTTCATATGATGAAATATTAGAAACTGAAAGAAGGAATCTAATATAATTATACAGAATATTTAGATAATAGGGGTGTCAAATTTTGAGTGAAATTGAATTAAAAAGGAATGTAATTAAGACAGGGAGTGAGAAGAGGATCATTCTTCGGTTTATACTCGCTAGTCTAGTTGGGGTGTTTATGTTTTTCGTACCAGTTACGATAAACGGTGCTTCGTCCATTATGATTGATCATATCGTATCATGGATCAGGACTTCGGTTCCGAGCGTCGTACCTTATTATGCACTACTCGTTATGATAATGGGTGCGATTTATCCGTTTTATACGAAAAAATGGAATGCATCTCTCGTAGACATTTGTTTTTCTATTTTAAAAGTAGTTGGCGTTGTCTTTGGTGTATTATATTGCTTGAAAGTAGGGCCAGCGTGGTTCTTTGCACAAGATGTAGGACCGTTTTTGTATGAAAAACTAGTCATATCGGTAAGTTTACTCGTTCCAATTGGCTCGGCTTTTTTAGCGTTATTAGTCGGGTACGGATTACTTGAATTTATCGGTACGTTTTGCCGTCCAATTATGAGACCGTTATGGAAAACACCAGGACGATCAGCAATCGATGCGGTTGCTTCTTTTGTGGGGAGTTATTCATTGGCTTTATTAATTACAAATCGCGTGTATAAAGAAGGTAAGTATACGACAAAAGAAGCAGCGATTATCGCTACAGGCTTTTCTACAGTATCCGCAACATTTATGATCATCATCGCAAAAACATTAGACATTATGCATTTATGGAATGTTTATTTTTGGACTACTCTCGTTGTAACATTCATCGTAACTGCTATCACCGTAAGACTCCCGCCTCTTAGTAGAAAACCAGATACATATGTAACAGAAGAAGGGTTCCCAGAGCCCGTTTATAAAGAGAAAATGTTAGAACGCGCATGGGAAGACGCGCTAGAAGTATCGAAATCTGCACCGAGTATTATGAAAAATATCGCATTGAATTTAAAAGATGGTTTTATTATGACGATGGGAATTTTACCATCCATTATGTCGGTAGGGTTAATCGGTATCGTCTTAGCGAAATTCACACCAATATTTGATTGGATCAGTTATATTTTTTATCCATTTACGTGGGCTTTACAGCTTCCAGAAGCAGAACTAGCTGCTAAAGCCGTATCTGTTGGTATCGCAGAAATGTTTTTACCTTCTCTTTTAGTTGTAAGTGCACCACTTGTGACAAAGTTTGTCATTGCGGTTGTTTCGGTATCATCTATATTGTTTTTCTCAGCTTCCATTCCTTGTATTTTATCAACGGACATTCCGTTAAAAGTATCGGAACTTATAATTCTCTACTTACAAAGAACGATATTAACGTTACTTATTATTACTCCGATTGCTTATTTGTTGCTTTAAAGTTTTAATAAGATAAATCTATAACAAAAGAAGCCTTCTGTAAAAGAAAGGCTTCTTTTGTTTAAAAGCGAGGTATTCCCATATCGCTATCAAGCTAAGAAAATCAAATATCCAAAAACATGAAAATATACTATTTTCTGTTTTTGGGATGCTTTTATTTATTTTTTGAATATGACGTCATGCTTCTTAAGAAGATTCCTAATCCTGCAAAAAAGAATCCTAAGCATAATAAGCTGCCTGGCGTTCCCCAAGTAATTTGATCTAGCATTTTTATCCCCTCCCGACTTATCATTATATAGCATTTATTGGGAATTATTAAATTTTTCCTTTTCGAATACATTCTGTTATTATTATAAAACGTTTTTATTTCATATGATATAGTAACAACAAAGGGGGCTTTCAAATGGAAATCATTCACGGAAGAGCACAGTTACGGTTAATAGATAGTGATGATGTCGAAACTTTGTTTTCGATTGTAGAAGGAAATCGTGATATTTGGGCGTATTTAATCTCTAAAATGGATAGTGTTCAAGATATGCAGCAATACGTGCAAAAAGCGATAAAGGGTTACGGAAGGGGTAATGAAACACCTTTCGTTGTAGTGGATCAACAGACGAATACAATTGTAGGAAGTACACGTTTATATAATATTTCAGTAGAAGATAAAACAGTCGAATTAGGACAAACGTGGTATCATCCAAGTGTGCAACGTACGAGTATCAATACAGAGTGTAAGTATATGCTTCTTCAGTATGCTTTTGAAAAATTGCATATGTTGAGAGTACAAATTAAGACGGATGCAAGAAATGAAAAAGCACAACGAGCAATTGAACGTTTAGGAGCAGTTAAAGAGGGCGTGCTTAGAAATGAAAGAAAATTGCCAAACGGTCATGTGAGAGATGCGGTTGTGTATAGTATTATTGCAAGCGAATGGCCAGTAGTGAAAGCTCGTTTGTTGGAAAAATTAGAATTGTATAAAGAAAAGTTATAATTCGTGTTTTGAAAGGTATATTGTTCGTAATACATGAAAAATATACCTTTTTTCTTACAAAATGCTACTTTATTTTAATTACTTTTGTTTCATCGTTCCCTTCTGAGAAAAAATTCGTTACAATGTAGTTGTATGGTAATAAACTTATGAATTTAAAACATGTAATGAAAACCGCAAATGAAAATGAATTGATAATCCTCAATTTTAAATGAAAACCCTTTTATACATAAATAACAAGTAAAGTTCCTTCTTTTAAATAAACTCAAACAAAACGATTTGATATAAATGTTTTTTATAGAAGTATGGATGATGTACGGAGGCAATTACAAATGAAAGAAAATAAGAAAAGTAAGAAAAGACGAATCTTTCAAGTATTTTTACTAATGATTTGTTCTGCTATTTTATATGTAAGTTATGCAGCTTACGACATTTGGAGCTATCGTTTTAAAACAGATGATAGTGTGAAAACGGATGCTGGTATCGTACTAGGAGCGGCTTCTTGGAACGGAAAACCATCCCCTGTATTTAAAGAAAGAATTAATCATGCGATTTCTTTATATAAGAACGGAAACATTAAAAAGATTATTTTTACGGGTGGTACAAAGTTTGAGGCAGAACTTGAGGAAGCGCGTACTGCAAGAGTATATGCAATGAAACAAGGTGTAAAAGACGAAGATATTTTAATTGAAACAAAATCCCTTTTCACGGAAGAAAACTTAAAGAATGCGAAGGAAGTTGGAATAGAGAACGGAATACGCACATACACGATTGTAAGTGATCCACTTCATATGAAACGCGCAATGAGAATCGCAAAACATATTAATATTGAAGCGTATGCTTCACCAACACCGACATCAGCTTATAAAACGTTAGACACAGAAATTCCATTCTTCTTTAAAGAATTATTCTCGTATATTGGATATGTAACCTCTTTGCCATTAAAGGCGTTGAAGGGAGACTAACATAAGAAAAGAACCTATCTTTAAATAGGAACTTTTCTTATTAGTCAAAAACATTGTATTTTTATCGGAATAGTGAAACAATAGAGAGGTAGCTTCATATAATCATAATGAAAAAGTGAGCGGTTGATGAATCGAACATAAAGGAGATTATAGTATGGCACTCTCATTTGTTGAAACAGAAGAACAATCTTTCATTATTACACAAATAAATAAATTGATTCCGAAGTTCATGGAAAGGGAGCATCAACTAAGTGAATTAGGATCATTTCCGTATGAAAATATAAGTGATTTGAAAGATATCGGATATACGAAATTAACGTTACCGAAGGAATTTGGTGGTAGTGAGATTTCTTTATATGACTTCGTTTTATTTCAAGAGAAAATCGCGGAGGGCTGCGGAGCTACTGCATTATCGATTGGCTGGCATCTTGGCATTGTGAAAGAGCTAGCGGAAAATCGCTCTTGGAATGATGAGATGTTCAAATGGTTTTGCGAAGAAGTGCGTAACGGTGCACTCTTTAACAGGGCAGCAACAGAACCAAAGACAGGGAGTCCGACACGTGGCGGCAAACCAGAAACAATAGCGGTTCAACAAGGCGAGAAGTGGGTTATAAACGGAAGGAAAACCTTTACAACGATGGCGCCAATACTTGATTATTTTATTATTTCAGCGAGTATGGAAGGCCGAGATGAAGTTGGTGAGTTTGTTATTCCAAGAAATACACTCGGTGTATCCATTGAAGAAACGTGGGATAGCGTTGCGATGCGAGGAACCGCTAGTCACGACCTTGTCTTACAAAATGCGGAGATAGAAAACCGCTTTTTTACAGATATAAAGGGCGGAAAAGTGAAACAAAAGGGTATTGGCTGGTTGCTACATATTCCAGCATGTTATTTAGGAATTGCACAAGCAGCAAGAAATTATGCAGTTCAATTTGCGGAATCATACAAACCAAATAGTTTAAATCATTCTATTAGTTTATTGCCGAATGTTAGAAGATTAGTTGGAGAATTAGAACTTGAGCTTATGCAAGCTCGCGTCTTTTTATATCAAATTGCGAAAAAGTACGATGAGGCAGAAGATAAACTATCACTGCAAGCGGAATTAGCAGCAGTGAAATATGCTGTAACGAATGCGGTAATATCAATTGTAGATAAAGCAATGCGCATCGTAGGGGCAAAAAGTTTATCAGAAAAAAATCCGCTTCATCGCTACTATTTAAACGTCAGAGCAGGATTACACAATCCGCCGATGGATGATGCAACACTGTCTATGTTGGCGGATGCGGCGTTTCGGTCGTAGTTTTTAATGCTTACATTTTATTGTTTATGGGTAATATAGTTGTTTTGAAAGCACGTGTTTGAGTAGTAATCAAACACGTGCTTTTTATGTGTTTAATATATTAGTTTAAAATGAAGCGTTGTAAACATTTGTCATAACTAATCCCAAATTAAAGGTCTTTCCAAGTTTACCATTCGTAAATATTGTAAAAATTGACCTGCATGAACCGCATCATGATAGGCAATTCGTAATAGCATGTCGCCTAAATATCTTTCATAGCCAACATCGCTTCGATCAATAAGGGTTGAATCTAGCTCAGCTATGCTTATGGATTGAACATATTTTATGAAGTCAGTAAAGTATACTTGTGCCAATTCAATTTCTTTTTTTACACAAGTAATTGGCTCGTCATCATACGGGAAATGTATATCATGTATTGAGCCGTTGTTTTTTAAAATCATATGATAGTAAAAAGTTGAGGTCCAAACATGACGAATCATCTCACCAAAGGACATGGCCTCATGATCAGGCTTCCAATTAAGAAAATTATCGGGAAGAGAATTCCATAATTTTTCTGAGCGCCTTCTCGTTTCTTTCAAATTTAATATACTAAGTTCAATTGCATTCATAATACATTCTCCTTTACTATTAAACTTAAAATAATTGTATCAGTTTAATAGTTAGGGTATCATCGAAATATGAATGTATATCCGAATATCTCATATATAGCTAAACTAATTGCTGAACCTACAAGAGCAATTATCTTAGATTGTTTAATGAATAATCAGGCACTACCTGCCAGCGAATTAGCTTATATGGCAAAGGTGTCACATCCAACGATTAGTTCTCACCTTTCTAAATTAGTAGAGGGGAATCTACTTACAGTTGAACAACATGGTAGACATCGTTACTATCGACTTGCTAATCAAGAGGTAGCAGAGGTTCTTGAAAAGTTAGGAACAATTGCACCAACAGTCCAAGTTCGGTCTTTAAAACAATCGGATCAACTAAAACAAATTCGTTATGCTCGAACTTGCTATGATCATCTTGCAGGCAGACTCGGTGTAGAGATAACCGAAAAATTATTAGATAAGGAATTTATTATTTTAGAGAAAGGAGAATACATTGTAACAGAACGGGGGAAGCACTGGTTTCTGAATTTTGGAATAAATATTGAAACGGCAGATATAAAAAGGAGAATATTTGCAAAACCTTGTCTTGATTGGAGTGAACGACGCTACCATATTTCTGGTTGGTTAGGATCTGCAATAGCAAAATTATTTTTTGAACAGGAATGGATTACAAAAACAGATAAGAATCGGGCTGTTCATCTTACAAAAAAAGGTATGAAGTTCTTGAAAGACCAATTAGGCATTGACATGGAAAATAAAAAAGTCCATCAAAATGCAATGCCTCCTGTCAAGTAAACGGCATGAAATAACCTGAGTACTATATTTATATAGACTCAGGTTATTTCATTTCTTTTAAAATTTTTGAGGCAATTCTATTAAATTAGTAATCATATTACTTAAAAATTATGCGTAAGAATATAGTAAATGAAGGGAGATATAAAATGAATAAAGTGAAACTGAAAGTATTGAATGTAAGATATGTAGTGGTATGTATTTTATTCACGATTATATGTATCCTCACTTCATTCGTCATTTCTAGTAATTCTAGCGTATTTAAATCATATTATATGAATCAGTTATTAGGAACGAATTCTACTAAAGGTCTTATGTATATGATAGGAAGTGAAAATCGTTATTTTGCAGAAGAATTTCATAAAGAAAAAGGACGAACGTCTTTAGAATCTTTTTTACTTTCACTTTCTACAAACATTAATGTAAATGATCTCCGAAGTTTATTAACCCGGGAACTTCCTAATATGAATCAATTTTATTCGGAAATATTAATTGCTGGGGAAGGAACAGATTATACGAACATTCCTGAAGAATCTAGTATTCCTTTAGATAAAATTAAAGATAAAGGTACTGCTATTGAACACCCAAAGAGTCAGAAAGAAAACAATTCTACTGATAAAAATTCAAATACACAAAATAACAGTGAAAATAAAGTTTTTATTTATCATACACATAGTTGGGAATCGTTTATTCCTCTTATTCCAGGTGCTACTGTACCCGATGATGCTTCCAGTACAAATAATGAAGTTAATATTACATTTGTTGGAAACTATTTAAAACAAAAATTAGAAGAAAAAGGAATAGGTGTTTCGCATGATACGACAAATATGAGGGATTTTCTGCGAAATAAAAATTTAAATTGGGCCCAATCTTATAAAGGGTCCCGTCAAATATTACAAGATAAATTAACGCAAGATAAAAATATTATGTTCCCAATGGACCTCCATAGAGATGATGCACGAAAAAATACTACAACAAAAAATATTAACGGAAAGAATTATGCTCGGCTCTATTTCATTTTAGGACGGGAAAATCCTAATTATGAAAAAAATAAAAAAATAGTAACGGCAATCAATTCATATTTAGATGAAAAGTATTACGGTTTAAGCCGAGGCATTTTTATTAAAGATCGTAAAAGCGGGAACGGAGTATATAATCAAGACCTTTCTCCTAATGCATTATTGATTGAAATGGGAGGGGTAGATAATACACCAGAAGAATTATATGCTTCCGTTGATGCATTAGTAGAAGCATTTAGCCACTATTATAATGAAGTAACTAAAAAAAATAACTAAAATAAAAAGGAGTGACACCTAGTTAAAAATTCTAGGGGTTACTCCTTTTTTGTAGAATATAAAATCACTAATAGATGTTAGTAGTTAAAAAAATCTTTCTTTTCATCCTTCTTTTTATAGTTTTATAGGAGAATGCTATGCTTCTTATTTCACCTACTGTATAATAAGAAAAAAGCACGAAAAGAGGTCATCTCATGCTAGAGGTTATTGCAACATGTTTAGAAGATGTGAAACGAATTGAACGAGCTGGCGGGAAGCGAATTGAATTAATTTCATCTTATACAGAGGGCGGTTTAACGCCGAGTTATGCATTTATTAAAAAAGCGGTAGAAGCAGTACATATACCGATTCACGTTATGATTCGCCCGCATGCGAAGTCTTTTATATATACGGAAGAAGAAATTGAAATGATGAAGGAAGATATTATCATTGCACAGAAGTTAGGTGCAGCTGGTGTTGTATTAGGTATATTAAACGAACAAAATGAAGTGGATGAAAAGAAATTAGCAGATTTACTATCTGTTGTAGATGGGATAAATGTAACGTACCACCGTGCGATAGATGATATAAAAAATCCGGTAGAAGCGATGAGAATTTTAAAGAAGTTTCATAAAGTGACTCACGTTTTAACTTCAGGTGGACAAGGAAATATAGTAGAGAATATTCCGGTACTTACAGAAATGCAAAAGGTAAGCGATGGTCATATTCAACTTGTAGTTGGAGCTGGAGTAACGAAAGAAAATATAAAGCAATTACTAGATGAAACTGGAATCACGCAAGCGCATGTCGGTACAGCGGTAAGAGAAGGGAAATCATGTTTTTCTGACATTGATCTTAATTTCGTACAAGAATTAGTTCAAATCATACAATAAATAATAAAGAAAGAGGAGAAACGATGAAGGAAAATACGAAGAAAGAATTATTCTCATGGGCTAAAACGATAGGGTTTACCCTTGTATTAATCGTTATTATTCGAGGTGTTTTATTTACACCTTCATTAGTACAAGGTGAATCGATGATGCCTACTTTAGAAAATAACGAACGAGTTCTCGTGAATAAGATTGGTTATAGTATAAGTGGATTAGATCGCTTTGATATTATCGTCTTCCACGGAAAAGAAGGATACGATTTAGTAAAACGAGTAATTGGTTTACCAGGCGATACAGTTGAGTATAAAAATGATGTGTTATATGTAAACGGAAAAGCGATGGAAGAACCATATTTAAAAGAGTTTAAAGAAAAAGCAGCAGGCCGTGTATTAACTCCAGACTTTACGTTAGAACAAATTACAGGAAAAACGAAAGTGCCAGAAGGCCAAGTGTTTGTTTTAGGAGATAATCGTGAAGTTTCGAAAGACGGTCGTATGTTCGGATTCATTTCAGAAGATGAAATTGTCGGAAAAGGACAAGCTGTTTTCTGGCCGTTGAAACAAGTAAGAGCATTATAAAAAAAAGTATGGAAGAAATAATCTTCCATACTTTTTTTGTTGATAGAATTGAAAGAATATTTTATAATTTTAAATTATATATTTGTTTCGAAAAATGGAATTTAAGTTCCGAAATTCGGAACGAGAGGAAGATAGAATGAGTATAAATAAAACGGCAGTTAAGACAATGGATATTTTAGAGTTGTTTTATGAGCATGAAGAGCTAAGTTTAACAGAGATGGTTCAGCTAACGAGTATGCCGAAAACATCTGTTTATCGTTTACTTGGCTCGTTAGAAGAAATGGAGTTTTTACAAAAAAATGAGAAGGGGAAATATCGACTCGGAGTCGTTTTTTTACGATTTGGTCAACTTGTTTCGCAAAGATTATCAGTAAGAAATATTGCGATTCCGTATATGAAAGAGCTTAGAGATAGTTTAGGGCAGGCAGTTAATTTAATTATTCAAGATGGTAATGATGCGATTTATGTGGAAAAGATGGAAGGTGTTCAGCCTGTACGCGTGTATACGGCGGTTGGAAGAAGAGCGCCGCTTTATGCGGGTGCATGTCCGAGAATATTGCTATCGTATTTTTCAGAGCAAGAGAAACAGAATTACATAGAGGAAACGGATTTAAAACAGTTTGCAGATGGAACAATCGTGGATAAGGAGCAATTGCTAGAAGTGTTACAAATGGCAAAAAAGGAAGGGCACACAATTAGCTACTCTGAGTTAGAAAATCATACAGCGGCTATAGCAGCGCCCGTTTTCGCAAGCGATGGAACCGTTGTAGCAGGCATTAGTATTTCGGGATTAGCAATTGAGTATAACGAAAGTAATATTGCATATTTTATTGCGAAAGTGAAAGAAACAGCACGTCGCATTTCGAAAGAACTCGGCTTTTTGGCATAGAAAGAGGGAGTGGGATGAAATTTTCTGCGTTAGGGGATCAAGCAATTATTGTTACATTTGGTGAAGAAATTGGTATGGATACATACGAAAAAGTGCAGCGATTGTTTCGAGCGTTGAGACGGCATCCGTTTGTAGGAATGGTTGAGTGTGTACCATCTTTCACCTCATTAGCGGTCTACTACAATGTATACGAAGTATGGAAGCGAAATGCGAGAAGTGAAGGATCATATCATTACGTTTGCCGGTATATACAGGAGCTTTGTAATTCGTATCAAGAAGAATTACATCAAGATGTGAAACATATTTCTATACCTGTTTGTTACGGGGGAGAATATGGACCTGATTTGGAAGAGGTCGCACATTATCACGGTTTACAAGTAGAAGATGTCATTCGCATACATAGTGAAACAACGTACTTTGTGTATATGTTAGGTTTTACACCAGGATTCCCTTATTTAGGAGGACTATCAAAAGAACTAGAAACACCTAGAAAAGAAATACCACGGTTACAAATCTCTCCTGGTTCGGTAGGAATCGGCGGAAATCAGACAGGTATTTATCCACTTGAAACACCGGGTGGATGGAATATTATTGGCCGAACACCAATCTCCTTATTTAATCCGGAAGAAGAAACACCAACCTATATTCAAAGCGGTATGTATTTACGATTTATCCCAATAACGAAGGAAGAGTACGTATCACTTGAGGGGGCCAAAGAATGGATGTAGAAGTTTTGCATGCAGGGATGTTTACAACAGTCCAGGATTTAGGGCGAACTCATTATCAACAATACGGTGTACCAGTTGGCGGGGCGATGGATCAAAGTGCACTTCGGATGATCAATATGTTAGTTGGTAATGAAGAGAATGAAGCGGCACTTGAAATGACAATTATGGGACCTAAATTGTTAATAAAGAAAACGACTTTACTTGCGATTGGCGGAGCTGATATGGAAGCGTTACTGAATGGGGAGCGTATTCCATTATGGCGTCCCATCTTAGCAGAAGAAGGTAGTATGCTTTGCTTTGGAAAAGTGAAAAGTGGTTGCAGAACGTATGTGACTTTTGCAGGTGGTATCCATATTGATCGTACGATGGGAAGCAAAAGTACTTACATACGTGCTGCGATTGGCGGTATAGAAGGAAGAATGTTGAAAAAGGGTGACTACTTCCAAATTGGTGTACAACCAGAAATGGCGAATCGTTTTGTTCAAGACTTACAAAAAGATGAGAGAATAAAAAAGAAATGGGCAATTAGCAACAGCATACTACCAAAGTATAAGAAACATCCTAAGCTTCGTGTCATAGCTGACTTTGAATATGATCAATTTACAGAAGAAAGTAGAAAGGCATTTTTTATGAAAGAGTATAAGGTATCTAATTATGCTGACCGTATGGGTTATAGGGTTGAGGGGGAAGTTTTAAATAGAGTGGAAGAAAAAGAGATTTTATCAAGTCCCGTTACATTTGGGACCATCCAAGTGCCAAATGGTGGACAGCCAATTATATTAATGGCAGATAGGCAAACGACGGGCGGGTATCCGAGAATGGGAAATATCATTTCAGTAGATTTACCTCTTCTTGCTCAGTTAAAACCAGGTGACTATGTTTCATTTGAGAACATTACGCTGGAAGAAGCGGAACAATTGTACATAGAACAAGAAGTAAATATGAATCTATTAAAGAAATTGATCGCTTTACGAAGCTGACATTAGGAGGGTAACATCGTGACGACAATCGATTTAAACTGTGATTTAGGAGAAAGTTTTGGCGCTTATAAAATGGGGAATGATGATGAAATTCTTCCGTTTGTTTCCTCTATAAACGTTGCTTGTGGTTTTCATGCGGGTGATCCGACTGTAATGAGGAAAACGGTTGAAAAGGCACTGCAGCACAATGTAGCAATAGGGGCACATCCTGGTTTTCCTGATTTAATTGGATTTGGAAGAAGAAATATGAACGTTTCAGAGAGTGAAGTTTACGACTATGTATTGTATCAAATTGGCGCATTAGACGCATTTGTGAAAGCAGGTGGCGGGAAAATGCATCATGTAAAACCGCACGGTGCTCTATATAATATGGCGGCGACTAATCCGGAAATTGCAGATGCAATTGCGAAGGCAATTTATCATAGCAATCCAAATCTATTACTTTACGGATTAGCAAATAGTGAGGCGTTTATAACGGCTGCAGAAAAATATAATATAACTCTTATACAAGAGGCCTTTGCAGATCGGACGTATAAGCAAGATGGAACATTAACAAGTCGTACGGAAGAAAATGCACTTATAAAAAATGAAGACGAAGCGATAAAGCAAGTGCTTCAAATGGTGAAAGAAGGCTACGTAAACGCAGTGAACGGAGAGAAAGTAGCAGTTCACGCGAAAACAATCTGTTTACATGGTGATGGAGAGAAAGCAGTGCAATTTGCGGAGAGAATATACAGAACATTCGAACTTAATGGCATTTCTATTTGTGCACCGAAGTAAAAATATGAGGGGAAGTGTTGGAATTGGTGAAATTAATCGGGATATTACTTGTTGCGGTGGGCTTTTTATTTAGATTAAATACACTTTTAGTAGTTATGGTTGCAGGTATTGTTACTGGTATGGTTTCAGGATTAAGCTTTTATGATGTCATTAGCATGTTCGGTAAATTTTTCATAGAAAATAGATATATGTCTATGCCAATTATATTAACTTTACCGGTCATCGGAATTTTAGAGCGTTACGGTTTAAAAGAAAGAGCAGAAGTACTTATAACGAAATCAAAAGGTGCAACAACTGGAAGAGTATTAATGTCATATTTCACAATAAGAGAATCATCAGCAGCACTTGGACTGAACATTGGTGGTCATGCACAAACAGTAAGACCGCTCGTTGCACCGATGGCCGAAGGGGCTGCGCAAGGGAAATATGGTAAGCTTCCTGAAAAGTTAAGAGAAAAAATTAAAGCAAATGCAGCAGCGGCGGAAAATACAGCATGGTTTTTCGGAGAGGATATATTTATCGCGACTGGTGCAATTTTATTAATGAAAGGATTCTTCGACTCGGTAGGTATGCATGTCGGTGTGTGGGATATGGCGCTTTGGGGTATTCCAACTGCAATATCAGCACTTATCGTAAGCTGGATCAGATTTAGAAGATTTGATAAATATATAGCAAAAACGATGACATCAAAAGAAAAAGAAGAGAAGGAGGCAATATAAGATGAATATCATTACAATGGATACAATTTATTACGTATTAGGTATAATCGTTGCCTTTATCGCGGTTCGTATTGCGTTTGACCGTCAACATCCAAATCGATTTGGCTCTAGCTTATTTTGGGCGTTATTTGCAGTTACATTTTTATTCGGAAATGTAATCCCTTCGTTTTACGTTGGCTGTATCGTGCTCGCTATGGTCGTGTTAGCTTCATTAAACAAAGTAACAAAATCAGAGGAGAAAGAAGTACCAGTACAAGAACGTGTGAAACATGCGGAGAAATTAAAAAATAAAATTTTTATGCCGGCACTATTAATTCCTGTTTTTACAATTATTGGTACATTAACGTTAGGGAAAATCAAATGGGGAAATGTATCCCTTGTTGATCCAGATAAAGTAACATTAGTTGCATTAGCGCTTGGGGCATTACTTGCATTCGTTGCGGCGATGCGTATTACAAAATCGAAAATAACAACGCCTGTTCAAGAGGGAAGCAGACTATTACAAGCTGTCGGCTGGGCTGTTATTTTACCACAAATGTTAGCAGCACTTGGCGGTATTTTCGCGAAGTCTGGCGTTGGACAAGTCGTTTCTGATTTAGTTGGACAAGTATTACCGACAGAGTATCCGTTTGTTGCTGTAATGGCATATTGTTTAGGCATGATGCTTTTCACAGTTGTAATGGGAAATGCATTCGCAGCGTTTGCCGTTATTACTGGCGGAATTGGTTTACCTTTAATTGTACAAATGCATGGAGGAAATCCGGCAATTATGGCGGCACTTGGCATGTTTGCTGGATACTGCGGAACATTGCTTACTCCAATGGCAGCAAACTTTAATATCGTTCCGGCAATGCTTTTAGAGCTAAAAGATAAAAATGCAGTTATTAAAGCACAAGTACCAATTGCTCTTTCCATCTTTATCATAAATATGTTTATTATGTACGGCCTTGTATATCGTTTCTAATTAGGAGGGAAAACTATGAAAACAGTATTGCTAACAGGGTTCGACCCGTTCGGCGGAGAAAGCATTAACCCAGCTTGGGAAGTTGCAAAAGGTTTACATGAAAAAACAATCGGAGAGTACAAGATTATTAGTAAACAAGTACCAACTGTGTTTCATAAATCAATACAAGTTTTAAAAGAGTATATAGAAGAACTAAACCCAGAAATAATTATATGTATCGGACAAGCTGGAGGCAGACCAGATATTACGGTAGAGCGTGTCGCAATTAACGTTGATGATGCAAGAATTCCTGATAATGAAGGAAATCAGCCGGTAGATGTACCGGTTGTAGAAGAAGGACCAACTGCCTATTGGTCTACGCTTCCGATGAAAGCAATTGTAAAAAGAGTTCAAGAAGAAGGCATACCAGCTTCCGTTTCACAAATAGCAGGTACATTCGTTTGTAATCACTTATTCTACGGTCTCATGCATGAACTAGTGAAACGTGATAAGGAAATAAAAGGCGGATTTATTCATATTCCGTTCTTACCAGAGCAAGCGAGTAACTATCCAGGTCAACCGAGTATGTCACTTTCTACTATTCGTAAAGGAATAGAATTGGCAGTTGAGGTAACGACGACAGTTGAGGTGGATATTGTGGAAGTTGGTGGCACGACGCATTAAATAAAACGAATCATACAACACCTCCTGTAAACAACTGGTATAATAAGTATAGTAATATACATAGAGGTGATTTTTGTGCAACAATTTGAAGAAGTACGTTCAATTTTAGAAAAAGCGAAGAAAATTACAGTGTTAACAGGGGCAGGGGCAAGTACGGAAAGTGGCATTCCCGATTTCCGTTCAGCAAATGGATTGTATGCTGATGCGAATGTGGAGATGTATTTATCAAGAGGATATTATAATAGAAGTCCAAAAGAATTTTGGAAGCATTATAAAGAAATCTTTCAAATTAATACGTTTCATCAATATAAACCAAATCGTGGTCATCGTTTTTTAGCTGAATTCGAAGAACAAGGGAAAGATATTACGATTTTAACGCAAAATATTGACGGTTTACATCAATTAGGCGGTAGTAAACATGTCATTGATTTACACGGAACGCTTCAAACAGCACATTGTCCGAAGTGTAAAGCGGGATATGATTTGCAGTATATGATTGATCATGAAGTGCCTCGTTGTCAGAAGTGTAATTTTATTTTAAATCCAGACGTTGTTTTATACGGAGATACATTGCCGCAATATCAAAATGCGATAACACGTTTATATGAGACAGATGTATTTATCGTTATGGGCACGTCATTAAAAGTACAACCTGTCGCTTCATTCCCACAAATTGCAAAGAGGGAAATCGGGGCAACGACAATTTTAGTAAATGAAGAGTCAACAGGGCAAGAATATAACTTTGATTTTGTTTTTCAAAATAAGATTGGTGAGTTTGTTGAAGGGTTATCTTCAATGAAATAAGTTAACGAAAAAACTGGGGTGTATAGAGAACACCTCAGTTTTTTGTTTGAAGAAAATTCATGTTATGACGAATTAAGGGGAATGGTAATAAATAGGATGTGAAATTTAAAAACTGAAAATTAAATCTTTTCTTTCTTTTGTAATTAATATAAAATTCTATATATATC
>NZ_NVEC01000116.1 GCF_002571225.1 Bacillus sp. AFS059628 | reverse complement strand
GAAGAAATTAAATGGAAAGCTTCTTTGGTCATTTAAAAAGTGAAGCCTTCTATTCACAAGAGATAACAAAAGTATCCAACACAACTGTGCGAAAGATTGTGCTAGAATACATACATTACTACAATTGTGTGCGNNAGTGGTTTAGGTGTTTTGATAGGTGTCCCGTTTTCGGGGTTCACTTCAAAATAGGTTAATGTGTTTTCTTTTCCCTATCTACTATGAGGGGAGAATAGCATACTAAAAATAGCTTCTTTTTTGTAAAAGTTCTAAGATTCTAGTGCAGTAATTAATTGCTGACGTTCTTTATCTCTAAAAATTTTAATTTCATGTTTAAATTCATAATTTCCTTCTTCAAATCTAACCCATTCCTTACTTGTCCAATATATAACGTCTACATTTGCATCTAAAATTACCGAACATATGTCTACTAATTCTTCTTCGTAAAATGGCGCTTCTTTTGCTAGTTCAAAAGCTAGTACTTTTGGATCCTTACTTTTAATTTGAAGTTCCCTTGAAGTTTTCCCTAAATACTGCCATGGAGAGTGTAGGGATTGCACATGAACATTTTGAATTTCTTTAAACTGTGATGGCGAATGTATTGTAGCAGCAAATGTAGGTTTGCTCACTCCTATTGTTGTGCCTAAAGCAATAGAACCAATAATAAGTTTTTTAATCATTTTTTCAGCCCCCTTTAATTATTTTGGATATGCTTCATTTTTATACTACGTTCATGTTCGTGTAAATGAAGATGATTTGACATGATTCATCATTTTTTTCAAAAACTGCATATTAATTTACCGCCATAAATTTACCAAAAACAAAAAAGTTTCCACAAGGAAACTTTTTTGTTTTTAATATACATTGTATGTATAAAAATTAGTTTTGAAAATATTTACTTATTTGTTGATAAAATTGTATGTGGATATTGTTCCTACTATTAACTACACACATCTCATGCAAAGCCTCGCTACAACATAAACAAATTCATCTTATGACTGCGTTTCTTCTTACGAAATTAAGTAATTGTTTCAATAGCTGGTTTGGGAATCATAGAATTACTTTCTTTCTCAGTCCTATTATTCTGTTCTTTTGCCTAAAATTCCAATATCCCCATTACTTCTTTCGTAAATAGTTTAAAATCAGTTAAATGTTTTTCAATAATTTGACGAACAATATCTAAATTTACACTTTGATAATCATGAACAGCAATATTACGAAATCCAACCATTGCTTTTAACTTATTTGCTAGATCAGCGCTAAGTAATCCTGCTGTAACCAATAAATCAAAAGCCTCTCGACTAGATTGGGGTAGTCCTAATCTTTTCCCTGCAACAATATGCATTGCTAAATCAATACTCGCTTCACAAGCTCTTTGTATGTTCAATATTATTGAATCTTGTTTTGTAAAGTCCTCTAAATTTTCAGGGTCATTTCCATATACATCTTGGATTCTTTTTATACAACGCTCTATTGTAGAAATTTTATTTAAAATAACCTCATTCTTCATATATAGAACCTCTTTTCTTTATATCATCAAATACTATCTGTCTTTCTTCGTTCAATTTTGAATACATTTTTAAGGTTTTCATTTCAAAAATGACCTTACGTTTTTCATCCGAACAAAATATTGTCTTTCCTGTATGTATAATCTGAGCTTGAAAAACTGTAGAAGCTTCCGATAAATCAACTAAATCAACATCTCTATGAACAATGTTGGCTAACTCCTGTGCTAATAAAAAACGTTCATAGTTCCCTAAGGTTGTGTCACTTAAATAAGCTATATCAATATCACTATCTTCTCGTTCTCTGTTCTCAGCCGTTGATCCAAACAAAATTATCCAATAGGGATTCACCGTCTCTTGTAATTTTTCTATAATAGCTGTTATCATGCTTTGAAAAATCATCTCATTAATCCCCCTTAGTATACTTGAATTTTATTATATCATAACCAATCATCAATCCTTTAAACTACTACAAATACTTAGACAAAACTAGAAGCTTATTTCTGACCTAAAATTATTATAGTTCAGGGGTAGGTATGGTGTAGCCTTGAATCTTAAATAATTGTTTATAATCCAACACTTCGCCTGTTAAATGTCTTTTATATTTTCTTCTTGCAAAAGCAAAAGGCTGACAATAAATGTCAGCCTCTTACTTTTATAACTCTGAAGAACTTTAACCTATTTTAATATACATTCTAATAATTTGAGGATATATCGCTCTAACAAAGACTTATATATTAATCCACCTTTAATTTTTCTTTTACTTTTGTAGGGAGTTCGTCTTTCTTAACCTCTTCCCAAGATTTCACACCTTTTTTCTCAGAGTAATATATACGTAAAAATGCTTCTTTACGAAGGTTTTTTAACGCTGTAAACTCCATTTCTTTCTCTTTACCATCCTTATCAAATCCAGGTAATTTATATTGGTAATTCGTATCCCCATTTACATTTTTCTCTTTTAATTTTTCACCATCTTTGGTAATTTGCACATAATATGTATCTGTACCAAGACGATTTAAATTACACCCCGATAACAACACAGTAAACATCACAAAAACACTACACATAAGCACTATTCGTTTCATATGACTCACCTCATATCTTTTCTCACAAAAATTATATCCTAATCTATTTGCTGCCAAAATTCATTTCCATTACGCTAACATTACGTTTTTGTAAGGTAGTAAAAACAGCATAAAATTAAAAGGATATGAATTCATATTTCTATTGAATCCATATCCTTTGTTCTTATTGAGTAAACTATTCTACCTCATTCTAAATAGGAGGTATTTTTATTATTCTGGGAAAATGAAATTAGAGTTCTCTTCACTATTTTCGGAATCCTCTTTCGGGAACGTAATAGTAGAACCTTTGTTTCCTTTATTTATTTCTGGTTCCTCAGGAAATACAATGGAGGAATCATTACTTAAGTTTGGTGAAAAACCAAGTTTAGATAAAATGGCTTTTAAGTCAGGTAAAACACCAATTTTATCAGAGATTGGATCGTTAGATTTGGTTCCTGTACTAGGGTCACTTAAAATATCCCTAAGCTGGCTTGGTGTATATACTTTTCCCTTATTATTTTTTGCAATTCCTTGAATTGATGCAGCAGCACCAGCAATAATAGGTGATGCGCTAGATGTTCCACTAAAGCTAGAAGTATATAGATTTGTTGTAAATTCACTTGGTTTAGCATCTGTTGTATCTACTGCATTCCCCCATCCATACACATCCACTCTACTACCATAATTAGAGAAATATGAACGCTTATGAGGAACTCTTGCAGAAGCTGCCCCAACCATAATTGCCCCTGAATCTTTAAAATCAGGACTATTACGATTTAAAACTTGTTTACCATTACGGTCTCTAAATTGATCTAAATCATTTCCGCCGTTTGAACCTGCTTCAATAATAATAATCCCCTTATTTGTTCCCAGACGAATTGCATCAAATATATCCGGTTTTACTTCTACAGGGAAATAATTCTTATCTCCATATCCATCGTAAGTTGCTTGGGCTTCTAATAAAAGAATATCTCCAGCTTGCATATTGTTAACTGCACTTAATATAGCATCAGCTGTATTATAATTTCCGTTATCCCTAAACTGAGATACAACCTTTACCTTAGCTTTCGGTGCAATTCCAATTCCACCTATGTTATTATCTTCTGCCGAAACAATCCCTAAGACTGAAGTACCATGATCATGGTGTTCACTCCTATTCTGCCCAGATATCAATTCAATCTTTTGATTCACTAAATCCTCATGACTAAATAACCACCCATACTCCATATCTACGAAAGTAGTTCCTTTTCCATCTCCACCTTTTATGCTCCAGGCATAAGGTGCATTAATTCCTAATGGCGCTGGTTCAAGGTAACCTTGTCTTATAAGTCTAGGCTCATCATATGGATTAACCGATAAATTTGGCAAGCGCTCTTCTGGCGGCGCCTCTTCTTCCTGTAAATACGCCATTTCAACAAGAGATGATTTTTCCAATTTTACAAGTAATGCTTGTAAATCAATATCACCTTTGGTTTCTACAATATAATAGTTTAGCAAATTAGAAGAAATATGTTCGGAGTCGTTTATTTCTCTACCTAGATTTTTAATTTCTTTAGGGTTTAAAGAACTAAAAAGTCGATTTATAGTTACATTTGGGTATTGAGCTAAAATCTCAATTAAGTCAGAGTCTTGTTTTTCCTCTTTAATGAACTTTTCTATTCCATCCTGATATGGTAAATTCGCTTCATTTTTAAATTTCAAAACTAATTGTTTAATAACTTGCTTATGTACATTAGAATTTAATTGTTTATTTGAATTCTTGTAAGTAGCTGCATAAGCAACTTCTGATTTTTCACTTGGAAGTAGTCCGCCTACCCCATTAAATGCTGTTAATGCAATTGAAGAAACTAGAATTCCCTTAAAAATTTTCAAAACGTGCACCTCTTTTTATTAATATATAATTATTAAAAAATGTATATTACCTAATTTC
>NZ_NVEC01000115.1 GCF_002571225.1 Bacillus sp. AFS059628 | reverse complement strand
TTTAATTAACTTTCGTTATACTTGGTTAAATAAATCGTAACAGTTAGTTACCCTTCCTATCTATCCTTTATAGTACACAATTTGAGTAGAAAGAACAGCTAGTGTAGGGAAATTCTTTCTTCTATCTATATATTTTCTTTAACTTATCAGAAGCCGTGCCAGCTATAACCATTAAGATGAGGGGTAAAAAATTCATTACGTACGGTGCATCTGCTACAAGTGTAATGCTCGCTCCGGCAAACTTATTTAACGTCCATACAACCATTTTTATAACAAACAAAAATACACCCAGCATAGTTTCATTTTCATCAAAAAAAAGAAGCTAACAATAAATTGTTAACTTCTCAGCTGAAAGTAAAATAGTATCTTTCTTGATCTTCTAATATCTAGGTTGTGATTGAATATTGGTCAGATGAACGTCATACATATCAATGATTTCAAGAAATCTATCCGCTTCACGGAAAACATGGTCTGCTAATAATGGATGGATGATACTCTTTATTTTACATTGCTCAATTAAATCACGTGCTGTTTTCTTAAAATCCCGAAGAGATGCAACCGACACACGATTTTGATCTAAAAATTGATCTAAAAGAGGGACTGTTTGAGATTGCGGCTTCATAGATTCTAAGTCAATTGCTTGATACATCAATTCATCAAAATCATTGCTAAAATTCCGTGCTGTATCTACGAGCTTTCTTTCTGATGGATCAAGGAGGTGACCAATAAATTTAGCATGGTCTGCCATAATCCTTAAAAAGAAAACATTTTCTTTAATAATAGCATCAGGAAGAGCGTCTAATTTACCTTCGTTTAATTCCATTAAACGTTTTCTAAAATAATCAGCTTCCCTACTCGTATGGTCAACTAAAAGTGGGAAGTTATTTTGTCCTGGTAATTTACACGTGAGAATTAATCCTAAAATTTTTCGTTTAAATCCCCAAATATTAGTTGCAGCTTGTTGTACTTCTGCATTAAATCTTTTTATTTGCTCAGGATCTGTTTCATTTGTATAGGAATGCGCTATTTGTTCAATATGTTCAAACAATCGATAAAATTGATTCGCCTCTTCAATTAGTTGCGTATCCTCGCACCTAAACCCAAGGCGAAGAAAAAAAGAATGCTCCTTCATAATTCTAGACCAAAAACGAATTTCATTTAATGAACGTTCAACAAACATTACAGATGTAACACCTGTATCAGGATGTAATGATGTTTCATCCCTATGCATTGTTAATCCCCCCCAGTAAAATACCCCGCTAGTTTTATTCTTATGAGTAGAAATATATATAAATACCATTTATAAAAGTTCATGATGAATTTCGTATACATGCTCCCCAAAAAGAAAAAAGACTACCACCTAGATGTAAAGTTCCACTAAGTGGTAGCCTTTCAAAATGTCTATTAAAGCAACACCGAATCCTTATCACTATCTTGATTACGTTTCTCGCGTTCTTCTGCTAAACGCTTCATATACACTTCGCCTTCTTTTTCGATAAATTCATTATCCATCTCTTGCTCTTTTTTCGAAGTATATAAAACCATGTAGCCACTTAATACGATTCCAACGATTACAAGATACACCCACCATGGTAAAGTTTCCACTGTACTTCATTCCTTTCCTTAGACAAGCCTTATTAGTTTCACTGTATGAGGAAAGAAGTGGATTTATGCTTAAAATTTATTGGGGATTCTTCGCGAAGAACGCTTGTACATATTCCATAAACTCTATTGGCTCTTGGCGAAACGGTGCGTGGTATCCTTTTTCAATAATATGGAATGTACTATTCGCAAATAGCTGATGATACAGTTCACCATTTTTCCAAGAAACGCTCTTATCATGTCGTCCCCATATAATTAAAGTCGGCACCTTAATTTTATCGGCTTCCATCGCAATGCGGCGCTCTCTCATTTTTGTCAGCTGATTATAATGCTTTTTATCGTCGCGACTATTTTTCACTGCATTTTTATTATAATCTGTAATCTCTGTTACAGTTTGTAAGTCCGTTGATAGCGGCGGCACTTCATAACTTTCTTTTTGCTGGAAAGACTCAATCCCTGTAGAATCCGCTAAAATGAGATGCGTTACTGCATCCGGATATAAATACGCTAGATTCAGGGACATCTCTCCGCCCATCGAATGACCAAGTACTGCGAATTGATTGTATCCGAGTTTCTTCATTAGTTTATAATATAAATTCACTTGCGCAGGAAACGAATACTGAAAATCAACCGGCTTCGAAGAACGTCCAAATCCTAAAATATCAACCGCGATAATCGTGTGATCTCGTGCAAGTTCCGGATAAATATCACTAAATCCATCTGAAGAACCACCAAACCCATGAAGCATAAGTAAAGGCGGTTTCCCCTCCCCAATTTGCTTAAAATAAATCGTCTGTCCATCAATCTGTGCCATACTCTCTTTCGTATGCAACTTCATCATAACAGTATCCTTCACTTCTTCAACCTTCGCAATCGGCTTATCAACGAAGTTACATACGATAAGCAAAACAAGCACAATACCGCTAATCAAATAAAACTTAAACCGTTTCAACATTCCCGTCTCCTTTCTCTTGTTGCTATTTAAAGTTTTTACATTATTTGGTTGTTTTATAATCATTTTTAATTGTAACTATAACAGTTACAATTATATCAAAAAAATATTACTCACCGCTATTAGTGATGGTTGTTTTGTAACTATTATAGTTACACATTTAAAGTAAGTCAATTCTTTTTACGACCAAAAAGAAAAGGGACCTCATTATGAGGTCCCTTCACTTTATTATTTAATTTAAAAATGGTCAGCGTGTGAGTCTTGCTTGCTAATACCGCCACCGTCCCCAATACTTACATAGTCTGGCCTTGCTGGCGCTCCGCCTGTATCTCCTCGACTAGCGTATTGATTAGATTCAGTAGAGCTGTTTAATCCTATCGCTAAAGTCCCCAAAAGTGCTAATCCCGTTATTAATTTGCTAAGTTTTTTCATTATTTCAAAGCTCCCTTTTCTAAATATTTTTTATTCGCTTTATTATTTATATAAAAATATTTACTTGCTTTGATATGATTACCTTCTTCATAAAATTGCATTGCTAATTTTTCACTGTATTCTTTTATACATTCTAACAAATTTTTACTTTCAAAATACGCAATGCTTTCTAATACAATTTTCTCCATTTCATTTGCATTAGAGCCCTTGTTCAATTCTTCCAATATCATAAAACGATATTGAAATTCTTTATTTTTTAATTCATTACATATTTCAATTCCCATCGCAATATATTTTTGTGCTAACTCAATTTTACCCAATTTACAATACTCTTCAGCCACTGTAAAAATCGCCTTATAATGTTTAGGTAATTTCTCAGCAACTTCAGCAGCATGACTAATGGCCAAATCAGATAGATTTTGAGTACCATATAACCAGGCTAAATTGTTTCTAATCATCAGAACGTACTTTTTATGATTTAATCTTTGGAATACATCTAAAGCAATATTAAAACTTTCTTCAGCTAATTCAAATTGCTTTAATTCCACGCAACATAAACCATATATATTCTCACATAGTGCAACATTAATTTGGTACCCAGGATGATTTACAAATTCTTCTTTCGCTTTTTGAATATGGTGAATAGCTTTCACTTCCTGGTATGTATGATAGTAAAATTCACCTAAACGATAATTAAATTCTGCTTTTTCACAAGGATTTTGAATGTATTCTAATAATTTTTCTGCCTGTTCAAATTCTTTACTAGCTTCCTCATAATTTTCAACCATTCTAAAATAAAGTGCTTTAAACAAATGATAATAATAAGCTAGCAAACCTTCTTGCGGAACTTCAAAAGGTTCTACTTGATTAAAGTTACCTTCTTTAACGGAAACCCAATCACTCAAAACTTGATACCTAAAATTCAATAACGCATGATAAAGCAATACATCTTGATCCACGTCCAAACCACTAATCTTACTATCAATCTCTTCCTTCATCTCCGTTGCTTTCTCTATGTTTTGCTGCAACATTACACGATACCAATCATCTAAAGAATGTTTCATTTGCTCCCTTGTTACTACATCTGCTCCCATACACTCGCATCCCCTTCTCTTCAAACTTACAAAATTAGGATATTTATACAATTATCCAAATTGTATATTACCACCTCTTTTCTATGTATTGAAAAATAATTATCAGAAAATTAAATATTTTAACTAATTATACCAAAGTTTTCCTTTTTGATAACTTGAGAAAAAATTGTCAGAAAACTCTATAGAACAAATAAAAAAACAAGCAGTTCCAGCACTCCGCTAAAACTACTTGCTCTCCTACTTATTATTGTTACTCTTTAATAAATTCCTTCGTGCTTCTTACTGTATCAATCGGACGAACTAATTTTTCGATTTCTTCACGTTTTGGCTCTAGGAACGGAGGTAATGATAACTTTTCGCCAAGTGTTTCGTATGGCTCATCTCCCATAAATCCTGGGCCGTCTGTTGCGAATTCAAATAAAATTTGTGGTGCAACTCTTGCGTATAATGACTCGAAGAAGTGACGATCTACATATCCAGATGACGGAAGTCCAACGCTACTGATTCTCTCAATCCATTCTTCTAATACAGCACGATCTTCTACGCGGAATGCAGCATGGTGCACTGTACCAAATCCTTGTCTTGCTTCTGGAAGAACCGTATTATGTTCTACAATAACAGAGGCACCGTTTCCGCCTTCGTTTACTTCAAATAAATAGAATTCTCCTTCTTGCGCAATCTCTTTAAATAATAGAACTTTTTCTAACACTTCTTTAAAGAAACTAAAGTTTGCGATACGGATAAATACAGGTCCTAAGCCAGTAATTGCATGTTCTAATGGAACTGGGCCGTTTTGCCACGGTGTACCTGATTCTATTCCATTATCTAATTCATCTGAGATTAATTGATAGTGTTGATCGTCAAAGTCAACGAACGAAAGAGTTTTCTTACCAAATTGCTCTTTAATTCCTGTATGTTCCACTTCAAGACAATCAAAACGTTTCACCCAATATTGTAATGCTGCATCAGTTGGAACACGGAATGAAGTTTTTGAAATTTCATTTGTACCGTGTACTCCTTTAGGAATACCTGGGAAGTCAAAGAATGTCATATCTGTTCCTGCACTACCTTTATCATCTGCAAAGAATAAATGATACGTTTGAATATCATCTTGGTTTACTGTTTTTTTAACTAAACGCATTCCTAAAACGTGAGTGAAAAACTCATAGTTCTTTTCTGCACTACTTGTAATTGCTGTAACGTGGTGAATTCCTTTTAATTGGTTCATTTTATATTCCTCCAATGGTTTTAAATTGTATATTTTCTCTTCTATTACTTCTCTTCAATAGGTGCTAATTTCGCTTCAATTTCTGCTCGCTGCTCTTCTAAGAACGGTGGTAAATCAAGTTTTTCTCCTAAATGTTCTACATCGCCATCCACTGTAAATCCTGGTCCATCTGTCGCAATTTCAAATAGAATTCCGTTTGATTCGCGGAAGTATAAGCTTTTAAAGTAGAAACGATCGATAATGCCTGAAGAATGGAAACCTTTTTGTATTACCTGTTCTTCCCAATAAGCAAGCTCTGCATCGTTTTTTACACGAATTGCTAAATGGTGAATGCTACCACGGCCCGGCTTTTCAGTAGGACCATCCAAATATTTCACAACGATTTCTCCGAAGGCTTCTCCCTTCATAGACTGGAAAATCGCTTCTTCTTCGCTTCGGCTAACTTCTGTATAGCCAAATATATCTGTTAATGTACTCGCCAGTTTATCCAGTCTACGCACTGTCATTTCCACAGAACCCATTCCTTGAATTTGATGCTTTGCAGGAACTTCGGATTTCTCCCACGTTTCCCAGTGCGCCACTTTTTCTTCGTTTGAAACGAGTAGCACGAGACGTAGGCCTTCCGCATCCTCAAATTGCAAAGCAGGACGATTTGCATATGTTGTTATTTCACTATGTTTTACACCAAACTTCTCAAATCGTTCTTTCCAGTAATGTAAGCTTTCCTCTGAAGGAACGAGTAATCCAATTCGCGTAATTGCATTCGTACCACGATATGTTTTTCCTACTAAAGGCATTTCAAAAAATGATAGTTCCGTACCTGGACTTCCTGTTTTATCTCCATAAAATAAGTGATACATAGACGGATCATCTTGGTTTACCGTCATTTTCACACGGCGTAAACCAAGCACGTTTTTATAAAAATGGTTATTCTCACTCGCATTTTTCGTAACCATTGAAATGTGATGATGCCCTTTAATTTCATACATTGATAATTCCTCCGTTTCATTTTACTAGTCAAGTGATAACTAAAAAAATAACATTTCCCACAACTAATATGGTTTTTAGCGTTTTAATTTATTCTCATTATGTTTTTGTAAATTCATCTTAGTTTTTACTGCATAAGTTACTTTGTTTTGTAAGTCGAAAGCAAGTGAGTGTATGTTTTTCATATGACTCAATCGCTTTCGTTATTATCACTTTACATCTCAAGTGATAAAAAAGCAAGTAATTTATCTCAAATTCGAGATACTTTTTTATTACATAACATTTTGGACTGGAGAATGGTTTAGTAAATATAAAAAACATTAGTGGAGAACAGAACCGTCAATCCAGATTAAAGTTGCAACGCCATCAGCAAAACAAAACATCATCAAATCAGGAGATGTCTCCCCCTATGAAACACCAGATGGGCAACTTAATGGATTGAAAGGATACCTTGATCATAGATGTTGGTGGTATGAGTTTAAGTAAGATAAGAGACTAGCCTCCTTTTACAAATTCACTGTTGATTCTATCAACTTCTATTTCAACATACTTGTTAAAGTATTCACTGCGTTCAAGGAATATTTCATCTTCATCTGTAATAATAATCCCTGCATCAATAAACCTACGATTTAATATTCCACTAATAAGATACTTAAAAGAATTATCAATTCTTTTTAAACTTTTAACTCCATCTATTCCTTCGTTTATTTCAATATTACCGAAAACTGTAATGTCGAGAATAACAGGATAACTTTTTCCTTCTTCAATTTTATATGAACAAACAGTGGAGAACCCTGTGAATACTACACCATTAATATTTATTGTAACTTCCTCATCGATTAGCTCATCGGTTTTTTCTACATATGCCCTGTATTTCATATTTTTTCTTCTTATTATTAATCAGCAGGGTTTATAGATTAATAATCTATGTTTCAATAATACTTTTTTTGGCAGGGTAAAGATGTTACTGTAAAAGAAGTCTATGTATAAGTCTATTAACCTAGTAACAGTATAAAAAAGAAACCGGCTCTTTATTTGAGCCGATTTTTTATATCCTTGTTTGTTTTGCTATACTCCGTATGTCATTTCCTCCAAAAATTCTCCACCACTCTTGATGCATTTCATTAATCTACTACATGCGCAATGAAAGTAATGTTCACTTGTTGCAGCTGATTTTACCGGAACTGGATCTATTTCATGAAACATTTGTTCTTTTTTGTGAAAATACATTTTTCCGATTTTATCTGGATATTCTGAGGGATAAAATTGATATACAACTATTTCCTCATCTTCAAATTCTTTATTCATTGTGATATGAATCGCCATAATTTATCTCCTCTTCTGTTTATTCTTTATCTATATTAAGTATTTCCCAAGGACGGCCTGACCTTACAGTTGCCTTATGAGCCGTTTTGTAATCTGTTTTGAAAATGCCTTCAAATCTTGATTCAAAAATCTCATGCCGAAGTAAATCCATGTCTTCTTTTAAGAAATTACCATTTTCAAGGCGTTTCCATCCTTGAGCTATTGGATAATCAGGATCAAATCTATTAAATCCTTGTTCTCCTAAATCATGTTTTTTGTGAAAGACATGTTCTTTAGCTCTACTTACATGTCTTTCGTGTATGCCTGTATTTTTAGCTATAGACTGAACATCTGAAGTTGAATTTCTAATTTCTTCATATGTTTTTACAGCATGGGCATCTCGTCTAAGCCATTCATCTACAGAAATACTACCGTTTCTTCCACCAGAATTAATATACATTGAACGATCCATTTTAGTTGCTTTTTTAGCTGTATTAGCAGCCTCAGCCGCCTTTGCAGTCATTTTAAACACCTTTTCCTACTTTGGCAATCTTTCCAACTGGTGTAAGACCAGCTACCGCCATTCCACCAGCAAAGATTCTATCCCAAGTGGAAAGTTTTTCGCCAGTAGATGGATCAATACCATCCCAAGCACGACGAACATCGTATTCACCACTGACTTCACCGGCAATATCTCTAGCTAATTTTTTACCATCAAAGCCTTTCTCTTCAGAAGATGGTTTACCACACATTGCACCTTCTTCTATTGTAACATCTTGATCATCCGCATTGCGAAATTTTTCAGCGATTCGTTTCAAATCTTCTTCTACTTGTACAAGTGAATTGATAGATGTAAAAGCTTTTGGTCGCGCATCATTGAACATTTGAATGAACTGTTGATTAGAGGCACCAATCCATTGAAAACACAAATGATCAATTTCATTACATAAATTATTATGTATAGATTCTAATGCGATTCTGGTATTACTTGCACGATTAGCAACTTCTTCTAGCATTTCAGGTGTCACTTTGATTTGAACCATTTCTTTCCTCCCTTTCCCCAATTAAAATTATGAGATAAAAAGAAAAAATGTAAATACAGAAACTTTAGATTAGTATAATAATGTGTATATAAAATAAAAGAGCACCCCCAAAACGGAAATGCCCTTTTATTTCAGGTTTAAATTAAACCCATCCCTTTTAACATCTCAATTAAACTAGTATAGAAGTATTCACATGCCTCTGTCTCAGAATTAAATACCTTAAGATTACTCTTTGTTCCTCGCTGACTATAATATACTTCCCATACTCCATTCTGTTCATTGAAACAATACGATTCGTTTGGTAATCCACCCTTTAAACTATATAAATTCTTTGACACCTCTTCTTGTAATAATTTCTGTTCTAACCCATTTTTTCACATGTTTAGAACTTACCCTTTTCAATGATTCTTCTTCAATTATTTCCTTTTAACTATTTCATTTCATTTTTAATAAAGAAAACAGCCCCACTAAGCTTTTAACACTTAATGAGGCCATTCAATTCACACTATTAATTATGGAAAGACGGTTTATAGAACGAACGATTATCAAGTGCAAAGACACGCTCAGTGTATTCACCTGGTTTTGTGCGTCCTAATGCACGGTCCATCATGTTCATTTTTGCATCTAAGTTATCGATGTAGTGCAGAATTTCTGCTTCTTTTACTAATGGTGGTTTTGGGCTACCCCATTCTGCTTTTCCGTGGTGAGAAAGGACGATGTGTTGAAGAATTAATACTTCTTCTGCATCGATTTGTAGCTCATCTGCTGCTTTCCCAATTTCGTTCACCATAATCGAAATGTGACCTAGTAAATTTCCTTCTAACGTGTATGTTGTAGAAATTGGGCCAGATAATTCGATTACTTTACCAAGGTCATGTAAAATAACGCCTGCATACAGTAAGTCTTTATCTAACGATGGGTATAGATTTGAAATAGCTTTCGCTAAATCAAGCATCGATACGACGTGATAAGCTAATCCAGATACGAACTCGTGATGATTCTTTGTCGCTGCTGGATATTCTAAAAATTCGTTTTGATGCTTATTTAATAAATGTCTTGTTAGACGTTGAATGTTCGGGTTTCTCATTTCAAATATGTATTGCGTAATTTTCTCAACCATATCTTCTTTTTTCACTGGTGCTTTTTCTACAAAGTCTGAGATGTCCGTTACTTCATTTTCATTTGCAACTCGGATTTGTTTCACACGTAATTGAATACGTCCTTTGTAGTTTAAAATATCACCAGCTACTTTCACGATTGTTTCCGCTACATATTGTTTCTCAACTTCTGGTGATACGTCCCATAACTTCGCTTCAATATCTCCACTTGGATCCTGTAAGATTACTGTTAAAAATGGCTTTCCATTGCTTGCGATACCTTTTGTCGCTGTTTTAATTAACAAGAAAATATCGACTTGTTCACCAACTTCATACTCTGCAATTTTCTTTTTCATTCGAATTCCTCCACCAAATCAGTTACTTTTAGTATAGCACACTACAACTCATTTTCTTTACGCTTATGCGTTAATTTTATAATCTGTTTTTCTGTAAAATACGTTAATAAATGCGCATGGCATGTAAAGAAGATGACTTGTCTATCTTTTGCGATTTCCTTTATGAGTTCAATTGTGCGATTCGTCCTTACCGCGTCAAAGTGCACGAAGCTATCATCAATAATAAATGGATAATCATGCTCAAATGTTTTCGCTAATGCAAATCTCAGCGATAAATATAACTGCTCAGCTGTCGCTTGGCTTAGTTCATGACTGTAAAAACGCATACCGTCATTACGTTCCACAATAAACGGCTCTGCCTCTGACGGTGAAAAGATTTTACTATATCGTCCGCCTGTTAAATAGACGAAATACTCTTCTGATTTTTGTAAAATACGAGGAAGATGTACTTCATGATAATATTGCTTCGTTTTCGTTAACACTGTCTTCGCGGCCGCATACGCAGCCCACTTCTTCACTTGTTCACGCACTTGCGCTTTTTTCATTTCCCATTCGTGCAGTAAATCACCGTACGTACTTCCTTCTTCTAAATTCGCAATTTCCATACGATGTTTCGCAATGCGCTCCGTCAGTTCTTTTTCCTTTGTAAGACAGTTTTGCATGACTGTCATTTCTTGCTTTAATTTTTCATCATACCCGTCAGCCTCATAATGTTCAGCTAATGATAAACTCGTTAAACGTTGTTCTAACAGATCAATTTGCGGTAATAAACGCCCTACTTGCTTCTCAGTATCTTCACGTTTTTCCGCCAGTTTACCTGCTTCTAAAAACATCTCTTCATCTGTAGAATGTGCGATATGCCATAAACTATCTCGTTCTACTAACAGTTGTTTCAATTGCTCTTGCATGAACGCATACTCTTCTTGCCATTCGGCAAGCTTCTCTTTTAGCTGTTTACAAGTTTGGCGTTTTTCTTTCTCATTTTGCATACGGATTTGTGCCTCGTGCAACTTACTATACTCTGCACTACCGATAACAGTTTCTAGTTTATGTTCAAAATGCGAAATCATTTCATATAATGAAGATTTGCGCTCACTTTTCTTCTCTACATCACGATATAATTGCTGCATCTTTTCCATACGCTCAAACGCCGGTAATATGTGCGCATACGTATAAAACTCAGGGAACGTATAGCGCTTTTTATACACATTTACTTGTTCGCTCGTGCGGAACGTTTCTCTTTCCCATTCCTCATACGATGAAACAACTTTATCATACGCTCGCTCCATTTGTTGTAATTTATATGACTCACGCTCAAATAGCTTCCGTATCTCTGCATCTTTTTCTAACTCGTAGCGTACAGACATCGCTTCTTCACTTTGTCTTCCGCCAGCACTTTGCTGAAGAGTAAGAAGCTCTTCTTGTAACCCACTTGATGGATCTTTATATAAAACAAGGGCAAGAACAATCCCTACAAATACGATGACACTAATAAATAAGAGCGGGCGATTGTCTATAAATAAGCTCGTGAATAAAATGCCTGTGTTAATAAGGAGTAACAGAAGACAAACTCTTTGCCACTGCTTTTTCTTTTGCATAGCCGCTCCTGCTTTTTCCTCGTACTTGCGCTTCATTCTCTCTGCGCCCATACCGATAAACGCTGCATCTTGGAACGACTTCTCTTTCTCAGCTAACGCATTTCGCTCTTCATCCGCTAACATTTGTTGCTTAATCTGCCTTATATTTTCTTCTTGTTCTTCTAATTGCTCCTGCGCTACTTTAAAACGATCATCAAGCTGTACTTTTTGCGTTTCTAATTCGCGCGCTTTTTGCACCGTTTGCGTAATTAACTCTTTCGTTGCCAAACTCATATCAAACGACAGGACTGTTTCTTTTTCAAAAGTAGCACCAATTTGTTGCTCTAGTTCTGCCAGTTCTTCTTTTATATTCGTAATCGTTCCTGTCAAATCACGCATTTCTTGGTGTGCATTTTCGTAAGACATATGCTGCATACGAAGTTCTTCTACATAACTTTCTTTTTGTAAAAACTCTTCATCTATTTGAATCGATTCTATTTCTGACTGCACATTCTCTATTTTTTTATGTAGCGAATCCACTTGTAATTGGAGCGGCTCCATCTTCGCCTTAATCGCTTCATAGCGCGCCATTCCGTTTACAGGAAATTGCCGGTTCTCGTTTTCTAACACTTTCTCGTGCGCACGCTTTTCAATAACGAGAGGCTCTAGCGCTGCTAATATTTCATAATCTTGCTTTCGCTTTTCTGCATTCTCTTTTTCCACGCGAACAGAAGCAAGTTTCTCTTCACTTTCTTTTAACTGCTCCACTTGCTTTTCATACGTGCCAATTTTCCCTTGCCACTCTTTCATCTTCTCTTCAAATTTCTTCATCTCTTGTAGTGACACGTTAATTTCTGGTTTACGCCCGCTCGGTTTAAAGCGCTGATCCATTTCTTTTTCTAGCTTTTTATCTAGCTGCAATAACGCATCACTTCCGACTGCGCTTGCTGAAAATAAATAATTGCCGATATCCGCTTCACCAAGCTGATGAATGTTTTGAAGACCGTGCATATCGAATGAAAAGACAGATTCAAATAAACTCTCATTCATCCCGCTTAATATATCGTGTAAAATTTCCTCGCCGCCCGTTTTCCCGTCTTCAAAATAAACGGTCACCTCACCAGCTGCCGTCTTTGGCAATCGTTCAATTTTCAAACGGCCGTACTTCTCTGTTTCCACAGTGATCGCACCGCCATACTTGCCGCCTTCTTTCGGCTCATAACGGCGCTGTCCTCTCGTCGGAAAACCGAATAAAATACTTTTCATAAATGAGCGAATTGTCGATTTCCCCGCTTCATTTTCACCGTATAAAACAGTCAGCATTGACAGATCCATTTCCACATTTTCTAATTTTCCGTACCCATAAATATGGAGTTTTTCCATTCTCATTTCTTATCCCTCTCTTGCTGGAATAATTGTTCTAAAATAATGTTTTCTGCTTCCTTTTGAATCTCTTTCTTCTCTTCTTCAGTAAAAGATTCAATACTATTACGTGCTACAGGAGATGTCCAGATTGTGCGCAATACGCCGTCCATATTGGTGAAAGCTTCTAACTCTTTTAGCACACTACCGACGAAATGATTTTCTTCTTTCAAACGCTCGATTTCTGCAAAAGAAACCGTCTCATTTTTCCACTTCATCGCATATACGAAATCTTTTCGCTCTTCGCCAGATGCTAAAATATAAAAAATCTCTTCTACGCGCTTTTCATCACGTAAATAAGGAGAAAGTGGTCCTTGTCCTGTAAATACGACCGTAAGTAGCGTCCCTTCCTCTTCTCTTCGGCATTCATTCATCGCACTCGATACGCTCGTCATAAGTTCATCAACAGTTTCAAGTCCATCGATACTCACTTCTATCTCATCCCACACAACATCCGCCGTATGGAAAAATGAACAGTGCGTTCCTTGTTTCGTGAGTTCAATAAGATACGCACCCTTTTCGCCCGTTTCCTTACGATGACGTCCTTGTATGTTTCCTGGATAAATAATGCATGGCTCTTCTGATAAAATTTCACGTTTATGTATATGGCCAAGAGCCCAATAATCAAACTGCTTTTCTTTCAGCTCACGAATTTGAAACGGTGCATAGCGATTATGCTCTGCATCCCCTTCCACACTTCCGTGAAGCATGCCAATATGAAAAGGCGCATCACTCATTTTCGTATACTGCGCTGTCATATTATCCGTTACCGCTTGCTGCAAATAACTAAACCCGTAAATAGAAGCTAACAACTCACCATTTTTATAAAATGATTTCTCTTCTACATAAGGCTCCGTAAACACGTGAACATTTTCCGGAAACTCAATTGCTGCCCAGCTTCCCCCTAAATGATCGTGGTTACCGTGAATAATAAAAACAGGGATATCGTACTGCGAAAGTCTCTTCATTTGCTCGCGCACAAACACTTGCGCTCTCAAACTTCTCGTCTCCGCATCATACAAATCCCCGGCTAGCAATACGAAATCAACGCGCTCTTGAATCGCTTTATCAACAATACGCTCGAACGATTCAAACGTACTCTGCTTCATTCTCTCCCAAACAGACTGCGGTACATTCATCTCCATCCCTTTAAACGGACTATCCAAATGCAAATCAGCCGCATGTATAAACTTCACTTGTTTCACAAATAACGATCCTTTCTATGTTTCAAAAGTTTCACCTTATTGTAACACGCAATGTCATATATTTCTTTGCATATTCTAGTGATTTATGCCAAAATAGTTATAAGATTCTGATTTCTATTATTGGAGGGAATTTTCATGGGAGTATACGTTCTAACAGTCTTTGAAAAAGATGGTTCTAAAGCATTAGACGAATCATTCGAGGCGGCAACTGAAAAAGAAGCGAAAGCAAAAGGTGAATCTATTTTAAAAGAAAAAGGATTGTATGAAAAAACACATCGCTGCACATCTTCTGCAGGTAAGCTCGTTTTATTCCAGCGCTAAAAAAAGAAGCGTCATCCGCTTCTTTTTCACTCTACTATATCTTCGTCACACCACGTAAACACCACATCTAGAATGCGATTACCAATACGTACGCGCTTATTCCATTTTCCGGTTTGGATCTGATGTTGCAACTCTGCTTTCATCTTTTCCGTCCAGTCGTGAATTGTCTCACTACCGTCGTACGGATATACGCTTGGAAACTCTTTCTGCAGTAGATGCAAGCTCTCTACATCAAAATGAAAATGATAGAAGTAGTTTGCTGTAAGCGATGGTTCTTGCAATCGTAAAAAATGATCATCAATTTGCTTTCTATTTCGATAGAAAGTAAAGATATTCACTTTACCGCTCGTAATTTGGTCAATTTGAATTTCGTGCTTCTCTATAATCACGTCTTGCCCACCTCGTTATATACTACCTTTAGTATATATGTCTTTTGCAACAAAGTTAACCATTTTCGCGCGAAATTCATTTCCTTCATTATATTACCTGTACCTCCATATGCAATCAGAACAAATAAAATAAAGTTGAAGGGGAGCGATCACATGTATTTCGGAAGCAAAGGTTGGTATGTAAAAGAACTTAAAAAATTAGGTATCCGTACTTATGAAGGCAAAAAACTAGAATCGTATCGTACGCATGTGTTATCTAGTTTACTTGAGAGAATGAAAAGAGCTTCGGCTTAATTGATGTAGGAAGCGACTACGGTTGCTTCCTTTTTATATAGTGGTAAAAAAGAAATAATCCTATCTTAACGTTCTATCTTTACCGTTATACTCTCTTGATAAAAACCACCCATTATCAACTGAATCTCTATTACCAAATCTCTTTCTAGATAATCATTCGTACATACTTTAAATTCCCCATACTTATTAACCCGTCCGCTTCCAACATACATATCACCACTTGTTATGACAATTGTTGAATGAGGTTCTGCACGACCCAACACAAAATTATGACCATATTCCACAGAAGCTATCGTTATTTTTTGATGCATATCATTAATTGAACCTATACATTTCTTTTCACACAAATTAACATTACTTTCTTCAGCCTTCGAAAACGCCAGATTCCTGTTAATCTTTTCTGAAGAGGAAGCAACATTCCCCAGCCAAATAAACCTATCAAATGTAGTAATAGGTAGAAACATCTACGCTAACTCCCCCATTCTTCCTTCTCGTTTTTATCAACTACAATCTTTTGATGAACTTACAGTGTTAATTTTTATATCAATATAAAAAAATATCCTTTTTCCATTCAATTTCGCACTGTTAATTTGTATAGAATACATAGAATACTGTTTTTCACCCCAGATGCAATGACAACGCTACACAAAATAATCCACGATCCATTAAATGTAAATCCGCCTTCAAATGTATTAGTAATAATTATGTTGCCGATTATTAAAAGAATCCATGAAATGGAATACTGTTTTCCATTTGTAATATATAAAACTCCATCCTCATAACAAACTGTAATTCCTCCACCTTGCCAAACACCCATAGCGAAAGAAAAAAGCGTAACTGCCAATAACTCTGCTTGTAAATCTCTAGTCATTGGTTGCGGCGCCGTATAAGTAATAATCCCTATCATCAGGAGAAAAGTAATAATATATATCCAGTTTAATTTTGTTTGTTTACTTTGCAGCCAAATAAAGAAAATTACTACAGAAATTAAAAACAAAGTTGCCATTTAATTATTCTTCTTCCTTTCCCACATTAAAAACGTCTGTGTAATGCAATTAGAGCGTCCTTAAATCTCTCATACTTTCTAAAGCATAACATGAGAAAATAATAAAAAAATCGTACAAAAGGGCAAGCCTATAATGTACGATTGGGCATATATAATGTTTTAAAAATGAATTAACTTCCTTTCAATAGATACAGCTACTGCTTCTGACCTTGAATTAACACCTAATTTATTGTATATATTTGTTAAATACGCTTTTACTGTTCGCTCAGCTATTCCCATATCGAATGCAATTTCTTTATTCTTATTTCCACGCGCAATAGCTTTCAACACAAACAATTCTTTTTCTGTTAAGTTATTTTCTTCAACCTTATCAGCATATACTTCTTTCCTTTTATAATTCACTATCTTTTCCATAATATTAGGTTGTAGTAAAATCTCACCTCGAATAGCCGCTTCCAATGTTCGAAACAAATTCTCACGATCCGTATCTTTTAGCAAATATCCTTTTGCTCCTAACTCAATTCCCTTTAACATTAATTCATCTTCGTTATAAGTAGTTAATATAATAATCGGCGTATGATTTTGTTTTTTATTTAAAGCCTCAATTGTTTCTAAACCACTCATTTTAGGCATATTTAAATCCATTAAAATAACATCAGGTTTCTTTTTTTCTATGAAAGAAAGGGCTTCTTCTCCGTTTGTAGCCTCACCTATAATTTGAAATGAATCACTCGTTTCTATTATTAATTTCAGACCCTCTCTTACAACGAAATGATCATCCACAATTAATACGTTATACTTCATTGCTATCTCCTTCATTATTGATAGGTACTTGAATACACACTTTCGTACCCTTCATCTTTTCACTCAATATATGTATTTCTCCATTAATCAATCGAACTCGCTCATTTAAGCCAATTAAGCCGTAATGTCCAGGACTCTTACCGATATATCCAGTGTCAAAACCAATTCCATTATCTTCAACTTCAATAGTAAGTTTTTCAAGGTTATCGCTATATTCAACTTTCAAATTTACATCTTTTGCCTGCGAATGTTTTGCGATATTCGTTAAACATTCACTAATTACATATAAACAATGTTCCTTTACTAAACTTGAAATATGCGGGGGGCTTTGAATAGTAAATCTCACATGTATAGACGTAGCCTCAGAAAAACGTTGAACTTCTTCCTCTACAGCTTTATTAAATGAATTAGTAGTATGACGCAAATCATCAATAACCAGCCTTGCGTCGTGTAAAGTTTGTCTCGCTCTTATCATAGTTTGTTTCATAATTTCTTGAGATCGCCCTGTATTCCCTTTTTGCATATGAGCATCTATTGCTTCCAATTGCATAATTAAGCTTGCTACACCTTGCGCTAACGTATCATGTAAATCTCTTGCCATTCGCTGTCTTTCATTAGCTAATGTCAATTCTTCTACTCTCATATATGCAGACTCTAACTCTTGAATGTAGCTCTGTATACGATTACGTGCATCATATTGCTGCTTATTAATATAAGAAAAAGGAATAATAATTGCTAGTACTAAAAGGAACATAGAGATAAGAATAGCTACTTTATTCACACCATAATTCATACTAATCGCAGTACAAAATATGGCATACATGAGAGTAAAAACTGCCATTACTTTAAATATATTGTTATAAACATATAGACTTTGGGCAATTAAAATAGGCGTTAATCCAACAAAAATAGCTATTGAACCATTTGGTACAATAAATGCAGCAAGAAACACAATGAAGAGTTGTATAAAAAAGAAATACAACAATTGCCTATTCTTTAATGAACTTGCATACCAATGAAAGATAGTATGAATAACAATAATTATTGTGAAGAAGAAACTATCCATTGAGAGAATATTATTACGAAATTCTAAAAGCATTGAAGCTATATATACGAGTGTAATCCATAAAACAACAAACCTTCTTGGAATAAATACCGCTTCCAATACATTTGTATCCACGTCTATATTTGAATTCATTTTTTTCATATTCGACCTCCATCATTATATTATACTAGATGCAGCTTACATTTTGATAAAGTGAAACTTTGATTAGTTGGGCTTTTTTCCATCCCCATTACAGAATATAAATATGAAATATTGCATATCGAAATGCATTGATATAATTGTAAACGCTTACTATAATAAGCGTATAAAGATTTATTGCATCTTACCATTAAAAAAGGAGGCACTCATATGGAAATCGCAATGGCAGTTTTAAAATTTGTAGGTGGAGTAATTCCATTAGTTCAAGAACTTTTAAAAGCATTCATGTAAGGTTATCATTCAGCAATTATCTATAATAATTATCATACAAATGATCTGTATATCAAAAACAAATTGATACACAGATCATTTGTGTGAGAAAACTTTATACGAGAACTATGTAACCTAGTAGAACAATAATAATACATCTATCTCAAGTTAGAAAAAGACGCTCACAAGAGTGTCTTTTTCTTATATTACTACGTATTCAGAAGAAATCGATTTTATCAACTAGATAAACGACGAATTTCTGTTCCCTTTTATTTTTTGATAACAAAATAATCACTCCAACCAAAAATGCTATAATTACCCTTATCAAACTAAGGGGGCACATTTATCTTGCACGGAAAACACATTCAATTTCACAAGTTTGGCAATCCAAAAGATGTACTACAAGTTGAATATAAAAATATAGAACCATTAAAAGAGAATGAAGTTTTAGTCCGTATGTTAGTTAGACCGATTAATCCATCTGACTTAATTCCAATAACGGGAGCGTACGCACATAGAATCCCTTTACCTAATATACCTGGCTATGAAGGTGTCGGTATTGTAGAAGATGTTGGCGCCAGTGTTATGAGAGACCTTATCGGTAAACGTGTTTTACCGTTACGTGGAGAAGGTACTTGGCAAGAGTATGTGAAGACGTCAGCTGATTTTGTAGTCCCTATTCCTGATTCCATTGATGATTTTACAGCGGCACAAATGTATATTAACCCTCTTACGGCGTGGGTTACTTGTACAGAAACGTTAAACTTACAGCGTAATGACGTTTTATTAGTGAATGCTTGTGGTTCCGCTATTGGACATCTATTTGCGCAGTTATCACACATTTTAAACTTCCGACTCATTGCCGTGACAAGAAATAATAAGCATACAGATGAGTTACTGCGCCTTGGTGCTGCATATGTAATTGATACTTCCACTGCCCCGCTTTATGAAACCGTTATGGAATTAACGAACGGGCTCGGTGCGGATGCTGCGATTGATTCTATCGGGGGACCGGATGGAAATGAATTAGCTTTTTCCTTACGTCCAAACGGGCATTTTTTAACGATCGGTCTTCTATCAGGAATACAAGTGAATTGGGCAGAGATTGTCACGAAAGCAAAAGTGCACGCAAACATATTTCATTTACGACATTGGAATAAAGAAGTGTCACCATATAAATGGCAAGAAACGTTTCGTCACTTAATTCGCTTAGTAGAAAATAATCAATTACGTTTTATGAAAGTCCATTCTACATATGACTTAGCGGATGTAGAAGCGGCAGTTGATGTTGTACAGTCTGCTGAGAAAACGAAAGGAAAAGTGTTTTTGACTAGTTATTAACTACAATTGAAGTGGGCTTTTTGATTGATCTTTTAAATAGACTAGATAATACATTTAGGAACGAAAATTTGTAAGTATCTGGTATAATTCTATTAAAAGGTGAAAGGAGCTTCTAACATGTGGCTAATTTCGGCAATTTGGCCTGTTATACTAGTCGGGGGAATTGTAGTATTTGTAATAAAAAGATTGGAACATAAATATAAGCACGGCAAATTTGGGAAGAAAAAATCAAATGAGGCTCAAATTTTATTAGACAGTTTCATACCGATAGGAATGCTTATTGGCTGTATAATCGGTTTGATTTTCGGCATGTTTTTCCCGGATTATTCACTTCTTGCAGTGAGTTTAGGATCCGGAATCGGCTATTTATTGGGGTTTTTCGCCTATGAAATTTATAGCAAAACAGGAAACAACTTCTCATAATCCAAAAAGAATAAACGGGACAGTACATAGTAGTCATCAAAATATGTACTGCCCTTTATTTTGGCATCAACGTTATCACCTTACCTTCCACATCCTATACACCTTTTTGATTGATTTTTCTCTCCTCCCCCTTTTGTATATTCGCTTTTTTATTTTCATTAGATCTATACCCATAGTAAAGTAGAGCGCATGTAATAACTGAGCCTACAATGTATCCTAAAAAACATCCTAACCAAAACATAATGTAATCGCCTCCGTTCATAATAAATTTTATGTACTATAACTCTTTACATGCTCAATCGTTTATTTCTATCAACTATACACTCTCTAAAGCTATTCATACCATTATTTCTCTTCTTACCTCAAATAACAATTTTATTATTTGTCATAAAGTTAATATTTTTCCATATTATTACTTTTATCTTTAGAAATAATATACTACATTTGAAATAAGCAGGCTAGTATATTGGCTCTTCTCCCTCTTACCTTTAGTTATGAACAAAAAAATCCCCTCAAAGTATAAACTCCAAGGGGCGAGCCTGTTTTTTATTTACTTATATACGTACAGCTGTACCACTTACAGCAACCATTAACATTCCGTCACGAACAACTTCATAATCTACGTCAACACCAACGATAGCGTTCGCACCTTTTTGTTTTGCAAGTTCTTTCATTTCATCCATTGCGATATCACGAGCTTCTTTTAGCTTGCTTTCGTAAGAACCAGCACGACCACCGACAACATCACGAACAGAAGCGAATAAATCGCGGACAATATTTGCACCCATAATAGCTTCACCATTTACAATATCGATATACTCAATAATTTCTTTACCTTGAATTCCAGACGTTGTTGTTACAATCATGACTGACACTCTCCTAATAAGTTGTAGTTTGAATAAGCTTTCTTATGTCTTTATTATGACATGGAACAAACAACGAATCTATTGAATTACCTTACAGGAGTGTGACAGTTTTGTAAGAATAAAATGCCTAGTACGTTTAATAAAGCGCTTTCACATTTGGATACATAAATGATTCTCTATTTTCTCTCCAGTCCTTTTCTACTTCTTTGAAAGTTGGTCTTCCTAATTCTTCCTTGTTTCCCTGTTTATGAAACCATTTCTTTACATACTTCTCTCCATTTTTATTTTGCACTGTACAAAGGAAGCTATCACTACTATCCTTTAATATTTTTACAATCACGAAAAGACACCTCTTCCTTTCTCAATATCATAATAGGACTTGATCTTTTACTATAAGCCCTTCCTCTCTTATAGTCATACGACTCCTCGGTCGCGCCAAAGTTGTAAGATCAAAAAACGATATTCATTATGTTTAAATATGTGCCATACATATTATTTAAAGAAATCAGAGTTATACGCATTGTGCTTATCAAATATTTCATAGATTTCTAACTTATCATCTAATTTTGCATCTACTAAAATTAATATATTTCCATCGTAAATGTATTCTTCATACTTCTTAGCATGTTCTTCCGGAATGCCTAATCCGATAAATGCTCCTATTAAACTTCCAGCTCCTCCGCCAATACCGGCTCCCCCAATAGCTGCTGCGATAGGTCCTGCTGCTACAATTGGGCCCAGTCCAGATACGGCAAGTACACCAAGACCTGTTAATAAACCACCGAGTCCGCCTGCTACTCCTCCAGCTACAAGCCCTGTCGCTGAAAAAACATCCCCTTTATGTGCAGTTTCATGATTCACTTTTTCACCTGATTTTTCTTCCAGATGTTCAATTTCCTTTTGATCCTTCGCAATAGCTGAAATGTTATTAGCCGCATATCCTTTTTCCTTTAATTCATTAATAACAAGTGCTGCATCATCAATTGTTCTAAAAACACCTACTATTTTTCTATCTACATTCATAACTAGTAACCTCCTAAAGTTTTATGTAATTTATCTTTATTACTCTTCGTTTTTATATACACTAATTTTTTTATTCACATAACCATTTACGAAAAATGCTAATAATAAAAGGACTACAAGAGAACTACTTAACAAGTAAATGAAATCAAATGTAATATCCGTTATCATTTTATCCATATGTAACAGTCTCCTTTTTATTTAAAGTAAAAGTATAGAACCTTACAATTCATCTTCGGTCAATCTCTTTATGGTATATGTATACCCTTACCATCCCTTTTTAAACGTAAAAAACTATAATTATATTTTTTAATTTTATATGTTTAACATTTTTTAAAACGGGTACGTTTATATTGTTATGCTTACTATACAGAAAGGAATATTTCGATGAATGCCATTCAATCTACTACTATTCTTTATAATGAAATACCTACAATAACTCAAATTCATCATTTTTATGCTTTAATGACAACATTTCAAACGAATGTATTTATAGGTAAACATGGAGCACTTACTTCTATTAAAAACTTAAGCACATTAGTATCATTTTTCCTTACTGTCAAAAAAAGAGAACTTGTATTATTTATCTTTGAAGGAATAGATGCAAAAAAAGCTTTAAGAACACTCTTTCCTTCTTAAAAGTTTTATAATTCCCCTATTCCCTCGATTGTTACTTTTCATATATAGTTTTATATTTCAAAATGATTTCCTCTATGAAAAACGAGCCCCCTAATACAATAGGGGGATTTCTAGTTTGGTCTTACGAAAACTGATATAATATATATTACGTTTTCATTCTTTACGATCGAAAACTTTTAATAATCTTGAAGGTAGGAATTTTTGATGAAATCGAAAGCAAAATTTAGTATTCGTTACAAAATTATGGCTGGTTATTTAGTTATCATTTTGTTCTTACTTATTTCTTTCATTATGCTAAACAATGAGATTTCCAGTTTACAAAAATCTCGTAACTTTATTATTGAGCACGATTTTAAAGTTCTTAATTTAACGAATCAAGTGGAGAAAGATTTACTAACAATTGAAAATAAAGCGAAAGGATTTATCACTTCTAATGATGTAAATTACGTTCAATCCCTTAATGCTGTAGAAAAGGATTACGAAAAACATTATCAAGATCTTTTAGCTCTATTAGAGGATAACCCCTCTCAGCAAGAAAAGTTAAAACAGATTAATGAAAACATTACTAGTTGGATTAATAAAGAGATTCACCCGTTCATTACAACTAGCAATAGTAATAATGTACAAGCAATCGACACGACTCAAATTCAATCACTACAATCGCAGCTAACTAACTTCCGTAGTGTAGAGGAACAACTAACGAAAAAAAGAGCTGCACAATTAGATACTGAAAATAATAAATTAGAGATTTGGTTATACAGCTTATTGTTCTTACTTTCTTGTATTTCCATTATCATTTCACTCTATATTTCGAATTCCATTACAAAAACGATTAAAAATGTAATTCAGGCTATTAAATCCATTTCTTCTAAAGAAAAAATTACGGAAAGAATTCATGTGAACAGCCATGATGAAATAAAAGATTTGGCTCATACAACGAACCATTTACTAGACGAAATATCGAAAAGAGAGTGGTTGCAAACCGAGCTTGCAGAATTAATTTTAATGTATCAAGGTGTATCTTCTATTGAGATGTTAGGTAACAAAATTCTTAGTGGCGTTATACAAAAAACGCAAACGTCTTGCGGTGCATTTTATGTTCGTGAAGAAATTGAAGACACTGTCTACTATGTGAAGAAAGCTTCTTTCGCAGAGCAAGGTGCTGATATTGGGAAACAATCCATTAAAATGGGGGAAGGTTTCATTGGACAGTCTGCTTTAGAAAAGAAAAGTTTTATTCTCAGGGACATACCTGAAGAATTCCGTTACATTACTACTGGATTATTAGAAATACGCCCTAAAAACCTACTAGTTATCCCTATCTTATTTGAGGATGAAGTAATCGCAGTAATGGAGTTAGTAAGTGTAACTGAGATTTCAGACTTACATCAAGATTTAATTCAACAAACTGTTGATAATCTAGGTTTAACAATCCATAGCATTATGGGACGTATGCGAATTCAAACTCTTTTACATGAATCACAAGCAATGACAGAAGAGCTGCAAGTTCAATCAGAAGAATTACAAACGCAAGCTGAGGAACTACAAATGCAAGCCGAAGAATTACGAACAACGAATGAACAACTAGAGTCTAGAACGGAAGAGGCGGAGCAAAAGACAGCTGACTTACAAATTACTAAATCAGAATTAGAGGAAAAAGCAAGTGAGTTATTACGTAGCTCAAAATACAAATCTGAATTTCTAGCAAATATGTCCCATGAATTACGCACACCGTTAAATAGTATTTTACTATTATCTGAAATGTTAAAAGAAAATCATGATAATCATTTATCTGACGATGAAATTGAATTAGCAACTGTCATTCATTCATCAGGGAAAGATTTACTTACTTTAATTAATGACATACTTGATTTATCAAAAGTAGAAGCTGGGAAACTAGATGTGATTTTTGAAGCAACAAATATAAGTGACATGGCAGCAAGTATGCATCAAAACTTTTTACATATCGCTGCACAAAAAAATGTCGAATTTACTGTTGAAGACAGTGATACGATTCCTGATCTATTTTATACAGATGCAAAACGGATTGAACAAATTATTAAAAACTTATTATCCAATGCATTTAAATTCACGGAAACAGGATCCGTTTCTTTACATTTCGATTCAATAGCAACAACTAATTTAAGTCCTGATATGCAGTCTATCAGTAATGATTGGATGAAAATTTCGGTAAAAGATACTGGTATTGGTATCGCTAAAGAACAGCATCAACTTATTTTCGAAGCCTTTCAACAGGCAGATGGTGCAACGATTCGAAAATACGGTGGTACAGGTTTAGGTTTATCTATTTGTAAAGAGTTTGCTAGATTGTTAGGTGGTTGGATTACGTTAGAGAGTCATGTAGGAGAAGGCAGTACTTTCACTGTATATATTCCTAACCTTCCAAATGGATTAACTGATCTACAAGTATCCAATTTAGAAGTTGCAGCAACGATAGAAGAGGTTATTCCTGCTGAAGTTGTGGAAGAGACTATCGTGATGCCAGAAACAAATAACGTCTTCCAAGAGAAAACCATTTTAATTGTCGATGATGATCACCGAAATATATTTGCATTACAAAATGCATTAAAAAAACAACATGCCAACATTATTACTGCACAGAACGGTATAGAGTGTTTAGACATACTAAAAAACAATACAAATATTGACCTTATTTTAATGGATATTATGATGCCGAATATGGATGGTTATGAAACGATGGAACATATTCGAATGAACTTAGGGTTACATGAAATACCTATTATCGCATTAACTGCGAAAGCAATGCCAAATGATAAAGAGAAATGTTTATCTGCTGGTGCTTCAGATTATATAAGTAAACCATTAAATTTACATCAACTCTATTCGGTAATGAGTGTATGGTTAATAAAATAAGTGAGGTTTAGTTTAAGTGGAAAATAAGTATTATAATTTTGATCCATCTGTAGATATGGATAAGCGTACGAACTTAGAAATTGAATTACTATTGGAAGCGGTATTTAAACTATCTGGCTTCGATTTTCGCCAATATGCTCGCACATCTATTTATAGAAGAATTTGTAATCGAATGCAGATCTCTAATATCCCAACCATTTCAAAGTTAATTGAAAAAGTAATTCATGAGGAAGGTTTTTTAGAACAGTTATTAAATGATTTCTCCATTAACGTAACTGAAATGTTTCGTAACCCTAACTTTTTTAAAGCGCTAAGAGAGCATGTCATTCCTGAATTAAGAAAGCATCCTGAAATTAGAATTTGGCACGCCGGATGCGCAACTGGTGAGGAAGTATTATCCATGTCCATCTTACTTCACGAAGAAGGATTAAGTGAAAAAGCTGTTATTTACGCAACAGATATGAATACAAATGTGTTAGAAAAAGCAAAACAAGGCATCCTTCCGTTAAATAAAATGCAAACTTATACAAAAAATTATTTACAAGCTGGCGGTACACAAGCATTTTCTAACTATTATTCAACAGATAATCGTTTTGCTTATTTTAATCCTTCTCTTTTACAAAACATTATTTTTGCGCAGCATAATTTAGTAACTGATCAATCTTTTAACGAATTTCATATTATACTTTGCCGTAACGTTTTAATTTACTTTACGAATAAACTTCAAAACCAAGTACAGCAACTATTTTATGAAAGTTTAGGTCACAACGGATTCCTATGTTTAGGAAATAAAGAAACGCTTCGTTTTTCAGATATAATGCCGCATTATATCCAATTTAATCCGAACGAACAAATCTATCAAAAAATACAATAAAGTGAAACTTTAATCAGAGGGCGGTATTCCCCTCTGATTATTAGTTGAACCAATCGAACTTTTATGGGCAGTTGATCCCTCACCTTACTTCTTTGCTTTCGCTGCATTTTGAGGTGGG
>NZ_NVEC01000114.1 GCF_002571225.1 Bacillus sp. AFS059628 | reverse complement strand
TTTCTACTTATGATTGGGGGTTTTATCCATATAAAGGTAAAACAAAAGAAGTTGTCTCCAAAAGTTCGTTTTTAACGACCTTTTGGGACAACCTCTTTTTCTTTTCTAATGAGTTTTTCTTTACATAATGTTTATACTAATTCTCAAAGTGAGGTGAATACAAATGACAAACCACGTGAATAAAGGGGCTCAAAAAAGCTCAGTAGGACAAATTGGACATGACCCTACTTCTGCACACGAAAAAAGCACTAAAATGGAACACTTCCATAAATCTTATCAAGAAAAAGCAAAAAAATAATAAAAGCACTTAATACAGAAAAAACAGACGCACAGTTTACGTACTGTGCGTCTCCTCTTCAAGCATCAAATCACTACTTGATATTCCAATCAAATCATATTTATCGTACGCATCCTCTTGCAACAACCGCATGGCTTGTGTACGAATCGATTTTTCAACAATATTCCGGACGTATCGCCCATTACTAAACGATGTAATTTGCGACGAATACTTTACAGCATGTAAATGATCTCTAAATTTCCATTCAGCCTCTTTCGATAACTGATATTCACGTTCTTCATACATCCTCTTCCCTATTTCTAACAGTTGATTTACTGAGTAATCCGCAAACTCAATTATAAATGGAAAACGGGATTGCAGTCCTGGATTCAATGAAAGAAAATGATTCATCTCTCTTGAATAACCTGCTAAAATCAACACAAACCCGTGTTGTTTATCTTCCATATGTTTTACGAGCGTATCAATTGCTTCTTTTCCAAAATCTTTTTCTCCTCCTCGGGCTAATGAATACGCCTCATCAATAAACAAAATCCCTCCCATCGCTTTTTTTATTAAATCTCTTGTCTTTTGAGCTGTATGACCGATGTACTCTCCTACAAGATCCGCACGTTCAGCTTCAACTAAGTGCCCTTTTGATAGAATATTCATCTCAAATAACAATTTCCCTATCATTCTAGCAACAGTTGTCTTCCCTGTACCTGGATTCCCTTTAAATAACATATGAAGTACTTGTTTCTCAGACTTCAATCCTATTTCTTGTCTTTTTTTATTCACATAAATCCAAGCATATATTTCTTTTATTATCTTCTTTATATCATCCATCCCAACAAGCTTTCCCATCTCTTCTTCAATTCTTTGCAGCATTTCATGTTTCGTAGTAGTTTCACTTGAGATTTCCGTTTTATTTTCTGCGGCCGGTAAAGAAATTTTCTTTCGATGATTTAACACAATGTTAATTTGATTATTATTTTTCTTTCGCATCGATTGTTCCATACAATCACCTCATTTTATCCACTCACCAAATATTATTATTCTTGTCTCCCTTGCAAATGACTATTTTCAGAAAAGTTTGCTATAATAAAAGAAATAATGAAGGTGGTGGGACTATGGAGACAACGGAATTCCATGATACAATACAAGCCTTTTCTATTTTTTTATTGAATAAAGGCCGAAAACCTTCAACCATTAAACGTTATGTTTATGACATTGAAGATTTCGGACATTGGTTAGAAAAAAACAAAAAGCTCCCTTCCAGTAATATATGGGCTACACTTTGTACAAAAGACTACGAAGATTACTTTTCCGACTTAAAAATGAATCGACATTACTCAGAAAAAACGATGCACCGTGTATTTATTGTATTAAATAGAATGCATCACTTTCTAAACATTCCTAACCCATTAAAGAACATGGAAATTTCTATTCAACCAGACCGCACACTCCGCAATGAAGATTTCATTTCATCTGATGAAGAAAAAAGATTAAAACATATAGTCACTTCATTAGAAGGACTTTCAGAAAAACAACGTCCTGTACGTCCTTTATTGATGGATCGTAATATCGCTATTTTGAATTTACTAATTGACTATGGATTATCCTTACAGGAACTTACAGCATTAACTATGCATAACGTCCACTTTGAAACTAACACATTATCTATCCCAGCAACCGCAGGGGTAGAAAGAACAATTACATTAACCCACGAAGACAAAAAACAACTATATACTTATTACAAAAGTATCCCTGAACCCGTTCGTCCAAAATACCATAGTAATGACCCATTATTTGTCGCATTCGATTTTAATCGCGGAACATACAGATGGGTATACGAAAATGATGCACCAAAGGGATTAACAGAAATCGCTATCCAAAAAATGATTCGACTTGAAGTGTCTAGAGCTAATTTACGCAAAGGAATCTCAGGACAACACTTTCGTAACACCTATATTTTAAACTTAATAAAAAAAGAAACTCCGGAATCAGAAATTATAAAGCTAGCTGGGTTCAAATCAAAGATTTCACTAAAACGATATTATCAATACGCAGAAAATAGAAAAAACGCCTTANNTAAGGCGTTTTTTCTATTTTTTCTTCAAACAAACGATTTTACTATGACCATTTAACTAATTTTTGCATCTACTATGATGAGTTTCATTCACATTCTCATTAGAAAGGAGAGATTTAATGTCTCGTTATGACGACAGTCAAAACAAATTCTCCAAACCATGCTTTCCAAGTAGCGCTGGACGAATCCCAAATACCCCCTCAATCCCAGTTACTAAGGCACAACTTAGAACATTTCGCGCAATCATTATCGATTTAACAAAAATAATCCCAAAACTTTTCGCAAATCCATCTCCCCAGAATATTGAAGATCTAATCGATACATTGAACCTACTAAGTAAATTTATTTGTTCACTAGACGCTACTTCCTCCCTGAAAGCACAAGGGTTAGCTATTATTAAAAACTTAATAACTATATTAAAAAATCCAACTTTCGTAGCAAGCGCTGTATTTATCGAACTTCAAAATCTAATTAATTATTTACTATCTATTACAAAACTATTCCGAATTGACCCTTGCACACTTCAAGAGCTTCTTAAATTAATAGCAGCATTACAAACCGCTCTAGTTAATTCTGCTTCATTCATTCAAGGACCTACTGGACCTACTGGGCCAGCCGGCGCTACTGGACCTCAAGGTAACACGGGCGCTACTGGCGCTACCGGACCTCAAGG
>NZ_NVEC01000113.1 GCF_002571225.1 Bacillus sp. AFS059628 | reverse complement strand
AACAATTGGGGTGCAGTTCAGTTTCTCGCTCTTTTTTTTATTTGCCATAAACGATAAATAGTGAAATTTAAGCGATTCTAAATACAGTTAGACGAATGTTAGTATTTCCTGTTGCAGGGATCGTAATCTCATTAAGAGTAGATTGGACAGAAATGTTTGCGCCAGCTCTTAACGTTTCGATTGTAGTAAATGAAAGTGAGTCGCCTATTAGATTTGAAGAGAAGTTGTCAGTTGCGACTGCTCCATTTATTGAAATTCCTACTCCGAGTGGAGCACATCCTGGTGCAGTTGTAGAGATGGATACGCTAATTACATAAATACCACCGTTGATAACAGTAACTGTATCTGTGCCGTTGAAGATAATGTTGTTTACATTAATTGCAGTATTAAAAATGAAGTTGTTAAATTGAAGTACTGTTTGTTGAATGTTGTTTGTTACAACAATTGTTGCTACAGGGAAGCTAGGTCCAGTCGGCCCGGTCGGTCCTGTAACTCCTATACCCGTAGCGCCCGTTGGCCCTTGAGCACCTTGAGGTCCAGTAGCGCCTGTGTTACCTTGAACACCTTGAGGTCCAGTAGCGCCCGTGTTACCTTGAGGTCCCTGAGGTCCAGTAGGTCCCTGAGGCCCACCAGAAGGTCCAGTTGGTCCTGTAACTCCTATACCAGTAGCGCCCGTTGGCCCTTGAATACCCTGAGGTCCGGTAGCACCAGTAGCCCCTGTATTACCTTGAACGCCTTGAGGTCCAGTAGCGCCGGTAGCCCCTGTATTACCTTGAACGCCTTGAGGTCCTTGAGGTCCAGTAGCGCC
>NZ_NVEC01000112.1 GCF_002571225.1 Bacillus sp. AFS059628 | reverse complement strand
TAAAGTTTCACTTTATAAGTGCCTTCATAACTTACGAGAAACAAATTTCAAACAAATATATATCACTTATCTTTTTCTTTTATCTCCGTCAACAGCTCAATAATTTTTTCATTTTGCTCCACTTGTTTCTCTGAGTTTTGATAGATGAAACGAACCCATCTTAATACAACAACAACTATCAATACCGGTAGTAGTGCAATTATTATCCCCAATACCGAGAAATTAGACATCATTTTCCATCACCTCGCTATATACACCTTTCTCCATCTACCCACCAAACCCTTCCATTTTTTACAAATAAAAAAGAACCTATCAAACGATAGATTCTTCTTTTGCAAACTGAGCAGAACGTCCTCTCGTAATCGAGAAAATTGCACAAAGCAGCGCTAATATAATAAAGCCACCTCCTACCCAAGCGTTGTATATAACAGATGATTTTTCAATAACAACTCCGCCTACTGTTGAACCGAGCGCAATTCCTAAGTGAAGGGCAGAGTTATTTAAACTTTGCTGAATACCAGCTGATTCTGGTGCAATTTCAATTAAATAATTTTGTTGTGCTGGTGAAATAGCCCAGCTAAGCATACTCCAAATTCCCATCATAATAATGAACAGCGGGAATGAAAATGTCATCATTGGCAATACGAAGATCGCACACGCAAATACGATAATAATTGAGATAATACTTTTCTTCGATCCCCATTTATCCGCAAGCCAGCCACCGAAGCCGCCACCAATTACTGCTGCAACTCCGAAAATGAAGTAAAATACACTAATCCAATTTGCCTCAACATGCATCACATCTTTTAAGAATGGTGTTAAATATGCATATAGTGTTAAATGACCCGTTAAAAATAAGAATGACGTTAACTGTGCACTGACAATTTTTTTATCTTTTAACGTAGCGATTTGCTCTCTTATCGATAGCACTGATGTTGGTGGTACTTTCGTTAAGAATAATGAAATACATGCGATTGCCATTACTGTTAAGATCGAAATGAGTACAAATGGTGCACGCCATCCATATGCATTTCCGAGTACAAGGCCAAGCGGTACTCCAAGTACAAGTGAGCCACTAATCCCCATGAAGATGATTCCAATTGCACGCGCACGAAAATGTGGTTCTACAACGCTAGAAGCAAGTGTTACTGACAGTGCAATAATAAGCGAACCACTCGCCGCACAAATAACCCTTGAGAACATTAACATCCCATAATTCACACTACATGCTGAAATAATATTTCCGATTAAGAAAATTGATAATGCCCCAATATATAATTTTTTTCTTTCAGACTTTCCAGTTACCGCTAATAAAACCGGACCTGATAAAGCAAATACTACTGAAAATATTGTTATAAGCTGACCAGCCGCACTAATAGATACTCCTAAATCATTGGCAACTAAATCAAGCGTTCCTCCTATAATTAGCTCAACCGTTCCGACTACGAAAGCCGCGATAGCTAAAATATGCACACGAAAATTCAAGTCTTTCCCCACGCTTTCTATTTTGGTTACTACGACTATAGTAACCAAAATAGAAATTGAAAACAAGTACAATTTTTTTACAGTAAAAAAGGTAGGCGTATAATACGCCTACCCTTCAATCATGATACTTCAGTTTTGTTCTTCTTATTTAAATACCAATATACCGGCAGTCCAGTAAAGACAATTCCAATTGATAAGAAACAACTTACCGGATCATTGATAATTGCACTACCAATTACAAAGAGCGAACCGAAAATCGCAACGATTGGTACGATTGGGAATAACGGTACACTATATGCACGCTCTTTATTCTTATTGCGTTTTCTTAAAATGAAGACACCAATAAACGTCATTACATAGAAAATATAAATAATGAATACGGAAATCTCAGATAGCTTATTCGGATCACTAATAATCATTAAAATAATTCCTAAAATGATTTCAACAGTAATTGCATTTGCTGGTGTTTTAAATCTTGGGCTTTCCTTTGCAATAAACTTAGCAAATGGAAGCTGTCCACGTTCTGCCATCGACATCGGGATACGTGGGAACGTTAAAATCTTTCCATTTAAACAACCGAAAATAGACACGATAATACCGATACTAATAATTTTTCCACCATATTCACCAAGTAGCATGCCCGCAGCTGTCGCTGTTGCATTTTCTCCAAGGTCCACAATTTCCACTGCTGGTAATACATTTAATAATGCCAAATTAATTAATACGTAGGCAGCTGTTACAATTAAAATCCCAACTGTCATTGCTTTCGGTAATAACTTTGTTGGATTCTTCATTTCTCCGCCAATTGACGCAAGCAGGATCCAGCCGTCATAAGCAAATAATGTTGCTAAAATTGCCATACCGATACTTTGATTTTCAGATATCGGCACAACTACATTAAAGATATCGCTATTTCCTTTCCAAAAACCTAGCACGACGATTAATACGATCGGAATCATTTTCCCGATTGTCGTAACTGTTTGGACGATACCTCCGTATTTTGTTCCCATACTATTTACAACGCCAAGGAACACAACAGTTCCAATTGCGATTGGTAAATTCCATACTTTATCTAAATAGAAGAAGTTAATCATTAAAGAACTAAAGTACAACCCTAACGTTCCAATAATAGCTGGTCCATAAACAATCGTTTGCATCCAGCCTGATAAATATCCCCAAAAACTTCCGTAAATCTCCTCTAAATACGTATACAACCCACCATTTTTCGGGATTTGCGCTCCAATTTCAGCTACTGTTAAACCGCTTGCTAGCGTCAACAGACCACCAATTACCCAAGCAAGAATCGCCATATTAGAACTCCCCGAGTAATCTAATACGCTCCCTGGTTTCATAAACACACCAGATCCAATAATCGTTCCTACTACGATAGAAAGTGCTACCGTTAAACCAATCTTGTTCTTCTCATCATGATGCATGCTGCGTATCCTCCTTCCAATCCTAGTGTGATGCAAAAATGAAATAAAAAAACACTCCTCCCTAAAAAAGGGACGAGTGTTATATTCGTGGTTCCACCCTTGTTTCAATTCGTAAAGTAACACACTTCACCAATTTCTCAAGTCTAAATAACGGTTTTTGCCGGCAAGCAATTACTAGATGTTCGTTCACTGCTGCAGTTCAGAGGTGGTAATCCATTTTTTCGTATTAGGAAGCTCACAGCCAAAGGCTTCCCTCTCTGAGAATCGTAAAAAATTGATCGTGTCCTCATCATCACTTCTTGATGTCGAATTTTGTAGTTATTGTTCATTATATTGAATTGTTAGAAAAAATCAATATATTTTTTATATAACATACGAAATGTTTCTCTTCTTATATTATAACAGAATTTACGATACTTCTCTAATTCCCTAAAAATGGTATACTCTATATAGGAGGTGCACCAATAATGATTGCTGTTTTTTGTCTCATTGCTACGCTTCTTTCTGTTCTATTCGCTATCATGTTCAGGCATAAATATCCTGGTTATAGCATTTTAACAGTAGCTATTATACCAGCTGTTTCCTTCTATGTATTAGGTACATATCAATACACGGAAGTGTTTATCGGTTTTGCAATCTTCTACTGCGTCTTTGGATACATACTAACAATGAAAAGAATTTTATTGAATCATTAAAAGGGACCGATTTCTGCCAGCAGAAGTCGGTCCTCACATGTATCTTCCGGTTGCCCACACGAAAGATACATAATTCGATTATTTATCTTCTTTGTTCATAAAAAACTTGTGGTGCGGCAAATCAACATTCAATGCTTCTAATTGTTTCTTTTCATTATCTAAAATCGCTTGTGCTTTTGTTTTTGTTGCCCCATCTAATCCCGCAAAGATGTCTCCATGCTTCTCTTTCTCTGGAAGTTTCACACCTAGTTTTGTTAATTCTTCTTTTGCTTGCTTATGTGTTAATTTCCCGGACTTTTCCTGTTCAAAAATAGACTTTGCTTTTTCCTTTGTTGCTTCATCTAAGTTAGCAAGCATGTCTTTATGCTTACCCTTCTCTGGCATTTTCACACCTAACTTCGTTAATTCCTCTTTTGCTTGTTCACGTGTTAATTTTCCGGATTTCTCTTGCTCTAAAATTGATTTTGCTTTTTCTTTTGTTGCTTCGTCTAAGTTAGCAAACATGTCTCCATGCTTACCCTTTTCTGGGAACTTCACGCCTAGTTTCGTTAATTCTTCTTTTGCTTGCCTATGTGTTAATTTCCCGGATTTCTCTTGCTCTAAAATCGATTTTGCTTTTTCTTTCGTTGCTTCATCTAATCCCGCAAACATATGCTTATGTTTTTCTTTCTTTGGAAGCTTTACACCTAGCTCCTCCAACTGTTTCTTTGTACCGTCCATAATCGTTTTTACTTTTTGTTTTGTAGCGTCATCTAAATCTTTTTTCGCCGTTTTTGTCGCTTGCTCAGATGCTGGAGTATTCGTTGCCGCGAATGCCGGAATACCGACTCCTCCAATGATTCCGAATGATAAAGCACCTGCAATCGCTAAATACCCAACTGTTTTCTTCTTCATAGGAAATTTCCTCCTTCATAGTTCTACAGCATGTACACTCTCGTATACAATGCCTATAGTAATGTCAGTTTCTTAAAATTTCCTTAACGACTTAACAAAAAAACACCGCTCGTGATGAGCGGCGTTATTCTATGTTTTTTGTAATTGTAATTCTTCACGTTCCATTATTCTTCTTAATACAATTGTCTGTGTCATTGTAAATAAGTTACCTGTTATCCAGTACAACACAAGACCTGATGGCGCCGCAAATCCCATAAATAGAATCATTGCCGGCATCATAATTTGCTGCATTTTCAACATCTGTACTTGTTCCCCAGGTGTAATATTAGATTGGAAAACTTTCATCTGAATAAATGTCGTTAACGCTGCGATAATCGGTAATATATGATAAGGATCTGCATGTCCTAAGTTTACCCATAAAAACGAAGATGTGCGAATCTCTTCTGTTCGGCTAATCGCATAATACAAAGCAGAGAAAATCGGCATTTGTATAAAGATTGGCCAGCAACCAGCAAGTGGATTCCAACCGCCTGATTTCATTAGTTCTGACATTTCTTTTTGATACTGCTTTTGTTTTTCAAGATCTTTACTTACATCACCGTATTTTTTCTTTAGCTTCTGCAATTCAGGTTGCATTTTTTTCATTTTCGCTTGGCTACGATATTGCGAAACAGCTAATGGAATCATTGCTGAACGAATAACGAGCGTCATAATAATGATAGCAATCCCGAAGCTTGCTCCCGGTATATGATGAGCAACAAATTGAATCATAAACGAAATTGGATATACGAAATAATGATCCCAAATTCCGGTACTATGCGCATCAATTGGGGCTGCATTACTGCAACCAGATAAAACCAAAACAAGTAATAATGATAAACTAACGAGCACAGCTCGGTATGATTTTAACATGTTCATTCCTCCAATGTTTCGTAATTATTTAGCGAAACATTGGTGTATACGGACCAACCTCGTCATTCTCTTCACTTGATTCTTGTCTGCGTACAGAACGAATCATTCCATATTTATAAAAAATCGAAAATAGCGGTACATTCCCCGCACTATCTTCACATGTATCAACTAACGCAAAAGCTCTTTGTCTACCGCTCGATGCTTGCTGACGCACAAAGCGAGAAACGTTAGCAAGGAAGAAAACTTCTAATAAACAAAGTGCTGTCGTTACAAACGATATATATAGAATTGCATCCTGCAATAAAAATTCCATCGCTTCACATCCTTAATAAGGTCATTTTAGCACATTCGGCAAACATTCTCTATTTCCTTTTATCGTCAAAAAAAAGTATTTTGCATATTTTCTCAAGAAAACAATAATTAAGAAACATTGTATTCGCTTTCTTTAGTATATTCACACACACCAATGAATAGGCTTGATTTATTAGAAATTTATAAAATTTTTGCATTATAATAAAACTATTGCCAGTTTTTGAAAAAACCTTTATTCTCTTCTTGTAATCAAAAATGAATATGGAGATGAAACATACTATGGGTCAACTAGGAGACGCCGATTACGTTCCCGACACCGCCTTTTTATCCTTCCCAGCAGCTAAAACATTTCACTTAGAATTTATCATACAGTTGGTTGTTATTTTCGTAGCTTCTATTTTGTATGCAATTTCTATGAATATGTTCTTTATCCCGCATAACATGATTAGCGGTGGATTTGCTGGAGTAGGGATGATTATCGGTTATTTAATGCACTACAATATCGGTGCACTTATCTTTTTACTAAACATTCCTCTTCTTATTTTAAGTCACTTTTACTTAGGCAAGAAGACAACCTTTTTAACAGCGTACTTTGTAGCTGTATCATCGTTAGCGATGAACATTATCCCTGTACACCAAGTTTCAGATGATATTTTACTATCTTCTGTATTCGGCGGTGTAATTTGCGGAGCAGCTTCAGGAATCATATTCCGATTTGCTTCTTCAACAGGTGGATTTGATGTTGTTGGATTGATTGTAGCGAAATATCGAGATGTTTCAATTGGAGCAATCATATTTGTATTCAACTTAATCTTACTTGTAGCAGCAGGTTTTATTTTCGGATGGGATATTACACTTTATACGTTAATTAGTCGATTTGTAGTCAGCAAAGTGATCGATGCTGTGCATACGAAACATATTAAATTAACGATAATGACAATTACAGAAAAAGGCGAGGAAATAAAAAGCGCCCTACTACATCACGGCATACGTGGCGTGACAATGGTAGATGCTGTCGGCGGCTATACAAACCATAAGAAAAAAATGATTTACACTGTCGTGACTCGTTATGAGTTAGGCGAAATGAAACGTATTATCCGTCAAGTGGATAACAAAGCATTTATGAACATTACTGAAACAGTTGAAATTGTCGGCCGTTTCAAACGCATATAAAAAAGAGTAATACATGAAAGGGCATAACCTATTAGTCATATATAATAGGTTATGCCCTTTGTTATTCAACTCACGCACCTTTTAGCATAATAAAATCACTAAGTTTATTATGACAAATCAGTGGATAGCATTCCATATACAATACTATCTGTCCATTCATCTTTATTCCAAAAGTCTTGCATGAAATGTGCTTCCTTTCTCATGCCTATTCGTTCACACAATTTTTGTGAAGCTGTATTACGTGCATCAAGATTAGCTTGTATACGATGTACATTACATTCATTAAATAATTTAAATACCAAACTACTTACTGCTTCTGTTGCCAAACCTCTCCCAGCTACTTCACTTGAAAAACTATAACCAATCTCAACAGTATCTTTCATATTTGTGTACCATACGGATAAATCACCAACTACTTTAGTTTTGTATATAACTGCCAAACTTAATATTGACTCTTTAGTAAGTACATTGTTTGCTAGCTTCTTATTAAATCTCTCCTGCATGTCTTCATGAGTCCACTTATTATGTAATAGAAACTTACATGTATCATCATTATTATAAATAGCAAATACATCCTGTAAATCAGTCCTCTTAAAAGGTCTAATTATTAATCTTTCTGTTGTGATTTCCAAGCTAGTTCCCCTTTCTTTCCTTTATGCTACAAAACATTTTTATAGTATTTAATTCCCCTTCTTATATCCCACCTTAATTACATATTTCATCATAGTAAATGAAAATCCTTCTTCCACTAAGCTGCGCCGTTAATGGTATTTCTTTGCGATTTTTATTTTTTACACTTATTACAAAATCAGATAATTCTATCATTACGCCTCTAAATGTGTTATAATAAAAACAGACTCACAAAAAAAGAGTATATAGACTTGGAAGTTTCTCTTATTTTACAAGCAAAAAGAAACGAGCAGTCGGGTATATTTCAGACACCATACACGTAACGGTTTAAATAACCGATCACTCTTCAATGATCTTTTTTATAAAAAGATACGTACAACTAAAACTCACTTCAATATACTATACCTACCTTTTTGACTTCCAAATCATCTTATTACATAAGGAGATGAACATATGAATCAATATATAAGATATACAATAGCTGTCCTGTTTGCTATTATCGGCGGAACAATCTGCTTCTGGACAAACACTCAGCTTGGAGAGAATATCATTTTTAATGGAATCGAAACACTTGTAAGCGCTTCAATTTTAGGCGGATACATTTTCTTCCTCTTCAATCCAGAAGAAAATGCGCAAAAAACAATGCTACTAACAATGATTGGAATCGTTGGCGGATGTATTTCCTACTCAATGACTAACTATACATTACCACTTCAATTAAGCTCAGCTTTCTTCCACGGTCTATGGACTTGGTTCATTGCATTCTGCCTAGCAGATGTATTCAACCTATTACAAGACAATGAAGAAGAAAACGGTCGCCAAATTGAAAGTAACTCGTAAGCTGGAAGATATTCTTCCAGCTTTTTTATGTTGTTTTGTATACCCCAACACCAAAATAAAAAGAAGCTACCTTCACAGCAACTTCTTTTCCATATACCCCATCCAGTACCAAACGGATTATATCAGCGCTTTTCCAAATATATCGACGATTCGACATAACATATCGACTTACCGACACCCTTCGACAACTAGAGCGTACAACATACCCTATCCCCCAAGCAATTTACTGCCGAACTCTACGATTAAAAAGATAACTAATAGGATCGCGAGTATCTTTAATGCTACATATGCTACTTTGAAAACAGCATAAATGAGCAAGATGATTAAAATAATCGTTAAAATTTCCATCTAGAATTCCTCCAAGCTTTGCTCTTCACATCTTATTTTACTCGCCCCACACTTCTTATGGAACGGCATAAGACGACATAGAAAAAAGAGGATACTTCACCCATCGTAAGATACCCTCTCTTTCAGCTGCTCAAACCATTCTCTCTCTAATTGTAAATATCCCAGTTCATTCTTTTCGGCATTCTGCAATTCTTTATCGGCTTTCTTCATATAAATATGTGAAGCTTCTAGATCATTCTCTACATATGTAACAATCGCTTGTGTGCGATAATACCCATGTAAGTCTATTTTTGTAACCACCTTCCCATGTTCCTTCGCTTCTTGCAGAGAAAGACGATCCATCTCATAAAGAGCTTTATATAAAAGATACCAACTATGAAAACTACTAACGAAAAATTTATTTTCTTTCGTTACAGGGCGTTTCACGATTTGTTCTACATACGGTATCGCTTGTTCCATTCCATTTTGATCCGAACGAGCAAGGAAGACGAGCATAAGTCCGCTCATTATATCTCTTATACTTTTATCCTCTTTTAATTTCTCCTTACTAATTTCTACTAATCTCTCGTCCCAATCTTTCGGCCTCTTATAACTAAACAACTCACTTGATACTTGAATATTATATAAATGCTGCTGCGCTTTTTCATCATCCTTGATTAAAATGAGAAATTGCATACCATCACTCAAAAACGTTCCTTTTATCGGTACGATTGTAGCTGCAAAAATTGTAAAGTGTAACACAGCAAAGTATAAAAGGTATTGATAATAACTCACCATATATATGTAACCAAAAGTAATACCAAATAGTAAACTTGTCATTGGCCCACCTAAAGTCATCCACGCCCATTTTTTTGAAAGGTTTGGTGTCTCTATAGAAGGTGGCACTAACATTACGACGCCTCCAAAGTACATCCACAATTTATTTTCTCGAATGCGTACTTTCCCCTTCTCTTTTTGAAAAGTAATCGGCCCTACTGTCATAAATTTAAAATTCAAACCACCTATTAAACCAACTACTACATGTCCCAGCTCATGAATAGCTAGCACTAATAAAAAGATTAGAAATAATGCCCATACATCTAACATTATTTCTAATCTCTCCGTTCGAATTACTCCGTATAAAATGGACAGAATTAGCACCACTGTCAGTGAACCAGCTGGCCTTCTTAAAATATCCACCTTTTTCTCCCCTTAGTAAATCATTTTTCTATGCATTTCGTACATGAATTTTCCGATATGTAATATCCAAATAAACGAGATTAAACCAAGCAACACGAAATTGATATCACTAACAACTGTATATATAACGGCAGCCCACCACACATATGCCAATACTTTATTCGTAAATTCGTACGCTTTATATCCAGCTTCATGCACAATATGCTTTAATCCTTCATCTGCGTTTTTCTTCCACATCTCCATCGATTCCATATACGTTACACCTTGTTCAGGGTAAAGCTTGTTATAACGATTTCTCGCCATAATCCCAATGATCACTATAATAATCGTAAAAGCAGTAGCAGCTACCATGTTCCAAATTGCGAAGGAAACATTTGCATCATGCATGAATGCACGTCTACATGCAATAACTGCATATACAAACCAGGCCTGCGTAACTATATCACCTATACGTAAATACATAATTACAATCCCTAATTTTCTACCTTGTACACTCTCTTCTTCATCACGTGCCTCCGCTAACATACGTGTATTCTTCCAAGTGTAATACATCATTATCATTCCAAAAAGAGTACATACACCTATTAATATATTGGGTGATAATTTTCTCGGTTCATCCGAGAGTAAGTCTAAAGCTATATAGGATGCAAAAAAGCCACCTACCATACTTAATATGAGCTTGCAAAAACTAATAAATTGTTCTCCCAGTTTACTCTTCACCATCATCTTCTCCCTCCACTAACTCAAATATTTCCTCCACCGGTACATTGAAAATATGTGCGATTTTTAACGACAATACGATAGATGGTGCATAATCCCCGCGCTCAATTAAACTGATCGTTTGCCGTGATGATCCAATCGCTTTCCCTAAATCCCCTTGTGATAAACGATGCTTTGCTCGCAATTCTCTCACTCGATTTTGAAGCTTCATGTCTTACCTCTTTTTCATTTATTTATTTAAAATTGTAAATAATATCCTTATTTTTGTCAATTATAATTGTCATTTTGACGTTAATAATTGACAAGATAATCTATGAAGTTTTAAACAGGTAAACAAAAACTTATTAAAATAGATTGGAAAATAAAAAAGGCAGTGCATTTGCACTGCGTTCCTAATTTTTGACATAGAATGGATTCCATATTAACTTGCGTTTTGTAATAATGCTCGTTTTAACTGTTTACGGAAACGAACTCCTAACGTAATTGCTACAATCACAATCACTCCAAAAATGATTTTACCGATGTGACCTTCTAGCGCTCCAAAAATATCATGTAAGTTTCCACCTAACCAGTAACCACCAATTAAGAAGAATGATACCCAAAATAGAGCACCTGAGTATATTGTAATCGCAAAACGGCGGAACGGTAAGTTAATAATTCCTGCAAAATATCCTGTAAAATGACGTACACCAGGAATAAAGAAACCGATAAAAATTAGGAAGTATCCATACTTATCAAACCACGTTCTTGTTAAGTCAATTTTTCTTTGGGTTAAAAATACGTATTTCCCATACTTTTGAACAAAGGGCATTCCTAATTTATTTCCTAAAAAGTATTGGATTGTCATTCCTACACTTGTCCCAATAAAGGATAGGATAATTAAAATCGGTAAACTTAAATCACCTTTATGTGCTAAAAATCCCGCATATGCTAACGTTGGCTCTCCCGGAAACGGAAGTGCAATATATTCTAACAGCAAACCAACAAGTACAACATAGTACCCGTATTGCTGAAATAATTCATGAATCCATTCCATGCCATCTCTCCTTTCCATCACGTACAACTTCTTACTATTATTGTATAAAAAAATTGTCGAAATAACTATCACAATAGCTTACATTTTTATTACATTTTTGTAAGGATCACACTAAAATTTCCCGTTCTTTATTTACTTCTATGTACGTTCATTTAAAAACAAATTAACAAATATATACCGAGAGAAACACGGACTTAATATGCATTTTTTATCCATTTTTTAACACTTAACAATCATCTTATTTTGTTCTCAATAAAAAACCACCACAAACTCATACTAACTTCATATTAGCTTCATATACGTATTGTAAGATTATATCGGAATTTGTTGAAAAATTTAACCAATATATGACTAAGCATTAAATTGAATAAATATAAGTCGTTTTTCGAAATTGAAAAAAGGGTGAATAAGAAATGGAAGCTTATAAAATGCACGATTTTATTAATACAAATGTTGAATCACATCAAAATGAAACCGTTTTTAATTTACACATATGTGAAACAAATGAATTTGACGTAAGTTTAACAAAATCTACAACACTGTCTTTTATCGTTTCAAAAAAGAACATTAAAATCGTTACGAAAAAATGGATTAATTCAAATCAAGAAAGCATGATTGGCAAAAGTTACATCATTCCAACGAAAGCTTTCCACTACTTCTTACCAGTTATTTCTGAAACTGAAGATGAACTAAATATTCAAGTGCAAAGTTTTGGACTACATGGTGAACTTTTACTAAATGAAAGATTACTCATTGATAAAAACAACAAACACAATCCAAAGATTACTACCTTCTTTGAAACACTAGATGAAAATGTAAATAAAGTATTAAGAGGTTTGCAAATTCATTGTATGTAAGACTATTACAATAGCAAAAAGGAGCACATAATGAAAAAACTATTATTAAGCGCACTATTATCATTAGGATTTTTAACTATCCCATTCACAAATGCTGAGGCAGCTACAACGAACGCTCAACTAATTGTAAACACGCAGTTAAATAAAATGGATTATTATCAAAATGGAACGTTCATAAGAAGTTTTACTGTCGCTACTGGTAAAGCAACTACTCCTACACCTAAAGGCACTTTCCAAATCGTAAATAAAATTAAAAATCGTCCTTATTATACAGGCAAAATTAAAGGCGGAGATCCACGTAATCCACTTGGTGATCGTTGGCTCGGACTAAACATGGCAGGAACTTATGGAACAACTTATGCGATTCATGGTACGAACAATAATCAGGCAATCGGTAAATGGACAACACTAGGTTGTATTCGTATGTATAACAATGATATACACTGGTTATTTGAGCGTATTCCCCAGCAGGCTACTGTCACTGTAAAATAACCTATCAACACGATTTATGTGTAGCCAAGAATTTTATGTCTTGGCTTATTTTATTTCTTCATTTACAGTAGCAAAACAACTGTATTTACATATATAATAAGAATGGGTTTCGTTAAACAACATCAAAACATTGATAAACATGGATATTAAAATTATACAGTTATAATATTTTATAAATTTTACAATACATACTATAATAGAATTACTGTAATTCTTAAATATTCAGTTTCACTAAACAACTCCCCTTGCTACTTTCATGATTATTTTATGGCGGGGGCTTATTATATGTATAAACAATCTGAGTCATCGAAAAAATGATGAATTCGAATATTGCAGTAAAAAGCGTTATTTAGGAGGTGTTACTATGACGCATATACTGGTGATTGAAGACAACCCAGATATACAAGAACTAATTCGTGAATTTCTAATGGCACAAAACTTTACCGTTGATGTCGTTGGTGCTGGAACAGAAGGCATTCTTCTTTTCCAAAAAAATTCATACGACCTTGTCCTCCTTGATGTGATGTTACCAGATATAGATGGCTATAGTATTTGTAAAATTATGCGAGGACAATCTGATGTACCAATCATTATGTTAACAGGCTTACATAATGAAGAAAGTGAAATTAAAGGATTTGAATTAGGTATTGATGACTATATTACGAAACCGTTCCATTACACCGTATTTATTAAACGTGTAGAAGCTGTATTAAGAAGGGCAGCAACGAAGGAAGCCGAAGCTGCAACGATACTACAATTCCATGAATTGATGTTAAATTCTACAGCATATGCCGCTTATGTTCATGGTAATCAAATTGAATTGACAACAAAAGAATTTGAAATTATTTATACTTTACTGCAAAATCGAGGAAAAGTATTATCAAGAAGTGATTTGTTGAATAAGGTATGGGGCTATGAACATTATGGTGATGTAAGAGTTATAGATACACATATTAAAAACTTACGAAAAAAATTAGGAATTCCTTATATTAAAACGGTGAAAGGCATTGGCTACAAAATCGAATCGTAGCAAAGACAACATCACCAAAAATATTTTCATCAAAACCTTATTATTTTGTATTCTTTTATCACTTTGTCTTTATCAAATTATTTACTTCCTAGCTTCAAACTATGATAAAGAACGTTTTGCAAAAGAAAATGGAGCGCTAACTACAGAACAAGCGAATTCAAATAAACAAAACGACCAAAGTAAAACGAATCAAAATAAAGCTGGATCACAGGGAGACATTTTTAATTTTCAATCTTCGGTTATAGATTATAAATCACTCTCTACAGCTATCAATCACCTTTTGCAGCCTAGCCAAACTGCAAAAGCAAAAGAACATACTCAAAATATTTCGGGGAAAAATAGCGCTTCTGCTCCACTTACAGAAACGGAAAAGCAAGTCGCTACTAATAATGATGCCTTACATAAACAAAATGCAGCAAGTAAAACAAATGATGCACAAGATAATCCAAAATTAACAGATGTACTGCAGCAATTAGCTCCACATATTGGCGCGACAATGCTTGCATTATCTCTGCTCGGCTCTTTAATTTATGCAAAACTAATTGCTAAGCCTTTTCAATATATGAGTGATGCTTTAAAAGATATTATGAATCTTGATTTCTCAGATAAAAAACTACTTAACAAAAATACTGATCAAACAGATTTTAATTTACAAGTAGCTGCTTCACAAGTACCAAATATAGTGAAGAATTTACATGCAAGCAATCAAGATTTAAGAAATGAACTCAAAAAGGAGCAGCAATTAGAACAATCTCGTAAAGAATTTATGTCTATGGTTTCCCATGAATTAAAAACACCAATCGCAGCCGTTATGGGGCAACTAGATGGCATGATTCACGGGATTGGGGCTTATAAAGATAGAGATAAATATTTAAAACGCTCCTATGAAATGATGCAAGATATTAACATATTAACGGAAAAAATGTCGGAATTATCCAAAATACAAAATCCTCAATTTAAACCAGATTTAAAAGTTATCTCATTAACTAATATTATTGAGGATGTTATGAAGAAAGTAGATTATTTCGTATCTGTAAAGCAATTAAATGTTCAATCTAACATTAAACAAGATGTACAAGTTTTAGCTGATCCTAAATTTATTCAAACTGCCATTTTCAACATTATTTCAAATGCAATTCATTATACAATTGACCATCAGCATGTCTATATAAAGCTTTATGAAAAGCCAAACGGTTACGCATTAGAAGTATTAAATACAGGTTCACAAATAGATGAAGATAAACTTGCCCATTTATTTGAACCATTCTATCGCGCAAATCCTGACAAACATGGCTTAGTACAAGGTAGTGGTCTTGGGTTATACATTGTAAAACAAATACTAGATAAACATCAATTTCCTTATGGTATACAAAACACACCTCAAGGTGTAAAATGTTCTATTGTATTCCCAAAAGCAATGTAAAAACCTACTACAATTTCATACCCCAAATTCATACTTCGTATGAGTGGCGGAATTTTGTAGAGTATATGACTCTGTTTCGTTCGCCCGTTATCCTTATTTGGATAGCGGGCGTTTTTTATTATGTAAAAGGAGGATTTTCATGGAGAAATTTAAGTATTCATTACTCGTTTTATTCGGAGCTTGTAGCTACGGCGTACTTTCAACTATTTTTAAACTCGGATTCATTGATGGATTTTCAGCACATCAACTATTAGGAGGACAATATGTCTTCGGATGGATTGGACTTCTTCTGCTCGTTCTTTTCGTTTCACGTCATAAAGTAACAAAAAAGCAATTCTTTTCCTTACTAACAGTTGGAACGACAATGAGTATGACCGGTATCTTCTATGCTATTTCTGTAGAAGAACTACCAGCATCTATCGCTGTCGTCCTGCTTTTCCAGTTCACATGGATTGGTGTAGTCATTGAGGCAATTGCAAACCGTACATTTCCAAGCCGTGAGAAAGTTATATCTATCCTTATTTTATTTGTTGGAACATTGTTTGCAGGTGGTGTCTTTGAAGGTCTCGGACAAAACTTTTCCACGAAAGGTATTATCTTTGGCCTATTGGCTGCTGTCTCTTTTTCATTCTATGTATTTGCAAGTGGGCGCGTTGCTACAGAAGTTCCACCTTATACGAAAAGCTTCCTTATGACAACAAGCGCTACTCTTATCGTATGCTTATTCTTCCCGCCAACCTTTTTAACAGACGGTACCTTGCAAGCTGGTCTCTGGAAATACGCCTTCTTCCTCGGATTGTTCGGCGTTGTCGTACCTGTCATTTGTTTTTCAATTGGCGTACCGAAAGTTGGAACAGGACTTGGTACAATACTAGGAGCAGCTGAATTACCAACAGCCATTATCGCTTCTATTACACTTGTACATGAAGTCGTAACGTTCATGCAGTGGATTGGGATTCTCTTTATACTACTTGGGATTTTTACTCCTCAGCTCCTTACGGCTAGGAGAGAAAAGAAACGTAGTAGCGTGCATAGTGCCTAACAAAAGACCTTTCATATATTTGAAAGGTCTTTTTCTCTATCTCACTTTAACGCACTAAATAGCTTTTCTATCTCACACTCAATTTGTTTTACATCAATTCGTTCAAATAGCGGCTGCACACTATCGATTCTATTCGGCAATGTATGTTGAGGTTCCCAATTTCGGTTCACAATCGATAAGGTATTTCTAACTCTTTCACTTGAAAATGGTAAAAACGGTTCAAGGAGATTTGCAAAATTAGCGATAAGATACACACAGTTGTAAATCGTTTCTTCGCATGAAACTGGATCATCTTCTCGTTGTTTCCAAGGCTGCCTCTCATCAAAGTATTTATTTGCAAAACGCACTGTCTCAAATATTGTTTCTAGCGCCACCTTAAATTTAGTTTGCTCAATCACTTCTCCGACATTTTTATATAATCCTTCTACTTTATCTTTCAGCGCTATGTCAATACTTCCCTTCGGCACAGTACCACCATAATATTTTTCAATAAACTTTAACGTCCGGTTCACAAAGTTTCCGTATGCACCTAACAATTCACTATTATGACTGTAAATGAATTCACGCCACGAAAAGTCAGTGTCACGATTTTCTGGTGCATTTACTGTTAAAAAGTAACGAATAGAATCTGGATTATAGCGTTCTAATATATCAGGCACCCATACTGCCCAGTTTTTACTTGTAGATAATTTTCTTTTTTCAACTGTTAAATATTCATTCGAAACGATATGACGAGGAATTGCTCCTTCCCCTATTCCAAGCAATACCGCTGGCCAAATGATAGAATGAAACGGAATATTATCCTTTCCGTGTACATAATATGTTTTCGCTTCTTTATCCCAAAACTCTTGATCATCTTTCCCTGTTTCTTCAGCCCAATGTTTACTCGCTGAATAATACCCTGTCACTGCTTCAATCCATACGTAAATTTTCTTATCTTCATACCCTTCTACTGGAATTGGTACCCCGATTGGTAAATCACGTGAAACCGCCCTATCTAGTAATCCTTCCTTTACATATCTCTCTGTTAGTTGAATCGCATTGTCGCGCCATGTTCCTGTTTGTTTGGCGATTTCTACAGCCCTTTTAATTTGCTCCTGAAATGTATGCAATGCGAAATAAAAATGCTCTGTTTCCTGTATGGATGGTGTATTACCACATAACTTACATTTCTTTTCTAACAAATCGAGTGGATCTAAAATAGCTGAACACGCATCGCATTGATCTCCTCTTGCCTCTTCATGGCAATGTGGACAAACGCCTTCTACATAACGATCAGGTAAAAATTGTGTACACGTTTCGCAATATGCTTGTTCTACTGTTTTTTTATAAATATGTCCTTCTTCTAATAAACGTAAAAAAACATTTTGAACCGTTTCATGATGGCGCTCACTATCTGTACGTGTATAACAATCATAAGTAAAACCAAGGCTACGAAAACATCGCTCAAATTCTTCATGATACTTATCAGCAATGATCTTAGCCTCCACACCTTCTTGTTTTGCTCTAATCGCAATCGGTGTTCCATTACAATCACTTCCCGACACATACAACACATTCTCACCTTTCGCTCGGTAATAACGTGCTAAAATATCTCCAGGTAACAAACTCGCAATATGTCCAAGATGTAACGAACCATTTGCATATGGCCAAGCGCCTCCAATAAAAATACTCATCTTGCATTCCTCCTTTTAAATATAAAAAGCCCCGCCCCTATCTTAAAAAAGATAAGGGCGGGGCTGTATAAACAGTCGCGGTACCACCTTATTTCGCCAATTACTCACATAATTAGCCTTAACAAGTACGGAGCTATATGCTCTTATACTGTGATTTTGATAACGAGTACCAACTCTCGTCGCCGCCTACTATTATCATTTCATAAGTTCAGGACGAAGCTCAAAGGCCATTGTTCAAATGAATATTCTTGCTTCTTCTCAGCTACCGAAGCTCTCTGGAAAGAATGTGTTCATCCTACTTTTCCTTTTCAACGCTTTTATATATAACACGTATTTTACGACTTAATTGCAGAAAAATCAAACTTTAATTCAAAAAGAAAAGGAAATCCCATCCTCTCATAGAATACCTATACGTTCACGAAAGGAATGATACGATTGAATCAAAAACAACTAAGCGCACGTAATGAAAAAAGCTGGAATGCAGCTGCATATGAAGCTTGGACGAATCGTCACGGTGCACCAGCTGATTATGCGAAAAAAATCATGGAAGACCCTATGCACGAGGTAAATCACTATTTACCTTACATACAATCTCCAAAAGGAAAACGTATTATTAATTTACTCGGTTCAAAAGGCAATAAAGCCGTTGCTCTCGCTCTTTTAGGAGCTGACGTAACAGTTGTTGATATTTCAGCAAGTAATGCAAAATATGCAAATGAACTTGCGGAAGCAGCTGGTGTCTCTATCCAGTATGTCGTTTCTGATGTATTACATGCGCCGCTCTCCCAATCATTTGATATCGTATTGCTGGAACTTGGTGTACTCCATTACTTTCTAGATTTAAAACCTCTCTTTCAAAAAATTGCTACCTTACTGAAAGAAAATGGAATGCTTATCCTTCGTGACTATCATCCTGTTTACACAAAATTATTAGGGGGCGACCACCCATCATTTCGGGCTAATGGAAATTATTTCGATGAAGAATTAATGGAAGATGATGTTGCTTATAGCATTCTTCTTACAGAAGCGCAGAAAGAATCGTTACCTAAAACAACCATCCGTCGCTGGACGCTAGGAGAAATTATTACAACACTTGCAGAAGCACATTTTAAAATTGAAAAACTAGTTGAAGAACACGGGTCTCATCAAAGATGGGTCTTCCCTCCTACTGCACCGGAAGGAATGGAAGAGCGTGTGCCTGGTTTATATACATTAATTGCGACAGCATGCAAAAAAGGATCCCTTCACGGATAGGATCCTTTTTGCATGCTCACGCATATAAGTTGAGGTTGGAGATTACCATAATTCTGTAGAATAGGACACAAGATATTTCAACATTTCGTCTCTGACTTACGTCGTCAAAAAGGGGTATGACCAACATAACGAAGAGTAATGTTTATAGTTGATACTGATAATCGTTATCAACTAATTAGAAGTATACATCATGTTATTTCAAATTACAATAGGATTTCTAATTTTTATTTATGAATTTTTTGATATACAAATGTATACATTTTAAGAACATTTACTCATACTGATTTGCTATCTTCCACTATCTGCTATAATTTTCATTGAACAGATTAATAACTTCATAATAATGTTTTTATTAATTCTGTATTAACATTTATAAATTATAATAAACAGTTTTTAAAAGGTAGGGGTAACGATGAAATATGTTAGTATTCGAAAAAAACTACTCTTCACACTCTTAAGTATTTGTTCCTTATTTAGCATTGCTCTTATTGTTATTCTTTCATTCGCCATGAATCAAGCAAATGAAGTCGAAACCTTAAAAAATGATGTATCAAAAAGAGCAACAATTTTAAAAGAACGTGGCGATTGGTTCCAAGCACAAGTTGCTGGCTTACAAGAATATTTACTATCACATGATCAAAAAGGATTGGATAAATTCAACCGAGAAGGAAAAAAACTAGCTGATACTAGAGAAAAAGTAACAAGTGATAAAAAGCTCCCGGAAGGAATGAAAGAGGTGATTTTAATGGGAAGAAAATGGCGAAGCGTCATAGATAATGAAGTCCTTCCTCTCACTCGCGAAGGAAAATGGGACGAAGCATCCAAAATTGCTTTAGCTCAAACCGATTATGTAAACGACCTTTTAAGTCGTTTTACTAAATATGCAAATGAAGAAAATGATAAACGTGACGCATTAATTGCCGACGTAGAGTCTTCTTCATCTCTTATTCAATATATTATTTTCTTCTCCCTCATTACATGTACAATAACGGCTATTTTATTAGCATGGTGGTTCTCTGGTAAACTCGTTAAACCGATACGACAAATTGATGAGAAATTAAAAGAATTAGCTTCTCAAGATGGCGATTTAACAGCTAGATTGCACGTAACGAGTAAAGATGAAATCGGTGATATCGCCAATTCCTTTAATCAAATGCTCGCTAACTTACAACGTATCATACAACAAGTGCAACAAACATCAACAAGTGTAAAAGTAGCGTCTGAAAATGTGTTTATTGAAACAACTGCTTCTATGGAAAACACAGCAAAAACCGAGGAAACTATGAATGCTCTTGAACATAATATTCGTTCACAGGTTTCCAGCATAGAAGAAAGCTCAACTGCAATGGACGATATGGCAACAAGTGTTCAACGTATTGCAGAATCTGCCTCTTCTGTTGCTAGCCTAGCTGTTACAACTTCAGAAAAAGCAGATAGTGGGAATAAAGTCATTGAGAAATCTATTACACAGATGCATACCATTAACGATGCTGTTAATGCTACATCACAAGTAGTAGAGCGACTCATTACGCACACCAATCATATTGATACTGCACTTCAATCTATTTCTAATATAGCGGAACAAACGAATTTACTTGCTTTAAATGCTTCAATTGAAGCAGCCCGTGCTGGCGAACATGGGAAAGGATTCGCTGTTGTTGCCGATGAAGTGCGAAAACTTGCTGAACAATCTCAATTAGCAGCAACTGATATTAATCATTTACTTCATCAAATTCAAGAAGATACAAAAATAGCAAATGAAATGATGGAGCAAGGCCAATCAGAGGCGTCTGAAGGAATTACAGTCATTCGTACCGCTGGATCTTCATTCTCAGAAATTGTTAACCACATTAACAAAGTCTCTACACAAATACAAGAAATGTCTGCAACTGCTGAAGAAATGGCCGCAAGTTCTGAAGAAATGAATGCAGCTTTAAATAACATTGCTTCTATTTCAAATGAAGTTGCCGCCGAAACATCACAAACAGCAACTTCAGCTGGTGACCAAGTAAACAAAATGAGTGTCGTCGCTAAAAAGGCGTCTGAAATGAAATCGACTGTACAAGAACTTGAAGTTCTCGTTTCTCATTTCAAAACAAATGCTTAAAGTGAAAAAAGAGAGATTTAATCTCTCTTTTTTCACTTT
>NZ_NVEC01000111.1 GCF_002571225.1 Bacillus sp. AFS059628 | reverse complement strand
CCTACTCACTTCGCGTTCTTTGAGGAAAGAGTCTTCTTGGCTAAAATGATAAAAGAGGCATTCTATGTTTTGAAGTACATTTACAAGAAGGAATATTACATGACAGTAATCACTAAACTTAAACAAACTATTGCTGGATTAAAGATTGCTCAAGCATGCCTAGAAGGATTTGTTCTTGATACTGATAATAAGCAAGCAAAACAATTATATATAGGTGCAGCACAACAAACTCAAGAAATGTTTAAATGATTGGTATTGTTACTAAACCTAATAATACGGAAATTTGACTGATATTCAAGTAGATGTATGCCTGTGTTGTCAGTATGGAACCACACATCATGTTCTTTCGGTAACTGAAGGAAGCTATCTATAATTTTTGTAATCACTCCTCCATGGGAAACAATTGCAATTCGTTTGTACTGTTTACTTCTTTCTCTAACAGCTGCAAGGATTTTCTCAGCACGTAATCTAAAGTCTAGTTTACTCTCCCCATTCTGCATTTCACGTAACTCAATTAGATACTCTACAGGGCTGTTAACAGCATTATTCAAAATTTCAGTAGATTGAGTTGCTCTTAATAGAGTACTCGACCAAATAAGTTCTGGAGAGAGTTTCTTTGATATATAACTAGACATTTTTTCAACTTGTTCCAACCCCCTTTTTGTTAATTGTAAATCAGTTGATCCTTTATAACCCTCTTCTAAAAAATTATCTTCGGATTCTCCATGACGAATTAGTAGGATTTGCAGCCATTTAACCTCTTTAGATATTTGTCCTTTCTTCTCTAACTTAGACATACCTGATTGGAATCCTTTAAGTATCCTGAATATGGACGATATATATGGTATGCATCCTCTTTATTTAAATACAGAGCAGTTGAAACAGGGTTCTCCAACTATTATGGATACTTGTAGTGAAAAAGTCATATAGACAAATTCAACTGTAAGGAGTCTACGCTAAAGAAAATATGTAAATTTTCAGTTCATCACCAATAGACAGGGTAATATTTGGATAGATGTACACTCCATTCTGAGTGGACACTTAGAATAGAGTGTACTAAAATTGATTTATTTGCAAAATATCAACCCCATGTTACGGTGATAAACCAAATCTTTGCTCCTCATCCATCCCATCTTATTAGGTTCTTTGTAAAAGGAAGTGAAATGCTTATATAATATATAACCCCAGACAGACGCTTTTTAAAAGTGCCCATGGTCTGGGGTGAAATCTATAAAAATCAAATCTATAAAAGTCAAATCTTAAGAATTCTTAAAGTTCTTTATATGCAGTTTAGAAATTTCATTCGATTTTCTTCTTTCTTATTGCTAATCTTTCATTTTCTACTATTATATTAGATGTTAAATGATTTAATTTTTTTAAAGATTCAATAGATACTCCGAATTTCTTTGAAATCCCGTGTAACGTATCTCCTTTTTCAATTGTATACATTTCATAGTCTTCTTCTAAATCAGTAACATACATTATTTTCCCTATTTGCTTACTTGTTTTTTCTCTTTCTATTAATATATTATGCTCAATTAGTGTATCTATAATTTGTTTAGCACGAGCTTGATAAGTATGCTCCTGTACTGTTATTCGCCCCCGTTCTTGAATTTTCGCTTTCTTTTTTGGATGATTCAAAAAATAGTGTATTGCTTCAAGTGTTTCTTTTGATGATGAAACCGTAACTAAATCTTTCCCTGGCCTAAATATCTTCTTAACACCTGGAGTATCTAGCGTAAGAAGAAATCCACCCGATCCTAAAATTTCATACGTTCTTTGGGTAATTAGCTCTTGATAATTTTGTAACCCTATAATAATATCTGCAGAGTTATACACCTTATATGTCTCTAAATAGTGCATAGGGCCATGAATCCAGTCTTTTGGTATATCTATGCCAAAAAAACGATCCATTTCATCCCATTTATTCCCCCAAAAATCAATACGAATATTTTTTTCCAAAAGCGGTCGAATTAGGACAATAAGGGCATGGCTTCTAAAATGATCAGGGTATTTTTCTAAAATATGAGGATATGCATTTGCAACAACTGCAATTGAACAATTGTATTCTGGGGATTTAAGAGATTTGTAGTGTGCTGTTTCTTCAAAGCCAAAGTCCAAATGAGCAGCTGGGACTCCTAATTGCCGATAGACTTTAACTGTTTTTGGACATATTGTAAACACAAAATCTGGTTTCATTCTTTTAACTAATGGTATAGACCAAATGTCTGTATAAGCAGGATCTTCCACCGCCCAATATATAAGGGGTATTGTTGTTTTCTTCATACATTCTCTTATTAAATCTTGCTTTATTTTTGTTTGTTCTTGCCCCCAACCAATTGAGATCACCAAATCCGGATTAAATTCTTCCAACATTTGCGAAAGATTTTTTGTTAACGGACCCGAAATTAAAACATCATGCCCATTTGCTTGAAATCCTCTCGGTAAGTTATTCTTCCATATATGGCTACTCTCTAAGAAAAGAATACGCATTTCATTTCACTCCTTAACCCACACAATTATTTCAAATTTCTTACAATACATCTTAATTTTTAAGGTACTAAAAAAGACTACACGAGCATTTCACTTACTTTTACTATTTGGTATCCTTGTTTTTTCAATTCGGAGATTATAATATCTGTAGCAACAGCTGTTGGTTTTCCATTTAAATGAAATAATACAATATCCCCACCTTTAAGCTTTCCCAGTACTCTATTAACTATAGTTTCAACTGGGGGTTCTTTCCAATCAATTGAATCTATATTCCAATGAATTGTGTAGGGAAAACCGAGTTTACCAGCAATCTCTAGAATTTCTTTATTCCAATTTCCAAAGGGGGGCCGAAATAACGGACTTCCTTTCGTCTCTATAATTTTTTCAAAACACCTAGTTGTTTTCTTAAATTCCTTCATAATGTCCCTAGATGATAATTTCGTCAAATCCGGATGACTGTATGAATGATTTGCAATTTCATGCCCTTCTTTCACAATACGTTTAGCGAGACTTGGAAATTTTTCTACCCATGCACCTGTTAAAAACATCGTAGTTTGGATATCATGTTTTTTTAATACATTTAAAATTTCTTCAGTCTTATCTGCATCAGCACCTGCATCGTAAGTTAATGAAATCATTTTTTTAGTATTTAATCCTTTTGAAATCAGTACGGATGGAAAAACCTTCAATTTAGAATCACTTGTATCAATTTTAATTAATTGACCTGCAAGAATATAGTCTGAATCCAGTTCATTATCTAACTTAATTTTTTCTACTGAGATATCAAATCTTTTTGAAATACTTCCTAAAGTTTCTCCATGACAAATGGTATAATAATTATAATTTGTAAGCTCATTTTCATTTATTTTTCTTATTTTCAACGGTCTTCCAGCATCAATTTGATCGGAAGTAAGGTTGTTTAATTGTTTCATTGAACTGACAGTTATCCCTAGTTCATTTGCTATGCTAACTAATGTATCGCCATTGCGTACATTATAAATCTCAAACTCTCCCTGTTTATATGTCTTGTTCTTTTCATTTCCAAAAACATAATTACTTCTTTTCCCTCTAAATATCCCGTACTCTTTTAAAATATCAATCATATACTCTGCACGTTTCTCATAAGAATATTTTTCAACTGCTTTTCTTCCATTTTTTCTAATCTTTTCTCTCATTTCAGCATGCTGAAGGAAATAATTAACTACTTTAACAGTTTCCTCAGGTGAAGACGATGTTATAAGGTCTTTTCCCGCTTTGAATACACGATGAATTTCAGGAATATCATTTGTTAAGAGAAGGCCTCCAGAGCCAAGTATTTCATACGTACGTTGCGTAAGCTGCGTAGGAAGATTTTGAAGCCCGATAATAATATCGGATGAGCTGTAAACTTTATTTGCATCTGTGTAATCAATATATCCATGAATCCACTCCCTTGGAATATCGACACCTAAAATATCCTTCATTTCATCCCAGTACCTACCATAAAAATCTATTCTAATATTATTTTCTAACAAAGGTTTGATTAATGTGTTTAATGATTGATGGCGAAAATGCTCTGGAAGATAACTCAATTTTTTAGGATATCCGTTTGCAACAAGTGCAACTGGAGCATAATATCTCGGATCTCTATCCATTGGGTGATGGACAATTGGATGATAGCCGAAGTCTAAGTGTTCGGCAGGAATCCCCTTCTCTTTGTAAACTTCTACCATATCCGAGCAAATTGTAAATACAAAATCTGGACGTGTTCTCTGTATATAAGGTAATGTAAAAATCTCTGTAGAAGTTGGATCTTCCGTTGCCCAGTAAACATGTGGAATATTAAATTTTTTCGTACATTCAAAAATCAATTGTTGTTTGAACTTAGATGAATTTTCTGGTCCCCATCCCATTGTTATAACTAAATCTGGTACAAAATCATCTATAAGCTTGTAAATAGTATGTTTATCTAAAGGGCCTGAAATCTTTACTTTATGTCCAGCATCACGAAACCCGTTTGGTAAACCATGAATCCACATTGGATGGCTCTCTAAAAATAAAATTCGCATATTTTCCCACCTCAAAAATGTGATATTTTAACGTATTCCCCGAAAAAATTCTCCTTCCAGAGGCATGTGAAGGGCGTAGCCCAACGATAGGTGGGAGATGAATTTCGGTTTGGCATAGCCAGAAACTTTTAATAAACTAGCTATATGAAGTTCTTTGATAACTTGATATAGAAGGTTGCAGGAAGAAAATAGCATGCGAAAACCAAGCCATTCGGTTCCTGCGTAAAATATCAACCGTACCAAAAGAGCCTCCATGCGTTGGACATCTAGGGTTGGAACACCCCAAAGTAACGCTCAGGGAGACGAAAGATTACTTTCGTCGTGGAACTGAGAAGCTCCCACTTCATGCTTTGCTAAGTGGCGAGTAGTTTACATATTGTTAATTCCTCTCCAACAAACGATCTATTGTTACAAATTCGTATCCTTTTGCGATTAATTCATCTATTAAAATTGGCAACGCCTTGACTGTCCCATCCAAGATTCCAGGGGACATTTTAAGAGAATGCTGTAATACTATGGCTCCTGGTGATAAGTCCTGTCTCACAATCGCAATGATTTCTTCAGCAGACAATCCTGTCCAATCTAACGTGTCAACTGACCACATGATTAATTTGTAACCTAATTCACTGATAAAATTTAGATCTGCATTAGTAAAATCACCATATGGTGGACGAAACAATGTTGTTTTTCTTTCTCCAGTTAATATAGTAATTTCATTTTCTGTACGAGATATTTCTTCATTTATTTGCGAAGTGGTTAAATTCGTGAATTTAGGATGGCTCCAACTATGGTTTCCTAACGTATGTCCTTCGTTCACAATACGCTTTAACACACTCGGACACCACTGAATTTGTTGCCCCACAACAAAAAAAGTAGCTGGAACTTTTTTGTTTTCTAGAAGATCTAAAATTTTAGGAGTGTAATAATCATCAGGACCATCGTCAAATGTTAAAGCTATCTTATTCCCAGCTGCGGCTCCTCTATAATAAACATTCGAATTCCATTTAGGTAAGGAATTCGTGATCAAGTATATTCGAGGAATTTCCATATTGGACCAAACAACTAACTCAAGTCTTTGAACAACATAAAAAAATGGAATATATATTGTATCATTTATTTCAATAGGTGCAGTCAAAAGAGAATCATGTAAAACAGTTTTGCTTCCTTCTATAAAGACATCACTTTTACACTGGTTCTTAAATAATGTGAGCAAAAATTTATCCTTTTTCAAAACAATAGAATGGTTTTTACTATTATAATCAACTAAAATGCCTGCGTGTTTTAAAAACAAAACTGGAACCATAACATAACCATCTTGAATATAATAAGTTGTTAACACCATTTTCCCATCTACATAAATCTCTACCTGTTCTGTTTTCATTTTTTAATCCTCCTATCCTTGTTATTTAAAAATTAAAGTTTTAAATAACCTCCTCGCTTACAATAAGGAAAAAAACAATGGAGAATACCGCAAAACTATAGCTATAATGAAAGCAGCTTACTTACCGTACATATATTAAAATTACGATTTAAAATCAATTTTAATATATTCGGTAATGCCTTAACCGTTACTTCAGTTGGATGGATCAGAATAATGGATCCATTTTTCACGTTAGAATTTACTTTATCTATAATTTCATCTGCATGATTTGTATTCCAATCTAGAGTATCTAATGAACTAATAATTGTTGTCATACCTTCTTGAGAAGCTATCTCTACTATTCTTTCATTACATGCGGCATATGGAGGAGTAAAGAACTTAGGTGTAACTTTAAGTTCTTTAAAAAGGATTTCATTTGTACTTTTTAATTCCCATTTAATATAATCATCCGTTAATCCTCTCATATCAAGATGTGAATAAGCATGACTTCCAATCTCATGTCCCTCATCCCTTATCTTTCGAGCTAAATGAGGATATTTATGAATCCAAAGCCCTTCTAAAAAAAACGTGAATTTGCAGTTGTAATTTTTCATAATCTCCAATAATTCTAAAACGTATTGATTTCCCCATGATACATTAATTATGATCGAAATTAAGTATTTATCGGGCTGTCCAAAATATATAGGGTTTATACTCTGGTTCGTATTTCTAAATTGAGAATTCTGTTTAGCAACAATAGGAAAAAAGTCATAAATTTTATTTTTATCCATTACATTCCACACACTTCTTCAATATCATTTTTCATATCCCTCACTATTTCTAAAACTCTTGTCTTATTTTATATGCTTCTATACATCTAAATGATTGGGGGAATTAACCTCATAATATTGCTTATTCCAGTATGCTCTTTATACATATTAGTAAAAGAATACTTAATGATTCGAAGTTTGTGGATTCATATTATAGAATTATCAGGAGGGAAAATAGAAAATTATTCAAGTTGCTATACATTAAAAAACTGAAAAAATCAGGAGAGATTTTAAAAATCGTAAGGAAGAATATTTTTGTTGAATATTTTAAAATCCCAATATAAATTTAACGTATTCCCCGAAAAGAATTCTCCTTCCAGAGGCGTGTGAAGGGCGTAGCCCAACGATAGGTGGGAGATGAATTTCGGTTTGGCACAGCCAAACACTTTTGATAAATTAGCCATATGAAGTTCTTTGATAACTTGATATAGAAGGTTGCAGGAAGAAAATAGCGTTCGAAAACCAAGCCATTCGGTTCCTGCGTAAAATATCAACCGTACTAAAAGAGCGACCATGCGTTGGACATCTAGGGGTAGAACACCCCAAAGTAACGCTCAGGGAGACGAAAGGTTACTTTCGTCGCGGAACTGAGAAGCTCCCACTTCAAGCTTTGCTAAGTGGCGAGTCGTTCACATTTGGATAAATAATCATTATTTTGAAGATACACGTATAGTTCTTACACATAACATCAGTAACTGTTACTATAAGAGGCTTGTCCGAAGAGATATAACATACAGTTCTTTCCTTTGACTTGACCGAATAAAACTCAATATTACGTATATAATGTATACACATGGTAATCTTTTTCCTTGGATGAGCAGTTAGCTTTTGCTAGCTGCTCTCTTGTTTGAAAAGAAATGTTCATTACATTCCTTTTCATTTGTGTATAACATTTTCAACCACGTATTATACTATAACTGTAACTTCAAGTTACATATCCGTATTTGTAGGGCCTAATTTCTTTTGTGCAACAAAATGGTTAGCAAATTAAGCTGACTGCTTTGTTGTGCCAAATAAAGTTGGTGTGAGATATTTGCACCCCAATGAATGACTCACATATATTATTATGAGTGCTACACCTCTCTCTCTCAGGGACCCACTTAATAAGAGCACTAATTAAAAGTGCTCTTATTCGTTTTTTTGAATAACTCCCCGAATACTGTTCATACTTTGAATACGCCAGTCTGTAACAATTGATTTCCCCTTTAAAACGGAGCAGTTAACTTTTGCTAGCTGTTCTTTTATTGCTTGTCCACTTCAACCCATTCACCATCGTATATTATCCAACCATCATGACCGTACAATTCTTCTTGCCTCTTCCTTTTACTTCGCTCATCGCTTTCGATACGCCCTTTTTTTCTTAATTTTAAGAAAAATAACTCTGTTATTTTTTTATATTAATATATAATAATGATTGCTAATTAATAAACTTACATAAATACTTTTAAAAGTTCTTGAACTAACGGAATAGGTCGTTTTTTGATTAAACTTAATTTCATGTTTGGGAGCTCTGACTAACAATTTGGTTCAAAGCCTCTTTTATTGGTATAGTAGGGCGACCAAGTAATTTTTCTAAATCATTGCTCTCTACTTCTAATCCACCTTCTCGAATACCCTTTTGTATGTTTACTTACATAGGAATGTAAGCTTCTGGAACCACTGCTCTCATCATCATGTTGGTGTTGGAATAAGTATCATCATCGGCTCGCTGTACAGGTATTTCTTTCCCAAATACATCTCTAAGAACAGATACTAGTTCCCCTTGCATCATTAACTTACCGAAAAGTTCGTAAACATTATTCTCGTGTCCTTCTCCAGTTAATATATTTGCTGCCGCCTCCGCAAAATCTAGTCGAAGTGCCCAGCAGATGTCACCCAAGGTGCTCCTACCATCGCGGCTTTTATGCTTCCAATTTCATTTTCCAAATACCAATTATTTCGTAAAAACGAATACGGAATACCTGTTTTCAAAATAGATTCTTCTCCATTTCACTTCAAATCCTATATGTCCTTATGAAATTGGTACAAGTATTAGTTAATTGACTGATGCTTGTACCTTCATCGATTGAATTCGTTTGTTTTGTTATCTTTCCTTAACAACAAACAAGACGCCACCAAGATCAAGGCAGCGCCTACGATAATTACTATTGGTTTAATTCACTTATTTACCCTCACGTCATTTATTTCTTTGCTTCCATACCCCATTCTCTTTACGATAAGTATTTTTTCCACTCATAAAGTCAGCTGTATTACCAGGAATGCTATATCTCTTATTCTTATTCTTTGCCTTTTTCTTTGCCTTCTTCTTCAACCTTTTCTCTTCTTGAACAGCTTGCAAATCCGCCTTCCATTGTTTCAACAAATCCTTTTCACGTCGCATCGAATTTGTACCCCTTGGATTAAAATATGAATTAATCAGATTCTATTCATTTATATAATCATTTAATCCAAATGTCCATATTGGACAAAAAAAATAGCACCTTACGATTGCAGGTGCTCAAATATATGATAGGGGGAACTATCCTATACTTCAATATATGCTTGTCCTTATTAAATGGTTAAATATAAAAAGAGTACCTGTCATTAGGTACCCTTCAACAAATAAGTATGGCGCTCCAAGTCTCACCTCATATGATAACTCGTCCCACGATTCATCATATGATTGTCTTATTAGAATGTTCACTGGTTTAATGTGTAATTTCTATACAACAAAGAAAAATCACCCGTTTTGGATGCTTTTCTTATCTATACCTGCGCAACTACTTGAACTACTCCCACTTCTAAACGAAGCGAAAGTGGGGATAGTTCAACAAGTTCACTTCCGTATAACTTGTCCAATATTATTTACACTACAACTGTAACTTAAAGTTACACATCATTACATGTAGGGCCTAATTTCTTTTGTACAATAAGTAATTAGTTAATTGAACTAGCTGCTTTGTTGTGTCAAATATAGTTTTTATTAGGTATTTGCACCTCAATGAATAACTCACATACATAATCATGTGTGCCACACTACTCTCTGAGATCCCAACTTACTGAGAGTACTACTTGAAAGTGCTCTTTTTAGTTTTGTCTGAATAAATCCCCAATTTCTGCTCATACTTTGAATACGCCAATCTGTAACAGTTGATTTTCCTCCCAAATGGGGCAGTTAGCTTTTGCTGACTGTTCTTTTATTTAGAATTAAAATAGCGTTTTTGTTCCAAATTATACCCTCATTCTTTTGGACGCATTTACCAATATTTTTACCAAAAAATTCATGATACCATTAATTAGTCGAGTACGTCATTACTTGACGATTACCCTTAGGAGCCCCGCAGACAATCGGGGCTTATTTTATTTAAATAATGATTTTATTAAGTTTTCTTTTTTACACCAATAATACATCCTTTATTAACCTGTTATTTTCATATTCCATAGAAAAAATAATAAAGTTTGCTTATGATTTTTTATTACTACCCATTTCCTCTTATTCTATCTTAGTATACTTGAATTTTATTATATCATAACCATTATATAACCTTTTCAGCTACGTAGTATGATACATTAAGAAAATTAATACACCCTCCTCATTTTATACTTTTATATTATTTTGTTGCAAAACTAAAATATAAACAAAATTTTATATATCAGAAAAACTCATTATATGTAGAATCTCATCTAATTAATCTTAATCCAGATGTAATCATCTTCATAATTAACATTTAATTTTGATCGAATTCCCTTCATATAAGCCTCTAATTGTTTTGTAAAGTCCTCATCATCAACCTGATCATATCTATTTACGTCTAAATATAACTTAAATATATTTCCTTTCGTTAAATCAAACTCCCATTTTTGAAAATTATGTAGCATATTTTCCTTATTCATGTAATTATTAGCTTCCATATAATCTAGTAATTCGTATAAATTATAGTATACCAAGCTATTTGGTTTAAGTTCTTCACATTTTGGACAGTATTCTCTATATCTATCTTGTAATTGCATAATTATTTCTGTCCCACATTGATTACAGTTATACATGTAGCATTCTCCTTTACTGGATAACCCAATTCGTCTCTCTTATGCTCTTCCCACCCTTAAAGTTTAATATTATACTATTTCGCTTTAAAAATATCCCTCTCATGCCACTTAAAATATAAACTAATTCCTTCCTGCTCTACATCATTACTGAATCGCATCTTAAGTGCTCTGTATTCCTTTAATACACTTACTACTTCCTTTTGTACTTTCTTATCATCGATAGCCGGTAATAAAGTTAATTGTCTTTCCATGAAGGAATCCACCTATTTCGAATTTTGGTTTTTACATTCACATCAGGTACGTGAAATTTTACTATCTCTTTATTGAATAAGGGAAACATGCTTAGTAAATTAGCCCCCACCCATCTACTCTGCATGGTTCCGACTACCTCCATTATACCTTTAATAACTTACGTGTCTTACTGACCATCTTCTCTTTTCCCGCTTTAATGTTATTCGTTACCTTTTTATGGTCCTAATCAAACTGAATCATGCCATCAAAAATAACTGGAGCTACTGCTTCATCTACGTATTGCAAATAATCAACTGGCGTCCGTTCTGTCTGTTCTACTAGGTACCCATAAATGTCAAAGTCTGCTCTTGGTATAGACTTCTTGCCCTTTGGTTGATGAGACATCCTTACATAAGATTGAATGACTGATAGTGGCACCACGAATACTGACTTGTCCTTACTGAACTCAATAAGGAAGAAACAAATTGCTCCCATCTCCTCTGCTTTCTCCAGGTAATCTAATTGGTGCTGCGCAATATTCTTTAAATCAAATCTCCCTGCATTCTCTGTAGACTTTGCTTCAAAAGCTACAGCTCGTCCCTTATACACGCCGTCATAGTCTACTGTACTTTTAGCTTCATAGAATCTATTTAGTACACGGCCACCTTCACAGGAGTCGGACGCTTGTTTATAAGCGCTACTCCACCTCTTTGATACATTTCGTTTGCTAGATTGATAAGCATTTCAAAAGCCATTCCACGGTTTCCTAGTCCCATTATTATTCCTCACTTTCTATTAAAAGGATTATTTTGTTCAAAAATTCATTCTAATTTATAAACACTATCTTTTTCTTATATTTTCCATTAAAATTTAATAGAAATATTCCAATAACAAAGGAGCAACCTATGAAGCATAATATAAATTTATGGTCCTTTATTTTTTCATTCATTTGCATTGCTTTTTTTCTTTTATATCTTGAAGTATGCACACCTGAAATGAATGCATCTTTTATAAATATCGTTTATTTTCATCCTTTATTTTTCGTACTCATTTTTTCAATAGGAACTTTTTTTGCT
>NZ_NVEC01000110.1 GCF_002571225.1 Bacillus sp. AFS059628 | reverse complement strand
CCTCAACAAGGGAATAATGGAAATGAGCAAGGGAACAACGGAAGAGGGTCCCAGAAAGAAAATAATGGGAACGAGCAAGGTAACAATGGAAGAGGATCTCAGCAAGAGAATAGGGGCCACCAATAAGGAAATGAAAAGAAGAGTCAATAGAATATGGAAGTGAGAGATTCAATCCAAAGCTAAAAGGAGTTATCTCGCTATTGTGGGCAGTAAAAACTCCCATCTCAAAATTTGGCTGAGGCAAAGAAGTTAGATGGGAGTTTGGATGCTTATAAATGTTCGATTGATGAGGCTGATTAAAGTTTCACTTTATTATTCTATAGTTTTATTAAGAAGGAGTATGTGAAAAGTATAATGGAGAAAAACATTCAACAAGAGAAACATAAATCCAAACCTGTTTTTTATGATCCGAAAGGAAGGAGAAACATAGCTTTTATCTCGTTTCTATGTATCTCTATAGTTAGCGTAAGTATTGTATTTTATTTTTTCTTTCAAAGTATTTTTTCAACACCAGAAATTCCGAATATGAATCCTACTGTAAAACAAGATACGAAACTTGTACCAATTAATCAAAAACTTAGTGAGGAGCAGTTAAAGAAGGAAGAATTCAAGCCAAATACCGAAATAAAAGATAATAAAAAGTTGGTGAATTCGACGAACAATAGTAAGCAACGTAAAGAAGTGTATGGTTTTTATGTGAATTGGGATGAAAATAGCACAGCGTCTTTAAAAGAAAATATCGATTCATTAACCACGTTAGTACCAGAATGGTATCATTTAAAAGAAGATTTAACGATTAGAAGTGAGATAAAACCAGAGATTGTAAAACTAGCCCAAAAAAATCATGTAAAAATTATGCCGTTACTTACTAACTATACAGAAAAAGCTTCTGGCCCTGATAGTGATCTTATCCATAAGTTACTGAATTCGTCGAATGATGTGAAGACGAAACTTATTAATGATTTAGTAAGCGAAGTTAAAAAGAGTCAGTTTTCAGGTATTAATATTGACTTTGAGGCCGTACCTGAAAGTGATAGAGAAAACTTAACAAATTTTACGAAAGAACTTACTATGGCCTTTCATAAACATGATTTGCTCGTTACACAAGATGTTCCAGCTAATGATAAGGCTTTTGATTATGGTGCGTTAGCAAAAATAATAGATCGAATGATTGTAATGATGTACGATGAGCACTATGGAGCCGGGGAACCAGGACCAATTGCTTCAAATAAATGGTTCCAACATACATTAAAAGAACTGAATATTCCGTCTAATAAACTTGTAGTTGCTTTCGGTAACTATGGATATGATTGGGAAGTAAATAGTAAAAAACCTGCGAAGTCTTTAACTTTTTCAGAAGTTATGACAATGGCTCATGATTCCAATATGAAAATTCAATGGGATAACATGAGTGGAAATCCTTATTTTAGATATAAAACGGGAGAGAAAGAGCATACTGCTTGGTTCTTAGATAGTGTTACTCTCTATAATCAAGTGAAAATCGCAATGGACAACAATGCAAAGGGGTTTGCGTTATGGAGATTAGGAGCAGAAGACCCTACAATATGGAAAGTTTTAAAAAATCCGATTGAGGCCCAAAAAAATCCTAATGCATTACATAAAATTACTAGTTTAGATGAAGTGAATTATGCTGGACAAGGTGAAATTTTACAGATTGAGAATGAAAGAAAAAATGGGTTGAGAGATTTTAAAGTAGAAAAAGATGGGTATCTTACAGATGAAGTATATGAATCCTTACCATCTGCATACGAAGTGCAACGACATGGCAAACCGAATGGAAAACAAGTAGTATTAACATTTGATGATGGGCCAGATCCGAAATATACACCGGAAATTTTAGATATATTGAAAGAGAATAAAATAAAAGCTGCTTTTTTTGTACTTGGTGAAAATGCGCAACTAAATCCTAATATTGTGAAAAGGATATACAATGAAGGGCATGAAATTGGCAATCATACTTTCAAGCATCCTAACGTCGCTGATACGTCTTTACTACGAACAAAAGTAGAGCTTAATACGACCCAACGTTTAATTCAAGAAATAACTGGACATTCTACTGTTTTATTTAGACCACCATATGAAGCCGATGCTAACCCAGATTCATCAAATGAAATATTACCTATTTTGCGTGCACAAAATATGAACTATACAATGGTGGGGGAAGAAGTTGATCCTGAAGACTGGGCAACACCATCAACAAATGAATTAGTAAAGCGTACTCTTACTCCCATTTATAAGGGAGAGGGACATGTTATTCTTCTACATGATGCAGGAGGGAATCGTACCCATACGGTAGAAGCGCTTCCCATTATTATTAAAGAACTTAAAAAAAACGGATATAGTTTTGTAACAATTTCAGATTTAATGAATAAAGAACGAGATGAAATTATGCCTCCTGTTTCTTCTGAGGGGAAACAATATTTACTTTACAATAAAGCTGTCTTTTCAGGAGCAGGATATTTTAAACATATATTAACAACTATTTTTTATATTGCAATTGGATTAGGTATTTTTCGATTCTTATTCTTAATTTATTTTGCATGGAGGCAGAAAAGAAAAACGCTATCTCGCTATATTAATACGTCCTATCAACCTTTTGTTAGTGTTGTCATAGCAGCATATAATGAAGAAAAGGTCATAGCCAAGACGATTCGCTCAATTTTGGATAGTCAGTATAGTGAGTTTGAAGTTATTGTTGTGGATGACGGATCGACAGATGGTACGTCAAAAGTAATGCAAGAAACATTTTATAAACACCCTAAAGTTCGTTTCATTCAGAAAGAAAACGGCGGGAAATCATCGGCAATGAACCTAGGGTTTCAACAATCTCGAGGAGAGATCATTGTCACTTTAGATGCGGATACTATTATTGCGCAAGACGCTATTTCTCTCATGATTAGACACTTTGAAGATCATAATGTAGCGGCAGTTTCAGGTAATGTCAAAGTGGGGAATAGACGAAACTTGTTAACTACTTGGCAACATGTTGAGTATATTACAGGGTTTAATTTAGAACGTAGAGCTTTTGATGAGTTAAATTGTATTACAGTAGTTCCAGGAGCTATTGGGGCATGGCGTAAAAAGAATGTAGTTGAATCTGAATATTTAAGTGAGGATACTTTAGCAGAAGATACGGATCTTACTATTACATTTTTACGTCAAGGATATATAATTATATATGAAGAAAAGGCCTATGCTTTTACGGAATCACCTGAAGATGTGAAAAGTCTCATTAAACAGCGATATCGTTGGTCATATGGTACACTCCAATGTCTTTGGAAACATCGAAAAGCAGTGTTTCATACAAAACATAAAACGTTAGGATTTATTGCATTGCCTAACATGTGGTTATTCCAATATGTGCTACAATTCATTGCTCCTTTTGCAGATATATTAATGATTGTGGGACTATTTAGTAGTGATCCGCTAAAAGTTTTAGGATTTTATTTTGTATTCTTTTTAATGGATCTTCTCGCATCTCTGTTTGCATTTAAATTAGAGGAAGAGAATCCGAAACCATTAGTATGGTTAATTTTACAACGCTTTATTTATCGTCAATTTATGACTTATGTTGTTATTAAATCTATATTCTCATCTATTCGAGGCGTAGCGGTAGGATGGAATAAATTAAAGAGAATGGGGAGTGTTGAGCATTCCACGGAACATAAGGAAGCATCTTAAGAGAGCGGGTTATCTGCTCTCTTTTTTCATTGGTTTTAGTAAGTAATATGTAATATAAAGCCTTCGCTTCCATAACGAAATTCCTAATCATTACTGATAGTGAGACATTATGTTAAGATACTCCTTTATTTTCGGGAAAAAGTTTTTTTATCTTTTTTTTAAATGACGGACATAAAATCATATATACCTTCGAATTATATATATGGATAACATAAATATATATATAAGGGGAGAAAAAACATGAAAGAAATGTATGAAGAAATCACTGAAATATTGAAGGTATTAGCACATCCTGTCCGTTTATCATTAGTAAAAATAATGCTTGCAAAAGGTCCTATTAACGTAACGACAATGTATGAAACGTTACAAATGCCTCAAAGTACAATTAGTCAACATTTATCTAAACTAAAAGCTACGAAAGTCGTTACAGGTACTCGGAAAGGGTTAGAAATTTATTATGAGGTAACGGACCATCGTACAAAGGCAATTTTATCAAGTTTGTTGTAACGCTGTCTGTCTAGACTTCAAAATTAAGAAGAGGATACGAAAGCAATTCTATGGAGAGAATTTTTAAGGTTTTTACACAAGTGAAGATCTGAAGCAAAGTCCCTTAATAAATAAAATAGTTGTTTGAATATATGGTATAAAATAGAATTTTTATACCATATTCCTTATATATGTAATAGAAGGAAGAATGTTTTGATTTCAATCTATACGCTATCTTTATAATTATTAATTACCTTAAACGTTTGAGAAAATAATAATAGGTTTGGAGTAAAAGTAAGTCCATCCAAGCTTAATTCCTAAGTGGAAAAATTAACATGCTCACTATAAAAATAATAATAGCTAAAATCCCCTGCACCCTCGGCTTTTGTAAAATTACTTGTTACCTCATTTATTAAAAAACAATTAAGGACCTATTGAGTGATAATAAATTGTTCAGTTAAAGGTGCATTTTGTTGAATGTAAGGAAAATTCTGAATTTTAATAGACACCTGGATTCGCATACTGATAGAATAAGCAGAAATATAATAAAGGTGGAATGGAATTGAGAAAAAGGTTAGGATGCTTACACGCCCATTATTCAAATATAGAATATATAGAAAATGCACTTACCTCATTTAACATTGAATTAATCCATTTTGTTGACCCAGCATTAATGTATCAGGTTACATCAAATGAAAAATTCCAAGAATCAGATGCTCAATATAAAGTTAAAGAGCAAATAGAATGGATTGCTCAATGTAATGTTGATGCTATCCTTATTACTTGTACAAATTATATTGCAATTTTACATGAAGACCAACTTTCAATATCAGTGCCAATTATTAAAATTGATGTACCGTTCTTTGATTACATATGCAATATACAGCAACCTCAGACAATTGTTTTTACAAATCCTGCAACTGTTGAAGGTACAGTAGAACGCCTTAAACATCATGCTAATAGCCGTCAAAAATCTTTAGATTTAGAGGTTATCGTCATAAATAGTGTTTTTGAATTGATAATGAAAGGACAAAAAGAAGAATACAACCAAGAAATTACAAAGTTCTTAAATCAAATCATTAAAGATGAAAAGAAAGTTATCTCTGTTGCTCAATTATCTATGGTTGATGCAACTAAGCAAGTTGAGTATAAAACAGCTAAGACTATTATTAATCCATTGAATACATTAGTATCTTATATTGTAAATAAATTAAAATTAGAGAAGAAAAATCAGTGATAAACTGTTGGGTTCTTCTTTAGCTAAAGGGTGCAATTGTTGAGTGGCAGAGAAAGGAAATAATCAAATTTTTTATAAAACCCTTATAATTAGTTAGAAAGGTTAACTTCATTTGATTATGTCTGTAATTAATGTAGCTTCTATGTAATTTAAATAATCAAAAATCCTCTTTTTAAAATTTTGGAACATAGAAACAAATATTTTTGATTATGAGAGTATGTAGGTCGGAGTTTTTTGTAGTACATCAGAGCGGAATTTTATAGTTAACTGTAAGTTTAATATTTTTCCCTTGTGGACATGTTTTTATAAATAGTGAGATGGGCAAAACGAAAAGAATCCTAAATAAATAGGATTCTTTTCGTTTTATAAAAGTGAATTTATCTTGTATCACTAATACGATTGATAATCATTTTTCTGGACTATTCGCAGTTATCTATCTTGGTATACTCAATGTCGGCTATGTGACCATCTGGTCGAATCAAAATGGTATCTATATTTTTTAACTCGGAATCTTGTATTTCTCCTACAACTACCTTTATGTGCGAATCAATATTCATTTTATTTATCTTATCTATATAAGAAGGGTGTATTAATAAAATAAAGTTACCATCTTTCATTAATTCAAAGAGTTTATAACTTTTCTTATTTAGAGAAGAAATAGTGAGATTTGCACATCTTTTTCCTATCAATGAATTCTTTTCTGTATCGTGCATCGACGAATACATAACCCCTAAACCACTTACTCTTTCAGATAAATCGTGATTTATCTCGGGGTATGTAAGTAGGTGCGAAAATAACTCTCTTAATTCCATTCCTGCGTTTGAAAAGTTTATCATTAATTGTTCTTGCGCTTGTACTTCCTTGAAAAATTGTTTTCCCACAGCATGTCTTTCAATATGATAACTTTCTAATAGACTTTCATATTTTTTTTGTTTTATTGCGAGTCCTAATTTCCAGCCTATATTAAAAGCATCTTGGAGACCTACATTCAAACCTTGTCCTCCAGCAGGGAAATGAATATGTGCTGCATCCCCTGCTAAGAATACACGCTTATGTTGATAAGTATTTGCTAGTTTGGTTGCATTGCCAAAGCGAGAAAGCCATATTGCGTTCTTAATTTGAAGATGTTCACCTGTAATACTATAAATACTGTCTATAAACTCTTTTTCTGTAACAGCAACATGAACGGGTATTGTCTGATTCTTAGGATCAACAATTGCAAAACGAAATACATCAGGTGCAATAGGTACCATCATTAATATCCCATTTATATTAGAAGTAGATAAAAATGGAGTATTTGGTATATCTTCTAAAATAACATCACCTAATATAGCAGTAGTTGTTGTGTTTGTTCCATTAAACGGTATATTCGATAATTCACGAACTATACTTCTTGCTCCATCAGCTCCTATTACATATGGAACTTCTATTTTATATATTGTTTCTCTTTGTTCTATTTCTAGTTGTACGAATGTTTCATATTGTTTTAAGTCTTTCAGAGTATGCCCGCGTTTAATGACTACACCTAATTCTAATGCACGTTCTTCTAATATTTCTTCTGTAATAGATTGGGGAATAAAAAGTGTATATGGAAAATCAGTATTTAAATTTTTAAAGTTTAATCTTGTATCTAAGGCAGCAAAATGACTTGTATTTAATTTCTTTCCTCTAGCTAAAAATCGATCTGCAATACCTCTCATAGCCATCAATTCTAAGGATCGGGGGTGTAGTGTGAGTGCTCTAGAATTTCGTACCCGGTCTAATCTTCTCTCTAAAACAACAACTTTTACGCCTTGAATAGCTAATTCACATGCTGCCATAAGTCCAACTGGACCACCACCAACTACCGCTACATCATAATAATTGTCCATATCATGCCCTCCATTTATTTAAGTGTTTAAGAGCTAATGTTAAAAATTGTGAATAGATTTATAAATGCTATCTATTGTACATATATAATTATACTTCATTTTAGTTTCCTTGGAAACTAAAATGAAGTTCCTAGGAAAAGTCTGCATAGTAAGTGTGTAGTTAAAGCTATATAGCGTGTCTGCGGCAGTAGCCATTGGGTAGCATTAATATGTAATGGCGTTTGCATTAAAGGCTGCAACTTCTTCTGCTTGTGCTATTTTTGCTAAAAATGCTACTGCTGTAGTTCCATGTGGGAGTTGTAAAGGTCTTTCCGCTATTCGTAGTTTTAATGAAGTAGTAGTGGTTTTAACTCGACTTCAAATAATTCACTTTCAATTTCAGTAAGTGCATACATCGATACAGGGTGTGGAGAGGTATTAGATAAGACTTGTGATGAAAGAAGTTCTCCTGATGACGAGTAAAATGTAACAAACACTTGTGAAAATGGAGGGACCATAATGATTACACGGTCAGTTTTTTGTAACGTATTAACCAACTCCAAAATAATATTGTTTTATAAAAATCAAAAAACAATAGATAAATATAAAGTTATTATTATGGGTACTTTCCGGTAGTGAATTAAGAAAATCAATAAACTCTTTATTTTATTGTAAATAATTTAAGAGCACACAAATATGCGTGCTCTTAGAATAGAAAGGTAGTTTTCTATGAGTAGGGGGTCCCCATATAATAAAATATGCTTGTCCAATTTAAATGTGAGAAGTTTTTTATAAAAATGCTATTTGGTAAGTCTATGTGAAAAATCACCTTGTATAGGAACTCTTTGCAAAGTATTTTGTCTGCAGTCATGATTTTTAAAGTTGATGAGAGCTGTTATCCGACTAATAAAACCACATCTCAAATTGTTGACTATAGGTCTAACAACTAGGATGCGGTTCAATTAAAAAAAGTGTCCGAGTTAAATATAAGGTAAAAAGTATAGGATACTTTTGTTATAAGGAGTATTTATAGATGAATGTTATTGATTTTTACTTCTGAAAGATTTGTGCTTCTAATTTACGAGCTGTTGGAGTAGCTGCTAAACCACCTTCTGCTGTTTCACGTAGAGCAGAAGGCATCATTTGTCCAACACGGTACATCGCGTCGATAACTTCATCACATGGAATAACGGAAATTATACCAGCTAATGACATATCTGCGGCGATGAGTACATTGGATGCACCACCAGCATTTCGTTTTACACATGGTACTTCTACAAGCCCTGCAACAGGATCACACACAAGTCCTAATAAATTTTTTAATGCAATGCTGAAAGCTGTTGCGCATTGTTCAGGTGTACCACCAGCCATAGCGACAGCACCAGCCGCTGCCATACCACTAGCTGTTCCCACTTCAGCTTGGCAACCACCAGCCGCTCCAGAAATGGATGCATTATTTGCGGTGACAATACCAAAAGCCGCTGCAGTAAATAAAAACTCTAACATTTGCTCTTCAGTTGCTTGTAATTTTTCCTTTACCGCGAATAATACACCAGGAACCGTGCCAGCCGAGCCTGCAGTTGGATTCGCACAAATAATCCCCATAGCTGCGTTTACTTCATTGGTTGCAACAGCTTTTGCAACTGCATTAAGGATAACATCTCCCGAGAGTCCTTTTTTATTTTCAATATACTGTTTCATTAATAAACCGTCGCCCCCAGTTAAACCAGTGATTGATTTAACACCTACTAATCCTTGAGAAATGGCATTTTCCATGATGATAAGTTTCTTTTTCATACGATTTATTACTTCTTCACGTGAAGATTCTGTAGCGATAATTTCCTGTTGAATCATAATTTCAGCTATAGATATATTTTCTAATTTTGTTAATTTTAAAAGATCGGAAACTGTTTTGAACATCATTATAATCAATCCTTTGCTAGGAATTTTATAGGAAAAAGATATTTTTATAAAAATTAACTTACACGTTTACCATCAATTTCTGTAATTTCCATCATTCCGCCTCCGATAGAAATACCGACTAATTCCATTTGACGCGAGCCTTTTATTAATCTTAAACGAGCCGTATTTGGATGTTCACTTTCTTCTTCGCATTTTTGAAAATTAACGTTCATTCCTATTGCTTTTGCAAGTTTCAGTGCTTTTGGGATACGCGAGTCATCTGTTGGAAATCCCATTAATCCGCCGACAATTGCTACATCCGTTCCATGCCCTTTATATGTTTTAGCGAAAGAACCATAGAAAGAGATATCGACTTCATCTGGTTGTTCACCAAATAATATTCTTGCCTCAACACCTATTCGTGCGGCACCGGCAGTATGTGAACTAGATGGACCTACCATAATTGGACCGATAATATCAAACATTGATTTGTATTTCATGTTTTATTCCTCCAAGTCTAGTTTTATAGTTTAAGCAGCAATTTCTTGAGGGTTTTCTCTAATATCTTCCACTTTCCTAATTTTGAAGTTTTTGAATACTAGCGAACCAATATATCCAGATAACAGCCCAGTAGTCATAATAGTTGCAGCACACAGTAATACTTTCATAGGATCATTGAATCCAAACATAACCATTAATCCAGCAATTGGTGTTGCTGTGCCGACTGCGTTATTGATGAGTCCAAATGAGGCAACAACTACACCAGCAATCATGCCTCCCATGACATTGGTTAAATATATAGGAATTGGATTTGAAGCAATAATATCAATTTGAGTTAATGGTTCAATAGCAACTGCTGTTGTAGTGGCTTTATTACCAAATTTCATACGTTTAAACAGCATATAGTTAACAAAAGAAGAACCTGTAACCGATAGGGCACCGATAGCCATTGGCATGCCGGTTAAACCGATTAGACTCGTAAGAGCCATAGAACTTAATGGACTCATGCCCACAATTGGAATAATTCCACCTAAAACGACTCCAAGTAAAATTGGATTTCCTGTACCAGCGGATACTAAAACGTCTCCTATATTTTGCAATATTCTGACTACTACTGGTGCTATTGCTGTTGCTAGTAACCGCGCTATAACTGGAGCAACTAAAACAGCAACAATTAAATCGATACCTTCTGGAATACGTTTTTCAATTTGTTTAATTAGGAAAGATACTAAATAACCAGCGATAAATGCTGGGAGTAATTTGAAATCAGCTACTGCTACACCAACCATCATTGAATAGACAGGGTTTACACCCATTTTTAAACAAACGAGTGTACCAGCAGCAATTCCACCAAGCCCTCCAGCCATTTGCCCAAGATCTTTTAAAAATGGAATTCCAATTAAATCACCAGTTACATAACTATGAAAGGCTTCTACTAAAAAGGTTGCACAAGCGGCCCCTGAAAGACCTCCCATTGCTTTCATTCCATTGGGAGCTTTAAAGCAAAATAATGACATGCATGAAAGAACAGCAAGTAAAAGTAAAGTACCTTTTAACATTTCCATCTTTATTCGTTCTCCTTTGTTGCGTATTGTTAAATAAAACTATCGGGAGGATTGATATTTCTCCGGAGTAGACTATCTCTCGACGCCCTCATTATAACTTGTATATTTATGAGTTTAATTTTTTTTTGTTTTTAGAAAAAATGAATAAAAAGAATATTGAATAGCTGAAAAATTAAGCTTGGTATGTAGCGGTTGTGTCCAATTTTTGAAGCTGTATTAATTATCAAATAGAAAGAAGTAATACAGAATTACTTCGGTTAACACCTTGATTATATTGAGAAATCTTTATAAAGACACTTATATTTTTCTTTATTAAAGTAGTTCATTCTATATAGGAAAGGTGTTGCAATAAATAATTAATATATATGTACAGGGATAAATTAAGGGGATATAAATTTTATTTGTATATTTATATTTTGGATTTAATATTCATTTTTTAGAAAAGAAGAACTTCTTTTTAGTAAATCTTATATTCTTAGTAGGAGGGTAAAATGAAAGGGAATTACTTTAAGGTGGCAGTAGAAAAGGTTAACAGTGTAGGGGGAAGTGAAAGTAAAGAAGAAAGATACAGGAAAGACTGAAAATATAACAATCGTAACGGATTAAGGGAATTAGAATAAACTAAAAGTACCAGTGGAAGCAGATTCAAAAAGAAAAAACGATGTGATTTGTAAGAGGATAGATTTACTTATTTAGCAAAAAATCTAGGAATCTAATTTGTCCAAACTATTTTATTGTTTGAATTCTACTATATTGCTATTAAGTTAAAAGTTTAATATACCCTAAAATGAAAAATTTATTTCACTACAGTTAATTACTATAAGAAATTAGAGTTTTTCATTTTAGAGGTATTTTTTGTTATCTTAATGATGATATGAGTATCTCTATTATAAAATTTCAGTAGAAATATTAAACTACTAATATGAATGTAGAAGATTTAATAAAGACGGTAATGTTCTTTTAGTCATGTAATCTTTTCATTTGATGATCTTTTCCCCATTCACATAGTTCATCCATAATTTGCATTAAAGATTTCCCATATTCGCTTATTGTGTATTCAACCTTTGGTGGTACTTCTTGATATACAGTACGATGGATAATCCCATCAGCTTCAAGTTGCCGAAGTTGTTGAGTCAGAACTTTTTGCGTAATGTTTGGGATTTCTCGTCGGATTTCATTTGTTCGCATTTTTCCATCCATCAACACACATAAAATATGAACTTTCCATTTTCCGCCGATTACATCGAGTGTCGTTGCAATTGGGCAGTCATCATTTTGATTCATATAACACCTCCACAGGTACTTTAAGGTTCCTATAGCACTTTAAAGTACGTACTTTTCAATTATATGTGACTCACTCATACTAATACGTAAAGGATTGAATAATTAAAAAAGGGGATGGAAGATGATGAGAACACTTGTAATTGTAGCACACCCTGATATTGAAAAATCAAAAATTAATAAAAGATGGATTGAAGAACTTGAAAAACATTCGGATGAAATAACGGTGCATGAATTGTATAAAGTGGCACCGAATTGGGAGTTTAATGTGGAAGAGGAACAAAAGCTATTAGTAGAACACGACCGATATATATTTCAATTTCCACTCTACTGGTACAGCTCACCACCATTATTGAAAAAATGGTTTGACGATGTATTAACATATGGATTTGCTTACGGATCAAAAGGGGATAAAGTGAAGGGGAAAGAGTTTGGGGTAGCTATTTCTATAGGTGGATTAGAAAAAGACTATGAAAATAGTGGAATCACGATGGATGAGTTAATAAAACCATTTCAAGCTACATGCTTATATACAGATATGAAATTTATACCTTCGTTTTATTTATACGGTGCCGAATATAAATTAAGTGATGAAGAGATTGATAAAAGTGCACCTGAGTATGTACGATATGTGATGAATAAGGAGTATTCTAATATATAAGAGGAAATAGCCATTTACTTGTTAAGTAGATGGCTATTTTTATTAAATTTATATTCACTAAGTGTAATCTTTAGTAAATTAATAGTTAATCTGGTAAAATAAAAAATCTAACATATATAAAGGGGAGTTTTACTTGAGAACGATGCAAAAATTATTACAAAAAAGAGCAATGCAATCACCAAATTTAGAAGCGCTTGTAGGCGGAGAGAAAAGGTATTCGTTTCAGCAGTATAATGAACGAGTAAATCAGCTTGCACATTATTTGTTACATAATGGTGTGCAAAGAGGAGATCGTATAGGAATACTATGCAAAAATAATCACCCGTTTCCAAGCGTTATGATGGCAAGTTTAAAAATTGGAGCGGTATGTATTCCGCTAAATCATCAGCTTACTGTTTATGAACTAGAAACGATTGTAAAAGAAGCAAAATTAAAAGTGTTAGTTATTGATGAAGAGTTCCATGAAGCTTTAAAGATTGATGCTGTTAAAGAAATTCCTTATGTAATTCAAACGATAAAAGAAGGCTTTGGTTCATTTGAATTAACATTACAAGAACAGCCAAGTACAGAGCCCAATGTAGAAGTTCATGAAGAGGATGATGCGATTTACTTATTTACTTCAGGAACGACTGGGCAGGCGAAGGCATGTGTCATTGGACATAAAAACTTACATCATTATTTTGCTGAGATTGCAGGACAAAGAGAAATTCCAGCAGGTGAACGCTTTTTATCCGTGCATCCATTGTTCCATATGAGTGGCGTGCTTTCTATTTTAAATTGCATTTATCATGGCGTTACGATGATTTTCTTAGCTGATTCGAATCCTACTCTCATTTGGGATAAGATTGAAGAAGAGAAAATTACGACGATGCTTGCGTTCCCAGCTGTTTATAGCTACATGCTTGATGAGCTAAATAAAAAGGAACGAAACATTTCAACTTTTAAAGTGGCACAAAGCGGTGGTACAAAAGTGCCAGAAACACTTATTCAAAAATATATGGAAAAAGGAATATGTATGGTGCAAGGCTATGGGAGTACAGAAGGCTGGGTTGTCACTTCATGGCATCCAATGATGGGAAAAGAAAAGATGTCTTCTGTAGGAAAAACTTTGAAACATGTAGAGCTGAAAATTGTTCATCCAGAAACAGGTGATGAACTAACAACAAATGAAGTTGGCGAGATCCATGTAAAAAGTCCATACATGTTTAAAGGATATTGGAATAATGAAAAGGCGACGAAGAAGGTAGTAAAAGATAGTTGGTTTAACATGGGTGATGCTGGCATGATAGATGATGACGGATTCCTGCATATTATGGGAAGATATAAAGACGTTATCATACGCGGTGGTGACAACGTATATCCAGATCAAGTAGAAGATGTCATTCATGAAATACATGGTGTTTTAGAAGTTGCAGTAGTTGGGGTTCCGGATGACTTTTGGGGTGAGGTTCCGACAGCGTATATTGTAAAAGATATGCAAACGTCCTTAACAGAAGAAGAAATTATACAACATTGTAAAGAAAAACTAGCAAGTTATAAAATACCAGAAGTTGTATTTATGGAAGAATTACCGAAAAATGCTTTAGGAAAAGTGTTGAAGAGGGAATTAAGAGCAGGTGTATTTGTAAAATAAAAAACGATTAGATGATAAGGAATCCAGTTATGCAGTGAGCATGACTGGATTTTTGTTTAGAACATAATAATTTACTAGATTTTGTATTTTGTGTAAGATAATAAAGAATATTCAATCATTAATTAAAGGAAGAGATATAAATGAAGCTGCCGCTATTGCAAATAGAGACAGAGAGACTTATGATCCGTCCGTTCCAAAATGATGATTATGAAAGTTGGTTCGATGGCTTTCATAAGAGGTTACCATCGCAGTATAAATATGACGACGGTTATCAAGATATGGCCTCATCAACGAAAGAATGGTTCACGGAATGGATAAGAGGGTTTGATGAAGCAGCACATCGAGATGAGATGTATGTATTAGGTATTTTTCGTAAAGAAGACGGAGCTAATATTGGAAAGCTAGAGCTTATAAAAATTTTACGTATGGACTATCAGTGGGCGATGATGGGGTATTCCATACATAATCAATACTGGAAAAATGGATATGGCATGGAAAGTGTGAAAGCTGCGTTACCGTTATTTTTTAATCGTCTTTATTTTCATAGAATTGAATTACATATACGTGTTGATAATGAACCATCCGTTCGTCTTGCGGAACGAGCAGGTTTTTCTTTTGAATGCAAGAGAGAGGCGTTTTCTTTAGAGAATGGTAAGTGGATGGATTTTCTTATTTATTATAAAAATAAGGAGATGGATATATGAGAGTGTTTATTACAGGTGGAAATCGTGGATTAGGGTTACAGTTAGTCAAAGTATTTCAGGAACATGGGCATGTCGTTTATCCGTTAGTTAGAACGGAGGCTGCGGTAACGCAATTGAAGAAAATGTTTAGTTGTAGATGTTTTCCTATATTGGCAGACTTATCAATTGATGAGAGTACGGAGCAAATTAAGAATCAGCTTGCAGAGTATACAGAGTATATGGACCTAGTTATAAATAACGCTGGGATTACTGGGAAAGAGACTGAGGTTTTACAGACGAATTCAGAAGAGTTAACGGACTTATTTAACATTCATTGCTTAGGTGTAATTCGAGCTGTAAAAGGTACATATGTGGCTTTAGCGAAATCGAATCATCCGAGAATAATAAATGTGTCCTCTCGCTTAGGGTCATTACATAAAATGGCGAACAAAGAATTTCCGCAAGGTCAGTTCTCATATTCCTATCGAATTGCTAAAGCTGCACAAAATATGTTAACGCTTTGTCTGCAACAAGAGTTTGAAGATAAAGGAATTCGTGTAACTGCCATTCACCCTGGAAAATTAAAGACTGACATTGGTGCTTTTGATGCGAATATGACTCCGGCTGAAGGAGCTAAAAATATATATGATTGGTTAATCGATTCAAATGAGGATGTATCAGGGAAGTTTATTGAGCCTGGGATAGGAGAATTAAAGTGGTGAAGTACGATCTTACAGTTGTTCAAAGTTTATTTGGTCCTTCGAATAAAGTATTACATGGTTTACCAAATGCAGTAACGATTGAAGAGATAGAAGAAGATGCCTTTTATAACGTACAAACTTATAAAGAAAAGATAAGTAGATTTGAAGAAATTTGTTTTAACTGGGAGTTGAAAAGAGCGAGTATTGTACTAAATAAAAGGTTTAGTAGTTATAACTCAAGTGCGAGGGTGTTGCTTAATACTGGTTTTTCTTTACATGCAGCAAAGATAGAAGTGTGTAGAGAGTTAGACGATGTAGAGGCGCTTGAAAAACAATTTAAATACCGTTCAATAGGAGAAACGTTATCGGCAAAAGATTTTAAATGCATTTGGGAGCAGTGTATGTTGAATTCAGGAAATCAAACTTCCAATTTAACTATTGATGAGCATTTTTATTCAGTGCAAACAGAGTTAGGTAAAGGCTGGGAGAAGTCATGCATTGTTTTTTATGATAAAAATGAGCCAATTGGTTTGTCCATACCGCATATAGAGCATGGAACAGAAAGTGAAGGACGATTATTTTACTTTGGGGTAATGCCTCATTATCGAGGGAAAGGAATCTCTTCTCAACTGCATCTTCAATCTTTACATATATTAAAAGAAATGGGCGCTACTTATTATATCGGAAGCACACATACTTCAAATGAAAAGATGCAGAAGGTATTTGGGAGAAATCATTGTTCGGTGAAAACGGAGATAGAGCTTTATTATAAAATTTTTAAAGAAAGTTAGGAGAAAAGAAAATGAAGACTATAAACGTATTTCATTATGACGCATTTACGAATAAACCGAATATGGGGAATCCAGCAGGTGTTGTATTAGAGGCGGATAGATTAACGGAAGGAGAAATGCAGCGTATTGCTGAAAAAGTTGGGTTCAATGAAACATCCTTTGTTCTTTCTTCAAAAGAAGCAAATATAAAGATTCGCTATTTTACTCCCGGTCATGAAATGGATTTATGTGGTCATGCGACAGTAGGGACTATATATGCACTTCATGAAAGGGGATTATTAGAAGGGAATCATAATTTAACAATTGAAACGAAGGCAGGGATTTTGCCGATACATATAGGTGCGAATGAAAGTGGAGAAACTTTTATTAAAATGAGACAAGCAACACCCCAGTTTCAAGATTTTACAGGTTCTCAAGAGGCATTAGCACACAGTATTGGTCTTGAAGTAAATGATCTAGATGAAAAATTACCAATTGTATATGGAAGTACTGGTATTTGGACTGTAATTGTACCTGTTAAAAATCTAGAAGTATGTGAGAAAATGAAACCTAATAATAATGAATTTCCATTTGTGTTAAAAGAAATACCAAAGGCCTCTATTCATCCGCTTTGCATCGAAACATATAATGCAGAAGCAAAAATGCACGGTCGTCATTTTTCATCACCTTATTCTGGAACAATAGAAGATCCAGTGACAGGAACAGCTTCAGGTGTAATGGGAGCGTACTATGCGATGTATTTGGAAAAAGATTTTGATCATGAAATGGAGTTAATTGTTGAACAAGGACAGGAAATGAATAAAGATGGTCGTGTAACGGTATATGTAACGAAAGATGTAGAGAATGAAAAGTTACAAATAGATATTGCGGGAACAGCGGTGTATGTAAAAGAGTTTGAAATTTCGATATAAGAAATGAAAGCCCGGAATACATCCGGACTTTCATTATCTGTTCAACACTTCAATATACGAAGCATCTCCAGTTGTTCGTAAAGCAGATCGGAAATTATTATTTTCTAACGTTTTAGCGACTTGTTGTAACTGCTGTGCATCATCATGATGGATAAGTAAGCTGTCCGCACCACTTTCTTCTATATGAATGTGTTCGACATTTCCAATAGCATCATGTACCGCTTTTAAAAATTCAGGTTTCATAGTGACCTCCTATATGTATGTAGCGTTGTTGTTATTATTTCCTTATTTTTGAAATGTAAAAGTAAATGAATTTTTGTTATATTAAGATTTTGGAAGGGGTTTCCTGTTTGTTTGTCAAATAATAGTAAAGTTGTCTTTTAAAATGAGGGAATCTTCGGAATTGAAAGGTGAGGGAATGGGCATTTCAATAATTGCTGCGCAACTCGTTAAGGAGAAAGTGATTTCACATGATCCAAATAGCATAAAAGTGTTGAACGGAGGAACGACAAGTACTGTTTATTTGTTGGATGAAAAATATGTGGTAAAGCTGAATGAAGCGGAAGTAATACGTGAAGAAGCTAATTTCCTTTCGTTTTATGAGGGGAATACTTTAATTTCAAAGCTTTTGTATAAGGAACCTTTCCATACATATTTCGTATATTCTTTCCTTGAAGGTAATACTTCGTGCGAACAAGGATATAAACGAAGCACGCTTCGTACACTTGTAAAAGAAGTTATTAATCAGTATAAAATTGTTCCAGAGGCAGATGGCTGGGGATGGAAAGAAAGTCCGGTTCAATCTTGGAATGAATTTTTAACAGGAAATGTGATGGAAGCTTATGAAAATGTAAAACGTTACATAAGTGAGGAAGAGTATAGAATTGTTCTTAAACTAGCAAATAGGGATGCCGGAGTAAATCAGCCATTTTTATTACATGGTGATTTCGGATTTCATAATTTTATATTTCGAGAAAATAGGTTACATGGAGTAATTGATCCGTTACCAGTCCTCGGAGATCCTTTATATGACTTAATTTACGCGTTCTGTTCAACTACGGAAGATTTAACGAAAGAAACGATTGATTATGCGATGAAAGAATGTGTATTTCTTAAAAAAGATCGAGATTTATACGAGGAAATAGTCATAGGATTATATTTGCGTATAGACACATGTTTAAGACACCACCCGAAAGATTTAGAAGATTATTTAATAGCTTGGCGTTATTGGATGGGCGAAATTAAGCCGGCTTTATAGTATAAATAGTTTGGGGGGAGATAGTGAAATGAACATAGCAGAAGCAAAACAAGATTTAGCACAAAGAACGAAAAGAGGATTTCCAGTTATAATAGCTGGTATTTTATTTTGGATTGTAGCGAGTGTAACTGGTGTCCTTCTTTCAGAAAAACAGGTTGTGTGGGTGTATTTAATTGGTATGGGTTGTGTCTTTCCTTGTGGCCTAATGATAGCTTCTATATTAAAAATTGATATGTTTGCGAAAGGTAATCCGCTAGGGACTTTAGCTGGATTAATTGGCGGGATAAATGTATTAAATATTCCGTTTGTATTACTTGCCTATTTTCAATTTCCAGAATGGTTACCTTTTGTAGTAGCAATGTTAATAGGCGTTCATTTTATACCGTACGTATGGATTTATGAAAGTACAAGTTATGGTTTATTGGCAGTAGGGACTGTATTCGTAACATCAGTTTGCGGGATTCTTTTTGCAGACAATGGATTTACTGTCATTCCATTGTCAGTTACTGTTGTCTACTTACTCACTTTAATTGGTTTATTAATTGAAAATAAAAAAGTAGATCAGTATCAATAAACATCAGTTTCATAAAAATATAGGGGTAGGGGGAATTATGATGAAAAATTTCGTTTGTACAACGTGTGGCGTACAGTATGCAGCGAGTGTGGAAGAACCGGTAAGTTGTGTTATTTGTGATGAGGAGAGACAATATGTGAATCCGAAAGGGCAGTCTTGGACGACTTTAGAAACCTTGCAATCGAGTAGTACATATAAAAATGAAATGATAGAAGAAGAAAATGGGCTTTATAGTATTACGACAAAACCGGCATTTGCGATTGGTCAAACGGGATATGTAGTAAAAACGGAAGCGTATCGTTTACTATGGGATTGTATTACTTATTTAGATGAAACGACAATTGAGAAGATAAAGGAGGTGGGCGGGTTAGATGCGATAGCACTATCTCATCCTCATTACTATTCAACGCAAGTAGAATGGGCAGAAACGTTTGATGTACCAATTTATATACATGAAGACGATAAAGAGTGGGTAGTACGCCCGAGTAGCCGTATTATTTATTGGTCTGGTGAGTCATTACAATTAGCGGATGGAATTACTATTCATCGCCTCGGAGGACATTTTAGCGGCGGTTCTGTATTACATTGGGAAGAAGGAAATGATGGAAAAGGTATTTTATTAACAGGTGATATTATTCAAGTTGTAGCGGATCAGCAGTGGGTGAGTTTCATGTACAGCTATCCAAATTTAATTCCATTACCCGCAAGAAAAGTGGAGGAAATGGCGAATCGAGTGAAGCCGTTACAATTTAATCGTTTATATAATGCTTTTCACCGAGTAGTGAAAGAGAATGCAAATGAGGCAGTGGAACGTTCTGCTGAAAGATATATTAAGGCAGTAGAAGGAAAGTTATTTCATACGTAAAAGGAGAATTAGCTCTATGAAAACATTAGTATGCTTTGGTGATAGTATTACAGCTGATGAAACGTTTTTTGATGGAACACCGAGGTTAACACCACGTCTAAAAGAGATGTTTCCAAATTGGAAGGTGGTAAATGCAGGGGTTCCGGGTGATAATACGTTCGATGCGTTACATAGGATTGAAGAGGATGTACTATCACATAAACCAGACTTTGTAACAGTTTTTCTTGGTACGAATGATTCGGTATTATTTGATCCAGTACCATTACAAGTATACAAAGACAATTTAGAGAAGATTGTAAGTATGATTTCACCAGAAAAAATATTACTTATTAGTCCTGCGCCAGTTGATGAAGAACGTCAACATAATAGAACCAATAAAGTACTTGGTCAGTATGCAGACGTAGTAGAGGAAGTGGCGAAGGAAACAGGAAGTTATTTTCTAAATTTATATGCTGAAATGATTCAAGAGCCTCATTATAAAAGATTAGTAGAAAATGATGAAAAAGACGGTTTACATTTTGGCCGACAAGGTTATGAGTATGTAGCGGAGTTAATTGGTAAAAAGTTAAAAGGGATTTTGTAAGAAGCAAAGTGTGCGCGCTTTGCTTTTTTTGCTCGTGTATTTCCTCCTACAATGTTGCTGTGTTCATTGCAGTAGCTTTTATTATGCTAAACATATAGGGGAGAAATGAATAAAGTGGAATATAATTTGCTGCGCTAATGGAATGCACCCAAGACTTAACAGTTGATTAATAGAACTGTAAAGTTTAAAATTACAGTATAGTTTTTAGAAGTGAGTTTCTATTGTTTGTAAAAAAAACAGATAAATTAAATATTCTCCAATAAATAATATAACGTGTATTTTATTCTAAACTGTAATTTTTTTTTATACATTTCAATAATCTATATAATAATTTTAAAAGTAAAGGAGTGTGTGTAAAATATGGTGATTTTATATACGACAGCAAGCTGTAGTTCATGCCGAAAAGCAAAAGCGTGGCTTGAAGAACATCAAATTGATTATACCGAAAAAAATATCGTATCAAATTCGCTAACAGTCGATGAGCTTAAATCCATTCTTCGTTTAACTGAAGATGGTGCTACTGAAATTATTTCAACGAGATCTAAAACTTTTCAGGAATTAAATATAAATATTGAGGCGCTTTCGCTTAATGAGTTTTATCAATTAATAATTGAGTATCCTCAAATGTTACGTCGTCCAATTATGCTGGACGAAAAAAGATTGCAGGTTGGTTTTAATGAGGAAGAAATTCGCAAATTTTTACCGCGTAGCGTTCGAACATTTTTGAATATTGAATTGCAAAAAATGGCTAATTAATAAATAATATTTTGAAAGGAGGAGACAGAAGTGATTGAAGTATGTGTTACAGTTAATTATAAAGATAGAAACTATCACACAAATGTTATTGTGAGTAAAGATACGATTTGGACACAAATTAAACAATTGGCAGAAGAACAAGTTAAGAAACAGTGGACTGTTTAAATTGATTTGCAACTTAAAAAGCTACATGAAGTTAGGAGATATAGGGGAGTTCTGATAGAATATAAAGGGATTTATTTTTTCATGCCAAGCATGCTTCTTATATATTTTAACGTTTGACTAACCTATCTGTAATATTAATGGCTACAGTATGTTACGAAGAGAGGAATCATTTTTTTATCGTAGGAGGACAACAATGAACAGCGACTTTACCTTGGCCATTCACAGTTTAACTTATTTAGCTTTACAGCCAGATCGGATGTCAACAAGTAATGCTATTTCTGAAAGTGCAGGTGTTCATCCGGTACGCATTCGCAAAGTACTAAGTTTGTTAAAAAAACATAAGTTTATACAATCAAAAGAGGGAACGGGTGGAGGTTTTATTTTTGCCCGTGATTTAAGTGAAATTAATCTTTGGAATATGTATCAAATAACTTCTGAAGGGGCACTGCAGCCGAAGTGTCCAGAATCAAACGATCAGTGTATTGTAGGTTCGAACATGCGGAAAGTTCTTTTTGCTATTTTCTTAGGTGCAGAAGAACATCTAGGTGAATATTTAAAGAATTATACAATGAAAGAAGTTGTTGACCTTATTAATCAAGAACGTTAAGCGGCTTAATTATTATGTAGCCGTGAGTTCTTAAAAAATAACTGTAAATAAAAATATTACAGTTAAAGTTAGTTTTTATATCTTTTTTATTATTACAAAAAATATGTATAAGAAGGTGAAAAAGTATGATGTCAAATAATAATCATGTTTTAAAAGTGGGAGATTGGGTTCGTGGAATATCAAATGAGGGTGAATTCATAGTTGGTTACATTGTATCACTTGATGAAGTAGAAGATGTAGTTACAGTTAGCATTGTGAAACGTGACGATAAGTACACAAAAAACGAAGTGATTTTACTCTTTAGTAAACATGTTAACAAACTTCCTGAATCAAAGGTAATAAATAAGGAGCAAATCCATTATCTTATAGACCTTGCATTATTAACAGGGGATGAAGAATGGTTTATTGAGCTCTCTGCAAAATTAAACTCGATAAAAGAGCTAGTTAATGAGGGATTGTAAAGATTCCATTATTATATTTTCTATGTAACTGTGCAAATTCAAACTTTTGAAGGGGCACACAATCCACCTTATGGAGAGGACACAATTACTTTTCGTATGAAAGGAAATGAAATAAAATCCATTCATTACAAACATAGAAATATCCCTGAGGAAGAGTTAAAAAACTAAAGTTAAGATGGCATTTAAGTGATTTGTTTGCTTACTCCTAATAATGATAATGATGTAAATCAGCTGTCCATATGGGCAGCTGATTTTATTTTTACGTTGAGCAAAATGTTAGCGGTTCTCTCGTTACCATCAAGTTGAAAATGTATGTGAATGCAATATCTGTAATATATATCCTGGAAATTGGTTTGTACATTTGAAGAAACATTTCTTTTTAACCACATTAATTATTTACTAGAATATCTTTTTTAAATCAAAATAAAATTTTTCGGTAAATGAGGATATAAGTATTTTAAAAATAACTAGCTTAAACAAACAATATTTTACTGTATTTTATGCTAATTAATGCCGTTAAAAGTGATAGGAACAAGGGTTGCATGCTAACTGTAAAATATTATCCATGTAAAATTATATCCATTTAATATTTCTGAAAATATAAAAATATTAATTTTATAAATATACACGTTATAATGAGGGCGTCGAGAGAAATTTTATGATCTCTGGAGAAAATATAAAAATGCGATTACTAGTAAGAAAGGTGTGTGGTTAGAGGCGAAATGTATGTAAAGTGCTTCAGTGGCTTGTGTAATCAATACCATAAATGCTGCCGAAGCTATGAAAGTTGATGTATAGAATTGAGAAAGAAATGCCTCATAAATGAAGAGAGGCCGGTTTAACTAAAATTACTGTTACAAGTAATTTAGAGAAACCATTAAAGTAATACACTGTTATTAGAAATGTTGCAATGTATTTATGAAGTCTATTCTATATTGTTCTCTTAAGCGGTCTTTATATAAGGAGCGGATAGCACGAGTGAACTTTTTTGTTAACGCTAACAATTATATTAGGACGCTATCTAGCGAATGTTTTAATTTGGATTCATTTTGGTGAAGGACTTGCAATGTGGGGCAACTTGTAAGGAATTCATTTTTCAAAAAAGAAAGTATTCGCTAGCCATAAAGAGAGACGCAGGAATAGATAAAAGGGGGAGTTATTATATGAACGGGAATACTGCAAAGAAAATAGAAGTTCAAGCTGAAAATACCGCACGAAAAAATGAGCAATATGCAGATCCGAAAAAGTGGCATAAGCAGGATACTACATGGGCATTGAGCCTATTTGGAACTGCAATTGGAGCAGGGGTGCTCTTTTTACCGATTAATGCAGGTTCAGGTGGTTTATTATCATTACTACTAATTACATTGCTTGCATATCCAGTTATGTATTACTCACATAGGGCACTTGCTAAAATGATATACGCTTCTAATTCTGCTGATGAGGGGATCACAGGTACAATTAGAGAGTATTTCGGAAATAAAGCGAGTATCATTTTTAACATCGTATATTTCGTTTCAATTTATACAATCGTACTAATGTATTCGGTTGCACTTACAAACACTGCAAGTAGTTTTATCGTGCATCAATTGCACATGCCAGAGCCTCCAAGAGCTATTTTATCACTTGTATTAGTTCTTGGTCTTATCGCTATACTGAATTTTGGTCAAGATATTACTGTGAAAATCATGAGTATGCTAGTGTATCCTTTCATAGCTTCTCTACTGTTTATCGCAATATCTTTAATTCCACAGTGGAATACGTCAATGCTTAGCTTCTCAGCTGTTTCTACTGCTTCAACAGGAACAGGATATTTTGGAACGATATTGTTAATTCTACCAATCATCGTATTCTCTTTTAATCATTCACCTATGATTTCATCATTTGTTGTGAAACAGAGAGCTACGTATGGAATAGAAGCTACTGATGCTAAATGTGCGCAAATACAAAAAGTTTGTTATATTATGACATTCGTTGTAGTTATGTTCTTCGTTTGGAGTAGTGCACTGAGCTTAACTCCAGAGGATTTAAAAATGGCAAAAGAGCAAAACTTATCAATTCTTTCATATCTTGCGAATGAACTGAATTCACCTGTAATTACGATTGCAGCTCCAATCATTGCTTTTGTGGCTATTACAAAATCTTTCCTTGGACATTATATCGGAGCATTTGAAGTAATGCGTGACATGATTATTAAGTTCGGTAAATCACGTGGAAAAGTAATTGAAGAAAAAACAATTAAGACAATCGTCCTTACTTTTGTTGTATTATCATGCTGGTTTGTTGCGTATACAAATCCAAGTATTCTTGGACTTATTGATTCTCTAAGTGGTCCATTAGTTGCTGCTATCTTATGTCTATTACCGATGTATGCGATTCAAAAAGTACCAGTACTAGCTAAATACAAAGGGAAAATGAGTAACGTATTTGTTATTATTGTAGGTATACTTACTGTTTTAGCAAGTATTAAATCATTATTCTAAATCACGATTGTTAGTTCTAATACAAAATAGAACGATTTTGGGACAGGCTTCTCCGTTTGGAGAGTCTGTCCCTTTTTAATGCGTTACAATTTAATCTTATTGATTTTATGGGATATTTTCGCATAATTGTAGCTAAGGGAGATGATTTTAGGTTGAGTAAACTGAATATTAGTACAACAGTTTTGGGAGATATAATTGTTACCGTCTTATCGGCAAAATTAAAACAGATGATGTGTATGAATGGTTTAATGGTTTCGAGCAAGTTTGTCAGCAATTTATTTCCGAGGGGCGGAAGTATAAATTGCTGGTCGATAGAAAAGGATACATACCAGATCATTTTTCTGTTCAAAAAGCATGGAAAGATAAGTTTTTCAATGAAACGATTTTGAATCATAGTAAGGCAATTGCTTTTCTCCTTGAAGAAGGGGAAATACTGAATTATTTACAACAGTCCAATACGAAAGAATCTGTAAAATTTTTTGATGATTATGAACAAGCATTCCTTTGGTTGAGTGAATATCCAATATGAAACTGTTAGTGAACCAGCTGCTTAAGCAACTGGTTTTTTTATGTTTGCGAGTAGTATTCGGAAGAAAACTTCTATACGAAATGTTTAGCATTAGAGGACATACATTTTTAGTGCGTTAAATATAATTCATAATAGCACCAGGAAGAAAAGAATACGCTTTACGGTATGAGATATATTGATTTTAAAAATATCAATGCGGCATAAAGTGAGTAAGGGGGATAAAGATATGAGTACTTCAAATTTGAATGAAATCAGTAAACAAATTTTAATAGAGGAGGAAACACTTCAATTTTCCTCTTTTACAAATGAAGATGCACTGCAAATAGGTTTATTTATCGTTGAAACAGCGAAAAAGGAAGGGAAATTAATTGCTGTTGATATAGCGAAAAATGGTGTGCAACTATTTCATTTTAAGATGACAGGGACAACTGAGGAAAATACACAATGGATTGAGCGTAAAAAAAGAGTTGTTTCTCTGCATAATCATAGCTCGTATTATATGCAAATACAAAGTGAAATCACTGGCGTTCCATATAATGAAAAGTATCTTTTAGATAGGTCGGATTATGCTGCGTTTGGTGGATGTTTTCCTGTCCAAATAAAAGACGTAGGGGTCATTGGAATGATAACAGTTTCAGGATTACCACCAGAAGAAGATCATGAATTGGTGATAAGGGCCGTTAAAAATCATTTGAAGCAATAATAAAAAGGCAAAATCGAACAAGGATATGTTCGGTTTTGCCTTTTTATTATTCATGTTATAAACCTGTTTCTAATAAATAGACAAGCACACAAAAAATATTACGAATGAAAAATCTTTAATTCGAGACACTTTTCTTGACGATTATAATCCATGTAGTTAATATGATAGACATAAAATAACTTAATTACTTTTAATAATTAAGTTATTTTATATAAGTTATAGTAAATAAATAGGATGTGTTAAAAATGCTTTGAATTGTCACTATTAATATTGGGGACAATGAGAAAGCGACAAATATAAAAAATGAGAAGTTAAGAAGTAAGAGTGAATCAACAATAATAGTAGCTTCTGTACAATGCATTTTACTATAGTGACAATGATTATACATCACGAGGGGGACTGAAATTGGAATCAATGACCTTTGTTTTATTTGGAGCAACAGGGGATTTAGCTAAAAGGAAAATTTACCCTGCGCTATATAACTTATATAGAGATCAAAAGCTTCCAAAGCAAATGTCCGTTATTGGGCTTGGAAGACGTGAAGTATCTCATTTAGATTTTCAAAAAAGAGTAAAAGAATCAATAGAAACTTTTTCTCGTCGCAAAGATGAAGGTACTCCGAAAATAGAAGATTTTTTAGAGTATTTTCGTTATTGTCCGTTAGATGTGAATAAGCCAGAAGACTATAAAAAGTTATTACAAGTAGTTCGTGAAAGGGAAGAAGAACAAAATATACAAGGGAATAGAATGTTCTACCTTTCAGTTACTCCAGACTTCTTTGAGACCATTGCTTTAAATATTAAGGAAAGTGGACTTGATAAAACGGATGGATGGAAGCGCCTAATGATTGAGAAACCGTTTGGTCATGATCTTACATCTGCCCGAGAGCTGAATGATAAGCTTAGCCGAACGTTTGAAGAAGACGAAATATACCGTATTGATCATTATTTAGGTAAGCCGATGGTTCAAAATATTGAGGCGCTTGAATTTGCAAACCCTGTTCTCCAATCAATTTGGAATAAAGAACATATTGCGAATGTACAAATTACAGCTAGTGAAACGGTTGGTGTAGAAGAAAGGGCAGGATATTATGATCATGCAGGAGCCATTCGTGATATGGTTCAAAATCATATGCTGCAAATATTAATGATGACTGCTATGAATCTGCCGGAAAAGATTAATGCATGTGAAATTCGTGAGGAAAAACGAAAGGTCATGGAGACTCTTCGTAAAGTGAAAAAAGAAGACGTTCAGAATCATATCATTCGCGGACAATATGCTTCAGGGGAGATAAAAGGACAACAAGTTGTAGCGTATAGAGAGGAGCCGGGAGTAAACCCTTCTTCTCAAACAGATACATTTGTTGCGGCTCGCTTATGGATTGATAATCCATTTTGGACGGATGTTCCTTTTTACATACGAACAGGAAAAAGAATGAAAGAAAAGTCTACTCGTATTGTAATTGAGTTTAAAAATACATTAAAACAGCAGTATCAAGATAGTAATCCAAATGCAGCGCCTAATTTGTTAATTATTGAAATTAGCCCAAATGAAAATGTTTCACTCCAATTAAATAGTAAAAATCCATTGAACAATGGAGAGCTTGAACCGATCCGTATTCATTTTACTTGTGAGCAAACAGGAGTGGGAGTACCGGAAGCTTACGAAAGACTTATCTATGATGCTGTATGTGGAGATTCTACATTCTTTGCACACTGGAGAGAAGTTGAATTGTCATGGGAGTGGGTGCAACCAATCCTTGAAGCGTTCGAAGAGAACTTGTTACCTCTTCATGAATATGAGTCTGGCTCGTATGGTCCGGATGCTGCTCATGCTCTGTTACAAGAAAGTGAATTTAAATGGTGGCTAGATGAAGGGTTGAAAAAATAAGTACATTCTTATAAGTAAAGCAATATGACAAAAAGATATTCATCATTTTATTAACATGTATGTATGATGAAAGGTAATTCAAGGAGGAATTATATTATGAGAGTTGGATTAATTGGTTTAGGTAAAATGGGATTAAATTTAGGGAAGAATTTAATGGATCATAAACATGAAGTAGCTGCATTTGATTTAAATGCGAGTGCAGTGGAAGAAATGAAAGAGTACGGAGCTACAGGCGTATCTAGTTTAAGTGAACTCGTTCAATCATTACAATCACCAAGAATTCTTTGGGTAATGGTTCCGCATGCTGTCGTTGATTCTGTTATTGATGAAGTTACACCATTGCTTTCAAAAGGAGATATTTTAATTGAAGCGGGGAATTCACATTATAAAGAGTCTATTCAACGATATGAGCAACTAAAGGAAGATGGCATTCACTTTATGGATGCAGGAACTTCTGGCGGAATGGAAGGCGCTCGTAATGGTGCTTGTTACATGATCGGAGGAGATCAAGAAGCTTGGGATATCGTTGAACCTATCTTCCGTGATACTGCTGTAGAAAATGGATACTTATATGCTGGAAAAGCTGGTAGTGGTCACTTCTTAAAAATGGTTCACAACGGAATTGAATACGGCATGATGGCTGCTATCGGTGAAGGATTTGAGATTCTAGAGAAAAGTGAATTTGACTACGATTATGAAAAAGTATCAAGAGTATGGAACAACGGTTCAGTCATTCGCTCTTGGTTAATGGAATTAACAGAAAATGCATTTTCTAAAGATGCAAAATTAGATGAAATTAAGGGTGTTATGCATTCTTCTGGTGAAGGGAAATGGACAGTAGAAACAGCATTAGACCTTCAAACAGCAACTCCTGTTATCGCAATGTCTCTATTAATGCGCTACCGCTCATTAGACAATGATACATTTACAGGAAAAGTAGTAGCAGCTCTGCGTAATGAATTTGGCGGACATGCAGTAGAAAAGAAATAAACATCTTAAAAATTTAACTCATTGACGTTTAAAAAATGGAGGGAATAGATCATGAAGTTTTTTATTGATACTGCAAATCTTGAGGACATAAAAAAAGCATATAAACTTGGAGTTTTAGCTGGTGTTACAACGAATCCTTCTTTAGTAGCAAAAGAGGGCATTAAGTTTGAAGACCGTATTGCAGAAATTTGTCAGGCAGTGCCGAAAGTTGAATCTGTTTCGGCAGAAGTAACGCCAGATGCTGTGACGGCTGAAGAAATGATTGCTCAAGCAGAAGAGTTGATGAAGATTAACGGCGGCGATGAGAAAGTTACAATAAAACTTCCGATGACGCTAGCGGGATTAGAAGCTTGTCGCTATCTTACTGAAAAAGGTGTGAAAACGAACGTTACTCTTATTTTCACTGTGAACCAAGCTCTTTTAGCTGCTCGAGCAGGTGCAACGTATGTTTCTCCATTTTTAGGTCGCTTAGATGATATTTCTGAAGATGGCGTATTATTAGTTGCTAAAATTGCTGAATTATTCGATGTTCATCAATTAGATACACAAATTATTGCGGCTTCTGTTAGACATCCAGATCATGTCACTCGTGTAGCAATGGCAGGTGCGCATATTGCTACAATTCCTTATAAAGTCATTGAACAACTTGCTATGCATCCACTAACAGATCAAGGTATTGAAAAGTTTGCTGCGGATTGGGCGAAAGCGCCTAAATTATAATGCATGAAAGTGAAGGGGCTTTCCAAAAGTTGCTTTTCATGAGAGGACAAATGCTAAGTAACTTCATCGCTTAAACTGGATCCTGAATTTGTAGTCTTACTACGTGAAAACAGCAAGAGAAGAAAGTATCATTCACTTTTAAAGAAGGAAAATTTGCTCACGTGAAGCGTTTATCACAATAACATTATAATTATGAAAAAGAAATCCCCTTATTAGAGAGAGTAGTTAACATGTATCTCTGATAAGGGAGATTCTTTTTGTATACATTATTATTTTGTGAAGATGATTTGTATATTGATATATATATTCTTACTCAAGAAAGAACTATATAGGTTCTTTAATTATATAGAATTTTGAAAAGGTTTACATGAAGGGGGGATTGAGTATGAATATGTACCTTTTAATGATTACACTATTATCAATTGTAATTGTTATTTTAGGGGTATCGTGGTGGAGATGGCATGCATTTATTAGCTTAACGATTGCAAGTTTGTTTTTAGCAATTATGTCTGGAATGCCAATGGATAAAATAGTGAGTGCTTATGAAACGGGAGTCGGAAGTGTTCTTGGGCATTTAGTAGGTATTTTAGTATTAGGTACAATTTTAGGGAAAATGATGGCAGAGTCAGGTGCTGGAATGCAGGTGGCAGAGTTCTTTATTAAATCCTTTGGAATAAAAAATTTACCATGGGCGATGTTAATTGCAGGTTTTATTATTGGAATTCCAGTGTTTTTTGAAGTAGGTATTTTAATATTGTTGCCGTTAGTAATTTCAATTCATAAAACTACGAAACAAAATATTTTATTGATAGCGTTACCAGCAATCGCTGGGCTATCTGTCGTACACGGCCTTGTTCCTCCGCATCCAGGAGCAATCGTTGCAATTGGTATTTATAAAGCGAACCTTGGAAAGGTACTAATGTATTCACTCATTATTACATTTTTTGCAGCGATTATGGCTGGTCCTATATTCGCTAAATGGATTCACAAACGTGTAATGCCTGAAAATGAGCCAGAATTGATTCGTGTAAATACAAAATCAACGAAATTACCAGGAATAGGAGTTTCATTTTTAGTTATATTGTTACCTGTTATGTTAATGGTTTTAGCAGCGGCAGCTCCTTATGTTCCACTTTCTACTACTTTGATGAAGATTGTCAAATTAATCGGTAGTCCTATCATTGCGCTATTGATTGCATGTTTTTCAGCGTTCTATTTTCTTGGATTTCGTCAAGGTATCGATAAAAAGGCTATTAAGAAGGTAACAGAAGATAGCTTATTACCAATCGGTTCAATTGTTGCGATTATTGGTGCTGGTGGCGGATTTAAGCAAATTCTTATTGATAGTGGTGTAGGCAATGCTATTGCTCAAATGTCTGAGCATTTAGCTCTATCTCCAATTGTATTAGCATTTATGGTAGCGGGATTAATTCGAATTGCGACAGGGTCAGCGACAGTCGCCTTAACAACAGCAGCGGGCATTGTCTCTCCGATCGTTGAAAATACGACAGGTGTAAATTTAGAGTTGCTCGTTATTGCAACAGGTGCAGGAGCACTCATGTTTTCACACGTAAACGATGCTGGTTTTTGGATGGTAAAAGAATACCTAGGGTTAACAGTGAAAGAAACATTTAAAACATGGACGGTATTAGAAACATTGCTTTCATTTATTGCTTTTGGAGGAGTTTTACTACTTGATATGTTTGTTTAAAATAAGGATGTTTTTATGGTGGGATACTGTAGTGATTTTTGTTAGGAGGAAGAAATGGTGAGCTCAAAATATATGATTGGTGTAGACATTGGGACAACTAGTACAAAATCAGTTCTATTTTCTACTGATGGATCTGTTATTGCAAGTCATGGAATTGAATATCCTTTATATTCTCCTACGCCTGAAACAGCAGAACAAGATCCAGAAGAAATTTTTCGTGCAGTAATAAATACGATTAAAGAAACTGTACGATCAAGTAGTGTACAGCCGAATGATATTCTTTGTGTTTCTTTTAGTTCGGCAATGCATAGTATCATTGCTGTAGATGAGAAGGGAAAACCGTTAACGAGATGTATCACTTGGGCAGATAATAGAAGTGCAAGCTGGGCGGAGAAAATAAAGAGTGATATGAATGGTCATGAAATTTATTTGCGTACTGGAACACCAATTCATCCGATGTCACCACTTTCAAAATTAGTTTGGTTACAGAATGAGCAGGCAGAATTGTTCGCAAAAAGTTATAAATTTATTTCTATTAAAGAGTATGTTTTTTATAAGTTATATAAGGAGTATGTAATTGATTACTCTATAGCATCAGCAACAGGCATGTTTAATTTGAAATCTTTAAAATGGGATGAAGAGGCTTTACATGTAGCGGGAATTACAGATGAAAAGCTTTCTAAAGTTGTTCCAACGACGTACAGCTTAATAGGATTAGATGAAGAACTTGCAAATGAGATGAATGTACTTGTTTCTACTCCTTTTATAGTTGGAGCGAGTGACGGAGTCCTATCAAATTTAGGTGTAAATGCAATCGATCCTGGTGTTGTGGCTGTTACAATTGGTACAAGTGGTGCGATACGTGCTGTAACAAATCGTCCTGTAACAGATCCGAAAGGTAGAATTTTTTGTTACGCCTTAACTGAAGACCATTGGGTAATTGGTGGACCAGTTAATAACGGTGGTATGATTTTCAGGTGGGCTCGTGATCAATTAGGCACTGCAGAGATTGAGCTTGCGAAGCGTTTAGGAAAAGATCCATATGAAGTGCTTACTGAAATAGCAGCACAAGTGAATCCGGGATCTGACGGTTTATTATTTCATCCGTATTTAGCAGGAGAAAGAGCTCCTTTATGGAATGCAAATGCACGAGGATCTTTCTTCGGGCTTGGATTGCATCATAAGAAAGAACATCTTATCCGTGCTGTTTTAGAAGGGGTAATTTATAATTTATATACCGTTCTGCTCGCTTTAAAAGAACTAATTGGCGAACCGAAAAAAATTCAAGCGACAGGCGGTTTTGCAAGATCGGAACTTTGGAGACAGATGATGGCGGATATTTTTCATCAAGACGTATATGTTCCGGAAAGTTTCGAAAGCTCTTGCTTAGGAGCTGCAATCCTCGGTTTATATAGTCTAGGTGAAATAGATACATTATGCGTAGTATCTGAAATGGTAGGTGCGAATTTCCACCATGAACCAAACATGGAAAGTGTGGAAAAATATAAAGATTTAACACCAATCTATATTCGTCTGTCCCGTCAATTGGAAGAAGAATATGAAAGTATAGCAGCGTATCAAAAAAAGTGGGTTTAAAGGCTATTTAGCAGAGAAATATGGTAACGTATAAAGAAGTACTCCAATTTTTTAGGATACTCTTTCAACATAAAATATGTTAAGAAGTATGATGAACGAAAAATATAGGGAGAGAGGTTTATGAAAATGACGGATAACAAAGAGTTTATTGGATATGTTGGAACGTACACGAAAGAAAATAGTGAAGGAATATATAAGTTTACTTTAGACACAGAAGCAAAAAAAATTAGTAATGTAACGCGTGCGGCTAAGCTGGATAACCCTACATATGTAACGATTAGCAAAAATAATGAATATCTCTATTCTGTTGTTAAAGAAGGCGAATCTGGTGGTGTAGCTGCTTATTCGATTCATAGTCATACTGGAGAGCTAACGGAACGAAATAGACAAGTAGTAGAAGGGGCTTCTCCTTGTCATATTAGTGTTGATAGTGGAAATCGTACGGTGGTTACAGCGAATTACCATAAAGGAACGATTGAGTCTTTTGTAGTTAATGAAGAAGATGGAACTGTAAATCCTGCCACATCTATTATGGCACATGAAGGTTCAGGTCCGAATAAAGAAAGACAAGAAAAACCACATGCACATTACGCGGGATATACTCCAGATGAAAAATATGTGGTTGGTATTGATTTAGGGATTGATAAAATACTTACGTATGAAATAAAAGATAGTGAGTTAAAAGAAGTAAATAGTTTGTCTGTAAACCCAGGAAGTGGTCCGAGACATATTGCTTTCCACCCGAATGGAAAGCATGCTTATGTCATGACTGAACTTAGCTCGGAAGTTATTGCATTATCATATAATCCGGAAGCAGGATCTTTTACAGAGTTGCAGTATATTTCTACCATTCCAAAAGAATTTGATGACAACAGTCAAGGAAGTGCGATTCATATTTCTTCTGATGGCCGCTTTGTATATGCAGGTAATCGCGGTCATAATAGTATCGCTGTTTTCAGTGTGGATGAAAACTCAGGTGAGCTTACATTTGTTGCACACACATCTACAGAAGGAAATTGGCCGAGGGACTTCGTGTTAGATCCGACTGAAAAGTTTCTTATTGCGACAAATGAAAAGTCACATAACCTTGTGCTATTTGCAAGAAATGAAACGACAGGGAAGTTAGCACTGTTACAATCTGATGTTGTTGTGCCAGAGCCTGTTTGTGTGAAGTTTTTGAACGTTTAACTTGAGTTGAAGTTCAATGCATATAGCGGTGTCGATGTTTGTCGGTAAATCGATATTCCTTGTCGAAACGTCGATATATTAAAATAATCGTTGATATAATTGAAGTTGTGCTCGATATATTTGAAAAATCGTTGATATAATTTCAAATCCTCAAAAACAGAGAAAAGCAAAGCGATATCGCTTTGCTTTTTACTGTTTTTTCTTAGGTCTACGTACTAATTCGCCACCGCAGTTTGGGCAAACGTTTCCTCTTACTTCTGTACACGGTGCACAAAATGTACATTCATACACGCAAATGTAAGCTTCAGAGTTTGGTTCGAGAGATTGATCGCAAATTTGACAGTTTGTTTTCATTTCGAGTGCCATAGTAAGTCTCCTTTTAGTTGGAATATTTGTAATTTAATTATAATTCATCGGACAGAAGTTGTCCTTTTCAATTGAAAGGAAATAGAATGATAGAGTTATGATTTGAAATGAAAGAAGCTCGTTTATTTTTAAATTGATTATTTAATAAGGTTGGAATATTATGAAATAGTCAAAAGACAACAGGGGGTATATATTTTGACTAATCATAACGATCATTTAAAAGCAAACTGCGAAAAATGCTTCGGTTTATGTTGCGTGGCGTTACCATTCGCAGCATCGGTAGATTTTGCAGTGAATAAAGATGGCGGGAAACCATGTTCTAACTTACAATCAGATTATAAATGTAGCATACATAAAAATCTTAGAGGAAAAGGTTATAAAGGTTGCACAGTATTTGAGTGTTTCGGCGCTGGACAGAAGATTTCGCAAGTTACATTCAACGGGATTGATTGGCGGAAAGATGCTAAGCATGCGAGAAAAATGTACGATGCTTTTCCAGTTATGCATCAGCTGCATGAAATGCTTTGGTATTTGAATGAGGCGATTCTTTTACAGGCGACGCGGCCAATTCATAAAGAGCTAAGTAAAGCGATTGAAGAGACGGAGCGTCTTTCAAATTTAAATGCGGACGAGTTAATGAAAGTAAATATTCCATTACACCGTGCGGAAGTAAATGTGTTACTTTTAGAAACGAGTGAGCTAGTTTGGAAGGAAATGAATGTCGCGCGTAAGAAGCGAATGAGCCACCGCGGAGCAGACCTTATGGGGGCAAATTTGAAGAAGAAAGATTTGCAAGGAGCGAATTTAAGGGGTGCTTACTTAATTGCGGCTAACTTAAATGGAGCAAATTTAAGAGGGGCAGATCTTATCGGAGCAGATTTACGAGATGCAGATATTCGCGGGGCTGATTTTACAAATAGTATTTTTCTGACGCAAGTTCAAATTAACGCAGCGAAAGGGGATAAGCATACGAAATTACCGAAAATGTTATCCCGTCCATCGCATTGGAGTGCGTAAAGAATGTAGAACAGGCAGAGATTCTTAGTCTCTGCCTGTTTTTCATTTCTTTTCAAAAGTAGTAATAAAAACACTACATATAATAAGAATACCACCAATAAAAAAGTTGCTGCTCAATGTTTCGTTTAATAGTAACCAACCAAGCAACGATCCGACGATAGGTTGGAAGAAGAAAAATAAGGAACCAATGCTTGCGTCCATTAATTCTAATCCTTTATTCCAAAGGAAAAAGGCACCTGCTGTTGAGACGACTCCTAAATATACTACGCCTAATATTACGTACGTATTTACTGTTTCGATAGAGGTTGATTGTAGTTCCCATAGCATAAAAGGTGTAATGAAAAAGAGTGAAAAGAATATGGCGTATGTTGTAATCACTAAAGATGAAAATCGAGCTGAAGCAATCTTCACATAAATAGATAGTAAAGCCCACGTAATAGCGGCCCCAACTAATATGATTGTACCGATAAAATAGGAGCCAATTTCAATATCCCATCCAATGACGATAATGACACCGATTGTCGCTATGATAGTAGATAGAAGTCTACGAGCGGTTAGCTTTTCTTTTAAAATGATCGCTGCAAATATAACCATAAATGCAGGTGTAGCTGATGTGACTAAAGAGCCTGTATGAGCGTCGGATAATTTTGTTCCGATAAATTGACAAGTAATCGAAATGAAGTATCCGATAAATCCAATCCAGGCGAAGAGGAGCCAATCTTTTTTAAGAATGGTTACTTTTTTCTCTTGCTTTTTCTCAGCTATTTTCAAAATTGCATATAAAACAACAAAAGCAATGATAAAGCGTAGCCAAACGAGTGTCAGCGGTGAGATAAAGTCAAGTACATATTTACTAACAACATACATACCGCCCCATATACTAGCTGCTAGTGATAAACATATAGCTCCTAAAATTGTTTGTTTCATGTAAAGTACCTCCGTCTATTTTTAGGGTTTTATGAGTTCCCTAAGACGAGGCATAGTGTTATGTGTTATATGAATGCCCGCCTTAGTTTAAAGACGGCCTACAGGTTGATCGTTTTCGAATGGAGTGTTGTAGTACATGAGTCCATTCCTCCTTCTTAAGTTATAATGACATTATAACTTAATTTTCAGTTTATTGGAGGGTGTTATGAAATATATTGTTATAAAATCACATGTTAGCAATTATCCGAATCCAATTTTTTTAGAAGAGGGGGATGTAGTGAAAATGATAGAAAGTTACACTGGTCCTGAAAACTGGGATAACTGGATGTTTTGTCATGAAGAGAAGTATAACCGAAAAGGTTGGGTTCCGGAGCAAATTATAATGAAAAATACAACGGATGTAGGAATCATTACGAAACAATATACTGCCAAAGAATTAAATGTAAGTATTGGAGAAAAATTGATTGGATTAGAAGAATTGAATGGATGGATTTGGTGTGAAAAAACAGGTGGTGAGGATGGCTGGATACCGAAGGAAAACTTACAAAAATATTAGTAATACTATTTGGTTATTAATATAGGAAACATATTTTTGGTTTATGAGTATATTGGTTGGAGGGTGAAAAATAGATTAATAGAGAAAGAGGAGATTATTATAACTACAACCGTTATTTCTCATTTTTATAACGAAGAGTATTTATTACCGTGGTGGCTTATGCATCATACGAAACTTTTTGATCATGGTATTTTAATTAATAAAGGTTCAACAGATCGTTCGGTTGAAATTTGTAAAAAGTTCGCGCCGCACTGGGAAGTACGAGATTCTACAAATCCAGAGTTTGATGCGTTAGCGACAGATCATGAAGTGATGAGGGTGGAGCAAGAAGTAAAGGGATGGAAAATGATTTTAAATACGACTGAGTTTCTTTGTGTGCAAGATAAAAATCAGTTTTGGAAATCACTAAATGAATTGGGAGGGAGGATGTATTGGCTGGAAGGCATTATTATGGTTGATGATCCTAACTACAATTATCCGGCCCTTAACTTCGGGATGCCTTTAATGAAACAGCGATTTCACGGTTATTTACCAGAAGATTGGCCGTTATGGAGAAGAGGTAGATTTATTCATAATCATGAACACGGAAGTTACACGGTTGGAAGACATTTATCTGCGCGTGAATCTATGATTTATCCGCCTCTTGCTTGTATATTATGGTTTGGATTTAGTCCATGGACCGATGCAATGAGAAAACGAAAATTACAAATTGGTCCGACTCTTTCTGAAGCTAGTAAGGATCGGGGAATGGGAACGCATCATATTATTACACCTGAAAAATTAGAGGAATGGTATAAAGATTTAGCAAGAGGGACGAAGGATTTACGTTTTAGTGATGCGTATCGTTATGTTTTTTTATAAATGATTCCCACCATGAAATTGTTTCTTCGATTCCTGTATTTAGATCGTATGTTGGTTTCCAGTTTACTTCATTTTTTAAACGCTCTACATGAACGCCGACGAATAAAGGTTCATCTTTAGAGAAGGGGATTGCACCTAATTTAATTAAATGTTCTTTTCCTATCTTTTTAGCAATGATAGATGCCAATTCTTTAATTTGTACAGATTGACCAGAAGCGATATTGATTGTGCCTGTAACGTCGTGTTCTAATATTGTTACGAGAGCATCAGCGACGTCGCCCACATGGAGGAAATCTCTTGATTGTTTTCCATGTGTACATAGTGCTTCCTTGTTTTTTAATAAGGAAGTGATAATGTTAGAAACGAGCCGATTCCCTTGTTCGTGAGGACCATACATATGAAAAATGCGGCCCCAACACATGTTGAGGCCTGTTTGCTCAGCGTACGTTTGTAGCCAAGAGTGTAGTGCGTTTTTACATAATGCATACGGTGTTTTATAGGAAAGAAGCGGTGAATCTTCAAATAGTACACCGTTAAACCATTCATACTCTGCGCCGGTACCGGCAACAACGACTCGCTTTCCGCCGCATGTTGTGAAGTGTTGAATCAATGAGATACTAGACGTAAGCCAATAGTAATTATTGATAGATACATAACAAGCTGGCGGCACTGCTTCCCAAGCTAAATGAATGAGATGACTAGGCTTCATGTCGTAAATGAGTTTTTTTACTTCTTCATCACAAAGTAAGTTTACTTTATGCCAGTGGCAAGGGATGTGAGAAGGCTTCTTTGTATTGTAAGTGGCGTGCACCTCATAGCCCTTTTGTATAAGAGAATTTACAACATATTTACCAATCCATCCACTACCGCCTGTTACAAGAATTTTTTTCATGGCTCAATTACCTCAACTTCTGGAATGGTTACTAAAAATTTGCCGCCCCATTCACGAATGAAAGAGCATTCTTTCATAATTTCATCTTTCAAATTCCAAGGAAGAATGAGAATGTAATCAGGTTTTGTACGCTTAATTTCTTCTGGAGATTTTATTGGAATGCGGGTTCCTGGTAGAAGGAGATTTTGTTTATGAGGGTTTTTATCTACTGTATAAGCTAGAAATTCTTTTCCTATCCCGCAATAATTTAATAGGGTGTTTCCTTTAGCTGGCGCACCGTAACCGATAATTTGTTTGTTTAAAGCTTTTGCTTCGATAAAAAACTTTAAAATATTTATTTTCAATTGCTCGATGCGTTTAGAAAAAAGGAGATAACAATCTAATGTATTTAGCCCGTGATCTACTTCTTTTTCGATTAATTTTGTAACACTGGAATGGATAGTGGATTTGTCACTTTGATGTTTGACAAAAATACGTAAGGAACCACCGTGCGTTGCAAGCTCTTCGACATCGACAATTTGTAAATGATGATGGGCTAAAACTTTTTGAAGACTTATAAGTGAGAAATAGGAGAAGTGCTCATGGTATATCGTATCAAACTGTTTAAAGGATATGAGATTTAATAAGTGAGGGAATTCAATTGTTATTGTTCCGTCTTGTTTTAATAACGTTTTTAAACCAGCGATAAAATCATGTAAGTTCGGGACGTGTGCCAATACGTTATTTGCGATGATTAAATCAGCTTGCGGTAATTTTTTTGCTAAGTCATTGCTGAAAAAATTCACTTCAGTAGGAATTCCTTTTTGGATAGCGATTTCTGCTACATTTTTTGCTGGTTCAATTCCTAACGTTTCGATATGTTCTTTTTGAAAGTATTGTAATAAGTACCCGTCGTTACTTGCGATTTCAATTACTTTTGAATGGTTTGTTAAGTTAAAACGCTTAATTGCCATTTCTACATATTGCTTAGCGTGTAGTAGCCAGCTTGATGAGTAAGAACTGAAGTATAAATAGTCATGAAAAATATTGTGAGGAGATTCAAATTCATCTAATTGTACGAGTAAACAAGAAGGACAGACAAACGTGTGCAGCGGATAAAATGGTTCCATTTTATAGGCGTGTTCTGGAGCGACAAATGAGTTAGCGAGAGGGGAAACGCCTAAATCTAAAAAAGTATTTGCGAGTAATGAGTGGCAAAAACGGCATTTTTTCTGTTCCATTTTATAGCCCCCTTATAAATTTTTGAATGCATCGATTTGTTGTCGCGTGAAAGACTCCATATTTTCACCAGATGCATATTTTTTGTACCAATCAACAGTCCAAGCAATAGAGTAATCTGTTGATAACTTAGGAGTCCAACCGAGTTTATTTACTGCTTTTGTACTATCGAGTGTTAAAATTGGTGATTCATACGGGGTATTTGTATGAGGAGAAAGGACTGTTAATGGTTGATTCCATAATTTCATGATAGATTGAATGACCTCATAAACGGTTCTGTTAGATTCATTCATCGGGCCAAAATTCCACGCTTCTGCATAAGCGGCGTCTTGCCAAAGTTTTTCGGCTAAAAGGATATAGCCGTGTAAAGGATCTAATACGTGTTGCCACGGGCGAATAGCGTGTTTGTTTCTAATATTTAACGTAGCATCTTGTAAATATGCACGAATGACATCTGGGAATAATCGGTCTTTTGCCCAATCACCGCCGCCGATAACGTTACCTGCTCTTACTGAGGCAAGATTCTGGGTGTTAGTGCGGAAGAATGAGTTTTGATAGGAAGTTGCCACTAGTTCGGCACAAGCTTTACTCGCACTATAAGGATCGAAACCTCCTAATCGGTCACTTTCCACGAATGCACGGTTACCGCTCCCATCATTTTCATAGCACTTATCACTTGTAACATTAATAATGCTGCGTATACTTTCTATCTGTTTTGCCGCTTCTAATACGTGAACAGTACCTAAAACATTCGTTTTAAATGTTTCGATAGGATCTTTGTATGAAGTGGTGACGATTGGCTGGGCAGCTAAATGAAATAGTATGTCAGGGTTATGATGTTTTAGGGCGTGTAATAAAGAATCGTAATCTGTAATGTCGCCTTTAATTGTTATGCACTCTTTTGCTACGTTACCTTGCTCAAAAAGGTTTGGAATGGATGGTGGATGAGAAGAATAGCCAACTACTTCTGCGCCTAAAGAAGTTAAAAAAAGAGTGAGCCAGGAGCCTTTAAAGCCAGTATGCCCTGTAATAAATACTTTTTTCTTATTCCAAAAAGATGATGAAGCCATATTACCAAACCTTCCACGGAGCGTTATTACTTTCCCATAGCTCGACTAATTTATTTTTATCGCGCAATGTATCCATCGGATGCCAAAAACCAGAATGTTGATATGCGGCTAGTTCATTTTTGTTTACTAACTGAACTAAAGTTTCTGTTTCAAAAACAGATTTATCTCCGCTAATGTAATTGAAAACATCAGGATTTAAAACGAAAAATCCACCGTTAACCCATCCGCCATCCCCGAGTGGCTTCTCTTGAAAGGATGTGACAGACTGTTTATCTAATACGAGAGAACCGAATCTACCAGGAGGTTGTACGGCTGTAACAGTTGCCATTTTTCCATGTTTTTTATGAAATGCAATGAGTTCTTTTATATTTACATTACTTAATCCATCGCCATAAGTGAGGCAGAAAGGTTCATCCCCGACGTAATGCTGTATTTTTTTAACTCGTCCACCTGTGTCTGTATTTAGACCAGTATCAATTAATGTAACTTTCCATGGTTCAATGCGATGAGAGTGGTTCGTAATTGTATTGTCACTTAAATGTATCGTAAAATCGGACATGTGTAAGTTGTAATTTAGAAAGAATTCTTTAATTGCACATCCTTTATAGCCTAAGCAAATAATAAACTCCGTAATGCCGTAATAACTATACAAACTCATAATGTGCCATAGAATAGGTTTTGTCCCAATTTCAATCATAGGTTTTGGTTTTAAATGAGTTTCTTCCCCAATCCTTGTTCCATATCCACCTGCAAGAATAACAGCTTTCATTTTTTCCTCCTAAAATAAAAATTTATAATATATACAGTATTCATATGAAATACAAATGGTATAGTTTTTAGCTAAGTGCGTAAAAATGTGTGGAACATGATAGGATGAGAAATATTAAGGTTTGAATTTTGGGAATAATTGTTGATACTCAGGGTGGTTACGAAGATCTTGTGTTATGCTACTAAGCTCTAAAAATCGAGTTTCGAGTTGCTCAGGGGATTGACCATAATGTGCTTGAAGTCCCATTCGAATGCCCTTTTTTGAAAGGGTAGGTGTTATTTGTAATTTTCTTGCCTTTGCATGTTCGTTCCAAGGGCTAAAATAAAATTTAACAATAAATGAAGGGGAGTTATAAACGATATGTTGATGCCGAGTAAAATGTCTGCCAGGTAAATATGCGCCATCAAGATGATTGTGTATAAATCTCCAGGCACATCCGATTTCTGGTTTATAAGGAAAAAGCCCATGGTATCGTTGCTCTACTAATGGAATAGAATATCTTAATTTGGAATAATTGTAATCATGCTTATCAATCATGACAATCATTCTTATCGCATACATATTTTGACCTAGCGTATGAAGTGAAGAGAAAAATTCTTCTACATTATTACAACAAAGAAATTCTGTAGTATTTAATACCATCTTCCAACCTGAAACTTCTCTTTCGATTTCCATCACCTCAATATCAGTATTAGTGGGGTCAAAATCAAGGAATCTTGAATTTCGTACTTCCCAGTTGGGGGCAAATAATTTACAAATTTCAACGGAACGATCGGTAGAACCTCTATTAATTAATATACCGTGATCAAATATTTTTGTATGATGCATAAGCCACCATGGTAATAAATACTCCTCGTTATAAAAGTGAGAGATAACTGTCCTAGTGATTTTAATCTCCTCCAATTGCATAAATAATGATTGTATTTCACTATTATTATCATATGTTTTACAGTAAGAAAGGTTGAAAGGAACGGGGAATTCCATTTTCCTATTTTAGTATCGGTATATCGAAAAACAGCAATCTAACTATATAGATAGAGTTATAGAGTGTGAATATACTACATACTTAGATGTGTGCGGAATTGTGTATAAATTATGAATAGTAAACCGTCACGTTTGACTGTACAGTTTATGTATTGTATGATGTTAGTAATATAAACAAGGGGGGAAGATCGTTGGGAAGGTGTATCGAATCGGACAGTTGGCTCTCATGGCTCACGTGTCGAAACGAACGATTGATTATTATACGAATCTAGGTATCTTAAAAGCGGAGCGATCTCAATCTAATTATCGCTATTACGACGAAACAGCATTTGAGACATTACAATTTATTGAGAAGTGCAAAGAAATGCATATGCCGCTTTGTGAGATTAAAGAGAAAATCGAGGAGAAGAAGAAGCTGCTCGGTATCAATGAACACGTTTCGAAACAAGTGAATGAAGTGACAGACCATATTCATCGATTAGAAGCAGAGTTAACGGAGTTAAAGCCGCTTTTAGATGGATTGACTGATTCACAACGTGAAAAAATATCGAAATCTTTATCTGGTCAAACGACAGCTTTAATACAGACACTTGCTCTATTATTATAGAAAAAGTGAAATCCGACCTCTTTAATTTTTGTATCGGGCTATGTTTTCTAAGAAACAAATAAGAAAACATTATAGTATACAGGAGGTGGACACCTTAGTTTTTTAAACTAAGGGGATTCATTGGAAATATTTAATTTAGTCATGGTTGCGATTTTAATCGCATTTACTGGATTTTTCGTAGCAGCAGAGTTTGCGATTGTAAAAATACGTTCAAGTCGCATTGATCAGCTTGTTGCGGAAGGAAAACGCGGTGCTTTAGCAGCAAAAAAAGTAACAACAAATTTAGATGAATATTTATCTGCTTGTCAATTAGGTATTACAGTTACAGCTATGGGACTAGGTTGGTTAGGTGAACCGACAATCGAAAAGTTATTACACCCGTTATTTGAGAAATGGAACTTAAATCCTTCTATTTCATCAGTATTAACATTTGGTCTTGCTTTTATGATTATGACGTATTTACACGTTGTAGTTGGGGAATTAGCTCCGAAGACGATGGCAATTCAAAAGGCTGAAAGGGTAACGTTATTATTGGCAGGTCCATTAATGATGTTCTATAAAGTGATGTATCCATTTATTTGGGTATTGAACAGTTCAGCGCGTGTTGTAACTGGCTTATTCGGTTTAAAACCAGCTTCAGAACATGAAGTAGCTCATACAGAAGAGGAATTACGCCTTATCCTTTCAGATAGCTATGAAAGTGGCGAAATTAATCAGGCTGAATACAAGTATGTAAATAACATTTTTGAATTTGATAATCGTATTGCAAAAGAGATTATGGTACCGCGAACAGAAATCGTTGGTTTCTATCTGGAAGATTCAGTAGAAGAACACATGAAAGTAATCCAAAATGAGCGATACACACGTTATCCGATTTTTGGAGAAGATAAAGATGATATTATCGGTATGGTCAATGTAAAAGATTTCTTTATTCGATATATGACCGAGGATCAAAAAGATTTATCATCTATTCGCTCGTATATGCGTCCGATTATTGAAGTGATGGAAACAACTCCAATTCACGATCTATTACTTCAAATGCAGAAGAAGCGAATTCCGATGGCTGTTTTATATGATGAGTACGGAGGAACAGCTGGAATTGTAACGCTTGAGGACATCTTGGAGGAAATCGTCGGCGAAATTCGTGATGAATATGATGAAGATGAAGCACCACCAATTCAACATGTGAACGAGCAACATATCATTGTTGATGGAAAAGTGCTTATCTCAGAAGTGAAAGATTTATTTGGATTACACATTGAAGAAGATGATGTGGATACAATCGGTGGATGGATCATGATGCAAAATCATGAAATTGAAGAAGGACAACACGTTGAGGCGGAAGGTTATGAATTTAAAGTGTTAGAAAAAGACGCTTACCAAATTAAACGCGTTGAAATTCGTAAGATGGAACAAGAGCAAGAAGAAGAGAAAGCAGCAACTGTGTAAGTTGCTGCTTTTCTTCTAAATATAAAAAATGCAAAATTAGGAGCGGATATTTTGATTCAAACAGCCTTACGTGTATATCGATTACAATTGTATGTGATCTTTAGTGGTTTACTACTTATGTGGACGATTACTCCGTTTGGAAAACAAGTAACAGGATTTGGTATCGGATTAGCTGTAAGCGCATATTGCCTTTGGTTATTAGCTCGCAGAGTGGAGAAACTCGGGAAAAGTATCGTAATGAAAGAAAAAGCTCCTGGATTAGGAATTTTAAATCGATTTGCAGCAGCCATATTAGGAGCTATCATTATGTATGAAATTGAGCATGAAATGGAAATGTGGGCATTCGGTACAGGCATTTTAGGTGGTCACTTTTTAATGATTGCGAATTTAGCTTATGCAAATATGCAGGTAGTGAAAGAAGAAGAGAAGCAAAGGGAACAGGCTTCGAAAAACATAGAGCTATGATGAAAGGGACCTAATCGGGGTTCCTTTTTTAGTTTAGCGATAATATAAAGTGAAACTTTA
>NZ_NVEC01000010.1:10619-16647 GCF_002571225.1 Bacillus sp. AFS059628 | reverse complement strand
ATTTTGAGGTGGGGGTCTTACTGCCCGTTAATGCGGGATAAATATGCGCTTTTTCACGAAACCGGATCTAATAGTAATCGTTTCTTCCTCGACGATGTATATTGTCGAAAACCAACTCCACATGAATAATATGGCTAATGGGATTGTAAAAAATAAAAGAAAATACTCTCTCCCTGCAAATAAAGGAGCAAAACACGCTCCAATGACAACGAAAAAAATCGGATATAACCAGACATCTTTTTTTGATGGAAACTCCATTTCCCTCCCCCTTCTACGCCCGTATTTCTATAAAACAAAAAGAGAAGTATCACCACTTCTCTTTTCTCTCTTAACATTATAATTCCTGTGTATACGCTGGCTCGTTTACTACATTTTTTGCCGTTCGCTTTTGTTGCTGTAGTAAGAAAACAGATACACCAAACAATACAAGTATGCTACCGATCACTTGCATGGCATTTAATCTTTCCCCGAGTAAGAAGAAAGCTAGTATTGATGCTCCAACTGGTTCACCTAAAATACTCATTGAAATTGTTGTTGCATTTACGTAGTTTAATAGCCAGTTATTAATGACGTGTGACACTGTCGGCACGACCGCAAGTAAAAGAAAAACGGTCCAATCCCACTTCGTATAACCTATAAAAGGCACTTGCAATACTATATTATAAATCCCCATAAAAATACCTGCGAATGCAAAGACTGTAAAGCTATAAATCCAGTGTGATACTTTCTTTACTGTCGTTTGTCCGATAAATAAATAACCGACAACTGCTATTACACTTAAGAAGGATAATATATCTCCATAAATTGCTTGTTCACTTAGTCCTAAATCCCCCCACCCAATACACATTACGCCTAATATCGCAATTCCCATTGTCGCAATAGCTGAGTATGTTGTTCTTTCTTTAAATAAGAAAAAACCTCCAACTAAAGATACGATTGGCTGAAGCGCTAATATAATCGTCGAACTCGCAACTGTCGTATGCTTTAAAGATTCAAACCATAAAAGAAAATGAAGTGCTAAAAAGAAACCAGATCCAATTAAAAGTCCCCAATCTTTTATTTGAATCTTACTAAACTCTTCCCGTTTTTTCCAAACAATAGGCAACATAATAAGTACGATAATCCATAATCGATACATGCTTAATATGGAAGATGGTGCTGAGGACATCTTTACAAAAACTGCTGCGAATGAAATGGCTATAATGGAAATAGCTAATGGTAGTGCAATCGATCTTTCTTGTTTCAAATTCCGTCTCCCCTCTCACCTGTCAAAAATCCCACTTCATTATATCCGTTTTCTTTCCTAACTTAAATACTAATTTTTTAGATTCTTCGTACCATTATGGTAAAATAGAAACGAAAGCACCTATTAGTGAATATTTCTTTCTTTTTCACTACAAGCGTCGCTCTTACAATCATTACAGTAAATTTTTATTTAGGGGGATCCACATGAATCAAACAATAGGGAGAATTGAAGAGATTTCATTTTATAGTGCATCACTTCAAGAAGATGTTACACTTCTCGTTTACTTACCAGTAAATTACACACCACTGCACAAACATACAGTGGTCATTGCACAAGATGGTAGAGATTATTTTCAGCTCGGTAAAGCGCACCGTGTAATTGAGCGCCTTCGTGAAACTGAAGAAATTGACCGTACAATTATTGTCGGTATTCCATATAAAAATGTACACGATCGTAAAGAAAAATATTTCCCAAATGAAGTGAAAAACGCTTCTTATATTCGCTTCCTTGCTCATGAACTTGCACCATATATCGACGAAAATTATCCAACGTACCAAATGGGAAAAGGTCGTGTGTTAATTGGTGATTCTCTTGGCGGGACAGTTTCCTTTATGACTGCACTTATGTATCCGCATACATTCGGTAAAGTTGTTATGCAATCACCATTTGTGGATGAAACAGTGATGAATTTAGCGAAAGAATTCAAAAATCCGGAGGCGCTAGAACTTTATCACGTCATTGGAACAGAAGAAACAGCTGTAAAGCGCACGGATGGACAAGTATCTGATTTCGTAGGGCCGAACCGTGAGCTTAATACGCTTCTGACAGATAGAAATTTCATTACACATTACGAGGAATTTGAAGGTAATCATACGTGGAAATATTGGCAAACTGATTTACCGAAAGCTTTCTCTCATATGCTATCAATGAAATAATAGAGAGCGGTATTCAGAATAATTTGATATAATAGATTGAGAGAGTTATTTTCTCAAAATCTAACTAGACTTACAAAGGGAGGAATTGGAACATGAAATTAGGCATTGTAATTTTTCCATCTAAAATGATTCAAGATAAAGCGAACGGATTGCGTAAACGTTATGATCCGCACTACGCATTAGTTCCGCCACATATTACATTGAAAACACCCTTTGAGACGCAAGACGAACAATTAGAATCGATTGTAAACGAGTTACATACAATCGCAAGTAAAACGAACCCTTTTACCCTTCATGTTGGAAAAGTTGGTTCATTCGCACCTGTTAATAATGTTCTTTATTTTAAAGTAGAAAAAACACCGGAACTTACTTTCTTAAATGAGGAAATGCACAGCGGGTTCTTTACACAAGAACGCGAATACGCTTTCGTACCTCATTTAACAATCGGACAAGGCTTATCTGATGCAGAGCATGCTGATGTACTAGGTCGATTACGTATGAAGGATTTCTATTATGAACAACCAATTGACCGCTTCCATCTTCTATATCAATTAGAAAACGGAACATGGACTGTACACGAAACATTCCGCCTTGGAAAGGGGAACAACTAATTTGCATGCACAGATCGTACAAACGGAAGAACAACTAAGAGATGCATTCTCTGTACGTAAGCAAGTATTTGTAAATGAGCAGCAAGTTTCTGCCGAAGAAGAGTATGATGAGTTTGAAGAAACTTCTATACACGTTGTTATATATGATAATGATGTTCCCGTTGGTGCTGGGCGTTTTCGCACCATTGATGGGATTGGGAAAATGGAACGCATTTGCGTAGTAGCTTCCCATCGTAAAAAAGGCATTGGAAAAATTGTTATGGATGCACTTGAAGCATATGCGAAGGAACACTCGTTACAAAAATTGAAGTTGCATGCTCAAACACATGCTGAAGATTTCTATAAGAAACTTGGATATGTAACGAGTTCTGATGTATTCATGGAAGCAAATATTCCTCACGTCGTTATGATAAAAGAATTGTAATTTGAAAACAGGAGGTATCCCCTCCTGTTTTTTACATTGCTATTTTCTTTTTCTTCCGCTAAAGTTAAATGTTGATGCTATAGTTTTGAAGGTGAATATATGACACAAGAAAAATTTTCACAAAAATCATTAACGCACGCTGATATTCCACGTGCAACATATCATATTCCAAAAACATCTACCCATTTAATTATGGAAGAAGATGCAGATGCGGCGTATTTCCGTGCTCTCGAACAACAAAATGTATTTTTAAACGAAAAACAATTAGAGGCCGTACGAACGACAGAAGGTCCTGTTCTGACATTAGCTGGTGCCGGAAGCGGGAAAACATCTGTTTTAACAACTCGCGTAGGTTATTTAGTAAATGTAAAACAAGTTCATCCGCGAAATATTTTATTGCTTACATTTACACAAAAAGCGGCTGAAGAAATCCGAAATCGTGTAGCGAATTTACCAGGTATGAATCATGCCGTAAGTAGCTACGTTGTTGCTGGTACGTTCCACTCTGTCTTTTTAAAATTGCTTCGTAGTCAAGGATATAATCAGCAAATTTTAGCAAATGAAAAACATAAACAAATTATGATAAAGAAAATTTTAAAAGAATTGCGTTTAAAAGACGCTTATGATGCTGAAACGATGCTCGCGATGATTTCACTTGAGAAAAACAAATTGAATCGCCCGAAAGATGTACGAGCAAAAACACCTGTTGAACAAGAATTTAAAGAAGTATACGAGCGTTTTGAAGAAGTGAAACAACGATATAATTATATTGATTTCGATGACATCCTATTAGAAACATATTATATGTTAGAAAATAATGCTCCTTTGCTTACCCAATTACAACAACGTTTCCACTATATTGAAGTAGATGAGTTTCAAGATACATCGTATGCACAATATGAAATTGTAAAATTGTTAGCTTCGCCAAGAAACAATTTGTTTATCGCAGGTGATGACGATCAGGCAATATACGGCTGGCGAGGAGCGAGCCACCAAATTATTTTATCTTTTCCAAAAGAATTCGATAACACTACGATTATCGCACTGAATACAAATTATCGATCCAATCCTTTTATCGTCGGACTTGGAAATGAAGTGATTAAACTAAATCAAGAGCGCTTTGATAAAGAGCTATATTCTGTACGTGAAGAAGGTGTACAACCTTTTTACGCAAGACCAGCTACGACGCTTGATGAAGCAAATCAAATTTTGCAGCTCATTCAAGAAAAGGTAGATACCGGTGAACGAAACTATAAAGATTTTTGTTTACTGTATCGCACACATTCTGTAAGCCGTTCATTACTTGATCAGCTTACCATTCACAAAATCCCGTTTATTAAGCACGGGGCGAGTCAGTCATTTTATGAACATTCTTTAATTAAGCCTGTATTAGATCATTTAAGACTGGTGATTGAGCCGTTTCGATTAGAATCACTTTCAAATATATTACCAACGATGTATATTGGGCGTGATGATTGTATTTCCTTTATTGAACGTGAACAATGGAAATATGGTGAAGGCCGTTTTCCTTCTCTTCTTCATTTCTTATTATTAAATCCGAGCTTAAAACCTTTTCAAGTGAAAAAGGTAAATGAGCGTATCGATTTTATTAAATTTATAAAAGAACTAGAACCGAAAAAAGCATTAAAGGAAATTATTCATGGTAAAGGAAAGTATTTAGAGTACTTACAAAGTAACGATCGTTCTTCCTTTACGATGCATAAAGATATACAAGAAGAAATGTTAGAAGAATTAATGGAGTCGGCAAATCGTTTCACCGATATTCCATCTTATTTACAATTTATTAATGAAGCAATTCAAGGTCAAAAGGAAATGGAAGCATTAAAAACAATGCCGCAAAAAGATGCTGTTTCGCTTATGTCTATTCATAACGCAAAAGGTCTTGAATTTCCATGCGTCTTTTTACTTGGAGCGAGCGATGGTATTCTGCCCCATACTTCTTCTTTAAAAGATGCAAATGATCGTGTTACAGAGACTTCTGAAGCTTTAGAAGAAGAACGCCGACTACTTTATGTCGCTATTACACGTGCAAAAGAAGAACTTTACATTTCCTCTCCGCAATTTTTCAGAGGAAAAAAATTAGATATATCTCGTTTTTTATATACTGTTCGAAAAGATTTACCTGAAAAGACATCCACGAAATAAGGATGTCTTTTTTTATATTGCATTATGTACATCCCTACTATATAAATTCCTTGTTTTGATCGTAAGAATTAACGTAATATCAGCCATATCCCGTTCATATTGTAATAGTGTATGTCAGAACTCACGATAAGGAGTGAACATAATGAGCTGCAATTGTAACGAAGATCATCATGACCATGATTTTGATTTCAACTGTGTATCCAATGTCGTTCGTTTTATACATGAACTACAAGAATGTGCAACGACAACATGTGGATCTGGTTGCGAAGTTCCATTTTTAGGTGCACATAACAATGCATCAGTAGCCAATACACGTCCCTTTATTTTATACACAAAAGCCGGTACACCATTTGAAGCATTCGCACCATCTGCGAGCCTTACTAGCTGCCGTTCTCCAATTTTCCGTGTCGAGAGTATAGATGATGATGATTGCGCTGTATTACGTGTATTAAATGTAGTATTAGGTGACGGGTCCCCTGTACCACCTACTGACGATCCAATCTGTACATTTTTAGCTGTACCAAATGCAAGATTAGTATCAACCTCCACTTGTATTACTGTTGATTTAAGTTGCTTCTGTGCTATTCAATGCTTACGTGATGTTTCTATACAAAGCTAAATAATGATTTAAGCATGGATTGGGTGG
>NZ_NVEC01000010.1:0-10602 GCF_002571225.1 Bacillus sp. AFS059628 | reverse complement strand
CCACCCAATCCATGCTTAAAAGGTATTATTATGTATTTTTTATAAAATTGGGAACTTGTCTAGAACATAGAACCTGTCCTTTTCATTAACTGAAAGTAGAAACAGATAAAGGAGTGAAAAACATGTTCTCTTCTGATTGCGAATTTACTAAAATTGATTGCGAGGCAAAACCAGCTAGTACACTACCTGCCTTCGGTTTTGCTTTCAACGCGTCTGCACCTCAGTTCGCTTCATTATTTACACCATTACTATTACCTAGCGTAAGTCCAAACCCAAATATCACTGTTCCTGTAATAAATGATACAGTAAGTGTCGGAGATGGCATTCGAATTCTACGAGCTGGTATTTATCAAATCAGTTATACATTAACAATTAGTCTGGATAACGCACCTGTTGCACCAGAAGCCGGTCGTTTCTTCTTATCATTAGGTACACCAGCTAACATTATTCCTGGGTCAGGTACAGCGGTTCGATCTAACGTTATTGGTACTGGTGAAGTAGATGTATCCAGTGGTGTTATTCTGATTAACTTAAACCCTGGCGATTTAATTCAAATTGTACCAGTTGAGTTAATTGGAACTGTAGACGTTCGTGCTGCAGCATTAACAGTTGCACAAATTAGCTAGTAAAAAGCGGTATTTCTTCATTAGAAATACCGCTTTTTATATGTATAATAAAAAACACTCACAGTAACATGAGTGTTTCATTCTTCATAGTGTTTTATTGTGTTCTTCTTTTTCCCGCAATTACATCCTTTTTTCTTTACAAATCCTTGTTGTTGTAACTGTTCTTGATATGCCTGTTGTTGTGCTTGGTGTTGTTGCTGTATATGATACCATTGCTGCAGGTCATATGAATTTTGCCTTGGATTATTGCTCACAGCAAACATCTCCTCTACTGTCAATTCTGTCTATTTACTATATGAACAACTCTTAATTTCCGTTCCCTCCTTCTTTTAAACTCCGCTTTTTCTCTTATTATGAAAATATATTATTCTCCCATAAAATATCCTGTAATCGTTTCAATGATTGCTGCTGCTCCTGCAATAGCTAATAATGCAAGTAACGGCTCTGCAACGATAGGGATCCAATTATATAAAACTAATAAAAAAGCACTAACCCATACACCTGTACACCAATAACAACTTAATAATTCGCCAATCCACTTTCTTAACCCTTTCCCTTTTACTTTTGTAAAAGTTGATACACTTCCATCCGGCTCTGTAATCTCTAATTCATCAATAAACGGTCTTCGCAAAAAAGCTGTAATTTTATCATACACAATTAAACGAGTGAGCCTAAAAGCAGCTAACGCGAAAATAAAAAATAAAAGCCAACTTGTAAACAGCATGATTCCACCTTCCCTTATCTTCTTTCGCCTATTTAAAAAAAAAGGTCTTGAGATTGTGACCAAATCTCCTCGACTCCAATATCTTATTAATGTAAATACAAACAAGAAGATAAGGAGTGACATTAATGAGTTGTAACGAAAATAAACACCATAGCTCTTCTCATTGTGTAGTTGACGTTGTAAAATTCATCAATGAATTACAAGATTGTTCTACAACAACGTGTGGATCTGGTTGTGAAATTCCATTTTTAGGTGCACACAACACTGCATCAGTAGCAAATACACGCCCTTTTATTTTATACACAAAAGCTGGAACACCATTTGAAGCATTTGCACCATCCGCAAGCCTTACTAGCTGCCGTTCTCCAATTTTCCGTGTGGAAAGCGTAGATGACGATAGCTGTGCTGTACTACGTGTATTAAGTGTAGTATTAGGTGATGGCTCCCCTGTACCACCTACTGATGACCCAATTTGTACGTTTTTAGCTGTACCAAATGCAAGACTAGTATCGACATCTACTTGTATTACTGTAGATTTAAGCTGTTTCTGTGCGATTCAGTGCTTACGCGACGTTTCTATCTAATAATGAAGTAAACTAAAAAACTATTGGGGTGGTAGAAGCATTCTACCACCTTTACATATTTAAAAGCCTGCCATACTAATCGATTGGATATCCTCTATAGATAACCGAATATCTCTCATACTATTTGGCGGCATAATGGATACAATGCCATTACGATACGATATGATCGATCCAACATATGAGACTGTAGCTGTTTTTATTCTGCACCTTACTTTCGGAATGTAATGAGGGCGGTTTAATAAAAAATGAATTTTCTCTTCATTATTCATATCCTTAAATGATTTATTATACGGGACAGTTCTCACTGGCTCTTGCTGTTCTTTCTGTTCTTTCTGTTCTTGTTGCTCTTGTACTTGTTCCTCTTCTTCTATTGTTTCTTCTACTTGTTGCTCTTCTTGCTGTTCTATTACTTCTTCCACAGCACTACTTACAACATTTTCGTTTCTATTACTTTCCTCTTTTCGATCCTCATTTTCAAAGTTTGTTAAGATAATTCTTTTTATTTTCGGTGCAGCAAGTTCCAAATTTACTTGCGCAATATATAACAACGGTTTTCCAACTGTTGAACTTTTATTTTTATTCTTCACACTCGTCCCTCCCACTTCCATACGTAGCTGAATAAATCGTGTACTATTATAGTTATATTCATAACGTGGTAAGAACTTTCGTTAAAAATCGTTCTTTCTAAGAACAAATAAAAAGGACAATCTCAACATGTAGAGATTGTCCTTTAAAAATTCATATTATGTTTATCCTAAGATATGATATCCTGAATCAACGTGAATGTTTTCTCCTGTTACACCGCGTGCTAAATCACTGAATAAGAATACTGCTGTATCCCCAACTTCTTCCGGAGTTGTTGTACGGCGAAGTGGTGCGCGCTCCTCAATTTCTCTTAAGATTGAGTTAAAGTCGCCTACACCTTTTGCAGATAACGTACGAATTGGCCCTGCAGAAATTGCATTAACACGAATGCCGTGCTGACCTAAATCGTTAGCTAAATATTTTACGCTCGCTTCTAATGAAGCTTTCGCAACACCCATAACGTTATAGTTTTTCACAACGCGCTCGCCGCCAAGATATGTTAACGTTAAAATATTTCCGCCTTCTGTCATTACTTTCTTCGCTTCTCTTGCTACAGCTGTTAAAGAGAATGCACTAATATTTTGTGCAAGTAAAAATCCATCGCGAGAAGTATCTACAAATTCACCTTTTAAGTCGTCACGATTTGCAAAAGCAATACAGTGTGCAACACCGTGAATTGTACCAACTTCTTGCTTAATTGTTTCAAAGCAAGCTGTAAGTTCTTCATCATTCGTTACATCACAAGGTAATACAAGTGATTCTTGTCCTTCTAATGTGTCCGCTAATTCACGAACGTTTCTCTCCAAACGTTCTCCTGCATATGTGAAGATTAATTTTGCACCTGCATTATGCAAAGAGCGAGCAATTCCCCATGCAATACTTCTTTGGTTCGCAACGCCCATAACAACAAATGTTTTCCCTTGTAATAGTTCCATGATATATCCTCCCAGAAATACTTATACTTGTTATTAGTACCTGATACTATAATTATAGTAACATAAAACCTCTTAAAGGCAAACAAAAAAGTCATTAACTTAAAATTGTTAATGACTTTTGGTTTCTATAAAAAAACGCTCTAATCCTTCTTCCCAAGAAGGCATTTGCAAAAAACCATTTAATCGTAGCATGTTATGTTGGAAAATAGAATATTTCGGCCTTGCTGCTGCAGCCCCAAATTCTTCGGTTGAAACAGGTAACACATTCACCTTCATATTTGCATACGAAAATATTTTCTTTGCAAATTCAAACCAAGAACATGATCCTGTATTGGATACGTGATACGTACCGTATAAAGAAGTATGAATGAGCTTATTAATCATCACATTTAAATCCGCCACATACGTAGGAGAACCGATTTGATCCGCTACAACAGATATTTCTTCTCTTTCTTTCCCTAATCGTATCATCGTTTTCACAAAATTATTTCCATACTTACCATATAACCACGACGTACGAACGATAAAGTATTTATTATGTAACTCTTTGACGAACTGCTCTCCCGCATATTTAGAAGCCCCGTATATATTGATCGGCGCCGGATTATGAAATTCATCGTACCCCTCCGGTCTGTCGCCTTGAAATACATAATCCGTACTAATATAAACTAACTTCGCCCCAACTAATTGTGAAGCAACCGCTACATTTCGAGCCCCTATTGCATTTATTACATAAGCAAGATCTCGCTCTTTCTCAGCTTGATCAACCTTCGTATACGCTGCACAATGAATAATGATATGTGGCCTTATTTCTTGTACCACTTGCTGCACTTGGGATATATTTGTTATATCTAGTAACTTTTTATCAAATGGATATATGTCATATTCTTCAGGATTTAACTCTTCTTGTAGTTGCTTCCCTAATTGACCATTTGCTCCTGTTATGATAACCCGCTCTTTCATTTATATGCCCCTTACTTTTTTAATGGTTTCCACCATTCCTCATTCTTCTCATACCATTGCACTGTTTCTTGTAATCCTTGCTCAAACGTATACTTCGGTTCCCAATCAAATTCATTCTTCATTTTCTCTGCGTCAATCGCATAACGACGGTCGTGTCCTAAACGGTCTGTCACATATTCAATATCTTTTTTCGTTTTTCCTAAGAGAGTAATAATTTGCTCCACAACTTCTACATTTGTTTTTTCATTATTTCCGCCTATATTATATACCTCTCCTACACGCCCCTTATGCAGAACAACGTCAATCGCACTACAATGATCTGTTACATGTAACCAATCTCTTACATTTAATCCATCGCCATATAACGGTAATTTTTTTCCTTCGAGCGCATTCGTAACCATTAACGGGATTAATTTTTCAGGATATTGATACGGCCCATAGTTATTGGAACAACGCGTTACTATAACTGGTAATTGATATGTTTTATAATAAGCTAAAGCTATCATATCGGCGCTCGCTTTGCTTGAAGAATATGGACTATTTGGAGCTAACGGTGTTTCCTCGGTAAATCGCCCTGTTTTTCCTAACGAGCCATACACCTCATCCGTTGATACTTGTACGAGTTTAATATGCGGATATTTTTTTACTAACTCTAGTAAGGTGACTGTCCCAATTACATTTGTATCATAAAAAGGGATTGGATTTTCAATGCTACGGTCCACATGTGATTCAGCTGCGAAATTGACAATTACTTGCACATCACGTTCCTTAATAACATGCTCCAGCAGCTCTCCATTTTGAATTTCCCCTTTTACAAAATAGTAATTCGGATGATCTTGAATAGACTTTACATTATTTAAGTTTCCACTATATGTTAATGCATCAAAATTAATAATTTTATATGTTTCATAGCTTTGTAACATATAATGTACAAAATTGCTTCCAATAAATCCGGCCCCACCCGTTACTAATATATTCATATAACAACTCTCCTACTCAAAAGCTATCTTCACATTCCTGAAGTAATGGTAATATTCGATCTTTATCAGACAAAATAGGACTTGTTACCGGCCATGGAATTGCTAATTCTTTATCGTTCCAAAGTACCCCTGAGTCATGATCGGCACTATAATACTCATCTACTTTATACATAACAATCGTATGCGGGACAAGTGTACAAAAACCATGTGCAAATCCTTTTGGTACGAATAATTGCCGATGATTATCCGCGCTTAAAATATATCCTCTCCACTGTTTAAACGTTGGTGAATCTTTTCGCAAATCAACGATAACGTCATAGATTGCCCCTTGCATAACTTGAATAAGTTTCGTTTGTGCTTTCGGATTTTTTTGAAAGTGTAATCCGCGAATCGTTCCCGCTTCCGCTGAATACGAAACATTATCCTGTACAAATGAATGCGTAACCCCTAATGTTTCTAGCACCTTCTTATTATAACTTTCAGTAAAAAAGCCACGATCATCTCCAAATAACCTCGGTTCCAACAATTTTGCGTCGGTAAAGTTTGTTTCTATAACTTTCATATTCTCACCTATTCTCCGTTAAACTGTTTACCAAAGTTTATATCCCGTGCTAACGCATTCGCTCTTTGAAGAGAAACATGAGTTCCCGCATCAGTCCACCAACCGCTCATTTCATTATAAGTAAGTACCCCTCGCTTTAAATACCAATTATTGATATCTGTAATTTCAAGTTCTCCCCTTGCGGAAGGTTTTAATTCTTTTATATAAGAAAAGACTTTCGAATCATACAAGTAAATTCCTGTAACTGCATAGGAACTTTTCGGCTCTTTCGGCTTTTCTTCAATTTCAATTATTTTGCGGTTTTGAATATTTGCTACGCCAAATCTCTCCGGATCATCTACAGATTGCAGCAGTACTTTCGCACCTTCTTTTTGATTTGTAAACTCTTCAACATACGGACGAATATCATCTGAAAAAATATTATCACCTAATATAACTACCATGCGATCATTCCCAACAAAATCTTCACAAAGCCCTAATGCTTGTGCAATTCCGCCAGCTTTATCTTGCACACGATACGTAAAGGACACGCCAAACTCTTGACCGCTCCCTAAAAAACTAACAACATCTCCCATATGCTCTTTACCTGTAATAATCATAATATCTGTAATTTCGCATTGTTTTAGCTTATATACCGCATGATAAATCATCGGATACCGACCAACAGGAAGTAAATGTTTATTCGTTACTTTCGTTATTGGATATAATCTCGATCCAGTACCACCTGCTAAAATAATTCCTTTCACTTTGCATCTCTCCTTTATGATGGAGATAATATATCTTTGTAATGTTCTACAAACACTTTCCGGTACTTCTCATATGTATCCGCATCAAACTCATCCCCGTTGTAATGAATACACCATAAATTCGCTTGATTTGGAATACCGATTAAATAACCAGCCCTTTGAAATTCTAAAGACTGTGACACATCATAAAAGTGAAACCCTTGAAACAAATCTTCTCGCCACGGAATATCATACTGCGTTGCCATGAATAAGCCATCAATTGCCTGAACTGACAAAAATGGTTGATTACCATAAAAAACCTGATCTAAATTTAATAATTGATAATTCCGTCTTCTATACTCAATCACTTTCCCTACTAAATTTTTTCCTTCCCACCATATCCCGTTATTCGGTAAAAACTGAGCCCCAGCGACTCCTATTAAACCAAGCTTTTCATTTTCTTTAAAAAGAGATATAAGTGTAGAAAACATGTCTCGATTAATAAGATATGTATCTTGATGTATATACACTTTGTATTTCGCTGGATATGAAAGGGCTCGGTTGTATGCACTTGCCATACTTTGTGCATCTCGTATCGGAAAAATTTGCACCACATAACCTGGGGGAACAAAAATGTTTCTTATTTGGCTCTCACATTGTTTGAAAAGCTCCTCATTATTTACACAAACAACGACTAATATTGTATGATCTTTCATTTTTGTCCCCCCTTTTATTCTTCCTTATTTACATCTGACATATATTGTTCCACAAATATTTTCCGATACTTTTCATAGTTCGTCATATTCACATCAAAATGATAATGGATACACCAAGCATCACGCTGTACAGGTACACCAACTGTATATCCTGCTTTTTTAAATTCAAATGATTGAGATACATCATAAAAATCGAATCCGTCAAATAAGTCTTCTCGCCACGGAACATCATATTGTGTCGCCATTAATAAACCATCAATACATTCTACAGGAATAAATGTTTTTGATTCATGATACGGTTGTTCTAAACTTGCCATATAAAACACATCATTCATATAACCAATGACCTTTCCTACAATTCCACGCCCTTCGTTCCATACACCAGTTGGAGGAACATATTGCGCTCCAACCATCCCAATCATACCAAGGTGTTCATGTTCCTCAAATAATTGAAGTAATCCGTATAAAAAAGCCCTATTTATAATAAAAACATCTTGATGTAAATACACTTTATACTTCGCTGGATGCGAAATGGCTTGATTGTATCCACTCGTCATACTTTTCGCATTTCGAATCGGCATAAATTGTACAATATACCCTGGCGGTACTAACAATTGCAATATATGTCGCACGCAGTTTGCATACAATTTCCGATCATTTATACATGTAACAAATAATATTGTTTTGTCTGCAGTACTCATAATTGTGATTTTTCAGCTTCAATAATATACTGAAATACAACTGTCTCAGCCATGAAGCCACTTCCAAGACGATATTTTTTACAAATTCCATATAACTCCTCAATAAGCGGCTCATACATTTTGTGATCAACATATACACGATCTACTTTACTAATAATATATCCTGCTTTTAAAAACATTCTTAGCATTTCATTAAATGTAAAAAAACGAATATGTGTTTTATCTAATAAACCATATTCTGTATACGTCCAGTTTCCGGCAAGTAAGGGAGCTAATACTGAAATATGAGCAACGTTTGGTATACTTGCTAAAATCACACCATTTTTCTTTATATATGGCTTTACTTTTTCTATCACAGCCCACGGATCAAATAAATGCTCTAATACATCTCCAAATATGACGCAATCAAATTGTCCCTCCTCATAAGGAAGATCTATTTTTTCTATATCCCCTAAAATAACATGATCTAGTCTTTCTTTCGCTTTTTCTGCCGCCTCTGGAAATGCCTCAATTCCTGATACACGTGTACCATTTTCTTTAATAGCTGCTCCCAATGCACCGCCCGAGCAACCAATATCAAGAACTTCTTTCCATTCCTTTTTTATATGCTTTAATAAATTCGGATTCGCTGCATTATAATAATGCTCGGATTTTTCTTCATATAAAGAACTTTTTTCGCGATTCATTTCACACACTCCTTATGCAAATTGAATTAGAAATATAAATCTCATATGAATTCTATAAAGTGCAGATTTTGTCATCCTCCACTGATTATTAGCCCACAAATAGCAGTATAAAATCTTTTATCTATATTGGTTACGTTACTGATACTCTAATATATAACCAATCTATTAGAGTTAGAATAAAGATAAATCATTTCTAAAAAATGAAACCTATTACACTTTATATGGTTTATCAAAAACCCCCCGAAAATATTTACGGTTATATTCAATTGCAGCATTATTCGGAACATAAGAAGCTGCTAATTCATTGTAATAATACGCTTTATCCTGCTCTCCTAACCTGCTATAACAAATACACATTTGTAAATAGGGTAGCCATGTGTAGCTAGCTGGACTATGGAAAGGACTTTCCGTTGCCATTGGTACTTCCGTTGCAAGTTTAAACCAAAATATCGCTTCATTATATTTTTCTTGTTCCATATATATATATCCTATTCTTGTACAATTCTCTCCTCTAGGGACGTCATACCGAAACGACTTCACACAAGATTCGATTGCCTTCTCCCACATTCCGAGCTTCGCATAGCAATCTCCTAGCTTACCACATGCATAAATTTTTTCTTCATACCATCCTTCGTCTTGATTAAGAAATGTTTCATATAGAAGAACTGCATCATCATATTTTTGGTTATCCGTAGATTCATTTGCGTAATAAAATAAATCTCTCGGACTCAATTCTTCACCTGCAGCTACAGTATTTTGAAAAATTTTCAAATTACGATCTGTTACTTTTTTTTCTTTTTTATGTGTAATAGCAACATTACTACTAAAAACCTCACCAGAAATAGCTAAATACTCATGAACCTTTCCAAACCATTGAAATTGTTTTTCACGCTTTACAAGTCGATTTCTTTTTGTACAATATAAAGGTTTCCCGTTAGAATCCATTGCAAGGTGATAAGGCATCGAAACAGCATCAATTTTAGGATCTATTTCTCTTTTTAAAAGTTTCAATGCTTCTTGAGCATCTTCTAATAATACGTCATCTGCATCTAGCCACAATATATACTCTTGCGTCGCTTTTGAAAAAGAAAAATTTCTTGCTGCTGCAAAATCATCAATCCACTGGAAATCATATATGTTAGAAGTGTATTTCTCTACGATTTCTTTCGTTCGATCGATGGAACCTGTATCAACCACTATAATTTCATCCACAATTTTTTCAACTGAGTCTAAACAACGGGCTATTGTCTTCTCCTCATCTCGAACAATCATACATAAACTAATTGTAATTCCTTGCTTGTTCAACATAATCACCCTCTTCCAAATCAATCATATGTTATACATATACTAAACTTTCCATTTTTTTAAATTGTTCAAGTAGTTTAAGATTTCTTTTCAATAATTTAAATGTCCGTGTCATTTTCTTTCGGTTTTGCATCTACTATATAATGAACGCTTTATGGAGGTGAATTTATGTCAAATAATAATTATTCAAATGGATTAAACCCCGATGAATCTTTATCAGCTAGTGCATTTGACCCTAATCTTGTAGGACCTACATTACCACCGATACCACCGTTTACCCTTCCTACCGGACCAACTGGACCGACTGGACCGACTGGGCCGACTGGGCCGACTGGGCCAACTGTACCAACTGGGCCAACTGGACCGACTGGGCCGACCGGGCCAACTGGGCCAACTGGGCCAACTGGACCAACTGGAGACACTGGTACTACTGGACCAACTGGGCCAACTGGGCCAACTGGAGCAACTGGAGACACTGGTACTACTGGACCAACTGGGCCAACTGGGCCA
>NZ_NVEC01000109.1 GCF_002571225.1 Bacillus sp. AFS059628 | reverse complement strand
TTCATCCCCCACTGATTATTAGCCCTCACCAATCGGACTTTTAGGGGCAGCACGACCCCCACCTAACTTCTTTGCTTTCGCTGAATTTTGAGGTGGGGGTCTTACTGCCCATTAAAGTGGGATAAATTTAAATGGAATTTTGTAATAGTGGAGAGGTATGAAGTGACTTACAAGAATAGAAAGGTAGCGTTAGTCATAATTAGTTGTATGATGATTATGGGGAGTTGCGCTAATATATTTGTTGAAGATCGAAATCGAAAGCATATATTCGTACAGACAAGTAAAGTGTTAGTAGAGATTATAAATAGAATATTATAGAAGGTAAAAGGTGTTTTCTTATACGGAAACACCTTTTTTGTATTTAAAATTGAATGTTGAAGTTTTGGAATGAGTGAATACCGGTCCTCTGTTTAATCAGTTCTTTATCATTTAAATATTGAATAGCATATTTCACATCCTATAAAATGAATTTACATAAATGCATTCGCTTTTCATTGTATTAAACCCTTTTAATAGATGTTTTTATAAAAGTTTGCAAAATGGGTAAACGAAATGTTGAAATGTTTATTTATGGTGTGTTAAGATGATGAAGTGATAGTAAACGTTATTGAAATTTGCTTGTTTTTAAATAAACGTTTTAAAGGAGTGTTTAGTATGAGTGATATTTCAGAGAAGTTTTGGGATGCTTCGGTTGAGCAATTGAAGAAAGGGTATGTATTTGAAGCGGAAGCAGAAGAGTATATTTGTTTAGCTTGTGGCGAAGTGTTTATTAAGGGTATAATTTATCAAGATAATCAAGTTTTGTATGAAGCAGAGAAGTTTGTACAATTGCATGTGCAAAATGAACATACATCTATGTTTGATTATTTATTAAACCTTGATAAGAAGTACACTGGTTTAACTGATTTACAAAAGAAAATGGTTCAGTTTTTCCATATGGGGCTGAATGATAAAGAGATTGTAAAAGAGATGGCTGGCGGAAGTACTTCAACCATTCGAAATCATCGATTTACACTTCGAGAGAAAATGAAGCAAGCGAAAGTGTTTTTAGCATTAATGGAACTGTCAGAAGAAAAAGCAAAAGTACAAACGAAATTTGTACCGATTCATAGAACCGCAACGATGGTAGATGATCGCTACAATATTACGGAAGAAGAAAATGATGAAGTATTAAAAGCGCATTTTACAAAAGGATTAGATGGACCACTTTCTAAATTCCCGAAAAAGCAAAAGCGTAAATTAATTATATTACGCCATTTAGTGACGAAGTTTGATAGTAATAAAAAGTACACTGAAAAAGAAGTAAATACGATTATAGAAAGTATTTACCCAGATTTTGTAACTTTAAGAAGATATTTAATCGAATACGGGTTTTTAGATAGAACAGCTGATGGAAGCGAATATTGGGTGAAGTTATAATAATACAGAAAAGAAAATGAATAGAAGCACATTATTATAACAACTATACAAAGAGATAGAAGTTGAAAACTGATTTTTAATAAAAGGAGAAATGAAATTTGAAACCACCTACAGATAACAATAAAGAAGGTGCGGAGTCACAAAAGCTAGAAAGTGAGAGTAAACCGATTTGGAAATCGATGTCCATGTTTTTAGTACCGTTACTATTAAGCAATGTATTACAATCGATTGGACAATTATTCGGTATGGTAGTAGTAGGGAGATGGCTTGGAGTGAATGATTTAGCAGCCATATCAGCATTCTTCCCACTATTTTTCTTACTCGTTTCATTTGTAATTGGTATTGGTTCAGGTAGTTCGATTTTAATTGGTCAGGCGTTTGGAGCTAAAAACGAAGATCGTTTAAAAGCTATCGTTGGTACGACACTGACATTTACCTTTATTATTGGAGTTGTGTTGGCGATAATAGGTAGTATTTTTGCGATGGACATTATGCGCCTTATGGGAACGCCAGAAAATATTATTGATATAAGTGTTCATTATGCGCGTATTTTATTTATATCGATGCCAGTCTTATTTTTATATTTTGCATACACAACGTTTATGAGAGGTACGGGAGATTCTAAAACGCCATTTTACTTTTTAATTGTAAGTACAGCGCTAAATATGATCTTATTACCAATTCTTATTTTTGGATGGTTAGGAGCTCCGAAATTAGATGTGTATGGAGCAGCCTATGCTTCTGTTATTTCTACAGTTATTACGTTTATTGTCATGTTAGTGTATTTAAAGAAAAAAAATCATCCACTACAATTAGATAGTACGGTAAGGAAATATCTTCGAATGGATTGGGGTTTATTAAAGCTATTACTACGACTCGGCATTCCAGCGAGTATTAATATGATATTAGTTTCATTATCAGAAATTGCGGTAATCGCGTTTGTAAATCGTTATGGTTCGGATGCAACAGCAGCTTATGGCGTTGTGAACCAAGTTGCAAGTTATGTACAAATGCCAGCTGTTAGTCTTGGTATTACAGTTTCCATTTTTGCTGCACAATCAATTGGTGCAAACCAATTTGATCGATTGCAGAAAGTTGTGAAGGCCGGAATTATTATGAACTACGTCATCGGTGGTGTGCTAATATCTCTTATTTACTTATTCTCAAGAGACATTCTAGCACTATTTTTAACGAGTCAAACTACAATTGAAATTGCTCATAGCCTAGTTATGATCACATTATGGAGTTATTTAATTTTCGGTCATGCGCAAATTATTAGTGCGACAATGCGAGCAAGCGGTACAGTATTATGGCCAACTGTTATTGGCGTCGTTTCAATTTGGCTTGTTGAAGTACCTGTAGCGTATTACCTTTCTTACCATACAAGTCTTGGCATAGAAGGGATATGGATTGGATACCCAGCAGCATTTATTGTCAGCTTAATTTTACAGTATGCATATTATAAGCTTTCATGGCAGAAGAAACGAATTACACGATTAGTGAGTTAAATCATGCAAGTGTCCCTAAGTTATTATACTTAGGGACATTTTTTGTAAGTGTAAGTTTATAAATAGCTTTTTAAAGTAATATCAAAATGTTGTCTAATAAGTTTGTTATCACTCATATAAAATTCCCACGCTTTTTCAGGTTCACCGATGATTTCAAAAGATTCTTCTGTAATATATAGAGCACAATTATCCTCTAGTGCAATTCCTTCTATATTACCTTGATGGTTTTGTAAAAAGGAATGGAAGGCGTTCATTCTATTTAATTGATTATAATGTGGACAAAACCTTTTGTTCACAATCCCCCAGCCGTTGCTTTCTATATAACCAGAGCCTTCATAATCTGATCGAATGCTAGAAGTGAACCAGCACATAGCACCAGCGCTATACCCTGCAATGAGCGTTCCTTGCTGCAAAGCATATAATAATTTCTCATCTAGTTTATGTTCTTTCCATTCTGTAAGCATGTGAATATAGTTCCCGCCACCGAGATAAATTAAATCAGCTGATTGAATCATTTCGTCTATTTCATATTTAGAAGGTGTATCGGTTATAGTGCGTAAAATTTGTACTTCACAGTGTAATTGTTTTTCAAACGTGTCTAAAAATAATTTTATATAGTTTTCATCATCATGACTAGCTGTAGGAATGAATAATACGTTTGGATACTGTTTATTTGTTAATTCTATAAGTCGCTCATTAATAGGCGAGTGATTGGAATCTTGTAAATCACCGCCACCAATGACAGCTAATTTCATAGTAAAGCACCACCTAATCATTTTCGTTATATAAAAATTCGATAGAAGAGAGTTACATTCCTTCTGTCATGTAATGAATAAGTAGAAAATGCAGTTTCAATATATCGGAATAGTAAAGGCGGTGATAACTATATAGTAAAATGAATTAGAAACATTTTATCAATATATAACATTTCATACTATCGTTTCAAAATATGGAAACAATATGTTTAAATGGATATAACGAGGCATTAATTCAATTTGAATTAGTGTTTATACTTTCAAAAGGAACCGGAAATAATAGAGATTTCACAAATCGTTTTTTTACTTTTAATAGGAACTTGTATTACAATATGGTAAAATTATTTCAATATATTTATTTAATATAAAAATACAGAGAGGGAGTGTGAAAAAGGTGGATTTTCGATTTGAGTTTGCAGCGAAGGTGAAAGAATACTTAGATGATGAGAAGGATGAAAAAATAATAAAAGATGGACATAGAGATATAATTTTTCACTACTTATATGCATTAGAAGCTGAAATTGGTGTTGTTAAAAATCCTAACTTTACTTTTTTTACATCAGGAAGACGTTCACATATCGTATTAGAAAATGTTGAATTTAAAACAGAGGTAAATGTAAAAAGTAATATCATTGAAATTACAAAAATAGTGGATAATGTCGTTATTCCGTTAGATACGATCGTAGCAAAAAATCGGGAATTATTTGCACTAGGGCGTAATGAGAAGTTTAGTGTGCAAATATTAGAGCAGTATCTGTTTGAAACATTTGGAGAGAAGTTAGGTTTACAGTGAATGAAATGGGGGAGTGAATTTTAGTGTATAGCATTCACGTTTGACCTTTCATTTCATTTATACTACAATTCGTAGTGTGAAAGGAGCTATACGATGTTTACTCAAAACTATAAGTTAAATGAGCAAGGGTTAAACCATTTCTTTGGACCGCTTGAAGCGAAGATTATGGAGATTGTTTGGTCTACTGACGGTATTACGATTAAAGAAGTGCAACAGAAACTAAGTGAAGAATCACCTGTGAATTTTAATACTGTAATGACAGTTATGAACAGGTTAGTAGAGAAATTACACTTAGAAAAACAGACTGTGAAAAGAAGTGGTATATATCGTGCGGTGCAAACAAAAGATGAATTCTTATCCAATCAAACGAAGAAAATGACACAGGAATTGATGGGGGAATTTGGAGATTTAGTTGTAAATCATATGCTAGACGAGTTAGAACAGGTTGATCCGACTTTAATAAAAAAATTAGAAGACAAATTGAATCAATTAAAAAAAGAGGATCAATGAAATGAAATGGAAAATGCGTAAAATCGTATTGTTAGCAGTGATTGTTAGTGCCCTTTTTTTCAGTATGTTAGTGTATTATGTTACATACCCATTTTTGTTTCAAAATAAGGCGTTCTTTCTTTCGAATTTTTGCTTATTCCAGTTAGAACAACATATGAAGGAATTATCGCTCATTCGTATTATAATTGCTGGATTTTTACTACTTACTGTATTCATCGTGTGCAAAAGAATTTGGCGACAATTTTTCTATAGTAAAAAGTTACAAAAAGTACTTATCCCTTTCATTCGAAAAGGAAAACAAATATATATATTGCCGACCGAGGAAATTGCGGCATTTACAATTGGGTTATTTCGTCCGAAAGTTGTTATGTCGGAAGGGATGCTTCAAACGTTTTCAGATGAAGAAATGGATGCGATTATTTTTCATGAAGAATATCATCAAACGAATCGAGACCCATTAAAATTATTTTGTTTTACGTTATTAGCAGAAGGAATGATTTACATCCCGATATTAAAAGGGCTATTGCAGCGCTATCATGTGTATCAGGAGTTAGCTGCAGATAAGTATGCAATGCAAAAAATGAAATCTAAATTCGAGTTAGGCAGCGCGTTATTAAAAATAATTAAAATAAAGACAATGGAAAATCGATGTGTGACAGCTTCATTTGCAAAAACAGCAATAAATTTACGAATCGAGCAAGTGTTGCATGAAAAAGTTGTTAAACTTACTATTCCGTTACATACGAATTCAGTATATGTCACATTAGGTTTATTCTGTATGTCAGTTGTACTTATTGTCGGAGAGTGCATATAGCCTCTTTTTTTAACAATTAACACTACTCTTTGTAGTGTTTTAGGGGGAATAAAATGAATGCAGCAGATTTAACGATTTGGCTTGTAGCTGGAGCGGGGGTATTGTCATTTGTATCACCATGTTCTTTGCCACTATATCCATCTTATTTATCATATATTACAGGTGTGTCTATTCAAGATTTAAAAGAAAATCGTGGAATGATGCAAAAATCAGCGATTATGCATACCGTATTTTTTATGATCGGATTTTCGGTTATATTTTATGCGTTAGGTTTATCGGTAAGCTGGATTGGAATAACATTTTCATCTAACCAAAAATTGATTCAACAAATTGGTGGGATTTTTATTATTTTGATGGGACTGTTTATGACAGGCTTGTTTCAGCCTAAGTGGCTTATGGCAGAGAAAAAGGTGCAGTATAAAAGTAAATCAACTGGATATATTCGTTCGATTATAGTCGGTATGACATATGCAGCGGGGTGGACGCCGTGTGTTGGACCGATATTTTCAGCTGTACTCATGCTTGGTGCGACGAATCCTGAAGGAGCACTTCTTTATATTACCGCATATACTCTTGGGTTTGCGGTTCCGTTTTTCGTGATGGCATTCTTTATTGGGAAGGTAAAATGGATCGTTACATACGCCAATGTCATGATGAAAGTTGGCGGCGGAATGATGATTGTAACAGGAATTTTATTGTATACAAATCAAATGACGAAAATTACAGCATTCTTTATTCGTCTATTCGGTGGATTTACAGGCTTTTAATAATGGGGAGGAAGAAAAGTGAAGAAACTAATTGCGATTATACTGGCCGGGGCACTAATTTGGGCCGGAGTGAACTTTTATAATACAAAAAAAGAAGAGAAAGAAAGAAAAGCAAAACAAGCGGAGTTACAAAAAACAGAAGTATTACCACAAGTAGGATTTAAAGCGCCAAACATAACGTTAAAAGGATTAGACGGGAAGCTGCATTCGTTACATGATGCAAAAGGAAAGCCATATCTTATTAATTTTTGGGCATCGTGGTGTGGTCCATGTGAAATGGAGGCACCTGACTTAGTTCAAATGTATGATAAATATAAAAAGGACGTTGAAATCTTTGCAGTAAATGCAACAATCGGAGATCCGGTACAAGAAGCGAGCGCATTTGCAGATCGTCACGGATTTAAGTTTCCTGTTTTACTAGATATGGATGGAGTAGCTGGATTAGATTATAAAGTATTCTCGTTACCAACGACATTTTTTGTTGATAAAGATGGAATTATCGTAGAGCAAGTACGAGGTGTATTACCTCCAGATCAATTAGAAGAAAAATTTAAGAAATTAATTGAGAGTTAAGGTGATTTTGTATTAATGGAGTGGATCGTGAGGTTACAACCCGTATCTCTTATCATTGGAAGTCTATTTGGATTTATGTTGATGAAAAGAAAGATGAAAAATGAAAGTGTACCGTATGAAAAAATGATGGATGCAGTAACAAATGCCTTTCTTATCATCGTATTTGTATGGAAATTTGCACCGGCATTTTTAAATCCAGTATGGGCTTTTAGGTCGCCAGTGCAAGCATTATTAGCTATAGGAAGTATGGAGCATATGATAGTAGGATGTGTAATTGCGGGTGCATACATTGTTTGGAAAAGTAAAAAGGAGCAATTTTCACTTCGTATTTTACTTGATACATTGCCTATTGCACTATGTATGAGTATTGTTTTCTATTTTCTATTCCACCAAAAAGTAGGCGTACAAACGACACTGCCTTGGGGTGTGAAAGTATATGAATCTAAATTTTTATATCACCCCATTTTCGCATACGAGATTATTCTTGCTCTTTGTATAATGGGCTTGTTATGGATGAAAAATGAAAGACTCGGAAATGGAAAGAACATAAGTGTTTTTCTAATAGTTGAGGGTGTTGCTCATATTATTATTTCGCTTATTAGTGAACAACACTCGGTTTTATTTGGTTTATCAATACAGCAAATAATGAGCTTCTTTATTATTAGTTTAGGAATTTTGTTGGTGCCGAAAAAGTAAAAAGATAGCTACATATGGAGTATATCCATGCGTGGCTATCTTTTTTATTTTATATTAAAAAATCGGCGGAGTAACAGAAAATAAAACGATTGCATTTTTCTCGAATTGATTTAACCATTTATGTTTTAAATAAGCGGGTATTTTTACACTATCACCAGTTTCTAAAGTGTACTCTTCTTCGTTTAAATACAATGTAATTGTTCCGTCTAATACAAATGCCAATTCTTCACCCTTATGTTCTAGTACATTTTCTGATGAAGCTGTATTTGGCGGAACAGTCATAATTGCTGTTGCTAAATTTCCTGTGAAATCAGGTGATAACAATTCATATGATAAATTATCGATAATCATTTTTTTTCGTTTATGAGAACGTACAATTAAATCGTCTGTATTTGTATCTTCAAGTAAAAAGCTAAATGTTGGAACTTCTAACGCTTTAGCGAGTACTTTTAATGTTTGAATGGAAGGGTTAGCAGATCCGCGCTCAATTTGACTTAACATAGATGGTGTAATATCAGCCATCTTCGCTAAGTCTTTACTCGTTAAGCCTTTTTCTTTTCTTTGTTTTTCAATTTTTTTACCAATATCTATATTTTCCATAATAAAAAGCTCCTTACTAATTATTAAAT
>NZ_NVEC01000108.1 GCF_002571225.1 Bacillus sp. AFS059628 | reverse complement strand
ACTAATAATCAGTGGGGGATGAAGAAACCCCCCACTGATTAAAGTTTCACTTTATATACGCACTTGTGCCGATGACGCGTGATCCGAAGAAGATTAATATATTTTGGAGTAAGGTGGAACTTGCCTATAAAAAGAGCGGGTTACTAGAGCAAGGTGTGTTACTGGAGCAAATATTAGCTGATGAAGAAGTGTATGGAAACTTCATTTGGCGAGTGAAAAGTGTTGTGAGAGCATATAAATACGGGGAAATCCGTAAAAATGTGAAGGCTCTTTTATATAGTACAGTGCGGGATCTATTTTTAGAGGTTGGATTAGAATGGGGAGCAGCTATGAGAAGGAGTAAGGGAGTATCGTTATTTGATCCGTTTAAAAAAGAGCCATGCGTATAACACATGACTCCAAGTAGCTAATCAAACTTTCTTACAACTGGAACACGAATCGCTACAAATAGTACGAAGACGATAACGGCGATTGCACCACTTTTCATAACAGTTACGATCGGAATTCCTATTGCAAGCGCGATTGATGTGAATGCGTAAGAAAGCGGGATAAAGCCCATGGATGATAGCATAAGTAAACTCATTACGCGTCCCATCATTTCTTCTTTTACTGTCGATTGAATCATCGCCATAAGCGGAACGATTGCCATTGCGATTGTAATACCGTAAAACATGCCAGCTAATAATGCTTGCCACAGTACGGTGCTAAAGTTGATGGATAAGAAGAATACACCAGACAGCAGCATCATGATAATGCAAAATAGACCGCGTCTACGATTAATATTTTTTAAACCGACAATGACAGCGCCTATCGCCATTCCGCCTCCTACAGATGCTTCTAAGTAACTAAACTGAAGCGAGTCACCGTGCAGAACATTTTTTATGAAGAGCGGGAAACCGACTTGCATCGGACCGATTAAAAATAAGTTTAAAAAGGCGCTACAAATAAGGAAAGTTGAAAGGAATGGTGATTCCTTTACATATAAGATTCCTTCTTTAATAGAAGTGAACATGCTTTTGTCTGTATTTTGTTGCTCTGGCATCGTAAATTGTATTTTTTGAACGAGTATGGCTGCGACGATCAGTAATAAAATCGTGATCGAAAAGATCGTTTCATAGTTCGTAAATTTGATAAGAATGCCGCCAAGTACAGGGCCTAAAATAACCGATGCTTGGTTCGTCATTTGTGTAAGTGAGTTTGCTTGTGTTAAACGGCTTTTTTCTACAAGTTCAGGTAAGATAGATCCATCAGCTGACCAGAAAAAAGCATCAGCAAGTCCAAAGAATAAAGCGAATAAAGCAAATGTATATAGTGTTACATCACCTACGATGAACCATGTAAGAATAGTCGCGACGAGAATTGCACGAATAATATTAGAATAAAACATAATGTTTTTTTTCGGGAATTTATCAGCTACAGCGCCGCCGATAATCATAAAAATAAGCCTCGGAACACTAAGAGCTACGAAAACAACACCGAGTGAAGCCTCAAGGTTTAATGTTTTTGCTATGTACCACGTTTGTGAAAAAGTAAAAAAGGCTAAAGCAAAACTTGAAAAGAGTGTAGCTGCCCAAAGAAAAAGGAAATTCGTATTTTTTAATAACGGTTTTCCGCTTTCCTCTAAAGCAGATTTATTTTGTTGTAGTTCCTCCATATTGCTTCCTTTCTATGTGACAAATTTAAACTAAAAAAACCTGTTAACAATCACTTTATCCCACGTTAACGGGCAGTAAAACTCCCACCTCAAAATTTGGCTCGAGCAAAGAAGTTAGGTGGGAGACTAACTGCCCGTAAACGTCCGATTGGTTCAACTAATACTCAGTGGTGGGGGATGAATAAAACCCCCACCACTGAGTATAGTTTCACTTTATACAGTTTCTAATATTTCTATACTGCACTTTCTCATTGTAGACAATAATGTGGAATTTGCACAGTGGCTATTTAACGACAAAAAAGAAGATACCATTTGGTATCTTCTTTTTTGTCGTTCAGGCTAATGCAATATAAATATCCAATTGTGCGTTACCTGGATCTGTTGCTTTTTCATCATAAAGCTCAAAGTCTATTGTAAAAGCACGTTTGTTTTCTTTTGACCATTTCCAAATATATTCCCAAGCTTCGCAAACGACTTCAGCAACCGGTCCCTTTCTCGTTGTAAATACCGCATATGTAGCAGCAGGTATTGTTAAAGTTGTCATATTTTCAGGTACGTCTTCTAATGAAGAAACGGGCATACCGATTGTAAATTGATATGTACCAGTTTCATCTGATTCGTAATTTGAGTAGAAAGCTAATGTTTCTTTCGTTTGTTGATTTGGGATGTGATACATGATTTGTTCTTGGAAGTATTGGTTCCAAAGCCCGGGAATTTTTCCTTCAGTAGATGCCTCTATTTCATTTGTCGTCGTAATCGAAACACCGATTGCTTGGAAAGCTTCTTTTTTTACGATAATAGGTTCTTTCATCTTAAAATATCCCCCTTATTAAACGGAACGTTTGTTCTTATTTATTGTAACATATTTTGGAAGGATACGGTAGCAAAATAAGAAAAGAACTCCTTTGCGTAAAAGGAGTTCTTTTCATTTCTATATTAAAACATACTAGAGCTGTGCATCGGTTGAAGTTTTGCGTTTGGATCAAAGTAAGCTTTTGCATTGTTTACTGCTGTTGGTGCTTCACCGAAGCCGCAAGCAATGAGTTTTACTTTTCCTTCATATGTACAAATGTCACCAGCAGCGTAAATGCCAGGAATATTTGTTTCCATTTTCGAGTTCACGAGAATGCTGTTTTTTTGTATATCTAAGCCCCAGTTTTTAATTGGACCAAGGGAAGAAACGAAGCCGTAGTTTACGATTACATCATCAACATCGATGATAATTTTTTCTTCCGTTTTTACATGCTGAAGAACAACTTGTTCAATTTTGTCATCACCAATGAGTTCTACTGGAACGTACGGTGTACTTACTTCTGCACGAGAATTCATTAAGCTTTCTACGCTATGTTCATGCGCACGGAATTTATCACGGCGATGAACGATTGTAACTTTGTCAGCGATTGGCTCTAACATCATTGTCCAATCAACAGCTGAATCGCCACCGCCAAATACTACGACGCGCTTACCAGCAAATTTATTCATATCATCAACGAAATAATGTAAGTTTTTCTTTTCATACTTTGCTGTACCTTCTAATTCTAAGCGGCGTGGTTGGAAAGCACCATTGCCAGCAGTAATAATAACTGATTTAGAATAGTGAGTTTGCTTATTCGTAACAAGTTTAAATATACCGTCAGCTTGTTTCTCAAGCGTATCAACAGCTTCTTCTAAACAAACGGTTGGATCAAATTTCTTCATTTGCTCTTTTAAGTTATCAACTAATTCTTGCGCACGCACTTTTGGAAATCCAGCTACATCATAAATGTATTTTTCAGGGTATAGCGCGGATAATTGTCCTCCAAGTTGAGGTAAGCTTTCAATGATTTTTACACTTGCTTGTCTCATACCGCCATAAAATGCTGTGAACAGCCCTGTTGGACCACCGCCAATAATTGTTATGTCGTAAACTTTTTGATTTTCTGCCACTTTCATTCCCCCTATAGATGGAATTTTGATATTGATTTCATATATTGTTCATATGTACACGAAAATCCTGCAAATGATGACACTTTCAAATAAATGATAGCATATTTGAGTTCATAATACTTCTGAAAACGACTGAATTGTGTGTAAGTTTTCGCATAGATGCTTTTTCAATTGTATAAAATATGGTGAAAGGAAAATACATGAAAAAAAGGCTGAAAAACCCTTGAAAACGCTATGTTATTTTAAAATATTGATAATTCTCCAGACGCTTGAATTCTGGAATAAAACCGACTAATATAGGGAAGTATTATGTTAAATTTCTATGACAAAATTCGTACGATTTTTTGAATGCGTTTTGTTATGATATAGAATGTGATGAATTCCACATTCTTGACAAATAGAGTTTTTAGTACTTGGTATTATTTTTTATTACTATTATATAAAGAAAAGGGTTGTGATTTGGTGAAGACTCCAAAAATCGTAGTTTTAGGTGCAGGTTATGGCGGGATGATTACGACTGTTCGTCTGCAAAAAGCATTATCTGTAAATGAAGCTGAAATTACGTTAGTAAACAATAACAGCTATCACTACCAAGCGACTTGGTTACACGAGAGCGCAGCTGGTACATTACAAGATGAAAAAATCTGTCTAGATATTCAAGACGTTATTGATACAAATAAAGTGAACTTTGTACAAGATACAGTAGTAGAAATTAAAGCTGCTGAAAAACGCATCATCTTAAAAGATGGTGAGTTAGAGTATGATTACTTAGTAATCGGTCTTGGTTTCGAATCAGAAACATTTGGAATTACAGGATTAAAAGAGCATGCATTCTCAATCGCTAACATTAATGCAACTCGTGAAATTCGTGAGCATATGGAAGCTAGTTTTGCTAAATATGCAACTGAAAAGCGCGATGAGTTAGTAACAATCGTTGTTGGTGGTGCTGGATTTACTGGTATCGAGTACGTAGGTGAGCTTGCAAATCGTGTTCCTGAACTTTGCAAAGAGTACAATGTACCACGTGAAAAAGCACGCATCATCTGTGTAGAAGCTGCTCCAACAGCACTTCCAGGTTTCGATCCAGCGTTAGTAGAATACGCTGTGAAACAACTTGAGAAAAAAGGTGTAGAATTCCGCATCGGTACAGCAATTAAAGAAGCAACTGAAGAAGGTATTATCGTTGCGAATGGCGATGACACTGAATTAATTAAGTCTGAAACAGTAGTTTGGGCTGCAGGTGTTCGTGGTAACGGTATTGTGGAAGAGTCTGGTTTTGAAGCAATGCGCGGACGTGTAAAAGTTGATGAGTACATGCACGCTCCAGGATACGAAGATGTATTCATGGTTGGTGACGCAGCGTTAATCATTAACGAAGAAATTAACCGTCCATACCCACCAACAGCACAGATCGCAATTCAACAAGGTTACAACATTGCGCACAATTTAACTGTGTTAGTTCGTGGTAAAGGCGAAATGAAAAAATTCGTATTCGACAATAAAGGATCTGTATGTTCTTTAGGTCATGACGATGCAATGGGCGTTGTTATGGGCAAAAAGTTAACAGGCTGGAAAGCTTCCTTCATGAAGAAAGTTATCGATAACCGTTACCTATTCTTATTAGGTGGACCTTTATTAGTTCTTAAAAAAGGTAAATTGAAGTTCTTTTAATATATAGTAGAAAAAGCAGAAATGGCTAAGAGCTGTTTCTGCTTTTTTCATTTAAAAAATATAGTATAATATATAAAAAGAAAGAATATTCTGTCCGTTCTAGTAGAGGAGGGTATTACATCATGGAGAAACGAGGGAAAGTATGGCTAGCTGTTAGTGGCTTAGTAACTACAAAAGATGGCAGGTGGCTATTCGTTAAGAAAAAATACAGTGGATTAAAGGGGAAATGGTCTTTGCCGGCTGGTTTTGTAAATGAGGGTGAGACGGTTGATGAAGCTGTGAAACGTGAAGTGTTAGAAGAGACAGGTATTGTCGCTCATGTGAAGGGGATCATTGGTGTTCGATCGGGCGTGATTCGCAATGAGATTAGTGATAATATGATTATTTTCCTTTTGGAGCCTGAAGGGGAAGATATTATTGTACAGGAGAAGGAATTGTCTGAAGTAGCGTTTCTACATCCAGATACGATTGCGGATGATCCAAATACGTCTGTACTTATTACATATTTGTTAGAAAGACAATCAGAATTACATCTTGAGATGGATAAAACGTTAAATCCAGGAGAGCAATTTGGTTATACAGCCTATCACGTATTTACGGCGCATACGAAGGAGAGGGAGAAAGAGTGAGTATACCGGTACTACTTATTTCAATGATGTTATTTTTCATTTTGTTTTTTGGAATTGGATTTTTACTCAACATGATATTGCGAGCGACATGGGTAATGGTTATTGTATATCCAATTGTTTGTATGCTTATTATTAATAAGGCGAGTATGTGGGATTACTTTTCAAAGCCAAAAGAAACATTCTCTTCATTTGGGACAAGTGTATCGCATTTAGGACAAGCGGATGTGTTTATTTTATCTACTGGATTAGTAGGTGCTGCTCTAGCAGGAATCGTCATTAAGAAACTTCGGAAAAGCGGATATCAAATGTTTTAATCTCCAATTCATTTGGGGATTATTTTTTTGCATATTCCTTCATCGTATAGGGAATGATTAACGATGAAGGAGTGTGGAATATAAAAATGTTAAAACGATATTGTATTCGCATTATGATGACTTGTTTACTTGCAATCGCATTATGCGTAACATGGAATGCTTTCACAGGAATTTCTTTATTAGAGATTGTAAAGACATATGAGGGAATGAATGCAAAAGAAGTACATGCAGCAGAGGTTAAGAGAAACGTTGCTCCGAGTAAAGAAGTGATAAATGCTTTAGAGCAGGCAAACGACTGGTCTAAATATCGTTCAATTGAAATGACTGCAACAGGTTATACATCAGGAATTGAATCAACTGGTAAGAGGCCGGGACATCCGGAGTATGGTATTACATATTCAGGTGTTAAGGCGAAAAGGGATTTATATTCCACAATCGCAGCGGACTTACGCGTATTCCCAATTGGGACAATTTTATTCGTACCAGGCTATGGATATGGTGTAGTAGCTGATAAGGGCGGTGCGATAAAAGGAAACCGTCTTGATCTGTATTATGATACGGTGAAAGATGTTTATAGCCAATGGGGTAAGAAAAAAGTAAATGTGTATGTAGTAAAAGTTGGAAATGGTAAGTTTACAGAAGAAGAGTTAACGATGTTAAATCAAGACGAAACGATGCAAGTGTTTCGTGGTCAATATTTAAAACAAAGATAGTCTAGTGGTAAGTACGCTAGACTTTTTTTATTTTATCCCACTTTAATGGGCAGTAAGCCCCCACCTCAAAATTCAGCGAAAGCAAAGAATTTAGGTGAGGG
>NZ_NVEC01000107.1 GCF_002571225.1 Bacillus sp. AFS059628 | reverse complement strand
TAACTAAAGTGAATAATTTATGTTAAACTATATTAAAATTAATTTAATTATAATTTATTGAATCATAAAAGGCTATGAGGAGGAAGAAAAATGAAGAGAATAGAGAATGTAAAAGAGGAATATCCACTAATAAATAAATTAATCGTAACAGAAGAAGTATTTTGGGTGAATCCGAATATGGAAAAGTATGAAACGGCAATAAAAGATTCTCCATTGAATGAAGAGAATGTAAAAGATGCAGAAGAAAGGTTAAAGCGTTTTGCACCATACATTGCGAAAGTGTTTCCAGAAACGAAAGGAATGGGTGGCATTATAGAATCACCCTTAGTGAAGATACCTTCTATGAAAAGGTCTTTAGAGAAAAATTACGGGCAGTCTATATTAGGAGAATTGCTATTAAAATGTGATAGCGGGCTTCCGATATCAGGGTCAATTAAAGCTAGAGGCGGCATTTATGAAGTGTTGAAACATGCTGAGCAATTAGCTCTGCAGAATGGAATGTTACTAAAGGAAGATAATTATTCCATTTTAGATAGTGATACATGTAGAGAGTTTTTTGCGAAATACTCAATTGCGGTAGGTTCTACAGGTAATTTAGGGCTAAGTATTGGAATTATGAGTGCGAAATTAGGTTTTAACGTAACGGTTCATATGTCAGCAGATGCAAAAGAATGGAAAAAAGATTTATTAAGAAGTAAAGGTGTAAACGTTATTGAGTATGAAGCGGATTATAGTAAAGCAGTAGAAGAGGGGCGTCAGCAAGCAGATGCAGATCCTAGCTGCTATTTTGTAGATGATGAAAACTCCCATGATTTATTTTTAGGATACGCAGTAGCAGCGTCGCGTTTACAAAAGCAATTGGAAGAGTTAGAGATTGTAGTAGATGAAGAGCATCCTTTATTCGTTTATCTTCCGTGTGGAGTCGGAGGAGGGCCTGGCGGCGTCGCATTTGGTTTAAAGTTATTGTATAAAGACAACGTGCACTGTTTCTTTGCGGAGCCAACGCATTCTCCATGTATGTTACTCGGTTTAATGACAGGACTTCATGATAAAATTGCTGTTCAAGATATCGGGATTGATAATGTAACAGACGCGGACGGACTAGCGGTAGGAAGACCGTCTGGATTTGTCGGTAAAACGATGGAACCATTTTTGAGTGGGAATTACACAGTAAGTGATGAAGAGTTATATAGATTGTTGAAAGAACTAGCAGATACAGAAAATATTTATTTAGAACCTTCTGCGTTAGCTGGTATGATAGGTCCAGTGAAAGTATGTAAAGAAGATGAGTATTTACAAAAACAACAGTTAACAGAGAAGATGAAGAAAGGTACTCATATTGTGTGGGGAACTGGCGGTAGTATGGTTCCAGAAGATGTGATGAATGGGTATTATAAGAAAGGTTTAGAATTAATACTATAAGAAAAATGAGGCTAGTTATAGCCTCATTTTTTCATGTACATAAAAATCTTTGTTATTTTCACATATGTTCTTTATAGTATAGATATAAAGAATTACTAAGATTGAATAAATATAACAAAAAAGCTTTATTTTACATAATAAGAGGATGTGTATACGATGTCATTACAGACTAAATATATAGCGGGTATTTCGCTTGGGGTTATGGGAGTAGGATTTGCCGCTTCTATCCCCTTTCAAGGAACGGTAGCAGGGGAGATTATACAAGGGGGATTTGAAGCTGGATTAGTTGGTGGACTTGCGGATTGGTTCGCAGTTACAGCATTATTCCGTCATCCGATGGGAATTCCAATTCCGCATACTGCGTTATTACCTAAAAATCGTAAACGAGTAACGAAAGGACTCATTCATACGTTAGAAAATGAGTGGCTGACGAAAGAAAGTATTACGAATAAAGTAAAAGAAATGCAGCTAGCGCAAATGGTGCTACAAATTGCTGAGAGAGAAATGCAGTCTGACGCTGTGAAAAAAGGGATTGTAACGATTGCGGAGAAAGCGATTGTTACAATAGATACGGAAAAATTAGCGGTTATTATTGAAAAAGAATTAAAAACGTATTTGCATACAATCAATACAAGTAACATTTTACAAGTGCTTGTTGATCAATTAGTTGTGCAAGAATATGATGAAAAGACACTTGATTACATTTTAGTAAAAGTGAAAGATTGGACAGCGCAAGATGAAGCACGATACCAGCTCGGAAGCTTGGGTATGAAGGCGATGGAAAACATAAAAGTAGATGGATTTTTACAGTTTACTTTGAAATCGTTTATGAATATTGTAGATGAAGATAAAATTGGCGGTATTTTGCAGAAATTCATTATTAGCAATATTAACAGCTTACAAGATGCAGATAATAGCACAAGACAACTTATATTATCAAAAATGCGTCAAGAAATTATAAATGTAAAAGAGAATGAAGCATTACTGCAAGAATTAGAAAATTGGAAAGAAAAATGGATTGCTAATTGGGATGCTACTGACAAAATTAAAGAGATGCTGGAGCAAGTACAACAAAGGGCAATTACTTTTGTGAAAAATGAAGAATTTGCTGATAAATATGTTATTCCATTTTTACAAACACAAATGAATAAAATAAAAGAAGATGAACAAACTGTTCAAAAAATAGAAGAGTGGCTACAAAAACAAGTTGTCACACTTGTGGAAAAGAATCATTCGAAAATCGGAAAACTTGTACAAGAAAACCTTGATAAGTTAGATGATAAAACGTTAATCGAGATGATTGAAAATAACGTCGGTAAAGATTTACAGTGGATCCGAGTAAATGGGGCTGTTTGCGGATTTATGATTGGATTAGTGTTAGAGGGAATTAAAGCGATTATATGAGAAAAACCTTCCACAATTGTGGAAGGTTTTTTATTTTTCAATAACACTCATATTTAAATTGTAAGCTTTCTCAATGTTTAACTTATACGTCCCATTGCCTGTTTTAATCGAGTTTTTATACCAATGTTCTTGCTGGTTGAATTCTGGATTTTCTTCTGAAGTATTATCTTCTTTTTTCGTTAAATCTTCTACTTGTCCCCAAGGTGTGCTTCCATGTGCTTCTTTTTGATTCGTTACTGCTGTTAAAGATACATCGCTCTCTTTTGCAAGATGGACAGACACTCTTGAACTTTCTTGTACAAACCAATTATTTTGTAACTGACCTGGGTAAAGGGATAAATCGTTATTTGAAGCACGAACTTCTACATTTTTATTTTGCGGAAGAACGAGTGTCGGTTTGACTTGTGGTGCTGAATTCCATAACGTATGTTGAATTGGTAATGATTTTAAAGTGATATACATTGTTTCCCTGACTGTTTGAACTGAAAGGAAATCTTCTTGTTTTAAATTAAGTTTTTCATTAGTTTTCGTTGTCATTTCATATGTCCCAAGAAGGTGAATTTGATTTGTATCATTTCCCTCTATCGTTAGAGGTTGATGCCCCGCATCTACTACGATTTTTTTGATAGATTCAGGTATATCAAATTGTCCATCTGGAATATTACTCGTTTGCCTCGTTGTGTTAATAGAATGGCGAACTTCATCTAGTAATCCAGTTGATAATAAACAATAAAAAGCAATTCCAACGCTTCCTAAAACGCCGATAAAGAAAATACTAAAAATATCATATTTAATAAAGGATTGTTCGTTCTTAGAAAATAGAAGGTATAGTAAAATTTCCACGCCAAGTATAATAAGTAAAACAGGCCACCATGCTGTTAAGGAATCTAATACCGCAGTACCTTTTATAACTGAAAATAGTAAGAAGCAACCTAATGAAATAATAGAAAGCCCCATTGAAAATGTTCCAACGCGCCATGTTCTCATTCTTTTGTACCACCTTTGTTTTCTTTATTTCCAAGTAACAATTTAAAGCCGCCACCAATTAAGAGGAGTGCAACGATAGATGTTTGGAAATAGCGATAATATAGCTCGCTAAGATGAATGTTAAATATAGTTGCAAAGTAATCATTCAAAATAGGAAGGAGTGTTTGATCTAATAAATAATAACCACCGAGTGTAATTAACCCAATACCGATCCATCTTTGATGATTGATAAAATAATCAATGATAGGTTCGTCATGTACACGTTCTTTTCCATACTTTGCAGTTTGCTGTAAAGCGTCAAAGAAGCTATAGAACCAAATGATTGGCACTAAAAATAAAAACGCAGAAAGTCTTAATAAGTCAAGTAAATAGATAGAAAGTAAAAAGGCTGCCATAAGCTGAAGGCCGCGGCGTTGTAAGCCTAAATACATATGTCCCGCTCCGGGGAACATTGCTAAAATAGAAGCGAATGTTTTATTCTTCTTTCCTTGTTCACGATGCTCCTCAAACTCTTCGAAAATAGTACGATCATCTAGTTGCTCGCCACGTTCTTTTTTCTGAAGTTGCTGAACAACATCGAAGAAATTGTAAATCCATAAAACAGGTAACGTAATAAGGAAGATAAGAAAGCTTTCTTGCGATGTTAAAAGTGCAACGAAAATAATCATACTTCCGATTCCTGTACAAGCCACTAAAAATGTAAGTCCACGTTGCATAAGTCCTAATTGAAAATGTCCAAGTCCAGGGATGATGGATAGAAGAATGATATAAAATCGTTCGCTCTCTTTGGAGGACTCTGTCAATTCTCCGGCTGCTTGTTTTTTTGATTGATTAATAATGGTGATAACTACATCTAATAAATTGATTGCCCATAACACGAATAATAAAAATAGTGAAAGAAAAGCAATATCACGCGCTCCCAATGCTATTGTACAAAATGCTGCAAAGATAAATAGAAATACAGCGCCTCCGCTATATAATATAAACCGTCCAAATTTCTTTAAATATAAATGTCCAAGCCCGGGAATTAGCCCTAATACAAGTGCTAAAAAGGGATTTTTATTCATGCTTTGAACCTCCGTCCTTTTTTGATGTGTCTACCGATTTGTTTACAATTTGTTGTGAGATAGAAGACTCGTTATGTTTTGAAGATTTCTCGAAATTTGATGTCGCTGTGAAAATATATTGGAATAAACCACTTACCATAAAAATAATTGTAGCCGCCGTTGCAATTATGTAGTGAATAATCGTTCGCTTTAATGAGTTTGTTTTTATATTTTCATTAGGTTGTAGCGTTTCAAAATCAATTTGCGTCATAACTTCATTCGTAAATGAATCATCATTTATCATTGGAAGGTTTTCATGCTGTTCATCGATACTTTCCATATAAAGTGCTAAACAATGATCACATTCATAAAGGTGTTCTTCCATAGATTCACGTTCATTGCTTTCTATACAATCTAAAGTATAATTGCGCCAAGCTTCTTTTGAATAATGCATCATAGAAACTCTTCCTCCTTCCAATGTTTTTTAATCCATTTTCTTGCCCGATACAGTTTCATTTCGACTGTTTTCACTTCGATGTTTTCCTGCAAAGCAATTTCGTGATAACTTTTTTCTTCTAAGTAATGTGCGAGAACGACGTCACGATAATTTTCAGGAAGTTCTCTCAGTTTTTGAGCAATGAGTAATTTTTGCTCTTTCGTCAATAATAAAGCCTCAATATTTTGAGAGGATTTTATATTTTCCTCAGTTTCTTTACATAAGGAGAGTTCTTCGTTTTCTCTAGCTTTTTTTCTCTTATAATCAATAGCGTGATTGGTGGCAATACGCGCCATCCACGTTTTTAATCCGCGAAATTGATAATTTGGGAGAGAGGCGTGAATTTTTACGAATACTTCTTGTGTAACATCTTTCGCATCTTCTTCATGTCTTAAAATAGAAAAGATAACTTGGAAAATATAGTGACGATATGTTTGCACAAGGATACGAAAAGCATGTTCGCTTCCTTGCTGTGCTTTTTCAATTAATTGTTTTTCCTCAATGGGTCTCTCCCTCCTTTTTGACGCATTCTATTATATAGACGTAAGAAATGACTGGTCACCCTACACATGTTGTAAAAAAAGAATAATATATTTTTAGAAAGGAGGCTATATGAAAAAAGGTGTGAAAAAATGGTAAAGAGAAGTATATAATGAGCAAGTGGGAAATGTTACGGGAAGAAAGGATGTGAATGTTAGTAGGGTAAGGTCCATACTAACAAACATGAAAATAAAAATATTAATAGCAGATGATAATTCTTTTATTAGAGAAGGCATGAAAATTATTTTAAATACATATGAAGAATTCGAAGTGGTAGATACAGTAAATGATGGGAAAGAAGCAGTGGACTATTGCAAAAAGAACGACGTTGATATCGCCCTTTTAGATGTTCGCATGCCAAATATGAACGGGGTAGAGGCGACGAAAGTCATTTGTGAAGAGACGAAAACGAAGCCACTAATTTTAACGACGTTTGATGATGATGAATATATTTTGGACGCAGTGAAGAACGGTGCAAAAGGTTATTTATTAAAAAATAATGATCCGGAGCGTATTCGTGATGCAATAAAAGGAGTATATAACGGCCAAACTGTTATGCAAGATGTAGTTCTCGATAAAATTAAGTCTAATTTAATGGAAAGTAAAGAGGAAGAATGTAAAATAGATACAAGTCTTTTTACTGAAAGAGAGCTGAGTATTATCGCATTAATTGCAAAAGGCTTTTCGAATAAAGAAATCTCGAAGCAACTTTTCATATCAGAAGGAACAATTGCAAATTATATTACATCAGTTTTAGGGAAAACTGGACTGGAACATCGCACACAAATTGCGATTTATTATTTGACAGGGAAAGTAGATTAAAGATATGGAATTTTGGTTAATTGTAAGTAAATTAATTGTCTTTATATATATTGTGTTTAGTTACATTTATTTAAATGTAGAGAACTTACCATGGATTATACTTACTTTGCTTTTATATCTTTCTGTAAACGTGCTGATCTCTATATTTAAAACAGATACGTACAAAAACATATTAACTTGCGTATCAATTGGTCTAGTTATGTTATTTACATGGAAGATTCATTCGTTCTTTATTTTGTTTTTACCATTGAACTTATATGAACTTATATTCCGTTATATAGAGAAGAAATGGCAACTCTTCATCATGATGATGATTCCTATTATATTTACAGATGAAAGTATTCGAATGACATATGGATTAATTGTTGCATTTTCTTTTCTCGTATTAACCATGGCAGAACGGTATATATCGCGTGTATTAAAACTTGAATCACAAAATGATAAGATGCGAAAAGATATGCAGCGATTGACGAAAAGCTTACATGAAAATAAAGAGTATATAAGGCAATCAGAATACACATTTAAGTTAGAAGAGAGAAATCGACTTTCTCAAGAAATTCATGATAAAATTGGCCATTCGATGACGGGTGCGCTAATTCAAATGGAAGCAGCAAAGAGATTAATGGCGATAGATAAAGAAAAATCTGCTGAGTTATTACAAAATGCAATTCATATTTCGAAAGATGGAATTGAAAGCATTCGGATTACATTAAAAAATATGAAACCACCAACTGAGCAAATTGGTATTCATCGTATGAAATTATTCATAGAGGAATTTGCTGGTAAGCATGATGTGAATATTCCTTTCGTTTATAAAGGGAACTTAGATATGATTTCTCCTATACAGTGGAAGATTATCGGTGAAAATGTCACGGAGGCATTAACAAATGCGATGAAATATGCTGATGCGACAGTCATTTCAATCGATATTCATGTACTGAACAAGATGGTAAAGGTACAAGTGAAGGATAACGGCAAAGGTGCAGTGCTTGTTAAAAAAGGTCTCGGTATTATGGGGATGGAGGAGCGAACAGCTTCAGTAAACGGAAAAATTATTGTAGATGGAACAAGTGGTTTTTCAGTAACAATGTTGCTGCCGATATGAGGATGAATCATCTCATATGAAAAAAGTGAATAATCTCATGTGAAAAGAATGAATTTCTGCACTGAGCAGGTTCATTCTTTTTGTTTATAATAACAGCAGAGAAACCGAAATAGGGGTGAAATGATGAATACATTAGAAATTAAAAATTTAACGAAAAAATTTGGTGATTTCATCGCGGTAGATAATATGTCTTTATCTATTAAAGAAGGAGAGATATTTGGCTTTTTAGGATCGAATGGTGCTGGTAAGAGTACAACGATAAATATGATTGCTGGCTTGCTAAGAAGTAATGAAGGTGAAATTAGCATATTAGGAAAAAATATAAAGAAACATAATCGATTTGCGAAGATGAATATCGGTATCGTTCCGCAAGATATTGCGATTTATGAAGAGTTAACTGCCTATGAAAATGTGAAATTCTTTGCTGGACTGTACGGGTTAAGAGGGGCCGAACTAAAAGCAAGGGTAGAGGAAGCACTTCAATTTGTAGGACTTAGCGATAAACATAAAAGTTATCCGAAAAACTTTTCCGGCGGGATGAAACGAAGACTGAATATTGCTTGCGCGATTGCACATAGACCGAAGTTAATTATTATGGATGAGCCGACAGTTGGAATTGATCCACAGTCAAGAAACTATATTCTCCAGTCTGTTCGAAAATTAAATGAAATGGGAAGCACGATTATTTACACGAGTCACTACATGGAAGAAGTAGAAGAGATTTGTACGAAAATCGCAATTGTTGATCACGGTAAAGTAATTGCAGAAGGCACGAAAGAACAGTTAAAAGCGATTATTACTGATACGAAAGACATTTGGATTGAAGTGAAGTCAGTAGAAAATTTAGATGTAGAACAGTTAAAAGAAATAAATGGAGTGAAAGCTGTTCAAATTGATGAGAACGTAATTAAAGTAAACTCGGATGCAGGGTTAAACAATTTAAATAAAATTATTCAGCATTTTATTAATCATGACATTGAAATTCGTTCGTTAGAGGAGCAGGCTCCAAACTTAGAAACAGTATTCCTTACGTTGACTGGAAGAAACTTACGAGATAAATAAAATGTAAATGAAGAAAAGGTAAAGGGAGGTTCATCAATTGAACATCTTCAATATTGCAATTATGCATATGAAAAGAGATTTCAGGGACGTAAGAACTTTAGTTTTTATGTTAGCATTTCCGATTGTGCTCATGCTCGTGTTAGGTACAGCATTAAGTAATGCGTTTAATAGTGATAGTCATTCAATTAAAAACATACAGGTGCTATATAAAGATGAAGCAAGTAGCACATTTTCACAAGCATTTGAAGCATTTACGAAAGAGGTTGATAAATCGGGTATTCACTTTAAGAAAATTTCCGAAGGGATAGATGGAAAAGAAGAAGTGGAGCAAAATAAATATGCTGCCTATGTAGAATTAAATACAGATGGTGCGAAATTTTACGGAAGTGACAGAAGTAGTGTTGAGGGAAGTATTGTGGAAGGCATGCTTACAACATTTGTGGATAAGTACAATGTAGTGGGCGAAGTTGCAAAAGTGGATCCTAGTAAGGTGAGCACAGTTATTTCAAACGGAAATCATAATGATTATATAAAAGAAACATCTTTACAAGCTGCGAAAAAGCCAGGTTCTATGGATTACTATGCGGTTGTAATGACAACGATGATTGCGTTATATGCTGCGATGGGGGCGAGTTCTTTAATTCGAGGAGAACGAATACGCAAAACAGGAGATCGCCTTATTGCTGCGCCTATAAGTAAGGCGGAAATATTCATTGGAAAAGTACTTGGTAGCTTAGCAGCAAATGCCCTTTGTATATTACTCGTTATGTTATTTAGTAAATTTGTTTTTCAAGCGAATTGGGGCGACCATCTTGGAATTATATTTATTATTTTATTAACACAGGTTTTTCTAGCAATTAGTTTCGGTTTAGGGATCGGATATATTACGAAAACAGCTGAAGCATCAAGAGCAATTATTATGGTAGTCGTGCAATTAGCTTCTATTTTTGGCGGTGCATATTTCGTAATAGAAGAAAATTTCGTTACGAATTTATCACCATTAACGTGGGCAAACACAGCTGTCATGAAAATTATTTATGCGAACGATATAGGAGCGGCACTGCCGGTAATATGTTTAAATCTTGGCATTTCAGCACTCTTTTTATTAATTTCAATTATTGCATTACGTAGACGGGAGGGGCTATAGTATGAAAGATATTTTATGGCTCATACAAAAAACGCTATCTGTACTTTTGAAAAATAAAAAAAGTTTATTCATTATTATTAGTTTGCCGATAATAGGAACATTAATCTCCTTCTCAATGTATGGAAATGTAGGGCAAGGGACATTAAATATCGGGGTTATAAATAAAGAAAATCAATCTATAGGAAATGATACGGTGAAATTTCTAGAAGGGTTAAATCATGTAAAGGTAAGTAAAATTAAAGAATCTGAAGTAGAAGATAAACTCACTTCCAAAAAACTTGATGGTGTTATTACATTAGATTCTGGTTTTTCTGAAAGTGTTCGAGAAGGGAAGCCGGATCATATAGAAGTTGCATCGATTAAAGGTGATCAAGTAACAGCATTTATAAAATCATATTTATATAACTATATTGATAATATCGCTGCGATTAGTAAAGTGGCAGGGACGGATCAAAGTACGTTTAATAGTATGTACGCTGGTTATCAAAAAAGTTCATTTAAAGTAAAGTCTGAGACACTTGAAGATACTTCGAAAAATAAAGATATGACAAATCAAACGATGGGTTATCTTATTATGTTTATGCTATTTTCAGCAGTAAACTTATCAGGATTTATTTTAAAAGAAAAAGAGAATAGAACGTATTTTAGATTATTATCAACACCAATTGACGGAAAGAAATTTATATTATCCAATGTGGCAGTAAATATGATGATATTAACATTGCAAATTGTCATTGCAGTATTATTTATGACGAATGTTTTTCATACAAATATTAATATGCCTTTCATAGTAATGATTGGTGTGCTTATGATATTTGCTTTAATTGCAGTTGGTTTATCATTAGTCATTGTGTCGTTCTCAAAAAATTCAGCTGCTTCAAATGCAATGCAAAATATCGTGATAGTACCAACATGTTTGCTTGCTGGATGTTATTTCCCATATGACATTATGCCAAAAGCGGTACAAAAAGTAGCCGATTTTCTTCCGCAGAGATGGCTATTAGACACAGTATCAAAACTACAACAAGGACTTCCTATTTCAGATTTGTATTTAAATATTTTAATCTTATTCGCCTTTGCAGTAGCATTCTTCTTAATTGCTATTTATAAGTTTGGAAGAAATAATGATGCGAGAAATTTTGTTTAATATGGAAAGGGTGTGACGTTACGTCGCATCCTTTTTTGTATGAAGCATGAAATGTAAATTGGAATGACAAAATAGAAGGGTGGAAAGAAAATGAGCGGAAGGAAATCAAAATGATTAAAAAAATATTGCGAGTTACTTCTATTATTATTGCTATTGTTGTTTTTATTGTAATTTGTATGCATATCGATGTTACTTTAGGGAGGAAAATGGAAGCTGGGAAAAACATGCCGACAGAGTATGCACCTCATTATAGTGATTTTCAATTATATGTAGAAGGTAAGTCATTTTATAAACAGTTATTTACTGATATAAGAGAAGCGAAGCAATCTATTTACACGTACTTTTTTATTTTGTCGGATGATAAAAGTAGCCATACTTTTTTAAACTTATTAAAAGAAAAGGCAAAAGAAGGAGTAAACGTCTATTTATCGGTTGATCGCATTAATGATTTATCATTTGAAAGCAAGTTGATAAGTGAATTACGGGAAAGTGGTGTACATTTTACTTATAGTAGAAAACTTGAATTGCCATTCGGATTTTATTCACTTCACCATCGTAATCATCGCCGTATTACGACGATTGATGGTGAGATTGGCTATACAGGTGGTTTTAATATAGGAGATGAGTATTTAGGGAAAGATAAGCATTTTGGATATTGGCGTGACTATCATGTGCGCCTTAAAGGGGAAGGAGCAAAAGATTTAGAAGAACAATTCGCTTTAGATTGGAAACGAGATACGAAAGAGGATATAAAAAGAAGTACGAATAAAGCGAGTAAAGGGAATACATTACATACGATGGCTAGCTATAATGGACATCACGTCGCTGAAACATATATCGAATTAATAAAACAATCGAAGCATTCAATCGTAATTACAACACCTTATTTTATAGCGAAAAATAAGGGATTTATGAATGCTTTAATGGAAGCCCAAAAACGTGGTGTTACAGTGAAAATACTTTGGTCATATAAACCAGATATTCCTCTCATTAAAGAGGCAGCGTATCCTTATATTCGTCAAGCTGTTAATAATGGAATTAAAGTATATGGTTATAAAAAAGGAATGTTTCATGGGAAGTTAATGCTGATTGATAATGAACTAACTGTTATTGGTACAACGAACATAACTGCACGTAGCTTCTATATAAATGATGAGATGAATTTGTATATTCACGGTGGAACTATCGTTTCAGAAGTGAATGAGGCATTAACAAGAGATTTTCGTGATTCAAAAGAGATGACGAAAGAATTTTTTGAGAAGTTATCGTTTTGGGAGCGTTGTAAGGAAAAGTTGGGAGGATTGGCTGATTTTTATTTCTAAAGTTTAAAGAAAGGGGGTCTTTTATAGACACCCCATTTTTTATGAGAAATAATTATTTTTCATGCACAAGCAATGAAGCATCATCATTAATCAAAGTCCCTACATGTTCACCTAAACAAATTCTTTTCATTACCCCCGGCTCATCGAAGTTAAAGACGTGTGCTGGTAAATTATAATCACGGGCAAGCAGTAAAGCGGCTTGATCCATTACTTGTATGTTTTGCCTAACAATATCGTTATAGTTTAGTTTTTTGTACATTTTTGCTGTTTTATTATGTTTTGGGTCGCTAGTAAAGACGCCATCTACTCCTTGTTTTGCGACTAATATTGCGTCACTATTCATTTCAATGGCTCTTTGAACACTCGGATAATCCGTCGTCACAAACGGTTGCCCGTTCCCGCCTCCAAAAATAACGATATAACCGTTATCTAAATGGTGGACTGCACGAAGGCGAATGTATGGCTCAGCTACAGCATTAAACGGGATGGAAGTCATAACGCGCACTTCTTTATTTGTTTTACTCGTTAAAACGCCGCGAAGCATTAAACTATTGATAATTGTACCTAGTGTACCGATATTATCAGCTTCTACACGATCAATGCCCCATTCTTCAGCTAAATGACCCCTGAAAATGTTTCCGCCTCCGATGACAATAGATACCTCAATACCTAAATCAACGATGGATAAAATTTCGTTTGCGATATGTTCTAATCGTTTGGAGTTAAAGCTATTTCCGGTTTGATCGGCAAGTGCACCGCCGCTTAATTTAATTAAGACACGTTTATATGGCCTCATAACAATTCCCCCTATATAGATCGCAATAAAAAAGGAACAAAGGCGAATGCCTTTGTTCCTTTTTCGGAAAATGAAAAAGAAAAGAAGAAGAAGATAGAACGAATTTTTGTACATAATTTTTCATATCATCCACTCCTTTTCATTTCGATTTGTTGTAAGTATATATCTTTTTGATTATACGAAAGAATCTGATTACTTATCAAGTATATTTTATTTCTTTTTAATAAAAAGGTGTCAATGAAAAAGAAAAGAAAAATTTTCGAATTTTTTGTGACGAACTTGTAGGTTTTTGTATGATTTTGTAGGTTCCCCTATATGATGTGTGAGTAAGCTTTTATAAATACGAAATGAAAGCGTTCGCATAAAGGGGATGAACATAAATGAAAAAATTCGGATTGGCGACACAAATCTTTGTCGCACTTGTTTTAGGGATTGTAGTAGGGGCAATCTTCTATGGTAATAAAACGGCGATTTCTTATATCACACCAATTGGAGATATATTTATTCACTTAATTAAAATGATCGTAGTACCGATTGTTATTTCAGCATTAATTGTTGCGGTAGCTGGTGTAGGAGATATGAAGAAGCTTGGGAAACTGGGCGGTAAGACAATTCTTTATTTCGAAATTATTACGACAATCGCTATTTTAATGGGATTACTTGCGGCAAATATATTCCAACCGGGTACTGGCGTTGATATGAATAACTTACAACAAAGTGATATTTCTTCTTACAAACAAACAGCAGATGCTACAGAGAAGCAAGGATTCGCTGAGACGATTGTTCATATCGTACCGAAAAACGTATTTGAATCGATTGCACAAGGTGACTTATTACCGATTATTTTCTTCTCAGTACTATTCGGTTTAGGAGTTGCAGCAATTGGGGAAAAGGGAAAGCCTGTCTTTAATTTCTTTGAAGGTGTACTCGAAGCGATGTTTTGGGTTACAAATCAAGTTATGAAATTTGCACCGTTTGGTGTATTCGCATTAATTGCGGTTACGGTTGCGAAATTTGGTGTAGCAACACTACTTCCTTTAGGAAAACTAGTGCTAGCTGTATACGTAACTGTTATACTATTCGTTGTGATTGTATTAGGTATTAATGCACGAATGGTTGGCGTAAACATTTTTACATTAATGAAAATTTTAAAAGAAGAACTTATTCTTTCATTTACGACAGCAAGTTCAGAAGCTGTTTTACCTAATATAATGAGAAAAATGGAAGAGTTCGGTTGTCCAAAGGCAGTTGCTTCTTTCGTTATTCCGACAGGTTATACATTTAACTTGACTGGATCGGCTATTTATCAAGCGTTAGCGGCATTGTTTGTTGCACAAATGTACGGTGTGCACATGTCACTGACAGAGCAAATCACGTTATTATTCGTTCTCATGTTAACATCCAAAGGTATGGCGGGAGTTCCAGGTGCATCGTTCGTTGTTGTATTAGCAACATTAGGTTCAATGGGCTTACCACTAGAAGGTATCGCATTAATTGCGGGGATTGACCGCATTTTAGATATGATTCGCTCATCTGTCAATGTATTAGGAAATGCATTAGCAGCCATTGTTATGTCGAAGTGGGAAGGCGAATTCGATAATGAGAAAGCAAAACAATATGTAGAAACAGTCAAAGAAACAAAAGCAGCATAAGAAATCGTTAAGGAGTGAATAATCATGGCAGCATTAACTGAAGTTAAAAATAGTGTTCGAATTGAAAGAGATTTTTTAGGTGAAAAAGAAGTGCCAAACTATGCATACTACGGCGTACAAACAATGCGTGCAGTTGAAAACTTCCCAATTACAGGATACAAAATTCATGAAGGTTTAATTAGAGCGTTCGCAGTTGTAAAAAAAGCAGCAGCGCTTGCTAATACAGATGTAGGAAGATTGGAATTGAACAAGGGCGGTGCGATC
>NZ_NVEC01000106.1 GCF_002571225.1 Bacillus sp. AFS059628 | reverse complement strand
TGAAGTGACCCAATGAAATAAGACAAGGAAAAAACACCTCTTATACCGTATTTAATTTAAATACGAATATACGGAGGTGTTTCTTTTATGGGAACGAGAAAATCTTATTCAGAAGAAATTAAATGGAAAGCAATCGAGCTGAAAAAACAAGGATACACAAATAAAGAAATTATGGAACAATTAGGAATTAAAAATAAAGCACAGATTAAAACTTGGATGAAGTGGCATCGTGAAGGTGAAACGTATCGTTTTAGTCGCCCTGTAGGAAAACAAAGTACGCTACAAAAGGCTAGTGAAGGAGGTATAACTGAAATCGAGAAACTTCAGATAGAGAATCGGAAATTAAAAATGCAACTAGATATTTTAAAAAAGTACCAAGAAATCGAGAGGAGTTGGTTAAAGAAGTAGTTGTAGAAGTAGTGGAGTTGATGAAAGATGAGTACTCCATTAAAGAGATATGTATATTAATTGGTATACCTCGTTCTACTTATTATCGATGGAAAAATAAAGTGAAAGATGTAAAGGAAGCAAAATTAGAACAGGCTATTTTGAAAATTTGTATGACAAATCACTTTCGATATGGACATCGAAAAGTTACTGCTTTATTGAAACGAAAATATAATTATCACCTAAATCGAAAAACCGTACAAAAAATAATGCAAAAGAAAAATTTACAATGTAGGGTTAAAAGAAAGAGAAGAACCTGGATCAATGGAGAAAGTAGAATTGTTGTAGAGAATCTCTTAAATAGAAATTTTCAAGCTAACAAGCCAAATGAAAAATGGGTTACAGATATTACATATTTGCCATTTGGTACAGAGATGTTGTATTTATCAAGTATTATGGATTTATATAACAATGAAATCATTGCGTATGAAATAAGTAACAGACAAGACGTAACACTTGTCTTAAACACAGTTGAGAAGGCGATCAAACTAAAACAAAAGACTCAAATTATACTACATAGTGATCAAGGGGCCGTGTATACCTCCTACGCTTTCCAAACGTTATCTAAAGAGAATGGCATTACCACAAGTATGTCCCGTAAAGGAAATTGTCATGATAATGCCGTAATAGAATCTTTTCATTCCTCATTGAAATCTGAATTGTTTTACTCCCAAGAAAAACAAATACATTCAACTTCTACTCTCAAACAACTCATTCACGATTACATTGAGTATTATAATACGGAACGTATTCAAGAAAAGTTAAACTACCTGTCTCCT
>NZ_NVEC01000105.1 GCF_002571225.1 Bacillus sp. AFS059628 | reverse complement strand
CCTCAAAATGCAGCGAAAGCAAAGAAGTTAGGTGGGGGCTGATTAAAGTTTCACTTTATATCGTAAAAGTCTGATTTATGCAGGAAAAAATCCCCACTAATTAAATTTTCAATTTATAATAAAAAGAGGAGTGGTTTTGGAAGAATTTTTTATGGGGAGAAAACGAATATGTATAAAATATTAATTGTAGAAGACGATGAAAAAATCGCGGGAATATTAGAAGAGCATTTAGAAAGATATGGCTATCAGTCATTTCGAGCGAGTGATTTACGACATATAAAAGATGAATTTGTAAAAGTAAATCCACATCTTGTGTTACTTGATATTAATTTACCGTATTTTGATGGTTTCTATTGGTGTCGTCAAATCCGCACTGTATCGAATGCACCAATTATTTTTGTTTCTGCAAGAACAGGAGAAATGGATCAAGTAATGGCAATTGAAAATGGTGGAGATGATTACATTACGAAGCCATTCCATTTAGATATTGTAATGGCTAAGGTGAAAAGTGCACTTCGGCGTGGGTATGGTGAATATGCTTCTGCGGCAGAAAGTGATTGCTTAGGTGTAAATGGACTGTTGTTATTTCCGTCCCAACATGTTGTTGAGTGGCAAGGGCAACAAACAGAACTGACAAAAAATGAATTTTACTTATTAGAATGTTTAATGAAACAAGCAAATCAATATGTAACGCGCGAAGAACTGTTAGAAGCCCTCTGGGATGAGGTAGCTTTTGTCGATGATAATACATTAACCGTAAATGTAAAACGTGTAAGGAAGAAACTAGAGGAGCTAGGCATTAAAAATGCAATTGTAACGAAACGTGGATATGGTTATGCACTTCTTACAGAGTGGGGCGAAGGGCATGAAGGTTAAAAATTACCTCATGGACCGCTTTTCTTTAATTCTTTCTTATATTGTTAGCCTCTGTTTATTTGGGCTCGTTTTACAGTTGCAAAATCTTTTGGACAAAAGATCAATTGACTGGAGTACGTGGTTATATGGACTCTTATTAGGGACAGTCGTATTTACTGTATACCTCATTTACGATTACCGAAAACGAACTGTGTTTTTAAAGAGGATCGAAAATTATGTTACTGGTGGAAATACATTACATGACTCTTTACTTATTGATGAATCTTATACATCAGAGCAAGAAATGGTCGTTGAATCGTTTACGCTATTAAGACAGCAATATATGAATGAAGTTCATAAACAGCATAAGAAAGAACAACAACAAATGATATTTATGAACCAATGGATTCACCAAATGAAAACACCAGTATCTGTTATTGAATTATTGTTGCAGAAGTTTGGCAAAGAGCATCGTGAGGCAAGAGCAACAGTTGAAAGTATTCGTGAAGAAAATAACCGTATACTAAATGGTTTAGATTTAGCGTTACATATGGCAAGACTAGAGCAGTTTGCGAAAGATTATAAGGTAGAAGTAGTAAATGTGATAGATATCATTCGAGGTATTATTAATGAAAATCGAAAATCTTTTATTCAATCGTCTGTATTTCCGAAAGTGATGTTTGAAGAAGATACTTGTATGGTTGCATCTGATAGAAAATGGCTAAGTATTGCTATAGGTCAAATTGTTGTAAACGCAATCAAGTATACAAAAATTTCAGCGGCAGAGAAAAAAGAAATTCAATTTCAAATTGAAGAGAAAAATCAAAAGGTGTTATTACATATTAAGGACAATGGAATTGGTATTCCAGAGCAAGACGTAAAGCGCATATTTGATCCATTTTTTACGGGAATAAATGGACGTAAAACGAGAGAAGCAACCGGAATGGGCTTATATATTACGAAGGAAATTTGCGATAATTTACATCACGGTATTTATGTACAATCGGCTGAAGGAGAAGGGACAACATTCACGTTCCAATTTGCAAAAGATGAAGAATATCATACATTAATGAGAAAAATGACAAAACTGTAAGATAACAAAACGTTTTGTAAGGGAAATCGCTCGTTTCTTGTTCTTATTTTTCTTATAGTAAATGTAAGAAGAAAACACATAGGGGGATTAGAAATGAGTGTTCTTGAAGTAAAAGGATTAACGAAGGTGTATCAATCAAAAGGTTCAGTAGCGACGACTGCTTTAAACGATATAAATTTTAAAATAGAAGAAGGCGAATTTGTAGGGATTATGGGTCCTTCAGGAAGCGGGAAAACAACGCTTTTAAATTTATTAGCAACAATTGATAAGCAAACTTCAGGTCATGTGCTTGTAAATGGCGAAGAAATTAATCAAATGCGTGCTGCAAAACTAGCAGAGTTTCGCCGTACACATTTAGGATTCATCTTCCAAGATTTTAACTTACTTGATACGTTATCGATTAAAGAAAATATTATTTTGCCGCTTGTTATGGCGAAGAAATCTGTAAATGAGATTGATGCAAAAGTGCTTGAGATTGCAAAGTTTTTAAATATCGAAGAAATTTTAAATAAAAAAGTATATGAAGTATCAGGCGGGCAACAACAACGTGCAGCAGCTGCGAGAGCGATCATTCATGAACCAACTTTAATTTTAGCGGATGAGCCTACTGGAAACTTAGATTCTAAGTCAGCAAAATCATTAATGAGCGCGTTGCAAGATTTACATGAACAAAAGAAAGTGACAATTGCAATGGTAACGCATGATCCAGTAGCGGCGAGTTATTGCGAACGTATTCTATTCATTCGCGACGGAGAAATTTTCTCGGAAATACATAAAGGAAGAACAAAGCAAGCCTTTTTCCAAGAAATTCTGGACGTACTTGCGATGCTAGGAGGAGAATATCATGAACTTTCGCCAGCTCGCGCTTAATAACGTAAAAGGAAATTGGCGTAACTATAAAGCGTTTCTTATTAGCAGTTGTTTATCGATTGTCGTATTTTTTATGTATGCTTCCTTTATTTATCATCCAGATGTCGTAAGCGGTAATATTAGTATGAGGGAAATGATTTCAAAAGGGTTAGAATCGATGAATTATATTGTAGTCATCTTCTCAGCACTCTTTATTTTATATGCAAATTCAACATTTTTACGAGCAAGGAAAAAAGAGTTTGGTCTATTAACACTAATAGGTGGAACAAAATCTCAACTTGGCCGAATGATTATATTAGAGCAACTTATGTTAGGTAGTATTGCAATTGTAGTAGGTATTGGGCTTGGCATGCTTTGTTCAAAATTATTTTTCCAAGCATTAAGTGTAATATTGAAAATAGATAAAACACTTCCACTCGTATGGAATAGTAAAGCAGTTTTGATTACAGCAGGTGTATACTTTATTCTATTTTTAATCTTATCATTGTTTAGCGTTTGGACAGTAGGACGCTTGCAAATTATTGATTTATTAAGAGAAGCAAGAAAACAAAAAGTAGAACCTTTTGCATTTACATGGTTATGTGTAGTTGGTATAGGATGTATTATTGTTGCATATGTACTTAGCTTCCAAGTAACATTTATGAATTTTATCATTTTGTTTTTACCGATTGTAGGGCTGACGATAGGCGGAACTTATTTGCTATTTACACAAGGTAGTACAGTCGTATTAAAGGCGTTACAAAAACGAAAAAAATCTTTTTATACATATCCAAATATGTTCGTACTTAGCAATCTTATTTATAAAATGAAAGATAATGCTCGTTTTTTATTTGTAATTTCTATCATTACGGCCGTTGTATCGTCAGCAGTTGGTACACTGTACGTATTTTTTGAGGATATGAGTTATAAGGCAGCAACTAGTACCCCGCATGCTATTTCGTATGAGGAAAAAGGCATTCATACGCATAATGTCATCAAAGAAGGAAAAGCAAAAGAATTAATAAAAAAACACGGATTTGAAGAAGCGCGAGAAGTAACGTACGTAAAACTTCCTGGAACTCAAAAAATCAAGATGTTTAACAGTGAACATGAGATGCCAATGGCGATTGTTTCAGAAAAAGAATATAACGCTGAAGTACGTAAACAAAAGAGAGAGCAAGTTAGAGAAGTTCATAATGCCCCAGGTAGTGCAACGATGGTCATAACGGATATGGCGAACGATATGATGAAGATAGATCGTTCGAAACCGCATGAAATTAAAATTAACGGACAAAAGCAATCTGTTCAATTAAATGACCCAACTTCATTTTCTGTTTTTAATGATAGTGAATATCTCATTGTAAATGATCAAGATTTTGAGAAATACGCAAAGCTTGTACCGGATGAAGAAAAGACGAAATATTACGGTTATTATATAGAAGACTGGAAAAGTACGGAAGATCTTGTATTAGATTTGAAAAAGGAAATTGCACCGGATAAGCAAGCGGAATTAAATAACTCGGTGTTCGCTTATAAAAATATAAGGGAATCAGGAGCAATTACAATGTTTATCGGTTTCTTTGTAGCTGTACTATTCTTCTTCTTCGCTTGTAGTATGACATACTTTAAATGGTTTAACGATAAAGAACAAGATCGTATTCAATTTAAATCGCTAAAGAGAATCGGTATGACAGATAAAGAAATTCGTAAAATTGCAATTCGACAAATGGGCGTTATCTTCTTTATCCCAATTTTAATTGGTGCCATTCATAGTGGATTTGCTCTTCATACGTTAGGAAAAATGCTTTATCTCGATTTATGGAAATCAGGTGCGATTGTAATTGGGGCATACGTTGTAGCTTCTGCGATTTACTTTATAATCGCGCAAAGAGGATATTTGAAACATGTGCAAAGCTAGAGAAATCTCTAGCTTTTTGCCTATGTAGTAAGTTATAGGGGGACGATAGATGAACATTCGGCAACTAGCGCTGCAAAATATAAAAGGAAATTGGCGTAATTATAAAGTGTTTTTCTTAAGTAGTTGCTTTGCAATATTCGCGTCTTTTGCATACATGTCTGTCATTGTACATCCGTATATGCAAGAGACGATGTGGTATCAAAACGTACGCTGGGGACTTATTATATGTAATATTATAATCATTTCTTTTTTCGTCATATTTATTTTGTACTCTACTTCTATTTTCATAGAGGCACGTAAGAAAGAACTAGGATTATACATGTTAATGGGAGTAACGAAATCTAACGTAATAGGAGTAATTATGACCGAGCAAATATTAATCGGGGTATTTGCTAATATTTTCGGTATTGGGCTTGGTATGGTCTTTTTAAAGCTCTTCTTCATGGTGTTTAGTATGTTACTGGGGCTTCCGAAAGAACTGCCTGTCATATTTGACGTGAGAGCAATCGGGGGAACGTTTATTGCTTATATGGTCGTATTTTTTGTCTTATCATTTATAAGTGCTTTACGTATATGGAATATAAAAATCATTCGGTTATTAAAAGAATTTCGAGCAGATAAAAAAGAGAAGAAAACATCAATGTGGCTTTGTATATTCGGCTTTATTTGTTTAGGTATAGGATATGCGTTAGCGTTACAAGCGACGATACGAACGATAGCGTTCTATTTTTTCCCTGTGTCTATACTTGTCTCTTTCGGAACGTATTTTTCTTTTACGCACGGCACTGCTCAAATATTAGAAATAATAAAACGAAATAAAAAGATTATGTATACATATCCGTATTTATTTATAGTGAATCAATTATCACATCGAATGAAGGAAAATGGTCGCTTTTTCTTTATGCTTTCTATGGCAACGACGTTTGTAGTTACGGCAACAGGTACGGTGTTTTTATATTTTTCTAGCATGCAAGATATGTGGCGAACTGGAGGGGTACACTCGTTTTCGTACATAGAAAAAGGTATTTCTACTCATGAAGTCTTTGAGGAAGGTGCGGTTGAAAAATTACTGCATCAATATGGGTATGATGATTTTCAATATATAAGTTTTGTTGGAGTGTATGCATCCTTTCAATCTAATAAAGGAGAAACAACAAGAGTACCGCTTATAAAAGAAAGTGAATATAACCAAGAAGCGAGGAAACAAAAACAGAAAACGTATCGTCCTAAAAAAGGTACAGTGACACTCGTTTATTATAATAAATACAATAATTCGAATGTATATAATCAAAAAGAGATTCAATTGCAAGTAATGAATCAACCATATCAATTCGTATTTAACGGCCAGAAAGAAGGGGTTCAATTTAACTATCATCCTTCGTACATTAATGGTCTGTTCTTCGTTATGAATGATGAAGATTTTGATAGTATAGCAAATCAGGTTCCTGATTCTGAAAAAATGATATATAGAGGCTACACATTACAAAATATCGAAAAGACGAAGAGATTAAATGAAGATTTACGGAAACATATGAAACAAGATAATAATGCATTTCGAAGCAATATGGAGTTATATGTAAATATGAAAGAAGGCGGCGATATTACTCTATTTGTAGGCTCATTTATTAGTATATTGTTCTTTCTTACTTCATGTAGTATCGTGTATTTTAAATGGTTCCATAATATTGCATCGGACCGAAAGCAGTATGGTGCACTCTCTAAACTTGGAATGACGAAGGAAGAAGTATGGAAGATTTCTCGCTGGCAATTGTGTATGCTATTTTTTACGCCAATTATAGTAGGAAGTATGCATAGTGCAGTTGCATTATATACGTTTCATAATACGCTTTTTATGGATGGTTCATTAAGAAAAGTAGGCTTGTTTATTCTGTATTATATCGCAGCATGTATCATTTATTTCTTCTTCGCTCAAAGAGAATATAAGAAACATTTAGACTAGCGAAAGTTAGTCTTTTTTTAATATTCGAAATTTACATAGAAGAATATAAAAAAGTATGGTATAACAGTAAGAAAACGAAAAAGAGGGGAAAAGACGATGATTCGAGTAGGATATTTAGGACCAGAAGCAACATTTACAAATATGGCGGTGAGTCGTTTTTTTCCGGAAGCAGAGCATGTGCCGTATCGAACGATTCCGGATTGTATGGATGCAGCTGCAAATGGAAATGTAGATTATGCAGTGGTACCACTAGAAAATGCCATAGAAGGCTCAGTGAATATAACAGTTGATTACCTCGTACATGAGCAGCCGCTTTCCATTGTAGGAGAAATTACAGTACCCATTCAGCAGCACTTACTTGTACATCCGCAGTATGCAGAAGTGTGGGAAGAAGTATATGCAGTGCATTCTCATCCGCATGCCATTGCACAGTGTCATAAATTTTTAAATGAAGAGTTAAAAGGGGTAACTGTCCGAGATATGACATCAACAAGTGCAGCTGCGCAATATGTGAAAGAACATCCTGAAGAAAAAATTGCTGCCATTGCAAATGAAGCAGCTGCAGAAAAATATGAATTAACAATTGTAAGACGTAGCATTCATACGCATAAAAATAATCATACACGCTTCCTCGTGCTCCATAAGAAAAAGAAAGCAATACTCTCAAATAACGGAGAAAACCGAGGAGAGAAAACAACGCTTATGATAACGTTACCCGCTGATTATGCAGGAGCGCTATATCAAGTGTTATCAGCTTTTGCATGGAGAAAATTAAACTTATCAAAAATCGAATCGCGTCCGATGAAAACAGGTCTTGGAAATTACTTTTTCTTGATTGATGTCGATAAAGCATATGATGATGTATTATTGCCAGGCGTAACGATGGAACTTGAAGCACTTGGTTTTTCGGTTACTGTGCTTGGGAGTTATTCTTCTTATTGGTTGTAAAGGGGAGCTGTTGTTAAACTTGTTTGAAATGAAAAGCTGTTTATCGGTTTGAGGCAGAGTAAGCTATCGATTCTATTGAAGTAAGTGATGTAATTAAGTTAGCAAAATAAAGAAGCCGTCCTAAAAGATATTTTAGGACGGCTTTCTGTTAAGAATAGGTAACTCTTTTGTCGTGTTTTTAGTACGCATCATTACAACTATTATAATAATAGGATTCATCATTGTTCGAATTACTGCAGCAAATACAATTCGTTTGTTGTATGAATAGGTTAAGTGTAGATGGAGCTACAGTATCTGAGAAAGTAATACTTAAAACATCTTCTACTAAAAATGTTTTAATATCTCCTGGTGTTAAGGTAAATATAAGTGGAGAGCGATGGTTTAATCTTGCAATTGTTAATCGAATCGTTGTTGCAAAAGCAGGACTGAAACTAAATTTAATAAGTGTCTTATTATGATTTTCAGTGAAGTTTTCAAATACAGTTCGAGGAATTCCAGTTGTTATATCAAGATCTTGAGGGGTATCTCCCGTACCGAAAATAGTATAGTTCTGTATAAAACAGTTATTTGAATCTGAATTTGAAGAATTACATGGACGATCATTTTTCTTATAATATTTTTTTTCATTTTTTAAGAAGTAATCTGCCATAATTAATCACTCCCTTCACATATAAGGATTAAAGGTTGTCCATATATAATATGAAATATATTTTTATATGTTTGGACGTGAAGGAAGAGAAAATAAAAAGAGTCCATCTGGTATGATAGACTCAATACTGTTTTACCTGGTGGGATTCTTTATTTTAACTTCACAAGACGCTCTTCTAACTGACCACGCCAAATATCGGCTAGTTCTGGAACAGCAAGAATCTTTTCAATGCCATCTTTATCTTTTCTATTATGAAAATAAATTTCGTTAGAGAACAAAACAGAAACATTGCTCGGTTGACGTTCTAGTAATGTAATTTTTGAATCTTTACGTACAGTACCTTCTTGAAGAACGCGGCATAGGTAGCCAGTAAATCCGGTTGCTACAATGCGCGGCAGTATGCCAGGAATACCGAGGCGTTTTGAAATCGTGCTACAAGGTATGCGCGCTTGTGTCACTTGAATAATCGCTTCACCTAATTTGTATGTATCTCCGATGCAAACATCACGCTCTAACATATTTGTTACGGTAATGTTTTCGCCAAATGCGGAAGCTGGAAGTGTTGTTTGGAATTCTTTTTCCCATAGTGCGTAATGTTCGTGTGAGTACACACAAACTGCGCGATCAGGTCCACCGTGGTGTTTTAAATCTGCTACATCATCACCAAGGAAGCCATCTTTTGATAGGAAAGCTTCTTCGGTAAGTTCTTTACATATACCAGTAATCATTTCTTTATCTTCGCTATATTTCATTTGTTTCGGCTTGCCAATGCTAAAGTGAACGAGTTCAATTCCCATATTTGATCTCCTTTACGATTGATTACAATATTATAGCATTAAAAAAGCACAGAGAATGATAAAAACTCTGTGCTTTACATTAATAAACGAGAAATCCTGCTTTATCTAGTGCCTCGCAAGCTGCATCTAACTTTTCTTTTGAATCTGCCTCAATTGTATGTAAGTGAATACCATCCGTTAGTTGCGAAAGATAGGAAGCATTTGTGTTTTCGATTTTTTGTAAATACTGCTCTACATCAAAGCGATTGCTTACCATGATGGATGCTGTTAAGTCACCGTATACAGGATGCTCAACCTTTACATCTTTAATCGTGATGCCGTGGTCAACAAGCATTGTAAGTTCTTGACGTACTTCTGCTGGCTTATGTTGGCATACAATTACACGCTCGAAAGCTTGTTGTTTCTCTTGTGGTTTTAAATATAAATAGCCTTGAGCAGTTGCAATAATTGGTTCATTTCTTGCTTTAAGTAAGGAAATATCTTGCACGATCACTTGCCTACTTACGTTTGTCTTCTTCGATAGTTCATTCCCAGATAACGGCTCATTTGCAGCGAGAAGCCACTGAAGGATAAGCTGTCGTCTTTCTTCACCTAAAATCTTTTTTTGGTCATTTTGTTTCATTATGATTTAACACCTCTATAAAATTGATTTCCAATTGTGTGTAGTGCATGAATAGTAGTATCAATTTGATCTTTCGTTGTTTGTTGCCCGAAAGAGAAGCGGACATATTGTTTTGCCTCTTCATACGTTTTTCCAATTGCAAGCATTGTTTTCGAAGGTTCTTGTTTACCGACTTGACAAGCACTTCCGGTAGAAATGGCAATCCCGCGGCGATTACATTCTAGCATTGTATATTGACCTTCTATTCCTTTCATTGTAACCCCAATAATATGTGGTAAACAAGAAGTAGAATGACCTTCTACTTCAATTTCTAGAGGAAGTGCTTGTAATCGCTCTAAAAAATAGGATCGTAACTCTTTAAAACGTAAGCTTTCTTCCTGTTGATTTTTTAATATATTCTCAGCAGCTGTTAAAAAAGATGCGATGCCAGGAACGTTTACTGTACCTGGACGAAACCCTTTTTCATGAGAAGTCCCTGGAAATATTGGTGTCCAGCGAACTTGCGGATTTATATAGCAAGCGCCAACACCCTTCGGTCCGTATATTTTATGTGCTGAAACAGAAAGACTATCAATCCCCATCTCAAAAACATTGATAGGAAGTTTACCAAATGTTTGCACACAATCTGAATGAAATAAGACGTTATATTTTTTTAAAAGTGCCCCAATCTCTGCGATGTTTTGAACGGTTCCAATTTCAGAGTTTCCGTGCTGTATACTTGCTAGAACAGTATTCTCTGTAATAGCTGTTTCTAAATCATCTAAATGAATTAGCCCATTTGTATCAACAGGAATTTCAGTAATTGTATACCCTTGTGATTGTAAGGATTGAAAATAACTTCGAATGGATGCATGTTCCATAGGTGTCGTAATAATATGCTTCTTATTTCGGGCGTTTAGAAGAGATTGAATCGCAAGATAGTTAGATTCTGAGCCGCCGCTTGTGAAGAAGACCCCTTGTTCTTTTCCACCAATCATGTCAGCGAATGTTTTTCTGCAAACTTGTAATAAAGAAGAGGCTGTTCCTCCCATATCATGTAAACTTTGCTCATTTCCGAAGTATTCCGATGCTGCTTTCATATATGTTTGTAATGCTTCCACGCTCATAGGTGTAGTAGCTGCATAGTCAAGATATATCATCATGTAAGTTCCTCTCTCTAGTAAGAGTTACATTTCTTTTATTTTTTAAATGGTAATGAAAATAAGAATTATAAAAAAACTCTTGTCATTATTTTAAAACTATGTAAATATAGGTGTCAAGACAGTTGAAAAGTGTAAAGTAGGAGGCAACAATTATGCCAAGTGCAGATGTCTTAATTATTGGAAGTGGCGTTGCGGCACTTCGTGTTGCGAAAGAGATTTGTCACGAAAAGAATGTGATTATTATCACAAAGAAAACGAGCCGTAATAATAATACATATTTAGCGCAAGGTGGAATTGCCGCAGCGGTTGCTACATATGACGATCCAAATGATCATTTTGAAGATACGTTAGTAGCAGGGTGTCATTATAACAATGAAAATGTGGTCCGTTATTTAGTCGAGGAAGGACCGAAAGAAGCGAATCATCTCATTGAAAATGGAATGAAATTTGATGGAGATGAAACGGGTCCTCATCTTGGAAAAGAAGGTGCACATCGAAAGCGTCGTATTTTACATGCAGGCGGCGATGCAACAGGAAAGAATTTATTAGAGCATTTCATTCAAGAAGTAGCACCGCACGTTACGGTAGTGGAACAGGAAATGGTGCTTGACTTTATTATAGAAAATGAAAAATGCGTTGGAGTTTTAACGCGAGATAGTGAAGGGAAGTTGAAGCGTTATAATGCAGATTATACTGTGCTAGCCTCAGGCGGGGTTGGTGGTTTATACGCCTTTACTTCTAATGATAAAACAATTACGGGTGATGGACTTGCGATGGTATACCGCGCAGGCGGAGAGCTTGTAGATTTAGAGTTTGTACAATTTCATCCAACGATGTTATATGCGGGCGGGCGATGCTGTGGCCTCGTTTCTGAAGCTGTCCGTGGTGAAGGAGCTGTCCTTATAAATGGAAAAGGGCAGCGTTTTATGATGGATATACACCTAGATCATGATCTCGCACCGCGTGATGTAGTGGCAAGAGCGATTCATGAACAGCTTTTGTCGGGTGAAAACGTGCATTTGAATATCGAGTCTATCCAAAATTTCGAAGAACGTTTTCCAACTGTAGCAGCATTGTGTAAAAAGAATGGTGTTGATATAAATAAAAAACGCATTCCGGTCGTACCCGGAGCTCATTTTCATATGGGTGGCGTGAAAACAAACATTGATGGGGAGACGTCCATTCCAAATTTATATGCAGTCGGTGAAGTAGCTTGTAACGGTGTTCATGGAGCAAATAGATTAGCAAGTAATTCGTTATTAGAAGGTCTTGTGTTTGGAAAAAGAATAGGACAGCATCTTTTAACGAAAGCGACAAAAGACAGATTGAACAAATTTGCTGAGAAGGAAAAGAAGTTTATCGTTCTGAATCATTTGCCGGCGAAAGAAGAAATACAAGAATGCATGATGAAATACGTTGGGATTGTGCGAACAGAACAAAGTTTATCTTATGCAAAGAGATGGCTTAGTAAGTACGGTGTTCGAAATATGATATTGCAACATGATGCTCTTACAAATGAGGAGATAACGATTATTAATATGTTAACAGTGTGTGAGCTTATCGTCGTATCAGCTTTGCAAAGAGAAGAAAGCATTGGTGGCCATTATCGAAGTGATTACCCATATAGAAATAGCGTAAAAAAAGAAATCGTTCGAGTGAAAAGAAAACTACAACTTGTGTAATGAGAGGAAGAGGGGCTTTATGAATACGATAAAGATTAAAGAAGCATTAAATCGATTTTTTCTAGAAGATATAGGAGAAAGAGATGTAACATCTCAGCTTATTTTTCCAGACAATTTACTTTCAAAAGGAACGTTTCTTGCGAAGGACACAGGGGTCTTTGCGGGACGTTTAGTCATTGAAGAAGGGTTTAAATTAATTGATGAGAGAATTGAAGTTGAGCTTCATAAAAAAGATGGAGATCTTGTAGAAAAAGGCGAAATAATTGCAACTGTCCAAGGACCAATTGCATCGTTATTAACGGCAGAGCGCGTTATATTAAACGTTATCCAGCGTATGAGCGGGATAGCTACAATGACATACGAGGCTGTTCGTGCCTTAGATAGTAGCCATACACGTATTTGTGATACGCGAAAAACGATGCCAGGGCTACGTATGTTTGATAAGTATGCAGTCGTGTGCGGAGGCGGATTTAATCACCGTTTCGGTTTATATGATGGTGTCATGATCAAAGATAATCATATTGCTTTTGCTGGTTCTATTACGAAAGCTGTTACATCGGTGAAAGAAAAGTTAGGACATATGGTGAAAGTAGAAGTGGAAACAGAAACAGAAGAGCAAGTAAAAGAAGCTGTAGCTGCTGGTGCAGATATTATTATGTTTGATAACCGTACGCCAGAAGAGATTCGGGAGTTTTCCAAGATGGTACCAAGTGCTATCATTACGGAAGCATCAGGAGGCATTACGATTGAAGATTTATCGAAATACGGAAAAACAGGGGTAGATTATATTTCACTTGGAGCGTTAACACATTCAGTGAAAGCATCTGATATTAGTTTTAACATAGAGGCGTAAGGAAAGTGGCTTAGAGGGGGAGAAAGGGATATGAGTATTTTAGAAAAAGTGCAACCGATTGAAACGATGTTACCAGAGCGTTATTACACGATGACAACAGAAGATATGGAAAAGCGTGTTCGTGAGATTAAAGAAAAAATGGGGAAAACACTATTTATTCCAGGCCATCATTACCAAAAAGATGAAGTGGTACAATTTTCTGATGCAGCAGGAGATTCACTTCAGCTTGCGCAAGTTGCAGCGAGTAATAAAGAAGCAAAATATATTGTATTTTGCGGTGTACACTTTATGGCAGAAACAGCAGATATGTTAACGACAGATGATCAAATCGTTATTTTGCCAGATATGCGTGCGGGTTGTTCGATGGCAGATATGGCAGATATCGAACAAACAGAAAGAGCCTGGAAAGAGCTCACAAAATTATTTGGAGATACGATGATTCCGTTAACGTATGTTAACTCTACAGCTGCAATTAAAGCGTTTTGCGGTCGAAATGGCGGAGCGACAGTAACTTCCTCTAATGCAAAACAAATGGTATCTTGGGCGTTTACACAAAAAGAGCGCCTTGTCTTTTTACCGGACCAACATTTAGGAAGAAATACAGCGTACGATTTAGGTATCCCGTTAGATAAAATGGCAGTATGGGACCCGCATACAGATTCATTAGAGTACGATGGAGATATAGAAGAAATTCAAGTGATTTTATGGAAAGGACATTGTTCTGTTCATCAAAACTTTACAGTGAAAAACATTGAGAACGTACGGAAAAATCATCCGGACATGAACATTATTGTACATCCAGAATGTTGCTACGAAGTTGTAGCTGCTTCGGATTATGCAGGTTCAACGAAATATATTATTGATATGATTGAAGCGGCTCCATCTGGAAGTAAATGGGCGATTGGTACAGAAATGAATTTAGTGAATCGAATTATTCAACAACACCCAGATAAAGAAATTGTTTCACTGAATCCATTTATGTGTCCGTGTTTAACGATGAACCGAATTGATCTGCCGCACTTATTATGGGCACTTGAAATGATAGAAAGAGGAGAAGTAATTAACGTTATTAGCGTAGATAAACAAGTGACTGAAGAGGCAGTTCTTGCATTAAATCGTATGTTAGAGCGTGTGTAAAGCAGCGGATTCCCGTTGCTTTTTTTCGTACATATAATCATAACGAGAACAAAATGGGCATACATTGTTTTGAAGAAATCATTGCGATTATCTTATACTTATTCCGCTTCTAATGATATTGAAAATCGAAGAAGTGATACAAGTGAAAAGAAGTTAATGTTATTTAGAAAGGGTTACTTCATGAGATTTGTTACTTATAGATAAGTTATACAGGAGGGGGAAAATTTGAAAATTCATATCGTGCAAAAAGGGGATACCCTTTGGAAAATTGCGAAAAAGTACGGAGTGGATTTTGATACGTTGAAAAAAACAAATACACAACTTAGTAATCCAGATTTAATTATGCCAGGTATGAAAATTAAAGTGCCATCAAACAGCGTTCATGTAAAACAGCAGGCTGGAGCAGGCTCAGCACCTCCAAAACAATACGTAAAAGAAGTGCAACAAAAAGAATTTGCAGCAACGCCAACGCCGCTTGGAATAGAAGATGAGGAAGAGGTTACGTATCAATCAGCACCAATTACACAGCAGCCAGCTATGCAACAAACACAAAAAGAAGTGCAAGTAAAGCCGCAAAAAGAAGTACAGGTAAAACCACAGAAGGAAATGCAAGTGACACCGCAAAAGGAAATACAGGTAAAGCCACAAAAAGAAGTGCAAAAAGAAAAGCCAATTCAAATAGAAAAACCAGTTGAAAAACCGTCTGTTATTCAAAAACCACCTGTTATAGAAAAACAAAAACCAGCGGAGAAAGAAAACACGAAATTCTCGGTAAATGTATTACCACAGCCGCCGCAACCACCGATAAAAGCGAAAAAAGAATATAAAATTTCAGATGTAATTAAAAAAGGAAGCGAGTTAATTGCTCCTCAAATTAATAAAATGAAACTTAATAACGTCATTTCTCCGCAAACGAAAAAAAATAACATCGTATCACCGCAAGT
>NZ_NVEC01000104.1 GCF_002571225.1 Bacillus sp. AFS059628 | reverse complement strand
AAAGTTTCACTTTATATAAACCATCCCCCAAGGAGGACAATAAAAAATGAGAAAAAAAGTGAGAAAATCTTTTAAACAATTATTAATTGAAAATAAACAATCACTATTAAATAATAAAGAAAATATGAAAGAAATTGAGGAACGAATTGAGAAACGACATGTCGCATATAGTGGCTCTAGCAACTAAATAAGGTAAAAAAAGATAGCCGATAAAGGCTATCTTTTTTGTTTTATATTGAAATAACTATATTTCCCTCTTTAATTTTTGTAAATATACAAGATATTTTCATAGTGTTTTTCTACCAATTTTTTTCATTTTTCGAGGTTGAAATTGGTATATACCAATTAAAAAGATTTACTGTTCATAATATTACAAAAAATGTTACAATACATTCAAAATTACGCTATAAATCATTTTAATATGAAAAATTGGAATGAAAAGAAAGGAGAGGAATATGAATAATGGTGTCGCTTTGAAATGATTATTATCATTTCATTAGGAGTTGATATAAAACGATGGATAGGTATGAAGAACTGGATTCAATTCGAGGAATTTCCTCATTGGTAGTAATGATTGGTCATCATTTAATGATTTTTTCAGTATTTCAAAATTACAGTTATGAAGATAATAAACCATTTGTTATGTATCTATTAAAAGAAACACCTGCTCGTCTAATTTTTAGTAGTGGTAACGAATCTGTTATTATCTTTTTTGTTTTGAGTGGATTTGTTTTGTATAGATCCATTCAAAACAACTACGATAGTTATGGATCCTTCCTTTTAAAGCGTATATGCAGAATTTATATTCCATATATCGTAGCAATACTTATAGCTATTTTATGCCAAACTACAATGAGTGAATATGGAATTTCTCATTTAAGTGAATGGTTTAATCGCTCATGGACGATTGAAAGTTCTTTAAGCCTAATCGTGCAGCATATATTATTGGTTGGGAAATATAATACAGATGCATATAACGGCGTAATTTGGTCACTTGTTCATGAAATGCGAATATCAATAATTTTCCCGTTAGTTTTGATGGTTTGTTTACGAAAAACGTTGAGGGATTCGTTATTGACATTGTTTAGTTTTAGTATATGTTCTGTTGTGATTCTATTATTATTTCACTCAAGTTTAACATTAACAAGCTATGCATTAACCCTGCATTACACAGTACTGTTTTTACTAGGAGCACTAGTTGCGAAGTATAAAAATAATATAATAGTTTTTTATAGTAATCGTACTAAAAATGAGAAAATTGCATGGTTTTTATTAGCGATTTTACTTTATATGTATGAAGGGCTTATCGGAGAAATTAAAGTGCTCAATAATTTTATATTTCGAGACTACATAGTAGCGATAAGTACATGTTTATTTGTCATATTAAGTTTGTCAGTATCAACTTTGTCATCCTTGTTGCGTAATAAATACTTGTTATATTTGGGGAAGATTTCTTACAGTCTTTATTTATATCATATCATATCGTTATTTTCCCTTATATACATGCTCCATGAAATATTACCGTTGCCTATCATTTTAATTTTTTCACTCGTTTTTTCATTTATACTTGCAATGCTTTCGTATATATTTGTAGAAAAATTTGCATTCAGAGTCGGAAAGTATGTAACAAAGCAAGCGAATAGAAAGAAGAAAGGGTTATCTGTAAAGAATGATGTGCAGAATATGAATCAGACAAAGGCGGTGAAATAATTGAAGCAAGAAATTAGTATGAAGGATTTTCAACAGTTATTGAAAAGAAGGATAGTAACAATTATTTTGACGATGTGCTGTTTAACTGTTTCTCTAATTCTTATCTCTATGTACGTATTAAAGCCTTCATATCAATATTCAACACAAATTCTCGTTGGGAATTTAGATGAGTTTAATAAGGAAAATTCAGCAAATAAAACACAGGAAAATAAGCAACTCGTAACTTCGTATGTTGATATTTTAAAAAGTCCACTTATTATTTCAACCGTCAAAAAAACTTTGAAATTAGAGCAATCAAGTTACGAATTAGCTCAAAAGATTTCAGTAGTGAATATGGACAATTCACAAATTGTTACTGTTACAGTAAAAGATTCGGATCCTAAAATTGTAAAAGAAATTGTAAAGTCACTGGCAGAACAATCTCAAAAAAGCTTTCAGCAGTATACGAATGTACAGGGAGTAAAAATATTAACTGACCCTGAGTTACAGGAAAAAGCTGAAAAACTGTTTCCGAAATTTCAACTTATTATCCCTATCTCTTTACTTGTTAGTTTTTTTGTTGGGGTAGGTTTAGCTGTATTTCGAGATTATTTTGATGAGCGTATATACGTGGAACAAGATTTGGAGAAAATAACAATAATCCCTGTTATTGGTTACATAAATATGAAACCGAAAAGAAAAAAGAAATCTACAGAAGTTGATCCGCAATCATCTATATATCGAGGTGAACATGTCGATGTTTAAGACAAAGAAACAGCTTCCATTTGATCCGCATGATGCTTTAATGAAAGAGCAGTTTTATACGCTGTATCACGAGTTGAAAAAATCGGGGAAACAAGTGTTCACAATTAGTTCAACGAAGGATAGAGGCGTTGTTGCCTCGCTTATAGTCAATATAGGGCTAGTATTTGCAGAAATGAAAAAAAAGGTGTTACTTATCGATGTGAATTTTTCCGATCCTAAGCTACATCTACTATTACAAAGCAACCATACGAAAACAGTGAATGATATAATAAGCGATTCCTCCTGTAGTTATGAAACTTTCTCTAGTAACTTATCTAAATACTTATATTGTATTCCTGCAAAAAAAACAGTACACACCGGTACACCTTTAGTTGCTACAGATGAATTTGATTATGTAATTGCAAAATGGAAGGAAGATTTTGATTACATTTTCTTGTATTCCTCTGAAGTATTTGAGCTTCCTGCTACGCACATGATTGCAGGGAAATGCGATGGAGTGGTCTTAGCGGTTAAAAAGAGAAAAGATTCCCTACGTACTGTGCAAAAAGTGATAGCAAATATAGAGAAGAAAGAATGTGAATTAATAGGTATAGTTTTATATTCTTGAATGTGGGGGTAACGATCTATGATTCGTGAAACAAATCAAGCCAAGTTGTATACGATTCCGGCCCAAGAAAAGACCAGTATTTTGAATCGAAGTATAAAGCGCTTGTTTGATATTATATTTTCACTCATATTGTTACTAGTAACGCTGCCAATTATATTGTTTTTTTGTATTATAATTGCTTTCGAAACAGCAGGAGCTCCAATTTATTTTCAAGAACGTTTAGGGATGAATGGGAAGAAATTTAATGTATTTAAATTAAGGTCGATGGTAAAAGATGCTGAAATAAATGGACCGCAATGGGCAGATGAAAATGATCCAAGAATTACTAAAGTTGGATCATTTATAAGAAAAACGAGAATTGATGAATTGCCGCAACTTTTCAATATTTTAAAAGGCGATATGTCTTTTGTTGGACCTAGGCCAGAGAGAGAGTATTTTTATAAACAATTTGATACCTATATTCCGGAATTCAAGGAACGTTTAATTGTGAAGCCAGGGTTAACAGGATGGGCACAAATAAATGGTGGGTATGATCTTGATCCGAAAGAAAAGTTGAAATGGGACATGGAGTATATTGAAATGAAAACGATTAAGATGGACATTCATATTTTATGTAAAACTGTTTTAATCGTATTGAATGGTAATGGTGCAAGATAAATATATGTAAGTAGGTTGCTTGCAAAGGAGAACAGGTATGGGTAGATCTATTTTAAATAATATTATCCATCTATTTTATAGCACGATTTTAGCTAACCTTCTTCAGGCTTTGAGTTTAATTGCTTTAGCGAATTTTTTTAATGCACAAAATTATGGGATGTTTAGTGTTGCTATAGCAGTGACGTTTGTTATGTTATTTTTTACAGATTTAGGACTTACGAATACGTTTCTTCGAGAAGGGGCAAAAGATGGAATAGACTTAGAGATGATTTTATCGTCGTATATAAAGGTAAGGATGATTCTACTTATTTTTATTTCTATAATCGGCTATATTGCTATTCATTATATGTATGCGGATAGAAATTTGATTTATATGATGATAAATGTAATGTTTTTCATGTTAATAGGATTAACTTGGCAAAATATAGGGATTGCCTACTTTCAGCTAACGGAGCGTATGAAGTATATAGCACTTATTAAAGTTGTATCAGCGGCAGTTGTCATTATCATTACATGTTTTTGTATTTTCGGAGAGTTACCAGTTTATATAACTGCGTGTTTATATGGATTTGGTTATATGATTGGTGGTATATGCAGCATATATGTAATGAAAAGAAAGACGAATGTGAATATGAAAGTTGTAATTCATAAAGCGTTGTTTTGGCAAGTGACACCTTTTATTATTAGTGGTTTTTTAATAATGAGTACGCCACAATTAGCACCTATCTTACTTAACTATACATTGCCATTAAGTATGTTAGGTGTTTTCGCGGTGGCGTATCGGATGCCAGCCGCTTTATATCAAGTACCAGGGGTGATTGCAGGGGCGTTTTATCCAGTGCTCTTTAAGCATTATAATCAGAATAAATTAGAAGAGCATACGAAATTAAACTTACTTCAAATAAAATTAATGGCGATCGAGGGAATATGTATGACGCTCGGTTTATATCATTTAGCACCTTACTTTATTTCTATATTTTTTCATGAGGAATGGAAAAATGCAGTAGAGCCACTCCAAATATTATCATTTCTCATTGTACTGCAAAGTTTAAATATTGCTATAGCTGATGGTTTAACAACGAGTGGACGTCAAAATAAAAGAACGGTTGTGCAATGTATAGCATTAGTGATAGGTGGGATTATGCTTTATAGCTTTAGTAGCATTGGTGGAGTGATAGGAGCGGCTTATGCTATGGTTTTATTTGAAATTATAGCTTTAGTTGGGTATATAGCAGTAAGTGTAGTGAAGGGGAAAATTGTATTTCAAATTGTCATACCTTATACAATTTATTTTGGCGTAACTTTTATTGGGGTGCAATATATATTGCATACATATCATTTCATTGCGCTCGTTCTTAATGCGTTAATCGTAGTAGTGGGTATATTCCTATATGACTATGAGCTGAAAAAACTTCTTCTTTCGTTTATAACAAAAACACGTAAAAAGGATTATATTACGAAACAGGGGATATAGCCTATGGAAAATAATATGAAAATATCGATGAAATGGATTATGCTCTTAATATTATTTGTCATGTTAAGTAAATACAATATATATATTGGATTTTCGCTGAAGATATATATGATTTTTTTAGTCATATATTTTTGTTTAACAGTTAAAAACTTTCATATTCAAAAGCTATATTTTCATGAAGTTGTATTTTTACTATTTTATTTCATTTATTGTTTCAGTGGAATTCTTTCTATATATTTACATGCTAGTATTCGTATGATTTTTGGTGTGTTACTTGTTTTAGGGTGTTATTTTATAATGAGAAATTTAGTAGGAAATGTTGAAATAGCAACACTTGAATCATCTATTGTATATGTAGGAATTATATTTAATATTGTAAGTCTAATACTGTATATAGTCGGTTTACAGCACTTTGGATTGTACGGTGGTGAAGAAAGAGAAATTTTTGCCGGACTATTAGTTGATAGAGGATATCCAAGGTTAATTGGTTTGCTAGATGATCCTAACATTTTTATTTTTTATAATACAATATTTTTTATGTATTATATGACAAACCTACATAATATGACGAACATTTTAGGATTGATTTTATGTGTTACGACAAGTTTATTAACTTTCTCAAGGGGAGGGATATTAGCACTTGTGCTCGTCGTTTTTGTATATGTATGTACATCTAGTTTTGCAAAAAAAATAAAAATAATAATGTGTTTACTATTGTTTGGTGTAGTGATCTTCAGTTTATCGAATAGTGTAATGGGTGGCCAATTGGATGACATATTGAATAAACGAATTTCTGATTTTTCGCATGATAATGGAAGTGGAAGATTTACATTATGGGAAGCTGCTTTTAAATATTATGTATCCAATCCATATATCGGAATTGGTGCGTTTAATTTTTCGAATTATTATGATTTTCAATTTAATGAAAAATTATATGTGCACAATACATTTTTAGAAATTTTGTCTGAATCGGGTACAATTGGTTTTCTTTTATATAGCGCTTTTTTATGTATATTAATGTTTAAATTAACGCAGTATACTCTGTTTCGTGAAAAACCGTATCTTTTATTGACTATGATTGGATTTTTATTTCAGATGATGTCATTGTCACTCATTATTAACGAAGCGTTCTTTTTATTTTTAGCAATGGTTGTGAAGTACACTTCAATATATGAAGGAAGGGGAAAGGTAGATGTTAAAATGTCTATCAGCACATAATAAGGCGCCTCATGTTTCTGTAATAACACCTTCTTATAATAGTATACGATTTATAGGTGAGACGATTTTATCAGTACAAAATCAATCATATGAAAATTGGGAAATGATTATCGTTGATGACGCTTCAACTGACCAATCTGCTGCAAAAATTAAAGAGATAATAGAAGGGGACTCACGTATTAGGCTAATATCATTAAAAGAAAATGTTGGTGCTGCGAAAGCTCGGAATTTAGCGATTGAAGAGGCGAGAGGAAGATATATTGCTTTTTTAGATAGCGATGATATATGGTTGCCAAATAAATTGAAGATGCAATTGTTATTTATGGAAGAAATGAATGTGGCCTTTTCATATGCATCGTATAGTTTAATCGATGAAAACGGTAATGAACTAAATCGAGAAGTGAATGTACCAAAATCTGTTGACTATCATCGTTTGGCAGGAAATACAATTATCGGTTGTTTAACAGTAATGATTGATCGGGAAAAAATTTCCCATATTGAAATGCCTAATGTGCAGCCGGAAGATACAGCGCTATGGCTAAACTTATTATATGAAGGGCATGAAGCGAAAGGAATACAGCAAGTGTTAGCGAAGTATAGAATTGTAGCAAATTCTGTTTCGAGAAATAAAATGAGAGCGGCTTTTCGGTATTGGAAATTATTAAAGGAACAAAAACGATTGAATGCAGTGCAAATTTTTTACTATTTTAGTAAGTATGCTTTTCATGCCTATAGAAAAAATAAAATCAATGTAGTTGGGAAGACGCAATTATGAATATATTGTTGATGACAGACAAATTGATAACTGGAGGAGCTGAAAGTTATTTCTGTAAATTGGAAAGCAATTTGCGTGATGAGAACTTTACAGTTTATACAGCTGCAGGTGATGGAGAACTATATGAATCTCTTACTAGAAAAGAAAATTTCATGTTGCTTAGTCGATGGAATCATTTGAGAAATATTTATTATTTGCGAAGAGAAATATGTGATCGAAAGATAGAAATTATTCATGCAAATAGTTTACGAATGGTTTTATATTCATTTCTACTTCAAAAGTTTATGAAAAAAAAGATAAAAGTCGTGTATACGAAACATAATGTAACGATATTAGAAAAGAAAATGCCAATTCTTTTTCGGTATTTCATGAATAAATATGTGAACAATATTATTACAGTAAGTGAGTTTGAAAAAAATAATTTAATTTCAATGCATGTAGCTGCAGAAAAAATAAAGACGATTTATAACGGTGTGGATATTGAAAAGTTTTTATTCCGGCAGAAAAAGACAGAATCTACTTATCATGTAGGGATATTAGCCAGATTATCCAAAGAAAAAAACCATCAACTATTTGTAAAAATTGCAAATGTGTTGAAAAAGAGAGATGATTTTAAGTTTTATATTGCTGGTGATGGACCAGAGAAAGAGTCTATTATGAAAGAAATAGAAAAGTATGGATTGCAGCAAAATGTAAAGATGTTAGGGAATATTTCGGAACCACATAGATTTATAGGGAATATGGATGCCCTACTTTTATTATCTTTTCGTGAAGTGTTTCCGATGGTGGTAATTGAAGCGATGGCCACAGGGACACCAATTATTTCAATAGATGTCGGCGGAATAAATGAAGCGGTAATAGATGGAGAATCAGGTGTTTTGATATCTGAATATTGCGAATTCGAATTTACAAAGGCGCTTGAGGAATTACAAGAGAATGAAGAAAAGGTGAATGGTATGAGACTGAAGGCACGAGAGAAAGCAGAGAGATATTTCTCGTTAACGAAAATGATAGAAGAAACGAAAGATTTATATGAATTAAACAAATGACTGTAGAAGTCGTTTGTTTTTTTTATTATAGAAACTTTTAAGATAAAACTCACATATTATATGAAAAAGGTAATATGAGGAGTGAATTTATTTTGTCAGAATATATTTCTTCCCAAGAAGATTGTGCACCAGAAAATAGCGTTCATATTGATTGTTTTGGAGCAGTTCCAAACTCGGGAAATGATAGTTCATTAGCAATTCAGCAAGCTATAAATTATTGTGTAGCGAATCGAATTTCGACGGTTAGAATTACAGGGGTAAATACGTACAAAATTGTAAAACCGGTTGTTGTTAAATCAAATGTAAGGTTAGAGCTAGATCCTACTGTAACACTACAAATCGATGGAGATTTTAATGCGTTCGAATTGCAACAAAATGCGTCTATAACAGGTGGTACAGTTCAAGTTATAAATCCACTGTTTCAATCTGCAGTTATTTATGTTTCCGGTTCACAACAAATAGAAGTTCCTAATCACTCTCTTATATCAAATATAAATATAATAAATGCAACGTCGTCATATAAAGGAAAGGCTATACACTTTTATTGTCAAAAAGCATGGGACTATATTAGTTTTTTTCAAGTCAACTTTATTCAAATTAAAAACTTTCAAACTGCAATAGATTTAAAGACAGAATTTATAGAGGATATAAATACACCTTGCTGGATTAACGCAAATGTATTTCAATCTATATTTATTGATGGATGTCAGTATGGGATTGAAGTAGAGGGAAATAGTGATTTGCCAAATGAAAGTTCAGGCAATACATTTCATGATATTCAAGTACAGTGTAGACAGCAAACGAAAAAAGTAATTCGTTGTACGGGTGCTTATAATACATTTGATTGTATGATTTGGGATACGTACCGGATGGGTAGCGAACCGATTGTCATTGAATTTTCTTCTAATTCGCATCGTAACTACCTTTTTTCGAATTTACTTTCCACAACTATTGTCGATAAAGGACAATACAATGTTTGTAAGTCTACCTATGAAGAATCTCTTCGGGTTCAGTTGCCAATTACGTTAAATAAACCACATTTAATAGGGAACCAAGATGATATATTAGTAAATGCTCAGCAGAAGTATACTGTTAAGCAAGCAAGTGGGAAATTACCTTACGGGGGGAATCTTGCAAATTGTTTTAATTTAATAGATGAACAAAGTGTAAACTATATCGATGTTCCAGATAGTAATCCAGTCGTGATTGAATTAGATTTTACGAAAAATCCAATCCAAATGTTGAATTGTTTTGGCATGTATTTTGGATGGGGAGAGAGCCCGAAGAAAATTAAAATTGAGTATGCATTAAGTGCAACTGGAAATTGGGTTGTTGCATTGGATGTTCCATTAAATGTAGGCGATACAATTATATCGAATATGAAGGCGAGTCAACTATATAAAGTAAGAATTACACTCAGTGGTTACGTTCAAGACCATAAACGTTTTCGGATTAATCGTATGTTTGCGAGGTCTTCTATGGAGAATGGGAATGCTTGGTTAGCGACAACAGGCGGAAGAATGTTTGGAGATATTGAAATAGAAGCAAGTAAAGGTATCGTCATGAAGACTGCTAGTGGAGCGAAATGGAAAGTAACGATTAATGAGGGTGGCCAACTTATTACGACTAAATTAACTTGAGATGATGCTCGGTTATAAATGCTTGGACGAGTTATTAAGTAGTATGATAAAGAGAATGAAAAAG
>NZ_NVEC01000103.1 GCF_002571225.1 Bacillus sp. AFS059628 | reverse complement strand
TCTATGGAGAATTGATGAACACTGTTCATCAATATAAGTTTCCGTGTTTCGTTTTCGTTTAGTTTTGAGAGTTCAATAAAAAGTATTGACTCTTAAATGAGGATATGATATAAATAAATCCTGCAATTTGTATGGGCCTATAGCTCAGCTGGTTAGAGCGCACGCCTGATAAGCGTGAGGTCGATGGTTCGAGTCCATTTAGGCCCACCATACAACTTGGGGCCTTAGCTCAGCTGGGAGAGCGCCTGCCTTGCACGCAGGAGGTCAGCGGTTCGATCCCGCTAGGCTCCACCAAAAAGCTATTTTAAATAGCAAATGGTATGTTCTTTGAAAACTAG
>NZ_NVEC01000102.1 GCF_002571225.1 Bacillus sp. AFS059628 | reverse complement strand
TCGTGGGTCAGTTCACACTTCAATCATTAGAAGCATGGTTTTTATTAGAAATCACATACAAAACGACTTAACTATTTAGCAAATTCATTAGGTGGAAGAAATGTTCCGGTTCATATGTCTTATTTAATTCATACTATGAATGGAGTGTATCCGCCGCAAAGACATCTAATTTTTTTAGAACTTCCATCGCAAATTCCAAAGGAGCTACTCCAGATGCAGTAATAAGATTTTCACCAGACGCTACATAGAAATAAGCTTTTCTTGTTTGCATTCAATAACACTCCATTCACAACTTAATCTCATCCTATCTTTTTTAAAAGATAACCTATCTACTATTTTTAATTGCTTGTCGAGCAATTTCTTTATCATCAAAATGAATAGTTGAATCTTTTAATATTTGATACGTTTCATGCCCTTTTCCCGCAATCAAAACAATATCATTAGAAGATGCCATTTGTATCGCATGATTTATAGCTAGTTCACGATCAACTTCTACTTTATAATTCAAATAATTTTTCTGTAAAAATCCTTTTTCAATATCTTTCATTATTTCCTGCGGGTCCTCCGAACGTGGATTATCAGAAGTTATATAAACAAAATCGCTATAACCTCCAGCAATTTCACCCATTATAGGTCGTTTTTTTGCGTCTCTATCTCCACCGCAGCCGAAAATAGTGATAATTTTACCTTTTGAAAACTCGCTAATTGTTGAAAGAACATTTTCTAACGCGTCAGGTGTGTGTGCATAGTCCACTATTACAAGGAAATCTTGGTTTTCATCTATGATTTCCATCCTACCTTCAATGTTCTTTAAGTTAGATAGGCTGTCACTAATGTTAGTAAGTGGAATACCTTCAACCATTGCAGCTGCTATTGCTGCTAATGCATTATATATATTAAAACGGCCTACTAGATTTAGATTAATTTCTATTTCTCCATTAAAGGAAGAAACTAAAAACTGTATTCCTTTTGAACTTAAAGTTATGCTCTTGGCTTGAACATCTGCACCATTATTTATCCCATATGTAATCACTTCAGCAGAAGTAATTTTTTTAAAGTATTCTACCGATGGATCGTCTGCATTCAAAATAGCAGTTTTTTGATCTATAGCAGAAAAACCATTTCCTAATCTTGAAAAAAGAAGACCTTTTACGTGCTTATATTCCTCAAATGTTCCGTGATAATCCAAATGATCTTGCGTTAAATTTGTGAAAACAGCAGTTTTAAAGTCACATCCTTTAACTCTCTCCATATGTAACCCTTGTGAGGTAACTTCCATAACACAATAATCTGCATTTTGATTTTTCATCATTTGCAAATTCCGTTGAAGTATCGTAGGTTCTTGCGTATTAATATCAGTAGGATACCATTTCGAACCCACTTTCACTCCGTTATTCCCCATTAGCCCTGTTTGAAATCCATAATCATTTAAAATTTTTTCAATCAAATAGGAAGTCGTTGTTTTACCATTTGTTCCTGTAATTCCAATTAGCTTCATTTTATTGGATGGGTAACCATAGAAATGTGATGCAATAACTGCCATAGCATACCTAGCATCTTTAACAATTATTTTAGGTATTTCAATGTTTACATCTCTTTCTACTATTAACGCCACCGCGCCATTTTTTACTGCATCTTCAACAAATTGATGTCTATCTTCAAGAAAACCATCAATACCTGATACACATATAAAAAGATTTCCGCTAGTGATCTTTCTAGAATCCATTTCTAATCCCGTAATTTCTACATTCATATCCCCAATGGTTTCTTTAATTAATAACAAATTCGCCAGCTCTTTTAATTTTAAATCCACCGCCCCCTTACACATTTCCCTATTTATCTTACCACTTTATATAAAATAATGGTTTAAAATTCCATGTTAGTCGAACAAAATTAATCACATTTAATAAACAAAAAATAAAAGAGCACTTGTTTCCGCAAGTGCTCTTTTTAGGGATTTTGAGATACCCTATTAACGAAAGTTAAGGTTACTTAAAGTTAATAGGTAATTCTATTATATGCTTGTCCTTTTTATTTGTGCATAATCAATATATAAACATCTTTAATAATTGTTAATAACTTTTAGTTATAGTTCTTTCTTACATTTTATCATTAAAAAATTGATTGAAGATTTATTTGTCATGTTCTTGTTTGGTTCATCAATTTCCGAAACTTGTACTAATCCATATTTATTAAAATCTTGTTTTATAGATTCAGAATCATAGAAGAACATGTTTACGCCTTCCATTATCTCATAATAATCTTTATCCAACTGTTTTCCTTTTCCGTACATGGGAGCTTTTTTAGAAACAGTTGTAAAAACCATATATCCGCCTGGTTTTAACTGATTAGAACAATCTTTAATAAACTTCTCTCTTTCCTGCTCATTCAACAAATGAAGAAGTGCATGACTAAATATCCCATCATATAGTTTATTATCAAAAGGCATTTCGTTTACCGAACCGTGATATATACTAACATCTTCAAGTCCGTTTTCTCTTGCTAAATCGATCGCTGTTTTTGAAATTTCAATGCCTGTTACATTTACACAATTTTCGATAAATACCTTCGCGTTTCTCCCATATCCAATACCCGGAACTAATATGTCTTTAACATCGTTTTCCACAAAAAACTCTTTTGTCAAAAGTGCAGATTCTGTAGGTTCAAATCCCCACATCGTTTGTTTCTCAATAAAGCTGAATTCCCAAAATTCCATTATATTTCTATCTCCTTATTTTCATCTCATATTTAATATCACATGAAAGACCTATTCATTTTAACACTGCTTTTTTTACCACAGTCACTATAGGTCCATTGAATATAGCATATTAATAAGCTTATATCTAATTTAAAGATTGGCTGAATATCTATTCTAAATATTAACTTTTACACTTAGAGAAAATAAAAAATGCCAATACTTCAATTGTATATTGACATTTCACATAAGAAATTATCCTTTTATTTTGTACTGATCTAATATTTTTTCTAACATTTCTAAAGTTATCGGTTGAGCTTTCTCTATTAATTGATAACCAATACGCCCATTCGGCTCAGCTGTAACTTGCTGCAAAATCTTTAAATCATGTATTCCTTTTTCTCTTAATTGCATATAAAGTTGTTGTTCAGACATTTTTGCCTTCATCAAGTTCGCTTTAATAATCTCTCCGTTTTCAACAATTACAAAGCTACTGCCATTTAGGAATTGTTCCGCCTTCCTTGATTTCAGTTCAAAGAAATGAATGATAAGAAGTACGCTTGCAAATATTACAGCTGCAAATATAGATGGGACTACTTTCCTACTTAATACAGGCTCTACAATAATACGCGCAATTGATACTACTATAATGATTTCAGCTCTTGTCATTTGGCTAACAGATTTACTACCTGTCATTTTTAATGCAAGAATCCCAGTGAGAATTAAAATAATGCTTTCAACAATAATATGCATAATAGCCCAATCCTTTAATGGTAAATGTTATTAGCATTCTAGATGCACTTTAAACTTTTTGGTAAAAATTAAAACTTACATATATAGAAAATGGGTCTATTTAGATCAACCTTTTTTCAATAAGGATTTAATAATCCATCTTCTATTGTCAAAAAAACAAAAGCACCCAAATGGATGCGTATAGATTAAACTTATTCATTATTACTTTCTTCACCTTTATCATCAACTGATTTCGAGTCTAACATGCTGCCTATATCAGGCGGTAAAGCTAACTCTATACCAGCTACTGGTTGATTATCTTCATTAAACCATTGTTTCTTAAATTTAATCAATTCTTCATCTTTCTTATTTTCATCCATATTACCCCGCCTTTTATGTACATGATATTAAATACTTTACTTAATATGTGCATTGAGAAAGATAATATACTATTTGTACATAATGAAAGCGCAACAGCCCTTCTCACTTTACACAACCCGTTGTACCTATAAAGTGAAACTTTAATCAGTGGGGGTTTTGTTCATCCCCCACTGATTATTAGNNATTTTGAGGTGGGGGTCTTACTGCCCATTAAATGCGGGATAAAAAATTCCCGTACATGTTACTCCGCGCTCTGTTATCATATTAGTGTCGAAACATATGTAAGCTATGTGACAAGTATCTGTTTGTTTTGTTCATTATTCATATGAGACAAATACTTTTAAAGGAGTAATTATTCCTTCACTTAATTCCTCAAAACATTTTTCAAGCGCAGTATAATGAATTTCATGTTGAAAAATCTCTTCTATCCATGGCGTCTGTTCTATTTGACTAAAAAACCAATCTGCATGTTTTTGGTAATCATATCCATCACTTGAACCAATGATTTTCAATTCTTTTCGATAAAAGTCGGCGGTTAATGTTAAGTCTTCTATATTACCATCAGAAAGAATGCATATCGCTCCATTACTATTAATAGCCTTTTGCAATGTGTGAAACCCTCTATTTGTAGCAGAACATTCCAAACCGTAATTATATGTTTCTATTATTTGTTTTTCTGAATCAAAGAGGTTTTTCGCACCAAACTTCTTTGCAAATTCTGTTCTATTTTTATTAGGCTCAACAACATCCACATGCTCAACACCTACATAGTATTTTAAGAAATAACAAGCGAGTAAACCGATAACTCCCATTCCAGTAATAAGTACTTTTTCATCCTGTCGCGGGTCTAGCTTCAATACCCCTTTAGCAGCATCACACGAAAGAATAGATAATAAAGCAACTTTAGGTTTTATATAACTAGGCACTCGAATTACTTTATCTCCCTTAACTATTCCTATCGTTTCATGTCCATAAAAAGAAACTACTTTATCACCTACATTTAAATTTGTTACTTTATTACCAACTTGAATTACTTCACCATAACTTTCATATCCAGTTTTTCTTAGATAGATAGGATTTGTATCTGTAACATCCGATTCTTTATACTGTGGTAACTCTGCTCCAATACTTATTGCACCTACAATTGTTTTAACGATAATTTCATCACCCTGTATAGACTTAATTTCGCGCGTTTTCCACTTAAGACGTTTTGGTCCTTCTAAAACTAATTTATTTTGTTCCATTTATAACCCTCTCATTTTATAAAAATATATTCTCACTAAATTTCAAAGAATGTATAATAGATTCATCTAAAATTTGAGCTATAAAGTTGGCTAGCACCCAACAGTGATAATATGATAATTGAATTTGATGGATATGGAATAAATGAGTATGTTATTGGCCTTAACTGTTCTCTAAACGAATTAAGAACAATGTATATAAATATGAAAAATGAAAAGATATCTAATGAAGAGCCTCTAAGCTTATTTTGTGTACAGTACCATTATAAAAGAATCCCAAAGTTACTACGAGAATACATCATGAGCAATGTTGTCATTGATTTAGATACAAACTATATTTATATTCCTAATAGATAACAGTAAACTAGTTGAAAATGAATAGAAATTACGATTCACCTAAGTGTTTAATAAAATAAGTGAATGCCCAAATTAATGTCGCAAATTGAGTGGCAAAATACATTGTCCATTCAAAACCAGTCAATTTTCTCTCTCGCCTAACCCTTTTTAAATATCTGTAAAATATAAATGTACTTAAAAACATTAGTAATAACGATAATTGCTGTAAATCATCGACTATACGTACCGCCATAGACTCCATCAGCCTCCTATTCAAAGTAAATACTATACTTTAAGGATATCACCTATTGGTAGTTTATTTCCATTTAAAACAATTATGTCCTAAACAAAAAAACACTCAATAATTGAGTGCTCTAAAAAGTATTAACGTAACACTTTTCTTCTACTTTTTATAACTCAGTTCTATCACTTCCGGTATATGATTGTTATCATATTTCCTTTTATAGAGGTAACGTCAGGAAAATACGAATATACAACGTTAAGGAATTTTCATTACTTTATAACCATTTTTAAGTTATATTCAATAACCATGCTTTGACATTGTCTAGAGCATGGTTATTTTTTAAATAAATATAAATCTGCTTAGTTGATTTTTTAGTTCAGCAATTTATTGAATTCATTAACTGGAAGAAGTATTCAGGTTTGTGAGTTTTATTTAGGTTATACCATGAATGTAATGTATCTGGTGCAAATACATCTAATTTTTTCAGTACTTCCATCGCAAATTCCAGAGGAGCTATTCCTGATGCAGTAACTAAATTCGCATCAGATACCGCAGATCCCAACTCATAGAACTTTTCTCCTTTATAGTTAGGACATACCATTTTAGTGTATTCTAAATTATTAGTTGTATGCTTTCTAGTATCTAAGTATCCCATATTTGCAAGGGCCTCAGTTGCACCACAAATTGCAGCAACAATAGTACCAAACTTTAAAGCTTGGCCAACTCTTTCCAAGATAGGTTGATGAATCTCTTCACTCCAAGTAGTCCCTCCTGGTAAAATTAAAAGATCTTTACTCTCAAAAGTACATTCATCAAGGGAAATATCTGGTTTTATGCTCAGTCCCCCCATAGTAGTAATCATTTCTTTATTAGCTCCTACTGTAATTACTTTTAAAGGTACTAAATCTTTTTTGAAATATCTTCCTAAATTTAGTTCGGTAATTAAATATCCATATTCCCAGTCCGACATTGTATTAAATACATATAGAAAAACTCTTTTTGTTTGCATCCCATATCACTCCAATCACAATTGATATGGATATTATAATATAACTTCCCTGACAGTTAACGTCAGGGAAGTTATCATACTTCATGAAATTTTATTAATTCCGACAGAACTTCAATAAGTCTTTTCTTAAGACTTATTGGCTCAATAACTTTAATAGATTTATTGTACGGTAAAAGTAAATAAGGTACATATGTATGTATCATATCTTTTTCAAGAAGAAAAACTGCTTTATTTGAAGTCCGCACTTGTAAATAATGTCCTAAAAACCAATGTTGGCAAATATCAGCCAATACACTTTTATCCCCACTAATAACCAAAGAAATAATCCCTTCCTTATCTTCTATAGTTGGAAGAAGATTTTTTATAAAAAAGTCACGTGCTGAAAAATTTTCTGGCTGGTTAAACTTATTTTCGGTTAGCATTAAATTTTCAATTCGATCTACCCTAAAACTACGGATATCATTCCTAAGATAACAAAATCCAATCACATACCACTGATTATTCCAATAGATAATTCTGTACGGATCGACCAATCTATAATTTAATTGCTTTTTCCCACTTTTATAATAAAGAATTTTTACTGAATACCCATCAGTTACGGCCTGCTCCAACTCCTTCAAAAAATGTTCCATAGAGGATGAACTAAATCGACTTATTACTTCTAGACTACTTAAATGTCGGTTTATCTTTGCTTCCTGCTCTTGATTTGAGTATTTACTTAGTTTTGAAATGGCCCTATTTAATGCTTCACCTCCATAATATCCGGCTTCTTCTGCAAAAACAGCAGCGTGAAATAGTGAAGTTTGCTCTTCAAAATCAAAAAAAAGAGGAGCCTCAATAAAATTGTTTAATAACGTGTATCCACCGTTATGTCCTGGTTCTGAAATTATAGGTACACCACTTGTTGAAATTGTATCAATATAACGATACACAGTCCTTATATTCATCTCTAACTTTTCTGAAATTTGTTTTGCAGTAATTTTTTTACCTGAGCGAAGCATCCATAGAATCGCTAACATATTATCAATTTTAGGCATGTAATTCCACCTCTCTATGGAATTTATCCCTTATTATATATTTCTGATTTTTAGTATAACTCATCAACTGTTCCTTTCCGATAGCTTTCTAAATAATGAGGCCCTAGACACATTTGTAATTTCAAAAATTTGATTTACATTCATATCTACCTCTTCATAAAGCTTTACTGCATAATTCATTCCTGCATGATTTTTATGATATTTCTTTAACCAACCTTTAAATTTTCCTTCTTTCTTATTCAGTTCAATCCCTTTATGTTTCCACCTACGGATCAGATCACGTTCTAATTGGTTTACACCCGCCATAACCTTAATTAAGCATTGGCTTTAGGAATTATCTTCTGATAAATCTAGCCATGTTTCTTTGAAGAATTATAATTATCATCCTTATTATAATATTTAGTTACAACAATAGTTTCAACTATTATAGCGATACACACAAACAAGAGAATTATTTTGCGTCTCACAACAAAGCTACTTATTCATTTTTTTCTTTTTTAAATTGGAAGGTTATATGTTCCAATTGTTTGATTTCCTCCATTATTTTACGAATTCCTTCTTCAATCCTATCTTCCTTTACATTCGATACGTTTAACTTTAATAGTCTTTCTTTCGGAAAACCTCTCACATAATTTTTATCAATTGTATCAATACTTATTTGTTTTTCACTTAGTCTTTGGAAAAACATTTCTGAAATACTCGTTTTATGTAATTTTAAACAAGTATGAATTCCAATTGTATTTTGCTTTTTATACGTGAATAAAAGCGGGTTTTCACTATGAGCTTTTTCTAATGTTTCTGCTAGTTTTTTAGATCTATCGTGATAGGAAGATTTAATTTTATTTTTATGACGTTCAAACATGCCACTCTTTATATAAATTTCTAAAGCAGCTTGAGATATCATCGGGCTATCAATATCCAAAATTTTTTTATATTTATGGAAATCATTTGCGATGGATGGCGGAATGACCGCAACTCCAACCCGTAAACCTGGGAAAATAATCTTCGAGTAACTTTTTAAATATATTACATGATTACAATTATCCAAGTTATATAAAGGATCCGCTTTTGAATCCGTTTCTAAATCTGCTAAGTAATCATCTTCCACTATAAATACATTATATTTCTTAGCCAATAATACGATTTTTTCTTTCTCATCTTTAGAATAAGAAGTTCCAAGCGGATGATGATATCTTGGTATTGTATAAAAGAATTTTATTTTACCTGTTCGAAAAATACGTTCCAACTCATTTAAGTCAATCCCTTCATTCGTACGTTTAATACCGATTACAGGGATTTGGTTTATTTCTAGATATTCAATATATAGATGATATGTTGGTTGTTCAATTAATATCGTTTCATTTTCATTTGGAAATGGTATAGAAGTTAATATTGCTAGCGCCTGCTGTACACCTGACGTTATAAAAATATTTTCTTCTTTAGTGAAGACTTGATAGTTTGCTAATTGTTTTTGAATGACCGGAATTAAAGACGGTAAACCTTTTGGCGTCCCATATACGAACAAGTCATTTTTATATGTATCAATGGCTTTATTAATACAATGTTGAAAATCTAAATATGGAAAAACATCTGGATCTGGTGCTGAGGAAGCAAAATTAATTATCTCATCATTCTCTACAAAACTCCCTGACTTTCGAACAACGTAGTATCCACTTTGAGGGACGGAATAAATAATATGACGCTTTTCTAATTCATGTAGTGCCCGTATAACTGTCGCCTTATTGCATTCATATTGCGTAACAAGCGATCGTATAGACGGTAATTTCTTTCCTTCTTTTATTTCTCCATGTTGAATCATGTTTTCTATATCATTAAAAATATGTAAATACTTATACATTATTTCACCCCTTATGCAAGGACTTAAAAATATTCCTCATTCTTAAGCAAACAGAAATACATCCCTTCTACCACTTTAAAGTTTAACATTATTTTACATTCCCTTCTCTTAACAAGGAAATTACAATTAATAAGTAGAATATCTCCATGAATGAATAAAAAGTGAGGGATATGTCATGCAGCGCTTAAATACAATTGATATTAGTAACGTTCTAGAATTAGAAAAAACTCTTTCTACTTTATTAAATAAAGAGATTTCTTCAAAGCTAGAGCTTGAAAACTGGTTAAAAAAACAATTTACAGTCATTTGGGAAATTGAAGAACAGTTAACATCGCACTATATCGCATTTCAATGTAATACAAATAATAAAAAAATAAAAGATACTTTTGAATATGATCAACAATATGTACGCCCTCTTTTGAAACGTTATCAAAATTCATTTGATAATAAATATTTAGAGTCACCTTTTCGAATGGAACTTGATGTAAAAAAGTATAGCTTACTAGACAAAAGAATTAAGAATGCGCAAACTTTATTTTGCGAAAAGAACATTGATTTAGAAATAAGCGAAGACAAACTAATAACCGAGTACTTCGAAATTACAGGTGGTTTAACTGCACAATGGGACGGTGAAGAAAAAACAATTACTGAACTACAGTCTTACTTACAAGATCCGGATCGTCATATACGAAAAAAAGCAAAAACGCTCATTTCTTCAACATTCTTATCTGTTGAAGATACATTACAACATATATTAAATGAATTAATCGCAATCCGTCATCAAAAGGCTAAAAATATTCAATTAGATAATTATCGTGATTATATGTTTAAAAAACATGAACGTTTTGATTATACGCCTAATGATTGTTATGAGCTTGCTGAATCTATTCGTAAATACGTAGTACCACTTATCGATAAAATATTTAATGAGAAAAAATCTGAACTTCAAGTAGATATTCTTCGTCCATGGGATTTAAAAGCAACTGCACCAAATCAAAAAGTATTAAAACCAATTGAAGATGCGAGTGAATTAATCGAAAAAAGTTCTTATATTTTACATAAACTAGACCCTGAATTTTCTGTACTACTGAATCGTATGCATGAAAATAATTGCTTAGATTTAGAAAGTCGTAAAGGAAAAGCGCCAGGAGGATTTTGCGAATATTTGCCTGTTTCTCGATTATCTTTCATTTTCATGAATCTCAATCATACACATGATGATGTTACTATTTTCCTCCATGAAATGGGTCATAGTATTCATAATGAATGTATGAAGCAGTTAGAGCTACAAAAATATTTAGAAATCCCTTCTGAATCAGCTGAACTCGCTAGCATGACGATGGAATTATTTTCGATGGAATATTGGGATACATTTTATGATAATAACAAAGAATTTATAAAAGCAAAATTAGATTTCTTTAAAGATATTGTTAAGTATTTACCCCCAATGCTTATCGTTGATCAATACCAGCATTGGATGTATGAAAATCCTAATCATACTGCTAAGGAAAGAAACGAAAAATATTTAGAATTACATAACACTTACCAATCAAACGTCGTAAATATCGAAGGGTATGAAAATTGGATCGCAACTGGCTGGTTACCTGTATTACACATATTCGAAATCCCATTCTATTACATCGAATATGCTATTGCACAGCTTGGTGCGTTGCAAATGTATAAACAATATAAAGAAAATCCTAAACAAGCAATAGAAAATTATAAAAAAGCTTTATCATTAGGTAGCTCTAAATCTTTACCGGAAATATATGAAGCGGCTGGAATTCGTTTTGATTTTTCTGGAGAAACGATTAAAGAACTAATGTTATTTGTAGAGGACGAATTAGAGTCACTTGAACAATTGTAAGAAGTAAGCTGTTCCTATATTTTAGGTTCAGCTTTCTTCTTTATTTTATTTATCAATTCTATGTACTGAGTATCACCATATCCGATTGTTGGAAAAAGTTGAAACAACTTTATTAATAGTTCTTGATTTGATAAACTTTGATTTTTAGAGATGAATTTCATTACGATATTATCTTCTTTTAGCATTTCTAAATATAAGTCTATAGCCTGATACATTACAGGTGGTACCTTATGGGAAGTCTTTTTATGGTTTACTAATACTTCATTGTATATAGTAGAATAATTACCCAATTCAAGTTCAATTTGATTTACTTTAAATTCATCCTCCCTGAAACTATTTAAGTATACTTTCCCTTCATAACAAGACTGTTCAAGATATGAAAGTATAGTAAGTAGATTCATTTGGCAAAACATATCTTCACCGAACCATAAAACAATGCATTTATACTTTTTCGTAAAAAGATTTTTTAACGGATCTATAACCTTTTTTGTATAACTTTCTACTGAACTGTTATGTCCTTCTGCTCTTGTTTTAATAAACTCATCATTAAAAACTTGTGTAGTAGCGCTATTTACACACATGGCCTCGTTAAATGGGGCATAATTAGACTCACCCATTAGCTTCTCCGTTTTAAATTCTTCATACATCATTTGACCATTTAATATGTTCAGTACATCTCTATCAAACAGCTCTCTTTTCGCATTTCGTAACTGCTCAACCTCTAATTTTCTAGAAACGTTCATTTTAAACTCCCCTTCTTTATTTATATTGAGTTTAACAAATGATTGAATAGGCATGTTGTTACGTTGGTATTCTCTTGGATTCATTCCAAAAACAGTCTTAAAAGCTCTACTATAAGCCTCTTGTGAAGAATAATCGTAATCCAATGCAATATCTATTATCTTTCTATCATTTTTCAAATCCTCCGTAGATAAATACAGTCTTCGTAAAAGAATATAGCGCCTAATACTAATGCCTGTTACTTGGTGAAATCTAAAAGAACAGTAATACGGAGAATAGCCCATATAATGGGATAATGCATTTAATGAAAATTTTTCATTTAAATTGCTCTCAATCCAATCAATCATCTGCTGTATATGTTCATTCATTTCCTTCACTCCTTATTTATAAGTATAAAAGAGGTTCGTTGCTTTCTTTTGATATTTCTTGTGTTTTCTAACAGGAGCCATTCATGACATCATGCTTCATTTTAAAGGATATCAAAAATAAAACACGAATGTTGTAAATTAAGATTCTTTTAGTTATCTGTTAAAAAATCACAGTTCAGAAAGGACGTTACAATGAACGAGCTAGAAAAAGAAATACTCAAATTAATAAATGAACGATATCTATTAAATTTTATTAACATTAAACCAATAACGAATGAAATGTATCAATGTATTACAGAACTAGATACATACTTCATTAGAATTACAAACTACAAAACATATGAAGAACAGTTAGAAGAAGTTACATATACGAACTTTTTATATCAAAATGGTTTAGCAGTTCCTCCAATATTACCTTCTCTTAATGGGAATTTAGTAGAGAAATTAACATTAGACGAAGAGCTATTTGCTGTATTATATAAAGCTGCGCCTGGTATACATTTACCAAGGTGCGAATGGAATTCTAAAATATTTAAAAAGCTTGGTAAACAAATTGGAAAATTACATCGTATTTCTAAAAGCTTTGAACAGACTAATCCAGTTAAACATATAAACGATTGGTATGAAAATGAAGAGTATAATTTTCTTAAGTATATCCCTAAAGAAGAAACTACTATAAGAGAAATTGCATCTGACGTTTTAACTTCTATAAAAAAGCTACAAAAATCCACTTCGAATTACGGCTTAATTCACGGTGATTTATGGTTAGAAAATATATTAGTTGAAAACAATTCAAACTTAATAATGATTGATTTTCAAGACTGTGAAAAACATTTTTACCTATTCGATTTAGCAGTTCCTATTTATAGTGCGATAGAATATTCATTTGCTGGAAATGGGAATATCGTTGACTATGAGCACTCTATTACAAAAGCACTATTTGAAGGATATCAAAAAGAAAATGAACTACCTAAAGAGATGATAGAAAAGTTTCCAATGTTTATTAAATTAAAGGAGATTTTTGAATATAGCTTAATACATATATATTAAGATAAAGAAAAATTAACTGAGGAACAAGTACGGATAATGAATCTTTATAGGATGAAGATCGAAACTAAATATACCTATATCAATGTTTAAAAATACTGTTGTTTAACTACAAGGAAACTTTAGTTAAACAACAGTATTTTAGCTACTAAATAACCTTTGTTTTATTACTTATAAATACTGAGACAATAATCTGTTTACATACACTTCATTTTGCGGAGATACTCTCTCAGAAAATCTAGCTGCAATCATAATAGGAGCCCATTGAAAGATCTCATCTCTTGTTAGATCGGAATTGCGGCAATATATTTGTAAATACATTTTCGCTAATTCTATATAAGACTGCGCATATAATAAATATGTACGAAACACCTCTGCACGAATATCACCTGAACAAGCATCTACCCAGTCTATAATACTTACATTCTTTTCACTTAAAATTAGATTAAATGGATGGAAATCGCCATGGCATAATATAGGATCAAATTTGATTGAATGTAACTTATTCAATATACTTTCCTTTTGTTTTCCATCCAATTTATGTACAGATTTAATTTGACGCTCTAACCTTTCCTCCATTGCTTCCATTTCACCCGTATTCACACGTATAGCGTGAATCTTTTTTTGTTCATTCACACAAATATTTATATAATACTCTGCCTCATTTAGATTATTAAGCAGGAGATCACCTATACTGTCCCCTTTTACGTATTCCATAATAATTGCCTGTCTATTTTGTATCTTAGTCACTTCAAATACGTTTGGAACTGATAGCCCGCATGAATACGAATATTTTTGTTTTTTTGCTTCATTCATAGACTCTGTATTTGGGAGGTAATCTTTAAATAATTTCATAATCTTATTATCATATAGATAAATTTCCGCTGTGTTCCCTTTTGCTATCGGATTTCCTAGATTCAATTCATTTCTCTCCTTACAGTAAAATAAGCTAGCATCTTATACGCCTTTATAAATTCATTGTAATAAAGCGAAAACCCTTCTCCATGAAAATACAAAAAACTTACCACTTCCCATCCTTAAATAGAAAGCGGTAAGTTTAATTTACTTGGAATATCAGAATGGAACTCTGGTGTATGCACAATTGAAAATGCATATCCCTGTTCAATAAATGACACTTCATTATGCTTACATTGAAATGGTACACTATTTTTCTTAAAGTTAATTTGAATTTGCTGTAAAAATGCAGGGTCCGGTGTTCCAAAAGAAACATGCACTTTAGGTGGTAAAGCTTTCATCGCAATCGGGATCCAAGGTCGTTGCCACCATGTTGCAACAATATATGCTGTGCCCCCTATAACAAAGTTGAAAATAGCCCCATCTTCCATCGTTTTCATATTGAGATTTGATTTCAACCATTCTGTAAATACAGGTACACTTTTAACGGGAAGTCCGATTTCTCTTACATATAAAATGTTTAAAGGCGAATGCGGTACTACTACACCTTCTTTAACATAACTATGTGCGATAATTTCGAGAAGGTTTCCATCACCGTCTTTAAAGTATACATTAAATAAACCATTCTCTTCACCAATTACATTTCCATTTTTCCATTTCACAATGAGTAATCCAGAATCCTTTAACCACCTTGCTGTTTCATGAAATTTTGAATATGGAATCTCAAAAGCAAAATGTGCAGGTGCAATTGGTTCATACGCTTCTTGAAAGCTAATTGTTGTGTATGGCGTTACTTCAAATTGAATAAACGATGCTGTTTCTTTTTTGATTGGAAAAGATAATATATCCTTATAAACTTGTTTTACCCCTTCTATGGAAACCGTTTGTAGTTTTATATTTGATATATGTGTAATCACGTTCCATCCCCCTTGTTTCTTATTATCTATTCGTATTGTATTACATTTATAAATAGATAGAATCAAACGGAAGGATGGATTTTTCAAATAAAAAACTACAACTTTAGTATGAATATGTTAGCTTCTTTCATTATTAATATATAGTATTGTTTCCATACAAAAAAGCTGCCTTTCCTTAAACGAAAAGCAACTTTTACAATAAAACATATTATGATTTTACAGCAATCATCATAAACCTTTTTGAATTTGTACGAATCCCTTTTTCAGAACTATTCATGTCAATGAACTTTTGTAAAATAGTAAAATCCTCTTCTTCTCCAAACCTAGGAATAATAGGCGTATGTTTTAATAAGAAAATGAGATCTTCAGCCGTACTGTAATAATCAGTAACATCATATTCAAGTACTTGCACGAGTTCAAATCCTGCACTTATAAGTTCACCCATATACTTTTCTTTTAAAGTTCCATCTCTTTCACCAAAGCATTGTCCTCTTCCAAATGCCTCTTTCAAGTTCAATTTATCATGTTCGCTAACTTGTTGTGTTAAAAACAAAGCACCTTTTTTCATTACTTTTGCTAATTCAGATGCTATAAACGGTGCGTGACAACTAGAAGCAATATCAAAATGCGCATGCGGAAACGTTAAAGCTGCAGAATCCATTTGAAGAAACTCAACATTTTGTACATCTGATTTTCTCAAATTGGAATGTGCTTTTTCAATCATTCCGTTAGAATTATCTATTCCAACTAACAATTTAGCCGAAGATGCTATGTTAAGTACATTTTCTCCTCCACCTGTACCAACATCTAGTAAAATATGTGATGGCTTGCACCTTTCTTTTACCTCACCATAAAAGTCCCATGAATCTCCTACAGTTTCACCTTTTACTTTACTAAAATCCCATCCATTTAATCTTCCTACTTTATCATAAAAGTTTTTGTACTCTAATTCGTTCATCTTATGTGTTCCCCTTTGTTGATCTGTAATTATAAACTTATTATTTAATTATATATTACAAAATAAAAATTATCAGAAAAACATTCAATATACTGCATTTTAGTTTACATAACAATTTTATTCTAAATGCTTCCTTCCCCACAACCACAAAAACTATCCAAAACAGCACTTACTGATTTTCCATCTTCGGATAAACTATATTCCACTTTAGGTACTATTTTTTGATAAATTTCCCGTTTACTATTCATACGCACCAGCTGTTCGCACATTCTTATCTATTTGTATAAATATTTTCCCTCTTAACAACCTTTGAATAAAATAGTTTACTATAATTTTATTATGTATTTAAATTATCTTGAATCCAACACACAGCATCAAGTGGGTTTTGCGCTATATAATCAGGTACTGTTTCTTTCCACGAATTTCTATACTTTGTTAATGAGCTTTCTCCCCATCCTGTTCGTACTAAAATCCTTTTCATAATACTGCCTTCATTTTTATTTCTTCCTTCAGGTTTTAAAATACCTCTAAAAAGTAGGATTCGCCTAAAAATTACAGAATTCTATATATAACAAATATTGGACGGATGATTTTCAAATTCCTCTATAATAAAGGTGGTATAAATAGTGTGAAACTTAAACAAGAACAAAGACTTACCGTAAAGACAACTTTTTCTAAAGAATACAAGATTTTTATTTTTGGTTTACTCATTTCACGAATTGGGGATTCACTCTACATTTTTGCGTTGCCTTGGATTGCCTATCAATTAACCGGTTCATCTGTAATTATGAGTTCTTTATTTGCTATTAATGTATTGCCAATTGTTTTATTTGGCCCTTTAGTTGGTGTAATAATTGACCAATACGATCGAAAAAAGTTACTTTGGATAGCTGATATTACCAATATTATTTTAGTAAGTCTCGTACCAATTCTACATGCATTACATCTATTAGAAATCTGGCATTTATACGTAATTACTTTTACCTTAGCAGTTATGTCCATGCTTTTTGATGTAACAACTGTTACAGTCATTCCACATATTGCAGGTGCATCATTAACGAAAGCTAATTCTTTCTATCAAATGGTCAATCAATTGGCTAGTTTGTTTGGTCCAATAATAGCTGGTTTTTTTATTACTTTTATTGGTGGCTTTCAGGTGCTTTGGATTAATGTTCTTTCATTTATTGCAACATTAGTTGCTGTGATATTATTACCGTCTATGAAAACCGTAAACAAGAAATGCGAAGATAAAAATACACTTCAAAATGTACTAGCTGATTTGGTTAATGGATTTAAATGGCTCAAAAATGACCGCTTAAATTTAGCTTTATCTTTTCAAGCTATGATTGGAAACTTTGGAGCAAGTGCGGTTTTAGGTGTGTTCATGTATTATTTACTATCCACATTGCAACTTACGCCGGAACAAAGCGGCTTTAATTATTCACTAATTGGAATAGGCGGGCTCTTAGGAAGCTTGATTGCAGTTCCTTTAGAAAAGAGATTGCAACGCGGTCTTCTAATTCCTTTACTCCTATTTGTTGGAGCAATTGGCTTAACTTTTGCGCTTTGGAGTACATATTGGCTTGCTCCCGGTATTGCTTTCGGTATTGCAATGACTTGCAATATTGCATGGAATACAATTGTAGCCACAATTCGCCAGGAAACCGTTCCATCAAATATGCAAGGAAGGGTTTTAGGCTTTTCACGTGTACTTACACGATTAGCGATGCCACTCGGGGCATTAGTAGGAGGTATTATTTCAGCCTATAATCCAGTTTTTGTATTTGCTTTAGCTGCTTTCACTAAGCTACTCGAAGTTTTTATTGCAATATATAGCCCGATACGCAAAATATGATGGATGGAAAGATAATTATGTATGATTAGCTAATTGAAGTCGAGAAACTTAAATATCTATTATAATGCGCTAATTTTATAGATTTGCAAAGAAAATTGTGCTAGTCATTGATGAATCGAATCAAGAAGTAATTTCTCTTGATATTTATGGATAAATTGATAAAGAAAAAAGGCATTATGTATATGCCTTTTTTCTTTATCATCATTTATACCTTTTTCCTTCTTAAGGCTATAAAGATTGAAATTAGCCCGTTCACAGCTAATAAAGTGATAATAATACTTGCAAATAAAGCTACGTCTGGCGCAAACATTTTAATCGTATGCCATGGTGATTTTGTACCATAAGTAAGAATTGGGATGAACGTAATAGATAATAGTAGGGATAGACTCCCTATGGATAACCAAATTACCTTTTTTACAGTGTTCATATGTTTATACTTTTTAATTAACATAAATGATATTATGAAAAGTATAAGTGTAACTATCAACAAAATAATTTGTGTTAATGGTATGTTTTTAGGGATATCAACCGGTTCTTCCCCATTCAAAATACTAATAATCCCATTTTTCAATACCGATAGTGCTGGTTCTTCTAAAACATGATTTTTATTTGTTAAAATCACACCACCCCAGCCACTTTTATTTAAAATAAATATTTCTGCACGAGCATCGGGCGTCGATCCTGAATGCCAAATCATCATTTCGTTTTCATTTATATTTGTTGTTCTTAACCCAAAACCATGACTTTTTTCTGAATTTATTTTATAAAGTGGTGAAAGATAAAGATCCATGTTTTCTTGTTTTAAAAATTGAGCATGCTCAGACCGATTCAAAAACATAATATATTGAATCATATCTTCTAAATTTGCAGTAATATAGCCATACGGTGCCCCGGCATTATCATAGGACACTACACTTTTTCTTGGAATGCCAAACCAAGACTGATAACCTGTTAAATAACCTTTTTCATATGCAGTTTCTTTACTTGCTGCCGCGCCATTCATATTTAATGGCTGAAAAATATACTTTTCCATGTATGATGAATATGTTTCATTTGTAACGGCCTCAATAAGCGCACCAAGTATTATATAATTCGCATTACTATATTGATATTTTTCACCTGGTGGAGCAGTTAATTTTACATTTGAAAGTTTCATTACATTTTCTTTTAGTGCTGTAGAATTTTCGGACTGCTTATCTGATAATGCTAAGCCTTCATATGTACTGATTCCGCTTGTATGAGTTAGTAGATGTTGGATTGTTATAGTTGAGGATATTTGAGAATCTTTTAGTTGAAACCAAGGAAGATACCGTTGAACTGGATTCTCTAATTTTATTTTTTCATCTTCTATTAAATTCACTATAGCTAAAGCTGTTAAAGATTTACTTATTGAGCCGATTGCAAATGGGGTTTTACTAGTTACCTTTTTTTCAGATTCTCCAGTAATTCCTATCGTTTTTGTGAAAAATACATCTTTATTATGTACAATTGCAACAGAAGCTCCTGGAATGTTCCGCTCCTTTATAAACTTTTCAATATACTTATCTAATGCAATTTTAATATTTTGCTGAGCATAAACTTTTGAATCTGTAATACATAACATTAATACATTACAAAGAATATAAATTAGAGACATTTTATAGATCGTATTCTTCATTATGCTTTAGACAGCTTTCTTTTTTTATAACTTACTAAACTAATAAATACTAATAAAGAGAGCATAAAACTAATCATTATTAATAATGAATTCCACCATTGATTTTCTGAAATACGATATAAAAGATTATACTGAAATGTATTTTTACTATTAGTTGGATTAAATGATCTAGTTAAAAATATTGTAAATGTAGTTTGCGAGATGAGGTAAGTAATAACTGCGATGAATATGCCGTTTAAGATAGATTTGTTTAATTTCCCCTTTTCATTTTTCAATTGCTTCCTTTTAACTTGTAAATCAATCTCATTTATTTCTAAATAATCTTGAACAAATAATTGAGGTGTACCTAAATCCTCTATACTATCTTCACCATGTTCACGACATTCTTGAATATGTTCTAATATTTGTCGCTTAATATTTTCCCTTTCTTCTAAACTAATGTCGTATTGCTTTAATTCCTTAAGTACGTCTATTAAAAATTGCTTTTCTTTACCTATCAATCTATTCCCCATTTCAGAAGGTCTCCTTTCAAACCGCTTTTTAATAATGTTTGAATATCCGATTGCAATTCTAACCACTCATTAATTTTATTCTCAAGACGTATTTTCCCGTTTTCATTAATTTCATAATAAATCCTAACTTTACCACTGTCTGTTACTACTTGATAAGTATTAACCCAATCTTGATTTTTCAACTTAGTTAAAATGGGGTAAATACTTCCTACTCCTTTCAATTTTAAATTGTTTACTTCAAGTTCTTTCATAATCTCATAACCATAACTTTTCTTTTTCGACAAAATAGATAATACACACATTTCTAAATGACCTTTAATTAAACTTGTTCTATCCATAGGATAAATTTAACAGAAACATATACTTCATTCAAGTATATGTTTCTGCTAAATTTAAAAAATCAGACAAAATAATAAAGATATTAAATAAGACATCACTTATGAACTGTTTTCATCCTTGATAATCACTTTTATACTATAATAATTACATAATATATCAACTTTTCATCCCTTTTATTTTCCATCTCTCCATATTATATTTCTTAATTTTCACATTAAGAAATTGGATCTTCTTTCATTACTTTGTAATACTCATACTACCTTATTATGAACATTATAAAGAATATAAAGTTATGTTAATAACACATAAATTAATAAAATTTTACTAATTACTCTCAAGACATTCATAAACCGCCATCATATCTCGTTTATCCAATTCGCGAATACGATTGAAAATTGGTATTTGCGCAACCGCTTCTGTTAATAAGCTTTCATCCACAACATCATTAACTTTTCCAGTTAACCATGTTTGTACATCCACGCCCTCAACAACTTCTTTTAGTCCTTCGTCATTAATATCAGTTGCATTACAAGTTACACATGGAATGGAATCACTGTATCTAATTTGTTAATGTTATTAGAATCCCAATTGATTTACTTTCTTTTATTTTTCATAAAAATGATTTTTACAATATAATAATTACACGATAAATATAATATCTTACTTGATTATCCTCTCAATTCAAGAACCTTATCCTTATATTTTTCAAACCACTGTTGCCATTCATCTTTAGAAAATTCTTTTTCTTTCCCTTCTAGTACGGAGGAAAAAAGATCTAAACAAATATGCCAACCCGCTATATCTTTCGGAGTATGATCTGTTAACTCATGAATGAATTCTTTAAGAAGTAAAATAGAACCATTTTCTTCTTTATGTATTTCAAATCGGACACGATCTTTATCCCAAGTAAATTCAAGCACAGCGTTTACTTGACACTCTAAAATATCAATATTTATAAAAGAACCGTCCATCATATCAAACTTGATTATTCCACCTGTTTTAAGGCATTCAATCTGTAAATTAGACATCCATCTTTTAAGCTTACTGTTTTCCGTTAAAACAGACCAAACTTCCTCAATTGTATATGGAAATTGGCGTTCAAATTTTACAATATACCCATCAGTTACTTTTTCAATTTCAGCTATCATATTAATTACCCCCTACACAGAATGTATGTTCTCACCTTATTTTAACCGATTTTATATATAAAATAAATCTTTAATGACGTATTAATTATTATAAATAGCCTCTTCCATATTACATACCAATAAAAAAAGCCGCAATTGCGACTCATGAAATTATAGTATTAACTCTTGCTTTTATTGAATGACTTATCGTTTAATCGCATCAACAATTAACGATGGAAAACCAAGTTTATCGCCTTTATTTCTAGAATCATACCTTTTCGAACGGAAAATAACACCGTCGTTTGCATCCCATTCATTATAATAAAACTGACCATTTTCATCACAATATTCAAGTAAAACTACCTCAAACCCAGCAGTTTCAAACATTTTTGTTAAGGTTTTATAATTATGAACAATTTTATGACTTGCTGCTGGATGATCTTTCGGTCCTGGTCCACCTATCTGAACTATATTTTGGTACGCTTCGTCCCGGAAAAACGCATCAGGAACACCGCACCGAATGTGCCCTGCTGGCTTTAAAAATTCATAACAAATCTCTGCTGCCCTTACACCTTCTTCAAACGTAAGATGTTCCCATACATGCTCAACTAAAATAGCTGAAATAGAATTGTATTCAAATCTTTCTTCCCACGTAGCTTTATCTAGTAAATTAAGTTCATCTTCTTGCGTTTGTATCCACCCTGGATTATTATTAAACACCCCTGCTCCGACTACTACTTTAATCTCGTCTTGTTTTATTGCCATCACCTTCACCTCGTAAACATATTAATTATTAATATATTCTATGTTTACTTTTAACGTACCTTCTACAATAAATTAAGAAACAACGAGTGAAGGACAATATCAAACTCAAGCAATAAAAATCCCCTAATACACTAACAGTTCACGATACAAAATTATTTTTATACTCTATTCTTCAAACGAATAAGCTGTACTATTATTTTTATATCTTTCTAAATTTGAGAACTAGAGTAAGTACTATACCTACTAAAACCATACATATGCCCATTGCGGCACTGCTAGTTGTACTGGCACCCGTATTTGGAAGCTCTTTATATGTAGATTCTTTTTTGTTAGAATTACTGTTGTCCGAGATATTGCTGTTATTAGCAAGTCCATTTGCTTTACTAGTACCTTTATCTTTTACCAATATTTTTTTTATTGTATGCACCTTATTACCTACAGAATCTGTAACACTATATATTATTTCAAAAGTACCAGCTTTAGTAGTATCTCCAATACCTTCATATGCTACTTTAGAAGTAAGATTGCCGTCTTCTTTATCAGTAGCTGATACACCTAGCATTGGATTGAATTGATCTCCTTCAGTAATTGTAGTTGTAGCAGGTACTTTTAGTATTGGTAATTCATTTTCAATTTCTTCTCTAACTTTGACCGTTACAGTTTGTTTCGCAGTTCCTTTATGGCCTTTAGAATTTGTAACTGTGTACGTTAAAACGTAAGTACCGGATTTAGTTGTATCTACTTTACCATCAACTTTTACTTTAGAAGTAAGATCGCCGTCTTCTTTATCAGTAGCTGATACACCTACCGTTGGATTAAATGAATCTCCTATACTAATTGTCGCTACAGCAGGCACTGTTAATGTAGGATTAAGATCTAATATTTTTCCATTTCCCTCCACAATTACAGTCTGTGTTGCCGTTGCATTCCCTCCTTGAGAATCAACGACAGAGTATTCCACAATGTATTTTCCAGGTTTAGAAGTATCTACATCACCTTTATGTTCTACTCGATTTGTTAAATCACCATCTTCTTTATCAATAGCTTTTATATTGCTCATTGGATCAAATTTATCACCGACACGTAGTGTAATTGTTGACGGTACTGTTAACTCTGGGAATTGGTTTGCCTCAGTTTTTTCGTTTTCTTTCACCGTTCCTTTAATTTTCGCTGCATCAAATGCTTTTTGAACCGCTTCAACCTCAATTGAATTCGCACCATATTTGTTCGTTGCAACTTTAAGACACGCTAATCTTAATTCAGTGAAATTAGATGTCATGTTCAATTCATCAGTATTTGCATAATAGAAAATATCAAACATTTTATCTTCACCAATGCCATTTACAGTTACATCGTTATGAGTTCCACCTTGTGCAATTAAATACGCGACTTTATTAATAATACTTGAGTTGAAATGGACGCCCTCATTATCTTCTCCGTTTAAATCACTGTATTTGCTATAATCATCTGGATACGGTACTCCATCAAAAAATTTGACTGAAGGTGGATTTTTCATATTACGGAGAACCGATCCGCTTTGTTCTCCTATTGTCCAATTAAATTCCCCATTATTTATATATTTCTCAATAGCCGTTCCCATAATATCAGATAATGCCTCATTAATTGCTCCTGATTCTCCAAAAAATTCAAGATTAGATTCACTAGATGTAACCGCATGTGTAAATTCATGCCCCGCTATGTCAAACGCTCTAACCATTGGATCACCATATATAAGCATACTAACATTGTTAATATTAGCACTAAATGCATTTGCCCAATTTTTAGGATCATTTGTTTCTCCAGAATCCCATGCATGTACAACTGAAACTACTTTTTTCCCTTTATTATCAAAACTATTACGCTTATATTTGTCTTTATAAAAATCATATACGTTTGTTGCTAAGAAATGAGCACTTACCGCTTTTGGATCATTAAATGTTGTTGATGTGCTAGTTGCTAATATACCAGGATAATATTTATCTTCAAAAGTAATATCCCTATAATTTACATCGTACGTCTCAATTCCTTGCCCCCTTGTGTAATCAGCAAGCGCATATTTCCCGTTACTTTGTTCAGAAATACCAAATGTACGAGTTATACCTAAATCATCTTTTCCAGTTCCGGTTAATGATTTAAAATTGCTTTTTTTACTCTCCTGAATAGCTTCAACATGCTCTTCACTTACTTTTAAATCTGACTCTTGCACCATATTTTTCAACATATCACCATTATGAGCATCCACTAAATAAGTTCCAGATACATAATTTGGTGTTGCAGCAGCAAATGTAACTTGATATGCATTGCTAGCCTGCCCATTATTTTCATTAACAAAAATAACTTCCTTAACTTCTGGTTCAGAAATAAATTTAACATCGTTTCCGTACTTCGTATAAATATATTGCTTTGCTTCTTCTTTTGATAAATTTTTTACATTCTTTACATTTTCTTGAGTTAAATTTTGTGCACTTTCTCCTGAAACACTTTTAATAATACCCTTTTTATCTACATGAGCAGTCAATTGGTATCCGTATACTTCTTTACCTTCATATACTTGTTGCATACGCACAAGTGTAGTCCCATCATAAGAACCACGTTTTTGAATAACTTCGTAGTCTACCCCTTCGTCTCCACTCACTTGTTTTGAAGACAAAGCATGCTCCGTCTTTTCCTTAAGTGCATCTTTCACTACGTTCTCAGGCGCCTTTTGTGATGGTTGTGTAAGTTCACCTGTACGGAACGAATCCTCTTGAATTTCAACTTGCATTTGATCTTTTTCCTCTGCATAACCCACTTCATATGGTGTTACAGTTGTTAAAGCTAATCCTGTTGTTAATGCAACTATAGCTATTTCTTTTTTATTATTCATGTTATTTTCCTCGTATAATTTCTTAAAATATGAAACTGTTTAAATGTATTCCTATCAAAAATAGAAAAATAAAAAGTACAACACATTACGCAATACTGTATTATAAAAAGATGACTTCTGTAACCAACAAAAGTCATCCGTTCAATATGTAATATCCCTAATATATTTTCAATGCATAATTTCTATATAAAAAGAAAAAACATTCTTTAACGAGCATTTTGCATTACTTTTATTAGGTCATTTATATTTTCAACTTTCTGCTGAAACTGATCAAAACTACTATGTAGTAATAAAGGATTTTTATCTTCAGTTGAAATAACTAGTTTTAATTCCTGTTCTAATTTATCATATGTATGAAAGAAATTATCAAATTCTACACTTATGAGTTCTTCATTTTCACGATAAAATCTTTTTGCTTCTAAATAAGTCATATATGATTTATTTAGAAATCCTAATGAAATTAAATATTTAGAAGTGTTTTCTTGATAAATAGCTATATCACATGCTATTTTAATATCAGAATAAGTCTTTTGAACGAAACAATGCAATTCAAAAATCTTAACTTTTAATCCATTATTCATTTCATCCCCTCCCATCCTATCTATTCTACAAAAAAATAGAATATTATACAAAGTAAAATATCAATATAGTACAAAAATAAAAAGCGAAAGAATAACTCCTTCCACTTTTTACAGCAATACATACATTTCATATTGTGCTAACGAATTCTTTTCAAAACCAGTTTTCTTTAAAAATCCTTCTAGTAAATTGTTGTTTGGAAACCCAATTGATAAACTTGATACATTTAAGTTTTCTCTTGCCACTTGTAATAATCTTGATCCAATACCTTGATTTCTATAGTCTTTGTCTACAAAAAGAAAACTAATTTTACCTTGCTCATTTACACATATAGAACCCTTTAAATCATTATTGACATATGTCCCGTAAAATGTATTATTTGTTTTTTCGATATAATCCATATCATTTTGCCAATTTATATGGAAGTGTAACCATTTCTGAATTGCAACTTTGAAAGCTGGAAATTCTAATTGTTTTACTTCAATTCCGTTACAGTCTTTAGTTATTATTTTAGTCAAATCTTTTAAATGATAATAAGATAGATCATACACTTTTTCATAGCCTAATTTCGTATAAAAATGAATTGCTCGGTCATTGCCTACAATGACTTCAAGAAAAAGCTGCTTACACTCATTTTGAAGCGCCTCTTCTTTATGCAGTTCAAATAACTTTTGACTCACACCCATACCACGGTAATTAGGATGAACAGCTAATGTTCCACAGCGCATTGTTTTTATGTTTTCGTAATCCTTTATCCCGCCAAGTATTACACCAACAGATTTGTTACCGTCTAAAGCAACAAAGGAATGTTTTAGTGAATTCCCTTCAGCTCCAAAAAATCTTTTTATAAAATCTTCTTTTGAAACTTCCATTTTAATAATGTAATCTGAAAAGCCATCTCTAAAAGCTTCATATACTAAATCTATACTTACTTCACTGCATCTTTTGTATTGAATCATATAAAATTATCCCCCAATTACTCGTGTTAAACTTAACATTCAAATACATAAAATGTACTAGTTCCACTCTACCCATCATTCTTTAATTTTTAATTCTACCATTTAATTTGAAATAAACGGGCACTTCCCTACATATCTGTCACTATTAATTTGTTTTATAACAAATGGTGCAATATCACCATTTTGTATTTTGATTCCTGGCATATCAACTAAACTCTCATTTATATTTCCAATGCCCTTCCCTTCTATAACAAATGGTAATCTAACAATTGTCCAATCGACTTCACTACTTTGGATAATTTGTAATTCTTTATATTTATCTTGCATCATTTTTGATAAAAAAACTTTAAATAAGGTAGCCCCTATTTTATTTACAATTCCCTTTTGATCTCCTGTAACATTTAAAGAACCTCCGGAAATTACAATATATCTTTTTATTTCAAACTCCTTCATTGCTTCTAAAATATGCTTCGTTACTGTGCTAAAAATATAAGATTCATTTTTTGGTTGACCTACTGCATTAATTACAGCTCGACACCCTTTAAGTAATTTGCGTATTGAAGCAAAATCACGTGCATCTCCATTAATAATCTCTAAATTTCCATTTGTTATTTTGATATTATTAGCATTTCTTGTTAATATTTTTACTTGATACCCCTTATCTAGCGCTTCTTTTACAAGGAATTTCCCGGCTTTTCCGTTTGCACCCAAAATAGCTATTTTATTTGTACTTTCCAATATTAACCCCTCTTACTATCTATTATTTACTACATTAATCTCATATACACGTAAAAAAGCAATTAAATGCTCACACGCTCGTTCACACGCTAACATTTTAAAGATTTTTTGTTCCTCTTTCGTTTTATCATTCGCTTGATCTGATGCAGCTTTTAAACTGAGAAAAGGCTTGTTATTGATTTGACACACATAAGCAAAAGCTGCCACTTCTTGATCAACCGCTAATGCTCCATATACAGTATGAAGTAAATATCTCATTTCTGAACTACGGATACGTTGATCTCCAGATAAAAATGTGCCATAATGAATCGGATCATAAGATCGTACCTTTTTTATTCTTCTTACAAGTGACTTTGTTGTTTCAATAGGTGCTGTTCTACCATTATATAAATTAAAAACATCTTCCCCCGAACCAGCAGCAGTAACGTCGTGTTGTATTGCATTAAGGGCTACTACAATATGTCCGTTTTTCACCTTATTTGATAAGCTTCCGCATATCCCTGTCATAAACAACTCATCAGGCTGAAACTCGCTAATTAATAATTGTACACAACTAGCACAGCTTACCTTACCAACACCAGTTATAACTGAAATAATTTCCAGATCATTTATAGTATGAAAATGAAATTCCCAAGCTGCTCTTTTTTCAATGCGTTCACTTGGATAATACTGTTGCAAATAATTAAGTTCAGGTTCCCATGCGGCTACGATTGCAATACGTTTCATTACAAGCTTCACTTCCCCCACTGTCATTTAAATAAATTATCTATACTTTCTCGTTCATAATCTGGAATCCACTCTTTATATTTCTCATATAAATTTCGTATTGTTTCTTTATTCTTCGCAATTACTTCACATCCTCTATCATCATAAATAAACATGATAATATCTTTCGTTACATTAATAAGAAATACATCTGGATAAAAAATTTCTTTTTTCCGTCCAAAACGAGGATAAAGCCCCGGAAAATCTTCATGATTCGCAGCTTGAATAAGCGGCATATACTTTATATCGCAAGCAAAACATTTTAGTGAAACTTGATAAGTACAATACAAGTCAGCTTCTTCTTCTTCAAATAAAAAAGGTATTGTTTCTTGCCTTATATGATACTTTAATTCTCTATTATGAATAAAACGTCTATATAGATTAATTTTCTGCAGATTTTTCACATTTTCCTTTTTAAATCGATAAACATTTGTTACTAAAAAGACTTCATCTTCTTTTGAAAATATATCTTCAAATAAGTATTTATTATATGTATAAAGTTGAGTGAAGTATTCCCTATTTATAGCGTTGGTTCTTTCTACATATAGGTCTTTCCCTTTCCCAAAATGAAAATGCAAATGATTTTCCCATTGAAAGTATATATGTGGTACTAATGTAACCCCAGGAAATGTTTGATTCATATATTCTTTTAAGTGCATTCTTACAACCTTTCTACTCTACAATCTCTTTTAACTGCCAATATGATTCTTCTAGCCAAGGATGTAAAACTTTCAACTTATCTTTTCTATCCCACAAATATGAAATATATGCAAAAGCAGCATGTTCTAAAGATTTTTCTAATCCTTTTTTTTACTTCTGCTAAATATGGTGGCGCTCCATTTTGATCTCATTCTATTTTATCAGCAACAAATAACACTAAATCCATTTTCGTTGCATGTTTACGTAGTGTAGTATGGCAGCAAATTGCATTCAAAATTTCTTCATCATCCACTTTAAATATCTCTTTTGCGATTACTCTCGAAAGTTTTTGATGAATAATCATTGGAAATTTCCGTTCTTCTTCTAATATCCCTATTCCAAATTGCTCAGCAACTACAATCCGATCTTCATTCGGAAAGATTGCACTAATATCATGTAAATATCCTGCAATTGTTGCCTTTTCTTCATTTACATGATACTTAACCGCAATTTTTCGAGCTTCATTTGCCACTCGAATTGAATGTTTATATGTAACTTCTTTATTGTATTTTAATAGAAAAGCTTTTATATCATTTTCAATTTTTCCAGTGGCAGTAAATGAATATATATCCTTATATAACATCGTATGTCCCCTTCTTCCTAATTTTCAGTATAACGTTGTATTTAAATATCCTTTTTATTTGTATTCGTTAAGAATGTTTTAATCCCTTTTTTATACGTTACATGAAATTTTATGTGGAATCATTGCTACAAAATACATAAATGTTTGATATTATAGTAATGTTAATGATTTGTAAGGAAAGGAACTACATAATGAATAAAAATATATTAATTATTGATGATGATAAAGAAATTGTTGAATTACTTGCTGTTTATTTGCGAAATGAAGGCTATAACATTTATAAAGCATACGATGGTGATGAAGCATTGCAAATGATTTCTACATATGAAGTGGACCTTATGATTTTGGATATTATGATGCCAAAACGAAACGGATTAGAAGTTTGCCAAGAGGTTCGTGAGAATAATACTGTACCTATTCTTATGTTGAGTGCAAAAGCAGAAGATATGGATAAAATATTAGGTCTTATGACTGGTGCAGATGATTATATGATTAAACCATTCAATCCATTAGAATTAGTAGCTAGAGTGAAAGCTTTACTACGAAGATCATCTTTCCAAAATGCCACTTCCTCCAAAAATGAAGATGGTATTATCCGTATTCGTTCTGCTGAAATACACAAACATAATCATACTGTTAAAGTCAATAGAGAATACATTAAACTTACATCTATTGAATTTGATATTTTATATTTACTTGCGAGTAATACGGGAAGAGTATTTAGTTCCGAAGAAATTTTTGAACGCGTTTGGAATGAAGATGGTTATGGTTCAAATAAAACTGTAATGGTTCACATTAGTAATTTACGGGATAAACTTGAAACAGGAATGAATGGAGAGAAGTTTATTCATACTGTTTGGGGAGTAGGCTATAAAATTGAGAAATGAAGCATTTGATATATTAAAAGATATCCCAAAATGGAAGTTAATTTTTTGGTTCATGTTAGCTATCACACTTACCCCTATTACTGAATTAATTATATATCGCCTCGTTACAAGTGTAATTGAAAGTTCACTTACATTAAGTGAACTTGGCAAAGAATTCATTAGAATTTTTGGTTATGAAAAATATAAAGGAATAAAGGAATCTCTTTGGATGATGATCGTCTCTTATTTATTTTTATTTTCGATTTTCTCATCTTACCTATACATTTTTTACCGTCATGAAAGAAAGCTTTACTATGAAGCTTGTATTAAAAAAATGATAGAGGAAATTCGTTATATTGCAAATGGAAACTTCAATCATAAAGTTTCTATCGTAAACCATAATCATTTAGAAGAGTTAGCAAGCGGAGTTAATCACATTGTTGAACAATTGAAAGTCTCGATTGATGAAGAAAGACAGGCAGAACAAGCAAAAAGTGAGCTAATTACAAATGTATCGCATGATTTACGTACTCCTCTTACTTCTATAGTTGGATACGTAAATTTAATCCACCATGATAATTATAGAGATGAAGTGGAATTACGCCATTATATACAAGTCATTTACGATAAAGTAACCCGTCTTAATGCATTAATGAATGACTTGTTTGAATATACACGTGTTCAAAATAAAGAGTTAAGTTTATATTCTGTCCCCATTGATATTGTAGAACTTCTTGGACAATTAACTGTTCAATTTCGAATACAATTTCAAGAAGCGAATATAGAATGTCGCCCTTCTTTCCCATCTCAAAAACTCATGGTATTAGCTGATGGAGACAAATTAGTTCGCGTATTTGAAAATCTAATTATTAATGCTATCGCTTACGGTAACGACGGTGGATATATCGACCTTGCTGCCTATGAAAACGATAATATGATTACTATAGATATAACAAATTACGGACAACCTATTCCTAGTACAGATTTACCTCATATTTTTGAACGTTTTTATCGCGTTGAGAAATCTCGCTCTACGAACACTGGTGGTTCTGGACTCGGATTAGCAATCGCAAAAAGTATTGTAGAGTTGCATAAAGGAACAATTGAAGTATATAGTGATGATACAAAAACAACTTTCACTGTAAAACTACAACCGTATAAATGTTAATACAATTTAATTTCAGGTCCAATTTCTTATCATATAAGAAATCGGACTTTTTGTTTTCCATTAAAAACCAAATTTTAATAATCCTTTATAATTCTTTAGAAATTCTTTACCTTTTCTTTCTTCCTAATTAAGCATTCCTTTTTACAATATTATTATCGATGTCATAATAGGAGGATCGCTTATGCAATTCTTGAAAAAATTCACAATTTTATTCTTATCTTTCGTTATTACAGCACTTATCGTTTTATATTTTTACCTTTATGTAAATGGTCCAATTATTCAAGCTAAATCAGCTATTTTAATAGATGCTAATTCAGGTGAAGTTGTTTATAAAAAAAATGAAGAAATTCCTATACAGTCTGCTACTTTATCTAAATTAATGACAGAGTATATCGCAATGGAACAACTGAATGAAGGAAACATACAGTTAGATGAATTAGTAAAAATAAGTAACGAAGTCTTCAGAGCAGAAACGAGTCCTATACAAGTAACTTCGAAAGATAAAACGACAGTTCGTGATTTACTTCATGCATTGTTTTTGACAGGGAATAATTGTTCCACACTTGCCCTTGCAGAACACATTGCTGGAAACGAAGATAACTTTACACTTTTAATGAATGAGAAAGCAAAACAACTAAAGTTATTACAACCATCCCCGTTTCTAAATGCTACTGGAATACATAACGATACAAATAAACAATCAACTACAACAGCGATAGATGTAGCTAAATTAGCTACACAATTAGTAACAGATTTTCCAGATGTATTGAATATTACAAAACTAACCTCTTACCAATTTACCTTCAAAGACTCAAAAGTTTTCAACACAAATAAAATGATTTATTCCCTTGATAAAAACATTAAACTCCAAGGTGTTGACGGCTTACAAACTATTTTTTTAACTAATGGTAATTATAGTTTTGTTAGTACAGCAAAACGAGGAGATACTAGACTTATTTCTGTAATATTAGACTCAAATGAAGAAAACAGTACCTTTATTGAAACAAAAAAGCTACTACAGTACGGTTTTGATCCATCCTCTTATTCTGCACTCCAAGCTTTTAAAGATGCTGTTACATCTTGGACAGTTTTGCTTCAGTTTAAAAATTTAATCATACAAACATTATTGATTTTCTTCATTATTACAATTTTAATGTTTTTACATATACGTCAGAAAAAATCCGAGGATTTCAATTAGGAAATCTTCTTATATATATAAAACGGCTTGCATTTACAGTACAAGCCGTTTTTTTAACTATAGTCCTCTTCCAATTAAATTCGCTGAAACAGGCTGAAGATTTAGTTCTCTCGCCCATATAGATAGCTGACCAATGTGATGAATTTCATGTACAATTACATGTCTTAACACTTCACCGTATGTATATGTTTTATCTGTCCACGAAGCTTTTAATATTTTACATTCTAGGCTAGATGACCACAACTGCAAAAAATCTTCTAATTCTCGTTTATATAAATCAGATAACGCTTTTACTTTTTGGATTGAATGATAATCTTGAAACTGCGGTTCATTATCTTCTTTTCCTTGAAGTGCACTAATCCAGCTATATTCAACATCGACAATATGGAATAATGTTTCTAAAATACTTCCTACACCACCTACACACTTGCGAAGCAATTCTTCCTCTGAAAGTTGTTCACACCACTTAAACCAATCATCTCTTACTTGCCAATTGTATTGAAATATAGTCTGCATATTTCTCTCTCCCCTACCCAATAATCCATTTAACAGCATCTGTTATATATTGAGGCTCGTCTTTTTGAATATAGTGACCACTTCGTTCTGCAATTACAAATTTATTATTGCTTGATAATCGTAATAATTCTTCTTGTAATTGTAACCATTTCATTTGTGCATCTGGCGTATAAAAAGCTTTTTTACCCGCAGCTAACACGACAAGTGGAATATCATTCATTGATTTACAATATCTATCTACTTCACTTAAACTAAATGTCAACTCTTCATATGAACTTTCATATACAAATTGTTTATAGTAAGCTTCTTGAAATTTTGGAGACATGATTGGCAAAAAATCTTCTTTATAATTTTCTGGTGTCGAATCCACCAAAACGATTCCCAACATATCTTCGGGATAAAAAGTCGCAAATAAACGTGCATTTATACCGCCAAAAGAATGTCCTACAAAAATATAAGGTGGTTTCAATTGTAATTGCGCTAAGCAACACCTTAAATCTTTTATCATTTCAGAACTAATACGTCTCTTGGAACTCTTCCCACTTTTCCCTAATCCCGCTCGATCATATGTAAGTACCGTTCCATATTCCGTCAACTCTTCAGCAATATGATCCCATGTCTTTGAATAATCGCCATAACCTGCCTCCATTATAATAACTGGCTGCAGCTTTTTTCCTTGGAATTTTTTCGTATACATTTTAAAATTGTCAACTTGTACATATTCCTCTATGCATTTAATCATTGATAATCACTTCTCTCAGACCAAGTTCCTCTACAGCATGATTAATTATTTCACTTACAGATAAAGAGCCATCCAATACAATATCCGAATTCGGCTTAACAGTATGAATTGCCTCTAAATATGCTTTTCTCGCAAATGTCATGTAATGTTTCAAATCATTATGTATTTCATCTATTGTATCTTCTTTAAAATCTCGCAAGATTCTTCTAGCCATCGCAATATCTAAAGGCGTATCAATAAATATAGTTGCATCAATATATTCTCGCATTTCACTATTTAAGTATGCAAAAGGATAATCTACAATAATATAATCTACATTAGCCTCTCGTATAAGATGCTGAATATCATGAATTAATGGCGTAAGTACCCATTCATCATAATTTGCTCCATCATCAATCCATTTACAAATATCAGTAGGACAATTTTCAAAGTGATAGCTATCAAAATATAGTGCTTTTGAATTTGTTAGCTTTTGAGTTAATTTTTCTGTGACAGTAGTTTTACCTCCTCCTGAAACAGCTGCAATTGTAATGATTTTCGTTTTCTTATTCATAATCCCCACTATACCCCTTTTAATTAACATAATATAATTACAGATAACTATAATTCTTTATCGCCCCATTCATATTCTAACATACTCATTTCCCATAAATTCCAATACATTTCTCTTACTTTTTTTGACTCTCGTAATAAACCTTCTTTTATAAATCCTATTTTTTCATAACATGAGATGGCCGACGTATTAAAATCATAAACACCAAGAGTTACTCTATGTAGTTTTAATTCTTTAAATGCAACTTGTAGTATTGCCTTCATCATATGTTTCCCTATAGAACGTCCTCTCATTTTCGTATCACCAACTAGCACTTTTCCAATCCTTGCAGACTTATTAATATTGTCTATTTGCCCAAGTGAAATATGACCAACTACTTTCTTAGACTCTTCATCTATTACTTTAAATGCAAGTGTATTTGAGCTTTCTATATAATTTTCTAATTGTTGTTCATTTAGAGGATATGTAAATGCATTTCCTGACCATTGTATTAAAAACTCTTCAGAGTCAATCCAATCCATTAATTGTTTGAAATCAGACTTGTTAAAAGTTTCTAGTTTAATCACTTTTATGCTCCTTTCATACATCATACTTTATAGCCCCAAACCTATTTCTATATAAATAATATATTCTCCTTTATATGAAATTAAAATAAAGCCATTCTTAAGAATGGCTTTACAAAAAAGCGAAATTACTCTTTTCCCTATGTCAACAATGGCTCAATCGCTTCAATTTTACAAACTGAAATAATTACTGTAACTACCCCAGCACTATTAGCAAGCTTTACAACATCACAAGTGACGGAAGAAACAGTTCCTGCATAATTATTAGTTCCTGTTGTAATACGCACTGATCTGTTTACTAACTTTCTCAGCTCATCTCTAATTCCTTGTACACAGCAACAGTCACATGCCTTATTTTGCTCTTCATGTTCTTTTTTACACTCTTCAAAAACATCCCAACAATCATCCTGTTTACATGAACACTTTTTTCTAGAATTACTATAACGAGATCCCAAAATCTCACCCCCTAGTCATTTCTATTAATATAGTATGTCCACTAGCTTCAAAGTGTACGAGGCAAAAACATAGAAAAGAAAAGAAAAGAAAAAACAAACACATGTACTAAACTATCCTGTATACATAAAAACTGACCTCTAACAATTAGAGGTCAGTTCACATTATACATGCTTTAATTTTATAATTTACTAGACTGCAACCCCTGAATAAACGGAACTACCTCAGGATTCACAAGTGACGATAAATCGCCTAATTCCTTTCCTAAATAAGCGGCTTTAATGACGCGTCGCATTACTTTAGAATTACGTGTTTTCGGTAAATCTTCTACAACGTGAATATCTTTTGGACATAATGCTTTTCCAATATGAGAGTTTACTAAACTCATTAATTCTTTCTTTAATTCTCCTGAGAATGTTACATTGTCTCTTAATACTACAAAACAATGACAAACTTCACCTTTTACATCATCTGGTACACCAATCGCAGCAGCTTCTATGACATCATTATGCTTCACAAGAATAGATTCATATTCAGCAGGTCCAATGCGTTTTCCGGCAATGTTTAGCGTATCATCTGAGCGTCCTGTAATAATATATTGTTCACCATCATAAACCACCCAGTCACCATGAACCCATTTATTTTCAAAACGTGACCAATATGTGTTCACATAACGCTCATCGTCTTCCCAGAAACTTTTCGTCATACCAACCCAAGGTTTCTCTAAACATAATTCTCCAACTTCATCACGAATCTGATTGCCCTGATCATCGAGCACAACCGCTGCCATTCCTGGTAAAGAAGCGTTAAAGCTAATCGGTGCAATTGGTTTAATAAGGACGTTTCCGAAAATTCCACCAGAAATTTCAGTCCCGCCTGAATAGTTACAAATTGGTACATTACTTTTTCCAACCGTTTCAAATAGCCACATCCAAGGATCTGGATTCCAAGGCTCGCCTGTTGAGGCGAATACTTCTAAACTCTTAAGCGAATGTTTATTTACATACTCATCACCTTTTGCCATTAACGCACGAATTAATGTTGGTGATATACCAAGATGTGTAATTTCATATTTATCAACTGTCTCCCATAAACGATCTGCTTCTGGGAAATCCGGAACGCCTTCGTACATAACCATTGTTGCCCCATTAATAAGAGAACCGAATAGTAAAAATGGTCCCATCATCCATCCCATATCAGTTACCCATAATACGCGGTCACCTTGTTTAATATTCATTCCGAACCCCGCATCAAAAGCTGCTTTTAAGGGAAATCCAGCATGAGTATGTACTGTCCCTTTCGGTTTTCCAGTTGTACCTGATGTATAAATGAGCATTAATGGATCATCACTATGCATTTCTTCAGCATGTACAAATGGCTTTTCTTTTTCTAACGTACTCCATGAGAAATCATAATTATGCGGTGTAAAATCATTTCCTGCATGACGCACGATAACAACTTTTTCAACAGTTGGACAATGCTCACAAGCTTTATCTACTTCGTCTTTTAATGAAACAACTTTACCTCGGCGTGAAAAACCATCTGCAGTAATAATCATTTTAGATCCTGCCGCTTGCACACGTGTCATGACTGCATCAGACGCAAAACCTGAGAATATTGGTGAAATAATTGCTCCGATTTTCATAACAGCTAGCATTGCAACAACTGTTTCTGGAATCATCGGCATATAAATTGTTACACGGTCACCTTTTTCAATACCCGCATGTTTCAAACCGTTTGCAACACGACTTACCCAGCTGTCAAGTTCTTCATATGTAAATGATTTTGAAGTTCCATTTTCCCCCTCATACTGAAGTGCTGGTTGTGTTCTTGTTTCATCATCTGCAAGCCAGCGTGATAAAACTGATTCTACAACGTTACATGTTCCGCCATTATACCACTGTGCAAACGGCGTTCCATTTTCTAAATCTAGCACTTCTGTATAAGGTTTCATCCATTGATAGCCAACCGCTTTTTCAGCTTCTCCCCAAAACCAAGCTGTTTCTTCAATAGATTTATTATAAAACGTTTCATAATCTTCATAGCCCAATGATTTCATCCAACCATACAAACGCGTTTTTTCTTTATACTCTTCTGTTGGAAACCAAACTGCTTGTTTCAATGTTTTCCCCTCCTTGACTTTTTGAGCAAGAAAGCCCTAAATAGGGCTTTTAAACTGGATAAACCGGATGTTTACGATCCGTAAATACTTGATATTTACTCATATACATTTCGAATCGTCCTTTTAACTCTTCTCTTAAATTGTTTGGATGAACAATACCATCAATGACCATCTCTGATGCTAAATGGTAAATATCAATATCCTTCTTATACTCTTCGCGTTTTTCAGCAATAAAGCTATCACGCTCTTCTTCTGGTAAAGCTGCAATCTTATTTGCATATACAGCATTGACCGCGGCTTCTGGACCCATTACCGCAATAGAAGCTGTTGGTAATGCTAGGCAGCAATCTGGCTCAAAGGCTGGACCTGCCATCGCATATAAACCAGCACCATATGCTTTACGAACAACGATAGAAATTTTCGGTACAGTTGCTTCACTCATTGCGGAAATCATTTTTGCACCGTGACGAATAATACCAGCACGTTCTACTTTTGTACCAATCATAAATCCAGGTACATCTGCAAGGAACAATAACGGAATATGATATGCATCGCATAAATTAATAAACTTCGCTGCTTTATCAGCTGAATCGTGGAATAATACGCCGCCTTTCATTCGCGGTTGATTTGCAATAATACCAACTGGCTTACCATCAATACGTGCTAAACCTGTTATTAGTTCTTGAGCAAATAATTTTTTCACTTCATAGAAAGAACCTTCATCAATAACTCTATTAATGAGATCTTTCATATTGAAAGGAGCATTTTGATTTTCTGGAATGATTTCTTCTAACGTTTTATCGAATTGTTTCGGTTCTAGAGGTGTAACCAATGGAGTCTTTTCTAAGTAGTTATTTGGAAAATATGAAATGTATTGTCTTGCTTGTGTAATCGCATCTTCTTCTGTCTTACATAAAACATCTCCGCATCCTGATACAGAGCAATGCATACGAGCTCCGCCCATCTCTTCTAAAGTTACCTTCTCACCGATAACCATCTCAGCCATACGAGGAGATCCTAAATACATAGATGCATTTCCTTCTACCATCATTACAACGTCACAAAAGGCTGGAATATATGCGCCACCAGCGGCCGAAGGTCCAAATAATAAACATACTTGAGGAACTTTACCTGATAATTTCACTTGATTATAGAAGATTCTTCCTGCACCGCGGCGCCCTGGGAACATTTCAACTTGATCAGTAATACGCGCTCCAGCAGAGTCAACTAAATAAAATAATGGAACACGTAATTTTTCTGCCGTTTCTTGAATACGTAAAATCTTTTCAACTGTACGTGCGCCCCATGATCCAGCCTTTACTGTTGAATCATTTGCCATTACGCATGCCGTACGACCATGTATTTTACCTGTTGCTGTTACAACACCATCAGCAGGTAATCCTGTTTGTTCACAATTTGCAAATAATGCATCTTCTACATATTCACCATTATCAAATAAAAGAGCTAATCGATTTCGAACAAATAGTTTTCCTTTTGCTTTGTTTTGTTCATGATACTTTGGTGCGCCACCTTGTTTAATCGTTTCAACTCGTTCTTCAAATGTATTCGATTGTTGTTTTTGGTCTAACATATTTACTCCCCCTTATACATTGGTGTGCGTTTTTCCTTGAATGCTTGTAATCCTTCTAATCTATCTTTCGTATGGATTACACCTTCATACGCTTGTTTTTCCATTTGTAATCCGGTATGTAAATCAACTTGAATACCGTTTGAAATTGCTTCTTTTGCTAATCGAACAGCAATTGGACCATTACTAGCAATTCTCTCTGCCATTTCAATTGCTTTCTCTTCAAGTAAATGAGCCGGTACAACGAATTCTACTAGGCCATATTCTTTCGCTTCTTGCGCCGAAATGCGTCTGCCTGTATAAATTAATTCTTTCGCTCTACCAACACCGATTAATCTTGGTAAACGCTGCGTACCGCCTGCTCCTGGTATAATTGCAAGAGTCGTTTCAGTAAGACCAAGACTTGCAGTGTCAGAAGCAATTCTAAAATCACAAGCTAAACTTAATTCCGTACCACCACCAAGTGCGATTCCATTTATAGCAGCAATAACTGGCTGTGGTAATTGTTCAACCATTTCCATAGTGGAACGAATCATACTAACAGCATGACGAACTTCTTCTTCATTCATGCCAGCACGTTCTTTTAAATCCGCTCCGGCACAAAATGCTTTTTCACCAGCGCCTGTTAGTATAACTACACGAGTATTTGACTCTTCATTTATTTGAGTTAATATGTTTTGTAACTCTTCTAATAACGCTAAAGATAATGAGTTTGCTTGTCTTTCACGATATAATGAAATCTTTACAACGTGAGGTGTTACATAATCAACTGAAATGTTTTGTAATTGTAGCATCTTCTCACCTACTTATCGTTTTATGTTGAAGCGCTCTATACACATGACTCGGTAATTGGATATTTAATTTACTTTGAATAAATTGACTCGCTCTCAATAACTTCTCTTCATCAATGTTCGTTTGGACCCCTAACTTATGGAGCATATGAACTAAGTCATCAGTTGCAACATTGCCTGATGCTCCTGGTGCATATGGACATCCACCAAGACCACCACAAGAACTATCAAATGTAGTAATACCATATTCCAATGACTTAACTACATTCGCCAGGGCCATTCCATACGTATTATGGAAGTGCATTGCAAACTGCGAAGCATCATATTTCTTTAATAAATGTTCTAATACTTGCTCTACTTGTAACGGATTCGCTACACCGATCGTGTCACCAAGAGAGACTTCATAAATGCCATATGAAAATAGTTGATTACATAATTCGTCAACTGCTAAGACGCTTATATCACCTTCATAAGGACATCCAAATACTGTAGAAACATAGCCCCTTACCTTTTTCCCTTCGAATAATGCCTGTTTTGTTATATCTTCAATTACAACTAATGCTTCTTTAATTGATTTATTAATATTACTTTTATTATGAGATTCACTTGCTGATAAAAAAACATTCACCTCATCTACATTTTGCAAAAAAGCTCGTTCCAAACCATTTTGATTTGGAACAAGCGCTGCATATGTAACATTTTGATCCCTTTTCAGCTCAGAAAACACATCATTTGCATCTGCTAATGCAGGGACCCATTTAGGGTGAACGAATGAGGAAACTTCAACGTACGATAATCCTGCCTCTGTAAGTAGTTGAATCCATCTTACTTTATCTTTTGTGCCAACAATCTTTTTTTCATTTTGTAAGCCATCACGTGGCCCGACTTCTTTAATGACAGCAAAATTAGGTAGTTTCAATTCGCTTCCCCCTATATCTCCCTATTCAATTTCTAGTAATACATCTCCTTCATTTACAAAATCGCCTTCTTGCACATTAATTTTCATAACTGTGCCAGCTTCTTCTGAAACGATTGGAATTTCCATTTTCATAGATTCCAAAATGACGACATCCTGCTCTTCCTCTACTGTATCTCCTATTCCTACAACAATCTTCCATACATTTCCTGCCATCGATGCATATACTTTCGTCATCATTTTTTCCCCCTTAATATTGTTAAATCTTATTTTTTAACAAGTTGTTTTGTTACAAAACCTGTTGTATAAATACCGCTTTTGAACACATCATCTTCTAAAACTTGAATTAACATTGGCGTGTTCGTTTTAATGCCTTCTACCTTTAATTCTTCTAAAGCATCATGTAATCTCAAAATTGCTTCTTCACGAGTTTCACCATGAGCAATGACTTTCGCAATCATTGGATCATAGAAAGGTGTAATCGTTACTTGATTCTCTAAAAAGTGATCAATACGTACATTTGTTGGAAGCGTTAAATCTGTAATTTTCCCAGGTGATGGGAAGAAAGTCTTCGGATCTTCTGCATAAATACGTGCCTCAATGGCATGACCACTACGTTTTACATCATCTTGTGTAAACGATAATTTCTCACCATATGCAATTAGAAGTTGTTGTTCTACAAGATCTAAACCAGTAATTTCTTCTGTAACTGGATGCTCTACTTGTAATCTCGTATTCATCTCTAAGAAATAGAAGTTTTTCTGATCATCAACTAGAAACTCAACTGTACCAGCATTTGTATATCCTAGAGCTTTGGCAGCTTGTACAGCAACTTCACCCATCGCTTTTCGTGTACCTTCATCTAAAAATGGTGAAGGTGCTTCTTCAATTACTTTCTGATTTCGGCGTTGTACTGAACATTCACGCTCCCATAAATACACTGTATTACCATGTGTATCTGCTAAAAGCTGAATTTCAATATGGTGTGCATCTGCTATATAGCGTTCTAAATACATTTCTCCGTTACCGAAGAAGTTTTGCGCTCTTGTTTTGTTACTTTCAAATGCTTTGGTGAGCGTTTGCTCAGTTTCCATCAACTGCATTCCAATGCCTCCGCCGCCTGCGGATGCCTTCAACATTAATGGATAACCAATCTGTTTTGCAATTTCAATTGCTTCTTCAGCAGTTTCAATATTTGTAGTAATACCTGGAACTACTGGGACATCTGCAGCTTGCATTGCAATACGTGATTCAATTTTACTTCCCATCTTCGTAATGATTTCTTCTGACGGTCCGATAAATACAATTCCTTCTTCTTTACAGCGAACCGGAAAAGACGGATTCTCAGATAATAATCCATATCCCGGATGGATTGCTTCAGCATTTGTCTTCTTAGCTATTTCAATAATTTTTTCAAGGTTTAAATAGCTTTCTTGGACACGCGGCCCACCTACTAAGTAAGCTTCATTTGCCATTTTTACATGTAGGGCGTTTTCATCAGCCTCAGAATAAATAGCAACAGTGCGAATGCCAAGTTTTTGACAAGTTTTCATAATACGAACTGCGATTTCCCCGCGATTAGCAATTAATATTTTTTGAAACATAGTGATTCCTCCCTTTTATCTACATCCTAAATGTCTAGCAATTACGAGACGTTGAATTTCAGAAGTTCCTTCACCAATTTCTAATAGTTTCGCATCACGAATATGTCGTTCCACTTCATATTCACGCATATAACCGTATCCACCGTGAATTTGTACTGCTTGATTTGCAATACGGCTTGCTGCTTCCGATGCGAAAAGTTTCGCCATAGCCGCTTCTTTACCGAAAGGTTTATCGTTATCTTTTAGCCAAGCTGCTTTATGTACTAAATTACGAGCTAGCTCTACTTCAGTCGCCATATCAGCTAATTTAAATTGAATCGCTTGGAAATTAGAGATTGCTTTTCCGAATTGTTGACGTTCTTTCGCATATTGCAGTGCACGTTCAAATGCAGATTGCGCAATACCAACAGCTAATGCTGCAATTGAAATACGTCCTCCATCAAGTGTATATAAGAATTGTTTAAATCCTTTATTTACATCACCAAGAATATTTTCTTTCGGTACACGTACACCATCAAGTACGATTTCACATGTATTAGAAGCACGGACACCCATTTTATCGTAAGGACTTGAGATCGTTAATCCTTCACTAGTAGTCGGTACAATAAATGCCGAAATGCGTTTTCTACCATTGTCTTCAACACCGTTGACAGCGGTTACAATAATTGTATTTGCATACTCTGCATTTGTAATCCAACACTTTTCACCACTAATTACATATTCATCGCCATCTAATACAGCTTTCGTTTGTGTACCACCTGCATCAGATCCAGCATTCGGCTCAGTTAATCCGAAAGCACCTAACGTTTTACCTGATGCCATTGGAACTAAATATTTCTTTTTCTGTTCTTCTGTACCGAAATAATAAATTGGAGAAGCACCTAATGAAATTGTTGCAGCGTAACTTAATCCTGTTCCACCACAAGCACGACCAATTTCTTCAACTGCTAACGCGTACGATACAGTATCGCCACCTGAACCTCCATACTCTTCAGGGAATGGGATGCCTAATAATCCTAGTTCGCCCATTTTTTGAAATGTTTCATATGGAAATTCCGCAGTTTTGTCATAATACACAGCTTTCGGTGCGATTTCCTTTTCAGCAAAGTCACGTACCATTTCTTTAATCATTTGTTTTTCGCGAGTTAGAGTAAATTCCATTCCGCTACACACCCCTTATCGAATATTGAGTTTCGACAGCGTGCGAGTTTCTACTACAAACACTACAGATTAAAAGACAAGAATATTAGTTAGATAATTGTTATAATTCTGTCATAATCTAATTTTAAAACAGATTCTGTACTAATGCACAAAAAAATTCCTACATTGTTCTACAACAACATAGGAGTTTTCTTGTCGAAATATGTAATTTGTTGTTTAATAATCTCTACCTTTACCCGAATCTGAAATCTCTACTAAAGCTTCAGGGTATGGTTCGAAATATGTTTGTCGTAATAAATACTTTTCATCAAATCGAAGCGCCCATGATTTTAAAATTGCAAGTATACTACTAAGCGGGCTTTTCTTTTCTTTATATTTTTGTATCAGATCTAAAAAATGATCTTTTTCTTGTTTTTTCAATTTTGTTTTAAAATATCCAAAAATATGCTCACATACATTTACATTCGATGTATAGCGGGGTGTGCGCATAAATAATTCATATAAAGTTTTCTCATAGTTTTCAAATACCACTTCAATCTTTTCATTTTTGTGATTTGCAATTATTCGTCCCAATTCCTTTTGTTTTACCTGATTATATGCCATAAATAAATATTTATTATCAGACTGAAACGATACAAGATCTTTCATATTTTTATTATGTTTGATCATTTTGTAATATGCGATTGTAAATAACCTTGTAAAGAAATGTTCTCTAATAATAAAATTCGACAATCTACCTTCTTCTTCAATTGGAAGATGTGAAAATTTTTTTATTACTGCTCCGCCAAATAAGCCTGATCCCTTTCCTTTTGCTGGCGCTTTTTCAAAACCAGAATAAATTTTCACATCACGGGTACCACAACTTGGCGAACGATTCTTTAAAATAAAACCATCCACATCAGGTATCGTTTGTAAAAAGTCATTTGAAAATTGCTCCATTTTTTTAGTTACATCTTCCCGCGTCGACGGCTGCACAAGCTTATTCACACCATTTTCTTCTACAATTCGTATCGTTTCACGAGGAGTGCCCAATCCGATCTCGACTTCTGGACAAACAGGTATAAATGTAACAAATGGCTGCAAATTTCGTATTGTTACATCTGGAATCATCTCTCCATTATAACGACAAGCATCAAATTCTAAACATTTACTTACAACAATTGTTGGTTTTGCAAATTGTCGCATTTCATTACCTCCTTTGTACTAGTCCGTACTATATAAATTGTACTAAGTTTAGTATCGTAATCAAAGTTTGTTTTATTTATATTTTAATGCACATATCCAATGCCATTTTAACAGTTATTTAGCTCTACGACGTAAAGATGTTCGCTTTAAAATCATGCTTTGATACTATCACAAATGAATAATGCACAAAAGAGTTGGAGAATGTAATACGTAAGAAAGGAGGGGAAATTTATGAAAAAAAAATTATCATCTATTTTAAGTGTTTTAGCACTATCTATTATGTTTTTAGGTACATCTGCCCAAGCTGAATACGATGGAAATCATATGAATAGAGTTAATAACACTGATATTTCAACTCGAGTTAATGACAATAACTTAGACAGAGTTAATAATGATGTGAGAACTCGAAATGTAAATACGACAAATGATTTAAATGATAATCGTGATAGAAATAATAATTGGGCTTGGCTCGGTTTATTAGGACTAGCAGGATTATTAGGTCTTAGAAGAAGAGACAAAGAAGTACGTTAATCTAGACTGTTTTTCGTAAACAAGTACTTATTTATCAAAAATATAACAAATATAAATCGCCTTTTTAAAGGCGATTTATATTTTGCTTAAATGTAACATATGTAATTCATACTTCAACGATTAATTTCGTGGCGTTAATCCATACAATATAAATTGAATCGTATTTTCAATTTCCACTTCATCATTCCATTTTTCTTCTGGCAATAATAAAAATCTTGTTAATAATAAACCTAATACAGCTGATAAAGTAAGTCTTAATACTGAAGATGGCGGCATTTCAATAATTTCCCCGTCTTCTTGAAACTTTACAATCAACTTTTTAAAATGTGAAAATAACTCTGTTTCTACTAAATGTTGTATTTCATTTTTTAATTCTGGCTGAAATGGCACTTCTTGAATTAATATTTTTATCATGGGAAAATGCTTTTTTGCAAATTCAAATCTATTATGAATCACAACTCTTAGAAGCCCTTCGTATGATTCATACTCCGATTTAAATATTTCCTTTGCGAAGGCTTGTACGAAAAATGGTGCAGCAAACTTTGTTAATGTTGGCATGACGACTGCTAACAATAAATCTTTTTTCGTTTTATAGTAGCGGAAGATTGTTCCTTCCGCTACACCAGCACGCTTTGCAATTTCATTTGTTGAAGTTGATGCATATCCTTTTTCTCCAAACATATCAACAGCTGCCTCTAGTATACGCATTTGACGTTCATTTCGTTTATCCGTATTTGTTGCAGCAATTAATTCTTCTAGCCAATCCTTCTTCATCTATAATGCCCCTTTGTATCATCATTATATTTTTCGATGTTTCTTTAATGCAAATACATTTCCTATTGCAAATAATACTGAGAAAAATAGTAAAACAGTTAAATCTAATGCAATCTCTATAAATCCTTGATTTCGAATCATCACTTGTCTCATTGCGTCAGCGCCGTATGTGAGCGGAAATAATTTCCCTAACATTTGGAGCCACTTATTCATCGATTCAATTGGAAACAAACCAGAAAAGAATATTTGTGGCACAATGACAAGCGGTATAAACTGGATCATTTGAAATTCATTATTTGCGTATGCTGATAAAAATGTCCCTAAAGTTAATGCCGTTAAAGAAAGCATACATGTAATAAGTAGGGTTAGCCATATGGATCCAGCTACATACAAGTCTAAAATATAAACTGAAAAACTTACGATTATAATGGATTGTATAAATGCAAAGATCCCAAAACCAATAATATATCCTACAACTATTTCCCATCTTTTAATTGGAGTCGATAATAACCTTTCTAAAGTACCACTTAAACGTTCTCTTACGAAAGACACCCCTGATAAAATAAATACAAAGAAAAATGTAAAGAAACCGATTAATACAGGACCAAGCCCATCAAACATTGTAAAGTCTTTAGAGCCATGTAAATAATTCACTTCAGTTTTCATAATTGATACATCGTTTTTCTCTGTACTCTTTTGTAATATTTGGAGCACAGCACGATTTTTTGACGAATCACTACCTTCTAATACAATATTCATTTTTCCATTTTCTAATCGAATTACTGCATCTACCTTTTGATTTTCCAGCTCAGACATTGCCTTTTCTTTACTATATTCATAAATTGACGCTTCCTGATTTTTCATCATTTTTACTACCTGAGCGGGCATATCGACAACAGCGATATGCGGTACATAGTCTTTTTGTGTAAACACTAGCGATAATAACCAAAGTAATAACATAGGTGCTCCAAACATCATTGCTAACGAACGCTTATCCCGAAAAAATTGGCGAATAATACGAATGATTACACCAGTAACTCTCATAATAGGGCCACCTCTTCCAACAAAAAGACATCTTCAATCCGTCCTGAAGATACTCGCTTTTTCAGTTCTTCAGGTGTTCCAGTCGCTACTAGCTTTCCTTCTCTAATTAACCCTAGGCGTTCACAATATTCAGCTTCGTCCATAATGTGCGTTGTTACAATAATAGTAGTGCCTTCCTTTTTCAAATCATAAAATTTTTCCCAAATCGTTTTTCTAAGAAGCGGATCTATCCCCACTGTTGGCTCATCTAAAATTAATATTTCAGGTTCATGAAGAAGGGCTATTGCTAATGATAAACGCTTCTTCATCCCGCCTGAAAAATGCTGTACTTGCTTTTTCATATGTTGTGATAATTGAACAAGATCAAAAACCTCTTCAATTCTTTCTTTTTTACGCTTTCCTTTTAATCCATACATTGTTGCCATAAAATCTGCATTTTCAAATGCTGATAATTCTTCGTATAATGCATCCACCTGAGCCATATAACCAATTCTTTTCATTTCATTTAAATTAGGCATGTTCGTGTTGTAAACAAACACTTCACCTTTAGTCGGCTCATTAATACCAGCAATCAATTTAATAAGTGTCGTTTTCCCTGAACCAGAAGGCCCAACTAAACCAAATATCTCAGCTTTTTCAACTTGCAATGAAAGATTGTGTAACACTTCTTTTTTTCCAAAACTTTTTGACACGGTTCGTAAAATAATTGCAGGTTGCTGCACGTTTTCTTCCCCCTTTTCAAAAATGAGTGAGTACTCACTTTTATTTTACTCTTGCGTAATTATATGTCAAACTTCATTGATTAGTATATATTTTCAATCAACAATATGAAACAATGAAACAGAGTCGACATTAGAATTTCATTTCCTAAAGTCGACTCTGTTTCATTTAAATTATATATTTTATTTTATGTTTTTAAATTCATATATTTTCTAATTCTAGCAACATCTAAAGAATATTCGATAACTAACTGCTGTAACGGTAATATAACTGTATCAGGATATAAATGGGCATATTGTAATGTTTCTGCGTATTTTTCTAACCTTTTTTCTAAATACTTAATTATTTGATCAGGATGACTTACTAATAAACATTTACAATAATAATGTATTTGTTCCTCAATCGCCGTATATTCTTCAATTTCATATTCTTTATGCATGTGTACACCCCTTTAAGTTTTTTCACATGAGTTACTTATCACATTTTTCACTCGACTAATTTTTAAGTTTTTTGATTATTTACACTATAACAAACTCTTCGGGTCAAATTTTGTTACTTTATGTAACGTAGAAAATTTTTAACAAAATTGTAATGTTAACTTGTATAAAATGCATATGTCCTATTTTTTTCTGTATAGAAAAGTCGTACAGTTCAATTTAACTGTACGACTACAAGTTCTGGCCTATTAAAAATTCTTTGCGGAATGATACTATTACCTAATCCTCTACTCACTACCATAGACGTATTTTGTTTTTTATATAAACCGGCTGTATATTTAGGTAAAACACCTTAATTTGGAGCCACTAATTTGCTGATAAATAGTAACTAAATTGTCCACCCTGAGCGTGTCCTGATAAAACAATATCTATTTGCTCATCAGCATAATTCTGAATAAATTTAGGTCTATAGAATAAATTATCTATTTCTCCTATTTTAATGTGGTGCTCCTATATATAGATATACTCCTATGTAATCCGTAATTTTCCTTATCGGATAAATTAATAAAAATTATTTCCCTACACATTGAGATTACAAGTTGTATAAGGAAGCTCTTCTTTTTTCCATGCAAGAAATCCTCCCTTTAGATTAACCACTTCCTTTATACCAGCTCTTTGTAAAATACTAGCTGCTATAGCGGAACGCAATCCGGTTCGACATTGTAAAACGATTGAGCAATCCTTTGGTATACAATCTAGTTGCTTAAATAGATTTCCTAAAGGGATATGTATTGCATCATAAAGATGTCCTTCCTCCCACTCTTTTTTACTACGCACGTCGATTACCTTAACGCTTCCATCTTTTATATGCGGATATAATTCAATTGATGTTTTTTCTTTGTAACTTTCAAACCTATCAAGTCTTTGTATAACTTGTAAGGGTGCAAAAGCAATAATATTATCTAGCCCAATAGATTCAAAGTCTCTAATAACCTCCTCAACTCTAACTTTTTCCTCATCTAGAATGATTATAGTTTCTGTTTTATAATCTAGTAACCATCCACACCAGGTTGTAAAGGAATTGTTATACGGTATGTTAATTGATTTCTCGATGTGACCAGAAGCAAAACTCTCTACATCCCTTATATCAACTATTTGCTGAACACTCCTCATAACTTCTTGAAGTTCTTTTACTGTTTTAATAGCAAAAACTTCTCTCTTCTTACGAATTGGTGGACCGTACTTATTTAAATCCTTCATTAATGAAAAATATTTTGGAGGCTCTGGCTGTCCCGTCAATAAAGTCGATACAAAATCACCTTGTTCATTACACTGAAATGCCCAATTGAACATCTTTTCATAACCTAATGTAGAAGTTGGAATTGCTCCTAATGCTTTTCCACATGCACTTCCTGCACCATGTGATGGCCATATTTGCAAATAATCAGGGAGTATTTTTATTTTTTGTATAGAATCAAATAATTGTTTCGCTCCAATTTTTGCAGTATCTTTCATACCTACAGCAGTTTCTAATAAATCCGGTCTTCCTATATCTCCTACAAATATAAAATCACCTGTGAATATTCCTATTGGCTTATCATTCGTATAGTTATTTTGACTTGTATCAGTTACTAAAAAAGAAATACTTTCAGGCGTATGCCCTGGTGTGTGCATTACATTAAATTTTATATGACCTACTTTAAACTCTGAGCCCTCTCTAACCAAATTATATCGACCTTCGTTAAGATATTGATATTTCCAATCACAATCACCTTCATCAGATACATATAAATTGGCATGATAAAGAGTAGAAAGTTCTCTAGACCCAGAAAGAAAATCTGCATGAATGTGAGTTTCAGCCGCAGCTATTACTTCCATCCCCTCTTTCTTAGCAAATTCTATATATTGTTCTATATAGCGACCTGGATCAATTACAATTGCTACACCTTCCTTCTGACAACCGACTAAATAGGAAGCATGTGCTAATTTTTCATCATAAAAATATTTTAAAAGCATAGCTATTCCCTCCAATTAGTTATTTCAAATTGCTTTTCAATTTTAATTTTTATAACCACTTTCTCTTTTCTCTTATAGAATCCCTTTCAACATAAAATTCCAATACATATAGGGCAACATATATCTTTTAAGTAAAAACATACTATACCGTTCTTTCGCTTGATTAAATGGAAACGTTTCTTGAGGCTCATGTTTATAGTTAAATTCAGCGAGTATCAGACTTTTATAACCAGTAATAATCGGACAAGATGTATACCCATCATATTTAGCCTGCAAGTCTCTTCCGTTAAGTACGTCCATAATATTTTGTTTTAAGATAGGTATTTGTTTTCGAATTGCCGCTCCAGTTTTAGAGGTGGGTAAGTTGGTACAATCTCCAAGTCCGAAAATATTCTTATACTGCACATGTTGTAAAGTATAAGGGTTTATATCTACCCACCCCTGAGAATCACTTATTTCACTCTCTTTAATAAAATTAGGTGGCCCCATTGGTGGAACAACATGGATCATACTGTATGGTACAGTTTCTCTTTTCAGTGTTTGTGTATCTTCAAAAATTGCTTCTCTCTTTTCGGCAATAATTTCTACTAAGTTTTTATTATAATTTGTTATAATTTGCTTTCTTTCTAGTACTTGTTCTAATGTATTAGCATATCGTGGAACCTGAAATATGTTAGCGTTCGCGGTATAAAACATTACTTCACTTTTGTTTCTTACACCGTTATTAGAAAAATACTCTTCTGCTAAATACATAATCTTTTGTGGGGCACCACCGCATTTAATAGGAGTATTGGGGTGGGTAAAAACCGCATTTCCTCCTTTAAATTTTTTAATTTCTTTCCAGGTAGAATCAACATATTTATAAGAGTAATTGCTACAAACCCCATTAGTCCCAATAGACTCTTTTAAACCTTTAATACCGTCCCAATTTATTTGTATACCGGCTGCTACAATAAGAATTTCATACTCAAGCAGCAGTCCATCATCTAAAAGTAGCTTATTTTCATCCGGAAACAACTTAATAACACTTTTAGGGATCCATGTTGCCCCTTTTGGAATAAGCAATTCTTGATCACGCATCGTAATTTCCTTTGAAATAATTCCTCCCCCCACTAAACTCCATAGTGGTTGAAAGTAATGTTTTTTTGACGGATCAATAATTGCAATACTTTCTTTCAATAGGGGTACATTTCGTAACAAATGTGCAGTAGAAGATATTCCAGCAGTCCCAGCACCAATTACAATAATTTTATAACTATCTCTGGTCTTCATTATCCTCTTCCTATCTAAAATTGATTTTTAAAATAACTATTTAGTAGCCTTATTTTCATCGTAATAACATTATTATAATTTAAAAACACCATGTATTTATTTGAGTAAAATGAAAATTTTGTTAATTTAATCTTCAATATTACTTTATGCGTAAATCCCCTATGTTACTTCCCTCTTTATATATTTCTCAATGCTAGTCTTTTTCCTATCTTACTTTAATTACAATTTCTCTCTACGCTCAAATCTATCTTTATCTCTTTTTTCCAAGAAAGCGCTTCTTCTAGGCCTTCTTCACCATTCACTTCATAGCTTATTTTCCAAGCTCTAATCGTTCCAGAATTAACAGAAAACTTTTACGTAATGTCAGCTATTGAATGACAATCATCTTTATAAAGAGCTAAAATCGCCAATTTTTCAGCTTTAGAATATTTCATTCTATCCATAAAAAATCCTCCCCATTAGGTAGATAGATTTTTCCTTTTTATCTATCTACCTAACGGGGAGGATATCATTATACAAGTGTGTTCTTTTCTTTTTTCAGTTTTAATAACTAAAATTCTTAGCCTATAGTAGCCAAATTAAATTATTTTACACCGACCTGATTCCAAGCATTTTCTATAGCTTTATACGTTACACTATCATAACCATCATAATCAGCCGCAGATTGTAATAAAGCAGTACGAGCTTGTTTAAAGTCGCTAGTTGGAGTCAAATATGTTGTTAACGCACGATAATAGATTTTTTCTGCCTTTTCTTTACCAATAGAATTAATTGTCAAATATGCAGCCTTATTCGGAATACCACTATTTATATGCACTCCACCATTATCTCCCTCTTCAGTTTCTGGAAGATATTGGTAGTTTCTCATATGAGCAGGTTGTCCATATTTCTCAGGATTTGATAAGCTTCGTAGTGCGTCCCCAGAAACACCAGGTGTAAATACAGCATCTCCTACATACCAATTGGTAGGATCAACAAAATAGCCAAGGACATCAGAGAAAGATTCATTTAATGCACCTGATTGATTTACGTAACGAAGATCAGCAGAATACTCTGTAACAGCATGAGTTAATTCATGTGCCACAACATCAAGAGAACCAGAAAGTGGAATAAACCTGCGACCATCTCCATATATCATTTGCTGGCCATTCCAAAATGCATTATTTACGTTAACTCCATAATTCACAGCGGAGCGAATCGTTTTACCTTTCCCATCAATACTATTACGATTATGGACATTTTTATAATAATCATAGACTTTCCCTGCATGATAATGGGCATCAACTGCTGGCCCTTGATCTTTATTTGTCCAAGATAGACGATAATTTATTGGATAATCTTCATCGCTATGATTTACTGTAAATGTTTCAATATAGCCACCATTCATAGGCTTTGTTGTGTCTTTTAAGTAGTATTTTCCCTTTACACTACTAAAAGTTGTATTTAATTCTTTGTTATCACCTAGTACCCCATATCCATCACCTTTATGAGCACTATCTGCATCTGTAACTGCATTATATGAATCTACAATTGTCCCATCTTCCGCATTAACATAGATGTGCCAATTAGCACCATAAGGTTTAATAAATTGTAGTTTCACTTTAAATGTTAAATGGTAAGTTCCATCTTTTTCATATACAACTAAATCTGCTTTTTCATTAGTAGACTCTCATTTTTCTTTTATCTGATCTAATGCATTCCCATCCATTTTTACTAGCGTATCATTTTTTGTAAGTTTAATATGTTTCCAAGTATTTGAAAGTGCTGTTTCCTTTGTAATCTTTGCTTTTGTATTACCCTTTAAACTTTCCTCTGCAGCTGGATGGACATCTCCATTGACCGTTGTTACTCTACCCTCTTTATCTGTATGTACAATAAATTGTGCACCATAAACGGGTATTTTATTTATAGATCGTGTATAAACATAATGTTTCATACTTAAATCATCTAATTTCACTTCTTTAAGTGTTAAATCTTTTTGTGGATTTATTTTAAATAATTCTTTATTTTCTTCAAGAAACTCTTTTACCGCTTTTTGAGTCTCTACCTTTTTATCAGATAAGTCACCTGAAAGAAATGATGGGCTTCCCTGTTCCTCATTCCAATTTTTTTGTAGTAACTCCATTTTATCCATCGCTTCTTGTTGAGAAACTTGCTCTTCTGCAAACGCAGTTGAAAATGGTGCACCTAACATTGTTCCTGCAGCAAGCAATGTAATAGCCGTTTTTTTTATTCGTTTTCCCCCTTCAATATGAGTAATATAAGAGATATAATTACAAAATTTAATATACAATTATTTTCGGATTTTTTGTATAAATATGAATAATTTCATATTATTCGTTTGTAAAATTATTAAGATATAAATTCTTTCTAGAGGTGCCTTCACATGCCCATCAACCTAAAATTTTGAAAGTACCCCCAAATGAAAAATTTACTTTTCTACAGTTATTTATGAGGATTAAGCCATTTTTTACATCTTGCGAGTAATTATTTAATCGCTGTTGTACTTCTGTTTGAATATAAGTAAAATAAGTTCCATTCATCCAAAAAACACCCCTGATTTCCTATGAATAATGGAAATCAGGGGTGTTTATCGGTATATAAACCTTTAAAATTATTAATGAGTCTTCTTTTAAATAGATAAACGGTTAAACAGATAAAAAAACTTCCACTGTTATATTATCCCTTATTTCTTAAATACAGGTGCTATTTTATCAATGCGATTTGTCCAAATTCCACCTGTATAATCGTTAGGAAGGCGTTTTATATCTTCAGAGGAGTCAAACCCACTTGAAAACCCAAACTCATTTCCTCCTACAATGATAACTCGAGTATCTGCTTTATCCATTCGATAAATTAAACTTGTATAATGTTAGCTTGATAGGCATAGAGCACCACCCACATTTTAATTATTTTATAGACCAAGCAATTCTCAAAAAATGATAGCACAATTTTAATTATGATTTTGATTTTAATAATACGTTCTGAGACACTACTCTTCTTCTAAAATAGCGTAATAATATTCATCCCACCATTCATTTCCATGGGGTATACACTTCTTGAAATAGCCTTCTCTCCTCATTCCAATTTTCTCCATCACTCGATATGATGGGGTATTTTCTGGCTGACATGTAGCTATAATTCTATGTAATTTCATTTCCTTAAACCCATATTTCAATGTAGCTTGTGCTGCTTCAGAAGCATATCCTTTATTGAAATATTTAGGATTGAATACCCACCCAATCTCATAAGTATGTTCACCAAAATATTTATGAAAAACAATATGACCAATCAGGATATTTTCACCTATTAGTATCACAGGAAAGTTCTTAGCATTTTCACCCATATTTTTATTTACAAAGTTTCTTGTATCTTCTTCAGTAAAAACCCCTTCAGGTATGTATTTCATAACATCGCTATCTGATGTATACTCATGAACAGCTTCCCAATCCTTGAATTCAAATTTTCGTATTAGTAATCTTTCTGCTTTTATAAACATTTACTTTTCTCCCCTCAAAAACTCGTTACTTTATTTCAGATTCACATTTAATCCTTAAAAAAGAACTTGCAGGAATCTCTACAAGTTTTTTTATATCACGTGAATATATGGGACAAACAAACTATCTTACCGATTCATCATAGAAACTACAGGGGTAGTACTTTGACAACTATATTATATAACAAATCTTAACATCTGCAGATTTTATTTTTGAAAATTATGTTAATTAAGAACAAAATTATCCTTTTCCTTAACTATTCTAACTTTTATTCACTTAAATAAGCGTGTAGTTCAAAACAAATCTAATAATGAGAATATGGATACTAAATTTACTCTCAAAAACAGAAACACTTAACTGCATACCTTCTGAAAGTAAACATAAGAAAGACGTTCTACTTCATATGAGTAGAACGTCTTCTCACTTTAATTCATATATTTTTGGGGACTTATTTATTTTGTGTCGTATTTAAAAAATTAATAAATTCATCTTCATAGTGATTGCGCTAATAATAATTCGTAGAATCCAAGTTGTATTCATGCTAATCTTTTCTAATTGCTTATTAAATGTAGCGATGTCTTTCTCATTAATTGTTTTGCGAGTTTCTAAATTACGAATATCTCGCATAATTTCTTTTTGTTCTGCTTTTAAACTGTCAATTTTTCCAGAAACATCTTCCAATACGTTCACATCATTTTATAATCTTGATAAAGCAATCTTTATATGATATGAGACAACCTTATTCATCGTGAATTCTTTGCAGGAAATTCCATACAAAACCCGTATTTTGTTAATAATAAAATACGAAGAAATTCATTTATTTTCCCCTTTGAATAACTTTTTTACAAAGAAAAAAGACCTTGTAAATTACAAAGCCTTTTTTCTTATATATAAATTTACAACTTTCATTTTAGTATTAGTTAAATCCCCCCACCAGGCTCTGTATTAGCTGGTGCTCCTGTATTTCCATGTGCATAACTCGGAGACCATGTATCTCCCTTATTGTAAGAAGGCGCCCCTCCTGTATTCCCTTCCGATTCTAACTTCGGTGCAGGGAAATGTCCATGAGTATAAGTTGGTGCTCCCCCATGATTTCCATGTGCATATGCAGGCGCTCCTCCTCCATCACCTACTGAAGCCGCTTGAACAACCCCTCCACCATTTCCATGAGTAAAACCAAAAATTCCAAATCCTAAAAAAGATAAACCTACGACTGCTGTACCAATTCTCCTTTTCATAATCTCTCTCCTCTATGTGTATTTCATGTTAATTGAAATGAACATATTATGGATATCAGTCATGATGAAAATTCGACTCATTTCATTACCATATATTTATACTTATATGTATTTTTTTGTAAAAACTTCTTTAAATATGAAAAAATGTTTATTTTTTGTAAAAAATAAAATACATTAACAAATTATTCACTTCACAATTTAGGCTTCTTTGCCTAGCCATATTCACCACCTCGCGGTAATCCCTAATTTAATATTGAAATTCTCTAAATCCTGATGTATTATATTTTTGTATTTTCTCAGTTCCCAAGCCGAGAATACATCATCACTTCTGAAAGGACCCGAACTCCATCGGGTTCTTTTTCATTCCTCTTATTGTAAATCTATTTATTTAAATGTAAAATTATAAATGAGCTCTAATATTTTGAATCGAGGTGAAAATCATGAGAAGTTTTAACTCATTAATAATCTCTACTATCTGTTCAATACTTCTTATAATTTGGAATTTCAATTCCTTCTATCACGGATTGACAACAGGACGTACATACTACTGGATTAATGGCATCGCAGCTGTTATCTTCCTTTTATTCTTTATCCTCAACATGCGCGATTTTAAAAAGAAAAACTACAGAACCTCATAACAATAGGAGTTGATACATATGTGGGAAAGATTTAAAAACTATAAATATTCCTCAAAAGAATTAAAGTTCATGCTTTGGTTATTTGGTATTACTTGTTTTGTACACTCGGTCGCTTTCTTTGGCGGACTATTTTCTTCCGAGTTTCTTTGGTTTAAAGGCCTTTGTGCAATTGCTGCATTACTAGCTTTTATGGATGTTAAGCGAAAAATCAATAAGTATAAGATAGCAATGTGAAAAGGAGCCACTACAGGTTCTTTTTTTCTGTTCAAAATGAGAACGCCCTCCATATTTCCTCGTTATAAATAATGATATGATAATTTCATGTGACCAATCAACCCAGCAATATTGGCGATCTCAACAAATAACACAAAAGCCACGACACTCACGCACCATGGCTAAATATATAAATGTAATTAGCCTTTTCGTCCTTTTTGCGGATTCTTACCGTCCATGCCCGTTCTCCGGTAACGTTTTAATAAAAGGGTCTATGTTTACTGTTTATCAATGCATTGATACATTATCCCCACACTACTTTTCTTTCAAAGAACTGTATAGACAGAGTATAATATCGATTCTGTTTTGAGAAATCCCTGGAAACTTTCCTTTTTTCATCCCCTTTTCTATTGAAAAAAAGACCTACATTTATGCAGGTCAAATATAAATTAGGGACTTTACTTAGATAAAATTACTGACGAGATTTCATACTACTTATACTTGTGGAGACGGGAATCTTGCAGCTTCAAAATGCGTACCATTTTCTACATTTGAAATAACTCCAGCTACACTACTTTGTGCAAAAACCTCAACTATATCCCCTGCATTCAATTGAATTATCGATGAAACAGCTACAACATTAGCAAAGTTTATTGGGCCAAAAAAATCATTATCTATTGCAATTGCCGGATTCCCATTAACTCGAATTTCTACCCGCGCTCTATAGTTTACGTTTAGATTATTGGGAATGAACGCAATTGTTCCAATAACAGAGTAAACACCTCTTGTCTTTGGTATAAAAATGGATGTTGCAGGGTTATATTCATTTGCTAAATCAAATTGTTCATTTTGGAATAAAACTTTAACAAATGTATTTGCTGGCAAATTCTGATTAACTGTACTCACAGCTCTAAAAGCAGATGCTCTTACAAGATTGTATCCGTTATCATCAGAACAACAATTCACTTTTACATTAAACCAAGGCTTTTCCTCATGTTTTTTATCACATTTGTCATAACTCTTACTGCTTTTATGACAATCATGATATTTCTTTTTGGAATCCCTACAATAATCATCGTAGTAATAAGACATACTAGATTCCTCCTTTAAATTTATTAACACATACTATGTAAGATAGATTAGATAAGTTTGGACGAGCTGTTACTATTTTTAATAAAATTAAAAATCTCATCATAATGGCAAAGTACAAAGAAAGTAAACAACTGGAAAGCGATGCCTAGAAGCATAATAACAGTCTTTCTGCCATTTTCATTATCTGTATTTTTAGCCATTATTTTGTTTGTAGGATATCGATTAAGTTAAACAGAAAACCTTTAGGTACTCCTGAATAAAACTCAATATTCTGCCGACAATATAGACAACCCATTTCGAACCATATTCCATTATTGGAGCAGTTAGCTTTTACTAACTGCTCTTTTTTTGTAAAAAACGAACACAATTAACTGCAAGCACATATAATATTCAGTGTTCCTTTCTTTATAAAATAGTCTTTACAAAATGAATCTCGTCACGAGAGCACTTTATTAAGTGCTCTTTTTTGTTTTTAAACTAATAAAAAATGAAATTTTTACCACATAGCTAATTGTTAAATATTTTACGCTTATACATTATAATGAAATAGTTATTGCATATTGGCATTAAGAGGAGCGTCCTGATTAAGCGCTTCTCTTTTTTTATAAAATAGCGTTTTAGTTAACATACACTTACCGCCCATAAAATATCTACAGATTTCAAACTTTATAGAAAAAACCTTCACTTCCAATTTAGTTATATTAATATATTAAATAAAGTGTGTGATAAATTAATGGAACAACTTGACTTTAGTGCTTTAGAACCACCACTATTTTTGTTAGTACTTCAATTAATTGCATTTGTATCAATCATTTGTATCGTATATGGAATCTTATACAACAACTTATTAAAATTAAATATGCCTAAATGGACTGCCCATGCGGTAGCTACGGTATTTTCCCTCGGTATTGCCTATCAATCTTTTATGAATTTCATTTAAAAACATTTTTCTTTATTTCTCTCTTTTGTAGAGAAATCTATCCTTTACCATGCAAAAACGTCAGGCAACTTAATTCGTTTCCTGACGCTTTTACGGTTATTTATTTTCAAATAACTATTTTTTTAAGTTTTGCTACATCCATTTTTTATACGTCTTTCTGCTAAACATATTTGTCCAGAAAATCCTATATTATTGAACAGGATTATCGATTCTCAAATTGCAATTTTTTAATTTTGATGAAGCAACCACCTATAATGGAAATATACTTTTTTCTAAGGAGGAATCTAATGTATATATCAAATAGGATTGGCTTATATAGCTGGATTGCAACTTGCCTATACTTTTTAATTGAACCTTTCTTCATTTTCACTTCTACAGCACCTTATAACTATTTGCATCATGCAATGAGTGATCTAGGTGTAACAACCTGCGGAGTATTCACCTACGAAATAGCGCCTTATGAAATATGCTCCCCTAATCACTTTTGGATGAATTTACTCTTTATTCTTAATGGAATAACATTTTGTATTGGAGTACTATATATTTCACAACATCTAGAAAAAACAAAAATTAATAAAATAGCAACATTTTTTATACTTATAATAGGAGTCTCTACTATAGTTTCAGGATTAATTCCTGCAGATATAAACCTAATTGGACATTCTATTCTAGTTTGGATAGGTATGCTTACTGTATTTCCAGGATTATTTATTTTTGCTAAGAATCTTAAAAAAGCTGGAAAATGGACATATTTCTGTTTACTAAGCTTAATAGTAATAACAATCCTTATCTCACTTGTTTTTCTTTTCCCCTTACCTGCAGGCCTACTACAAAGACTTTTTTACTTGGTTCTTTTCGTTTGGGGAACTGTATCAACCTACAAATTGATAAAATAAAGTTTTTATACAAAAGTGCACATTTATCAGGAACATACGTAAAATAATCATGATCAACTCAGTGGTAGTTATTGAGCACCTTTTATGGTGCTTTTTATTTGCGACTAAATAGGGATTTTATTTAAATTTCATAAAACTTCTCTTTACACAAATAAGTTCAAAATTATCTATTTAGCATATATAATACTTTTAAGCAGTTTAAATTCTATACATAGGTAATGGAGGCATTAAAATGGGGAGTATCCCAAATTCACTACCACAACAATCAATCTCAAAAATACAAATTAATCCTAACAAGAATCCACAAACGAACAAAAAGCTAAGACGTCGTCTTTTATTAGCACTTGCTTTTATGCTACCTATGGTTATTTCCATTCAAATCTGCATTTATAAGCAAGAACAAATGATTCAAGAAAAACAAATTACACTAAATAAAGAAAAGAAAAGATTGTCTGAATTAGAAATCATAGGACGTTATTATGAAAACGATATTAAAACTTTAACAGAGAGTGAAGAAGGTATTTTAAAGTTCGCAAGGAAATTGTATGGATTCTCTAGACCTGATGAAACTATATTTCAAATAAATGAATAGTTTTTCAAGACATAAGCGATTGTCATTAATCATGAAGTGATTTAATGATAAAAAATACATACAATAAGTACCCTATACATCATATTAGATTAAATCTTATTAAAACAAAAAGAGATGCCCTAGTAACATATCTAGGACATCCCTTTATTTTTACTCATCTTAAAACATAACTTGTCTAAATTTCAAGATTCTATATATCTCTAACAATTAAACAATTATTAGAGATATCTTCTACCTAAAACATCGTATTATTATTAGCTGCCTCATTTGGAATTTCTTGAATTACATCCCAGTGTTCGACAATCTTTCCATCCTTTATACGGAAAATATCCACTATAGCAACTCCCTTATCTTGAGAATTAGTACGAGAATGTACATGGAGGGCAACTGTATCTCCTTCAGCTACTACACGTTTAATCACTGCAGAGGCATTTGGATTTTTTACAAAATCCTCCTTAAAGAAATCCATGAAGACTTTTCGGCCATCAGCAACAAAAGGATTATGTTGCTTATAATCTTCACTTACATATTTAGGGATAATATCGATATTATGTTTGTTAAAAACTTCATTATAGAAATCAACTACCATCTTTTTATTCTTTTCTTTTTCTGTCACATTATCTCTCGATACCGATGCAGCATTCTCACCCTTTATTGAATGGCCTTTGGTATTACCAGTTGAAGCTTGAAATATCAAAGTCGACACAATTCCTAAAATAAACACAGAAATAATTATTACTATTAAATTTTTCTCTACTTTCATATATACCTACCTCTTCTAATTTTATAATTCATCTTCGTTAACACCCTTGATACAGGAAAAATCTTTCCCATAATGTGATGTCAGAGATATTGTTAGGAAAACACATTTATCCTAACAATACTCCTTATACGAGGCATGTTAGAAACTAGTAATCCTAACTTAATACCTCATTAACAGTTGCACTGTCCACAATTTGAATAAACTTCTTAACCTTATCGTTCTCATCAAACTCATAAAGATGACAAAAATCTGCTACAAATAATTTCCCTGTTACTTTATACGTTCCACTATATTTTCCATACACGATAACAGTATTGTTATTAAAAGCATAAATTTCATCTTTAGCGCTATAGTTATCCCATTCAGTTCCAAGACGTTCATGTACATTTTTCACTACTTCATCAGGACCTACATAAGTGCCCGTATATGGAAACCCAGCAGCTTCTGTCCAAGATACATTTTCACTTAAATACGTTTTAAAAGCATCTAATTTTCCTTCGCCAGTTAACACATACGTTTCATGTAATAGTTTTTGATATTCATTCATAGCATTAACCCCAAGGCATTTCTTTTGTTACAACTTTTGCACTTAATTCTAATACACCTTTATTTGCATAGCCTGGATATGCTGCATCAAGTTTTGCTACAAAATCTTTTGAATTCTTACTTTCCTCAGAAGCTTGAATTGCAGTTCTTAAATAATCCATAGTTGCAGTAATCGCTTGACTATCTAATGATTTTTCAATTGATCCATGGCTCGGTATAATTACGTCAACATTTAACGCCTGTAACACTTTCAAGTTCTCAATCCATGCCTCCATTGCTGATTTTGAGCTAGTATCTGCTAAGAATAGATGAATTTCGTTAAATACATCTATTCCCCCAATTAATAATTTCAGTTCTCTGTTAAATAAGCTAGTTCTGTAATCGTCTAAGCCTACTAGTTCAAATGTTAGTCCTTGAAAATCAATAGATTTTTCCTTAAACACTTGAGGTAATACCACATTACTTGGTGCATTTTCTCCAAGTGCATCTTTCCAAACTTTTAATTTTCCTAAGACAGAATGAACAATATGTTCAACAGTAGACTCTGTGGCATACGCTATAGCTTCTGGGTATGCAGCTTTAATACTTTCTAACCCGAAATAGTAATCCGGATCCCCATGGATAATAAAGATTTTATCTAGAGATAAGTTATTGTTTTTCAAATAATCCACAATTTCTTTCGAATCAGATTGAGTAAATTTTGTGTTTATTAAAAATGCATGTCCTGCTTTCTCAACTAAGGTTGCAGTGACCATAAAACTTTTTTCATCCGAGCTAAAAACCGTTAATTTCACATCTTTTTGATTTGTATCGATTGTTTTAAACATAGATATTATTCTCCTTTTGTTATACTTATTGAATAGATAACACACTTTTATTTTGTTCCGACAGAAGACTCCTCTTCAATTCTCTTAAAAGGTTCATCGCACCAGCAAATAGATGGAAGATGTATGTCGGATGGCGTAAGCTAGCATATTTGCTACTATAGCCTAAGTTTTCTTAATATAAATTTTTAAAACGTGCTTCAATTTTATCTGGCGTCATTACCCCACCACCAATAGGGATAATTTGATTATCCTTTTGTAAAAGTAATGAAGGATAACTATTAACACCAAGCTGTCGAACTTTATTGAAATCATTTTGGACATCTATTACTGTTTCCTGAGCGTTTAAGCGTTCTAATACTTGTTCAGGGTCCAAACCATGCTCGATTGCAATCTTACGATATGTCTCAGGATCACTTAGACTTTGTCCCTCATAATAAAACGCTTTTTGCATAGCCGAAGTGAATTCTAACAAACGGTCTGGAGCGAATGAGCGTAATGCCGAAAAACCAATTGCAGCATCTTTCGAATTCATTTTAAAAGTCCCTTCATCCACCAATTTTTGATATGAAGGACCAAATTCTGCACCTGTGAGTTGATTAATTCTTTTATTTCCCTCTTCTATATATGAGAAATTTTTCATTGGTAAATTATCTAAAAATAAACCTCCACATAAAACTGTTAACGGTATTTCAGTATGGTTTTTGTAAAAACCTTTAATACTTTCTGAAAATCCATAGCACCATCCACAATAAGCGTCCCATACATAAATAAGGTTATCTTGTTTCGTCTCCATTTAAATCTCCTACCTTTATTTTTATTATCCAGCTCAGCTAAATTTCTGTTTTATATAAGTACATCTTTTTATATCTTGTTCTTTTTTGAGTTACCTTAATATATTTTTCAAAACTAACCCTTTCAAAAAAGATTAACTATGATTTTTAACAAAAGATAACTGAGCACATTTTTCCTAAAAATAGATATCAGTTGTAACTGATATGATTACAATTTTATGTAACCATTTTAGTTACAACTAGTATAGAAGTCAATTCTTTTTTTACAAAAACATTTAATTTCTATCCTAGCGCTTCCAGAATTCTAGTATCAAATACTTTTCTTCTTGTTCATAAATTTGTCATAGTCCTTAGTAAATTAATCCCAAAACTTCTCAGAAAGAAACGCTCACTTTTTAATATGCTTTATATAAAAAACTACAACATAACATATAATAAAAAACGGTGAACCCTCCACGTAGGAGAATCCACCATCACAAATAAATGATTATTTCACACCTAGTTTTTCTTTTGCTTTCTTAGGAAGCTCGTCTTCCTGCACTTCCTTCCAAGCCGTTACACCTTTTTTCTCTGAATGATATACACGTAGGAATGCTTCTTTACGAAGATTCTTTTGTACAATAAATTCTAACTCATTTTCCTTACCTTCCTTATCAAAACCCGATAATGCATATTCATACCCCTTTACCATTCATAGATTTTGAAACTCCCTCTTTTCAATCCATTGTAATTTGAACGTAATATTCACTTTTAACGATACGATTAATATCACACCCAACTAATAGACTTGCAAATACAACTAATAGACTAAAAAGTGACATATATTTTTTCATATTGTTCACCTCATTGATTTTTATAATACTGTAATCTTAATCTGTTTTCGTTTGAAGAAAAATTCAAAAACATGACTTCAACATTACATTTTCGAAAGATAATAAAATTACATACATCAATATTAACAAATGAAATATTTACTTAATCATAGAAAATCATTTAAAAGATTACTAACTGAACTAATATATTATCTTGTAAGAAAAATATAAGTAGCCCGTTAAAGAACCCTACAGAACAGGATTATTAACATATAAAGTGACAACCATTTTATTAAAAACACAGGAATTCAACATTTTTGTTATGCCGTATGTATATCATGTCCCGTACAAAAAAGCGAAGTCTTCAACCAAACTTCGCTTGTCATTGTATTATGAATTACAGGAATTATTGCTAAATGCCAAAAGTTTATTTCTTCAAACATAGATCTTTTTTATTTCAGCTAACTGTGCAAAAGAATTTGATCAAATATAATTAATTATTGATTAACCGCTTTAGCCACAAGGACTGCGTATGCTTCTGCACCTACATTGGTTAAATGCACACCATCAGGTGCAAAGTAGTCTTTCTTTCCAGCACTTGCTGCATACCAATCAACTAGAGTTACATTAGGATATTTAGTTACTGTTACTTTCAGTCTCTCGTTCACAATTGATTCCCACGGACGTGGCACTCTCGTATTAATAAATATTATTTTACGTTCGTTTCCAATTAATTTTATTAATGAAACAAGTTGCTCAGTAGTAAAGGCTCCATTTGTACCTAATCCGATAATGACATAGTTTCCTAAATTCCCTTCATTTTTTAACTGTTCAACTACTGGAATCGCTTTTGATAGCTGACGGCCAATTTGCGCATCAATCCTAATATCAGGAAAAGTATTTTTTAAATATGGAGTAATATCAATCATAACGGAATCGCCTATCGCAGTAACTGT
>NZ_NVEC01000101.1 GCF_002571225.1 Bacillus sp. AFS059628 | reverse complement strand
CAATTGGGGTGCAGTTCATTTAAAAGTGCTCTTTTTAAGGTGTGTATTAGGACTTGAAAGAGGCATCAATGACAATTTAGAAGGAGATATTTCTATACAACATATGGAGGTACAATGGAAGGGTGACGATAAAAAATAAAAAGAGCAGTTAGAATGAACTAACTGCTCAGCTCTAGGGGAAATGAATAGTTTCAATTATCGAGACAATAAAAGGATAAGCAAAAAGGATTGAATTTGAAGAAAGTGTGTTGTTTTAATTGTATTAGGAGTTTTAGTCATCGTATAACTATCTCCCCTATATGAATGGATAAATTGGAAAGAAGTCTTTGTATATCCTATAGGCTTAATTCTATGTATGATACTTGGACATTTTGGGTTACTAGAGTTTTATATATGAGTAGGGTTAGTATGTATTGTATGAGGTATCCTTAGGGCAATAGGAATTAGTGTTATATAGAAAAAATAAGTACAGAGGGCATCTAAATGGGATGCTTTTTTATTTTGCATAGAAAAAGGAACCCAGAAGGGTTCCTTTTCTTATTCCGATCTATCTTAAGCGCATATAAGATAATGTTATTTTACATCTTAATATTAGGAATTACAATAAAGAAGTAAAGATTACCGTGAGGTGGTGTAAATAGGAGAAAGAACCATAAGTATTACTGCATGCTCTGGTTGTAATGAGCCTTGCATGTGGATATTAAATGTCTATTAAGTAAATTGATCAAATTTTTTCTACAGGTGTTTCATAAAGGTAGATTAATTCGTAAATATGAAGCATTACGCTATAAGATAGAAATACTTACAAATTTTAAAAGAATTCCATTTGTGTACCAAGAAGCAAAATATATTTATGATAAAATATAGAAAAAGATGATTAAGAAGGGACAATTAAAGTGAAACCAACAATTTATGATGTTGCGGAAAAAGCAGGTGTATCAATAGCGACTGTATCTAAGGTAATTAATCAAACAGGGCGTATTAGTGAAAAAACAATAAACAAAGTAAATCAAGTAATGGACGAATTAGATTATCAGCCAAGTAGTGTAGCAGCAGCGTTAACAGGTAAAAAAACATATACGATTGGGGTACTTGTCCCAGATATCTCAAATCCATTTTTTGCAGAAGTAGCAAGAGCTTTTGAAAATAGTGCACGAGAATCAGGGTATACACTCATTTTATGTAGTACGGACCATCAAACAAAACGTGAGCACGAATACATTGATTTATTATTTAAAAAGCAAGTAGATGGCATTATTATTGCGACGGAACTAAATGATTATAAACTTGTTAAAAAAATCGTGAATCGAGATTTGCCACTTGTTTTATTCACTGTAGATCATCCTTCCATCACGACTCATGTTGTGACAACTGATGATATGAGGGGAGGCTATCTAGCTGGAAGTTATCTAACGCAGAAAGGCCATACATCTTTAACAATTATGATGGAGAAGGATAGAAAAAGTAGCTTAGGGAGATTGACTGGTTTCAAACAAGCTCTTACAGATTCAGAGATTTTACTAGATGATGATGCTATAATTAGCTGCTATTCGACAGTGGAAGATAGCAAACGTGCAAGTAAAGAGTTACTTAATTTACCTAACAGGCCCACAGCGGTTTTTGCTTGTACAGATTTGATTGCTATATGCCTATTGAATGAAGCAAGAAAACAGGGGCTTTCGATTCCGGAAGATTTATCAATTATCGGATTTGATAATACAATCTATGCTGAGATTGCAGATCCGGGGTTAACGACGATTGAACAGCCAATTACACAAATGGCAGCTTGTACGTTTGAACAACTCTTAAAAACGATGGAAATGAAGGAACATGCTAAGCAAAAAATTACTATTATTCCTCAATTAGTAGAGCGATCATCAGTAAAGGATATTACATGTTAGCATTTTCGATATCCTACTTGAATGTAACAAAAAGAAGGTCATCTTAACCATATACAGTTATGATGACCTTCTATTATATATAGGGTTTATACAGAGAATTGCTCTCCACTTTTCGTATTTAAATCCTGCTCCATCTCATTTTCCTTTGGAATAGTAAGGAAATGAGTTAAAAATGCACCAAAGAAGTACAAACCGGCAAAAATCCACATCACGCCGCCAACACCTAATGGACCGATAAAAGCAGTTACTACTAATGGCCCAACAAATGCTGATAATCCTGATCCTAAATTTAAGACAGACATTGCCGCTCCTTTGTTTTCAGGAGATAAAGATGGGACTAATGCTGTAAGAGGTACATAACCGGCAAGTGTTGCTCCATAGCAACAGGCAACAAATAATATAGCCCAATAATTATGCCCTACCATTTGTGGTACATAATAGAGTGCAAGAGTTACAATTCCGCAACCGACTCCTCCAAACCATTTAATCGTATTTACCCAGCCAAACTTGTCTCCAACGATACCAAAAATAATATTAAACACCATATTTACAAAAAATAGAGTACCCCAAATTTGTAGCCATTCCGTCATCGTAAAATTATATTTCATCATATAAGTAGGCAGGAAAACAACAAATCCAAACTGAGCGGCCGAGTTTATAATTTTAACAATACCACCTATACCAACTTTAGGATTTTCAAATGCGATGGTAATGCCTTTTAGTAATTCGCTTGATTTGTTAGCGCTTACGGTTTGTACTTTAAATCTGTCCTTATTTACAACAATTGAGAACAATCCCCCGACGACAACAAAAATTAAAGCACTCCATAAAGTAGCGATTTCCCCGATTTTAGGAACCATATAGCTAGAATAGAAGGCTCCGATAACACTAAGTCCAAGCTGGAATACGAACCAGAACCAGCCTACTGCTCTTGAAAGCATTTGCTGAGGCGTACTGTAAGATACCCAAACCAGGAAAGAATAAGCAAATAAGGGATAACCAAACCCTCGTAGGGCATAACAAATTAATATTACGGGATAATTCATATGTTGAATTCCTATACCGATGAAACCGATTGATCCTAAAATAAATGATACTAAACCAAATGTCATTACTTTTCTTGGTCCCCACATTTGTACAAATACCCCTGAAAACCAAGAAGAAGCAGATACAGTTATTCCGTAAATAGTAAACAAAAATGCAGCATGTTCTAGCGTTAGGCCTCTTTCAACGAGATAAGGGGATAACCATCCTTGTTCTAAACCATCCCCAATCATAAAAACAATAATTCCTATATATCCCCAAGTTAAATTAGAAGGGATACCAATCCTGTCCATAAATGTTTTGCTTGAACTAATAGCGTTCATTCTCCCACCACCGATAAGTTATTTTTGGTTAAGCGCTTAATTATTTTTGATAAAAAAAGTATACGCTTACATTTTGAGACCGTCAATGAAATTTTTTGACAATTTACAACTTTCTTTTATAGGGGCATTCTATTTACTTATCGGACAATAAAATAATAGTGAGTATGAAAAGAAGGGAATACCTTATAGATGGGAGTTTAGCCTTTAAAAGGCTTCGTTTCCTTTGTTATATCAGTATTTTAAAAGATTATTTTTGTAGTTGTTTAGATTATTTGTTTCTAATTATTAATTTGTATATGGACGTAGTACGTTTACTTACGAAATTTGAAATTCGGATGAACAGAAGAGTATTCAAAAAATAAAAATATTTTCAATTTAGAATCAAGTGTGTATAATGAAGAAAAATAGGGAAAGCGCTTAACTTAATTTGATGTGCTAAACCTTATAGACTTTCATTTTTTTCTTAAATTTAAATAAAGAGGGAGAAATCATATGAATGTTTTAACGATTGGGATTATTGGTGCTGGACGAATAGGGAAACTGCATGTAGATAACTTGCAGCTGATGCCACAAGTGAAAATTAAAGCGGTTTCAGATGTTGTGATTAGTCATCTAGAAAAGTGGGCCGAGGATAAAGGGATTTCCACTCTGACTACAAACTATCAGGATTTATTAGCAGATCCAGAAATTGATGCTGTCTTTATTTGTTCACCAACAAATACACATGCGCAAATTATAAAAGAAGCGGCTCTTGCGAAAAAACATATTTTCTGCGAAAAGCCTGTTAGTTTCTCAGTAGAAGAAACATTAGATGCATTAGAAGTAGTAAAAGAACAAGGGGTATCTCTTCAAGTAGGTTTTAATCGTCGTTTCGATCCTAACTTCAGGAAAGTCTATGATCTTATTCAACAAGGAGAAGTGGGACACCCACATATTTTAAAAATTACGTCTAGAGATCCACAACCACCAAGTATAGAGTATGTTCGCTCTTCAGGTGGATTGTTTATGGATATGATGATTCATGATTTTGATATGGCTCGTTATGTGATGAATAGTGAAGTCGTTGAAGTATTTGCATATGGCACAACATTAATTGATCCATCCATTCAGGAAGTAAATGATGTTGATACAGCAATTGTCACATTAAAATTTGTGAATGGAGCTTTGGGGGTAATTGATAATAGCCGCCAAGCTGTTTATGGATATGACCAGCGTGTTGAAGTGTTTGGTGAAAAAGGCGCGGTTGCTGCGGATAATTGCTGCCCGACAACAGTTCAAGTGTCAAAAACAGAAGGTATTGTAAAAGATAAGCCGCTTTATTTCTTCTTAGAGCGCTACACGCAAGCTTACATTGAGGAAGTAACACAATTTACAAAGTCAATTATAGAAGGACAAGCTGTTATTTGCAGTGGTAATGATGGGTTACAAGCAGAACGAATTGCGAAAGCTGCGAAGGAATCATTACTAACTGGAAAACCTGTTCAAATTGAACATAAACAGCCTGCATTAAATTAATAAAGAGAGCGCTTACTTCTAGATAGATAAAGAGTAATGAATAGTAAGTTTATAAAAATATGAACTATGTCATTCACTCTTTCATAAAGCATGGGAGGTAGAAACAATGAATCCACTTATTTTTAAAGAAGATTGTCCATTAGACCTAATTGCAGTTGGACGTTTATGCGTTGATTTAAATGCCAACGAAACACAACGTCCTATGGAAGAAACAAGAACATTTACTAAGTATGTGGGAGGTTCTCCTGCGAATATCGCAATTGGTGCGGCGCGTCTTGGCTTACAGACAGGATTTATCGGTAAAGTTTCCGATGATCAAATGGGCCGCTTTATTACAGGATACTTAAAGGATAACAATATTAATACAGATCGGATACGTATCGATCGTACAGGTGCGGTGACAGGTCTAGCTTTTACAGAAATTAAAAGCCCTGAAGATTGCAGTATTTTAATGTACCGCGACAATGTCGCAGATTTAAATCTTGATCCAACAGAAGTTTCTGAGGACTATATTAAACAATCAAAAGCTCTCTTAATTTCAGGAACGGCTTTAGCGAAAAGTCCTTCTCGCGAAGCGGTATTTTTAGCGCTAGAATATGCGCGTAAGCATGATGTAGTCGTATTTTTTGATGTGGATTACCGCCCTTATACATGGCAGTCAGAAGCTGAAACGGCTGTGTATTACAATCTAGCAGCTGAAAAATCTGATGTCATTATTGGAACGCGTGAAGAATTCGATATGATGGAAAAACTATTAAACTATGAACAATCTAATGACCAAGTTACGGCTGAAAGATGGTTTTCTCATCATGCGAAAATCGTTGTAATTAAACATGGCGGGGATGGGTCAATCGCTTATACGAGAGACGGTCAATCTCACAGAGGCGGTATCTTTAAAACAAAGGTATTAAAGACGTTTGGCGCGGGCGACTCGTATGCTTCTGCGTTTATTTACGGCTTAATGCAAGGGCTTGAGATTCCTCAAGCGATGCGATTAGGTGGAGCTTCTGCTTCGATTGTTATTTCTAAACATAGCTGTTCTGATGCAATGCCAACAAGGGCAGAGATTTCTGCATTCATGGAAACGGCTGAGGAAATTGTATAGAAACATCATAAACCATTAATTAAGCAAGGGCGTATCCTATTGGACGCTTCTACATTACATAAAAGGGAGATAATGAATATGACAGTACAAACAGCACAAATTGTAAAAAACTACATTGGCGGCGAATGGGTAGAATCCATTTCAACTAAGATGGAAGCTGTATATAATCCTGCAACAGGAGAAGTAATTGCTCAAGTCCCACTTTCAACAAAAGTAGATGTTGAACAAGCTGTATTAGCAGCAAATGAGGCATTCAAATCTTGGTCTAAAACTGCTGTACCAAAACGCGCTCGTATTCTATTTAAATATCAACAATTACTAGTAAATAACTGGGAAGAGTTAGCGAAACTGATTACGATTGAAAACGGAAAAAGTTATAACGAGGCTTACGGTGAAGTTCTTCGTGGTATTGAGTGTGTGGAATTTGCTGCAGGTGCTCCTACATTAATGATGGGAAAACAGCTACCTGATATTGCGACAGGTATTGAGTCTGGTATGTATCGTTACCCAATTGGTGTTATAGGCGGGATTACACCTTTTAACTTCCCAATGATGGTTCCATGCTGGATGTTCCCACTTGCGATTGCTTGTGGTAATACATTTGTGTTAAAACCTTCAGAGCGTACACCACTTCTAGCAGCAAGATTAGCAGAATTAGCTGAAGAAGCAGGCTTACCAAAAGGTGTATTAAATATCGTAAATGGCGCTCACGATGTAGTAAACGGTCTTCTGGAACATAAATTAGTGAAGGCAATTTCATTTGTAGGTTCTCAGCCTGTGGCAGAATATGTATACAAAAAAGGAACAGAAAACTTAAAACGCGTGCAAGCATTAGCAGGTGCGAAAAACCATTCCATTGTATTAAATGATGCGAATCTTGAACTAGCAACAAAGCAAATTATTAGTGCTGCATTTGGTTCAGCTGGTGAGCGTTGTATGGCTGCTTCTGTTGTAACAGTAGAAGAAGAAATTGCAGATCAATTAGTTGAAAGACTCGTAGAAGAAGCAAATAAAATTGTCATCGGAAATGGTCTTGATGAAGAAGTATTTTTAGGACCAGTTATTCGTGATAACCATAAAGAGCGTACAATTGGTTACATCGATTCGGGTGTAGAACAGGGCGCTACATTAGTTCGTGATGGACGAGAAGATACAGCTGTAAAAGGAGCTGGCTACTTCGTTGGTCCAACAATTTTTGACCATGTTACAAAAGAAATGAAAATCTGGCAAGATGAGATTTTTGCTCCTGTTTTATCGATTGTTCGTGTGAAATCATTAGATGAAGCGATTGAAATTGCAAATGAGTCTCGCTTTGCAAATGGAGCTTGTATTTATACAGATAGCGGGGCAAGTGTACGTCAATTCCGTGAAACAATTGAATCCGGCATGTTAGGTGTGAATGTTGGGGTTCCAGCACCGATGGCATTCTTCCCGTTCTCTGGCTGGAAAGATTCTTTCTATGGAGATCTTCATGCGAACGGTACTGACGGCGTTGAGTTTTATACTAGAAAGAAAATGCTTACATCTCGTTGGGAAAAGTAATCATGAAGAGAGAAGTAGAATCTCTCTAGGTGCTTGGAAGCGAAAGTAAGGAAGGTAGTAAAACATAAGAAGGAAGTATTAGGAGTCTATCAAATTCCTAATACTCCTTTTTCATATGTAGAATGACTGATAGAGATAGAAAGGAGCAAACAATATGCAAACTGTTAGAATGACGACGGCACAAGCTTTGGTGAAATTTTTGAATCAGCAATACGTAGAGTTTGATGGAGAACAACAAAAGTTTATTAAGGGAATCTTTACGATTTTTGGTCATGGAAATGTAGTAGGCCTTGGTCAAGCTTTAGAAGAAGACGCTGGGGAATTAGAAGTATATCAAGGGAGAAATGAGCAAGGAATGGCAAATGCTGCGATGGCGTTTGCAAAACAAAAACACAGAAAACAAATTATGGCATGTACTTCTTCTGTTGGTCCTGGATCAGCAAATATGATTACCTCTGCTGCAACAGCTTCTGCAAATCATATTCCCGTTTTACTACTTCCAGGTGATGTATTTGCAACAAGACAACCTGATCCTGTTCTTCAACAAATTGAACAAACACATGACTTATCTATTTCTACGAATGATGCTTTTCGTGCGGTAAGTAAGTACTGGGACCGGGTAAATCGTCCTGAACAATTAATGACGGCTATGATTCAAGCCATGCGTGTTTTAACGAATCCGGCAGATACAGGAGCTGTAACAATTTGCATACCACAAGATGTCCAAGGGGAAGCGTGGGATTTTCCAAGTTACTTCTTCCAAAAGCGCGTTCACCGTATTGAGCGTCGTCTACCTACAAAAGCCAGTTTAGTGGATGCGGTTGAAATGATTAAGAGAAAGAAAAAGCCAATTATGATTTGCGGTGGTGGAGTAAGATACGCAGAAGCGGCAGAGGAACTGAAACAGTTTGCTGAGGCATTCCGCATTCCATTTGGAGAAACGCAAGCAGGGAAAAGCGCGATTGAAAGTTGTCATCCATATAATCTTGGCGGCATTGGGGTAACTGGGAATTTAGTAGCTAATACAATTGCAAAGGAAGCGGATCTTGTTATTGGAATCGGGACGAGATTTACTGATTTTACAACGGCATCTAAGCAATTATTCCAAAATGAAGAGGTTGAGTTTTTAAACATCAATATTTCAGAATTTCATGCGAATAAGCTTGATGCATTAAAGGTTATAGCAGATGCAAAAGAAACACTTCTTGCTCTAATAGATGAACTGCAATCGATTGAGTATCAATCTAGTTACACAGTAGAAATCACTGATGCAAAAGAGGCTTGGGAAACAGAATTAGCACGTCTACATAATATTCGCTTTACAGGTCAAGGTTTCACGCCGGAAGTTGAAGGTCATTTCGATGAGAATTTAAATGAGTATGTAGACGCACTTGGTACAGAATTAACACAGACTACGGTCATTGGACAAATCAATACATTAATTGATGAAGATGCAATTATTGTTGGCGCGGCAGGAAGTCTTCCGGGTGATTTACAAAGAATGTGGGCATCAAGAAAACCAAATACATATCACATGGAGTATGGATACTCTTGCATGGGTTATGAGGTTGCGGGCGCACTAGGTGCAAAGATAGCTGAACCATCGAAGGAAGTATATGCAATGGTAGGGGATGGTAGTTACCAGATGCTTCATTCTGAGCTTGTCACAAGTCTCCAAGAAAACAAAAAAATTAACGTCTTATTGTTTGATAACTCCGGATTTGGTTGCATTAATAACTTACAAATGGGCAATGGAATGGGGAGCTTTGGAACAGAGTTTCGCTATCGAAACCAGGAAACTTGTAAATTAGACGGGGCAATTATGAAAATTGATTTTGCAGCTAGCGCAGCTGGATATGGTGTGAAAACATATCATGTTACATCACTAAAACAATTACGGGAAGCACTTATAGATGCGAAAAAACAAACAATTTCTACATTAATTGATATTAAAGTATTACCAAAAACAATGACAAATGGATACGAGTCATGGTGGCATGTAGGTGTTGCAGAAGTATCTAAAAGTCAAAGTGTACAAGCTGCGTACGAGAGTAAAGTAAGTAACTTGCAACAGGCAAGGTCTTATTAGATTAGGACACAAAGAGAGCTTTTATCTACATGCATATTGTCTAGGAAGCTCTCTTTTTAACAATCAGATAAGAGAAGTTGGCAAGTTTCTATCACATTTTGTAAAGAGGAGAGACAAGGGGATGTTCAAAGAAAATACAATTAAGCTTGGAATTGCACCAATTGCTTGGACAAATGATGATATGCCGGAGCTAGGAGCAGAAAATACGTTTGAACAATGTATTAGTGAGATGGCACTAGCTGGATTTAATGGAAGTGAAGTAGGGAATAAATACCCGAGAAATACAGTTGTATTAAAAAAATCTTTGGAATTACGAAACTTGGAGATTGCTAGTGCATGGTTTAGTACGTTTTTAACAACGAAGCCGATTGAAGAGACGGTAGAAGAATTTATTAAGCATAGGGATTTCTTGCATGACATGGGTGCAAAAGTCATCGTTGTTTCAGAGCAAGGGCATAGTATTCAAGGTTTAATGGATGTACCACTATTTAAAAATAAGCCTGTTTTTACAGAAGAAGAGTGGGAAAAGCTAGCGGATGGGTTACATCACCTCGGTAAATTAGCTCAGGAAAAGGGGCTGCATATTGTATACCATCACCATATGGGTACGGGTGTTCAAACAACGGCAGAAATTGAAAAGTTAATGGATATGACGAATCCAGAGCTTGTATCCCTACTTTTTGATACAGGTCATCTTGTTTTTTCAGGAGAAGAGCCGCTTTATGTTTTGAAAAAATATTTACCTCGTATTAAACATGTACATTTAAAAGATATTCGCCAGGAAGTAGTAGATGCTGTAAAGGAAAACAATTTAAGCTTCTTACAGGCAGTGAAGAATGGTGCATTTACAGTTCCTGGAGATGGCGTAATTGTATTTGATGAAGTGTTTACTACCCTTGCGAACTCTGAGTATAAAGGATGGTTTGTGGTAGAAGCAGAGCAAGACCCAGCTTTAGCGAATCCTTTTGAATACGCATTAAAAGCCCGAAAATTTATACAAGAAAAAGCAGGTCTTTAATTTCCGCATTTTGAGATTATCCCTAAGTTAATGATATGACAATCAACAGGTCTTTTTTACAAAAGGAATAAAAAGACGAGAAGGTTGATTTTACATTTAATAAATAATATTGAAATAGGTGAGTATGTAATGCCATTAGTTCAAATGAAAGATATTTTAATAAAGGCAAATCAAGAGAAATATGGGGTTGGAGCTTTCAGTGTCGCTAATATGGAAATGGTAATGGGAGCTATTCAAGCAGCAGAAGAGTTACATTCGCCGCTTATTCTACAAATTGCGGAAGTTCGTTTGAATCATTCGCCAATTCATATGATTGGCCCTTTGATGGTAGCTGCAGCGAAAAAAGCAACTGTTCCAGTAGCAGTTCACTTTGATCACGGTATGACGTTTGAAAAAATTAAAGAGACATTAGAAATTGGTTTTAGTTCGGTTATGTTTGATGGCTCTCACTATCCATTAGAAGAGAATATCCAAAGGACAAAAGAAGTTGTGGAGCTTGCGAAACAGTACGGAGCGACAGTAGAGGCTGAGATTGGCAGAGTAGGTGGTAGTGAGGACGGATCAGAAGATATTGAAATGATGCTGACAAGTACTAAAGAAGCAAAAAGATTTGCAGAAGAAACAGATGTTGATGCGTTAGCTGTTGCGATTGGAAATGCGCACGGGATGTACAATGGAGACCCTGATTTACGATTAGACCGCTTGCAGGAGATTAATGGGATAGTCGATATTCCTTTAGTATTACATGGTGGGTCTGGCATTAGCCCAGAGGATTTCAAGCAATGTATTCAACATGGTGTTCGAAAAATTAATGTAGCAACAGCGACGTTTCAGAATATAGTTTCTGCGGTTAACACTGCTGTCCTAAATAATCCTTATTCAGATTACTTTACGTATCATCAAGATGTAATTGAGTCCGCATACGAAAACGTTAAAAATCATATGCTCATTTTCGGAAGTGCAAACAAAGCACAACCAGAAAAGCTTTCTTCATTAAATAATAGAAGGAACTCATAATGTAGTTAGCTGACAAAGGTAGAGAATGATAGAGTAGCCAGTGAACTATTCGCTACTTAGCAAAGCTTGAAGTGGGAGCTTCTCAGTTCCACGACGAAAGTAACCTTTCGTCTCCCTGAGCGTTACTTCAGGGTGTTCCATCCCTAGATGTCCAACGCATGGATGCTCTTTTGGTACGGTTGATATTTTACGCAGGAACCGAATGGCTTGGTTTTCGCACTCTATTTTCTTCCTGCAACCTTCTATATCAAGTTATCAAAGAACTTCATATAGCAAGTTTATCAAAAGTTTTTGGCTATGCCAAACCGAAAGTCATCTCCCACCTATCGTAGGGCTACGCCCTTCACACGCTTGAGGAAGAAGAATTCTTTCGGGGAATACGTTAAAAAAGGAGGAGAACATCATGTTAGGTAAATTAGGTGAATTAAATGAAGGATATAATGTATTAACAGAAATGAACGGTCATTGCAGTGATATGTTAATGGATATAGGCATATATAAGATGTCTAATGGAAAAGAAGAGCTGTTATTTGATAATAAGAATGAAACGGCAGTACTTTTACTAGAAGGGGCAATACGTTTAGAGTGGGATGGAATGGAACAAGTTATTCAAAGGCAGTCTGTTTTTGAAGAAAATCCTTGGTGTTTACATGTGGCTAAAAATGTGAAGGTTACAATTACTGCTCTTTCAGATAGTGAAGTGCTTGTTCAAAAAACAGATAATAATCAAGAATTTGAGTCTAAGTTGTATACTCCAAATGAGTGTCAAAGTGTTGTAACTGGAGAAGGAGTATGGGAGGGAACAGCCCAGCGTGTTATTCGGACAATTTTTGATTATAATAATGCAGCATATTCTAATATGGTAGTAGGAGAAGTTATTTCTTATCCAGGGCGATGGTCCAGTTACCCACCGCATCATCACGACCAACCAGAGGTATATTATTATCGCTTTAACAAGCCACAGGGATTTGGATGTGCAATGGTAGGTGAGGACGCTTATCGCGTTGTACATAATAGCTTTATTACAATTCCAGGTGAGCTAGACCACCCACAAGCAACTGCACCTGGATATGCAATGTATTTTTGTTGGATGATTCGGCACCTTGAGAATAACCCATGGAATGATCGTATCATGGAGGAAGACCACAAGTGGTTATTAGAACCAAACGCGAAAATTTGGCCAGAAAAGGAATAGACGAAAATAAATACGAGCACTTCTATTTTTAGTTTAGCGAGTGCAAATATTCAAAAAGAAATTTCAATAGTAACACAAGAAGTGACGCAATATTCACATGGAAACACTGGTGGTTAATAGAAAGGCTGCACTGGAACTTAGCGAAAAACCTTGCAATTTTGTAGGAATGCAAGGTTTTTTCTTTATTCCAATTTCATTTCATCTTAATACTGATGTGAAATGAAATTGAGGATTTACAAAGAATTTACTATAGGAATAAAAAACAACATTGATAGCTGTATGCCTGACAAATTTTGAATTCGTTAGAAAAGGATTTTGAAATATAAAATCGTATGTGAAATTTTCAAGCTTAGTGGAGTTTTAGATTTATTATTGTTTTATTTATGAAGCTATTTGTAGATGAGAAAATGTAAAAGCCCTGTTATGAAAGACAGGGCTTTTCAAAAAGGAATGACAGTTAACAACTGAAGGCACCTTTATATTACCATTATTAGTATTTTAATTCTATTTAGTTATGTTGAGAAATAATATATGTTTTGACACTCCCCACGGATAAAGCCACAAGCTGACTAACGTCAGTGGGATTCTTGCTACCAAAGGCGAAGTCTATTTCTAGTATCGCTGACGTGCAAGATTGCGGTGTGCCATCACCACTCCGTATCCAGTGCATATAGCAGATACGGCACTCATTCTATTACCAAACGAGTCAGATTGTGAGTTCTCAAATGTGTTTTAGCGTCTTGTGCTTGACAACTCAATACATTTTACGGAGTAGAAGAATTTGTTACTCCAACCTCCTATGTATTCTGTTTTCAGAGAACAAGATTGTTTTAGAGACTTTTACTTGTCTATTATGAAAATGATACCATTTCAAATTCTTGATGTACGGAACGTACCTTCGGTTTTTTATTTGTACATCGTATTTGACCTCACTCTCATTCCAGGTGCTATCACACCGTAGTGGGCTTTCTCGTTCGGAAAATCTGTAAAAGGTGAGATGAACAGAGATTTCTTATACGTGTTCAATATAAAAAGTTAAATATTGAATTTAAAATTGTCTTTAAAGAAGGAGACAATTGCTTAATGAAGCTTATTAAGCCTTATTCAAAGTTATGTAAAAGAATAATATCATAAACATTAATAAAATTAACAAAAAATATTCTAGCTAAAAATTAGAGGACATCCATTCATTGAAGCAGAAAAAATGTTTTCAGGATAGATGTCCTTTTTGTATTAAAAAAGAATATATTTTCTCAACAGGACAAATAGTAATTATCTATAAGTGTTACTTATAGGGATAATAAGAGAATAGAAATTAATGATAAAGGAGAATGCGAAATGTTAACAGTAATATCTAATAGTGATCTTGCTAAAATCCGTGAAGAAGATGTAGATGTATTAAAGGTAATGTCGCATCCGGTTCGATTAAAAATCATAAGTGAATTAATGCATCATAAAATGTGTAATGTTACACAGTTAACAGAAATATTAGGACTTCCACAGTCCACTGTTTCACAACATTTAGCAAAATTAAAAGGAATCGTACTCCGTGCAGATAGAAGAGGTTTAGAGATGCACTATTATATTGAGAATGCTAAAGCTCGTCAGATTGTAGAAATTTTAGGATTATAGGTCAATTTTTCAGAGTGTGGGGAACCCTTTAGGATTTCCCACACTCTGAAAAAAAGACATCTTTCGAGTGTCTTTTCTTGTTGGTAAAAAGCTCACTCACATATTGATGAATTAGATAAGAAACCATAACTCTACTATGGAATAAACAACATAAGAAATTCTAACATCATCCGGAAAGAGAATAATATGTAATATTGCATTTGTTAGTCTGTATCTATATTGGTAGATAAAAGCCACCAATATAAATAAAAAGGACATGCAGTCGTAACTGCCGCCCTTTTAGGAGGAATTCAAGATACCAACAGGACGCGTATTGGTAAACAGGTTCAAAAATAGTATATGTGTTAAGAAAAAGTCCTATACAAAAAAATTACTGTAAGCAAGCCTATTTATATGTGAAATAAAGAAGGGCCGTCCTATTTGGAGGGCTCTTCTCGTTTAAAGAATTAATATTCAAATAGTTTATTCATTAAATTTTGAATTTCACGTCTTCTTTTTTCTATTTATCAATTGTATACTAATTACCCTCAATTATTAATTGAGGGTAAAGAAGTAACTGTTGAGACTAAGTTTACTGAAAAAGAAAAAGAAAAAAGATTTTGTAAAGCTAGCCATTACTTTCATTGGTACTAAACAGCAAGAAAGAGAAATAGTAGTGTTTGAAGACTTATTACATAAAGGTCAAGTAATTGTAACATACCCTGATGTTAATCAGATTTGGAAAAAGAAAAACAAATTTGCACACTATACTTGGCATATAGATGAGACTTATATCAAAGTCAAAGGAGAGTGGGGTTATCTTTATTGTACAAGGGAGCAAGATGGAGTTAATGATGAATAGTTAATTTCATAATTAAGAAATAGTTAAGAAATAGTTAAGCCCGGTTTAAAATTTGCTTTCTATACTAAAAACATAAGCATACAAGAAAGTTGGTGTTCTTACATGAGCGCAATAATAAAGACTACAAATTTAACAAAGATTTATGGCAATCAGAAATCAGTGGATAATCTTAATATAACCGTAAATCAAGGAGAAATTTACGGCTTTTTAGGTCGAAATGGTGCAGGGAAGACAACTACAATTAGGATGTTATTAGGATTGATAAAGCCCACCCATGGAAAGATTGAAATATTTGGAGAAGATTTATTAAAAAATCAAAAAGAAATCCTTAAAAGAATTGGGTCTATTGTTGAAGTTCCTGGATTTTATGAGAATCTTACAGCACGGGAAAATCTACTAATTAATGCAAAAATTATTGGGATACACAAAAAAAATGCAATTGATGAAGCGTTAGAAATCGTGGGATTGCAACATGAAACTAAAAAGCTTGTGGGTAAATATTCTTTAGGGATGAAGCAAAGATTAGGGATTGCTAGATCTCTTCTTCATTACCCAGAATTATTAATATTAGATGAGCCTACTAATGGTTTGGATCCAATAGGAATTAAGGAAATTAGAAGATTGATACAAAATTTAGCTAAAGAAAGAAAAATTACTTTATTAATATCCAGCCACATTTTATCGGAAATAGAACAGTTAGTAGATCATATGGGGATCATTCATGAAGGTAAGCTCTTAGAGGAAATCGAATTTAACAGCCTTAGAAAAAAGAATCGCAAATATATTGAATTTCAAGTATCGAATGACAATAAAGCTACAAAAATCTTAGAGAAAAACTTTGGTATTTTTGATTATGAAGTCCATAATGAGGGGATTATTCGCGTTTATTCTAAACTTGGGCAACAAGGAGATATTAATAAAATATTTGTACAAAATGATATTCAGGTTTTGAAAATCTTGATGAGTGAAGACAGATTAGAAGATTACTTCACAAAATTAGTTGGAGGTGGAACAATTGGTTAATCTGTTATATACAGAATTATTAAAGTTAAAACGATCCCATATGTTCTTGATTAGTATTCTCGGTGCATCGGTAGTACCTTTTATGGTAGTAGTAGCATCATTTGTAAGCTTAAAAACTAAACATCCTACTCCTACTATTGTATTTAGTCAATTGTTTGGTGAAGTAAATTTATATACTGTTCTAATAATAGGAGTACCACTATATGGGGTAGTAACCGCCTACTTATTTATTCGGGAATATACAGAAGATACATTAAAGAATTTATTAACTATACCTGTATCACGTATGAATTTTCTTATAAGTAAATTCCTACTTCTATTTTCGTGGATTATGATGTTAACTTTTGTAGCATGGGGATTAACATTATTATTAGGGATAATATTTCAATTTGATGGACTAAGTTCATCCTTAATAAGGGAATCTTTTGTACAGTTTTTGATAGGTGGATTATTGCTTTTTATTTTATCAACACCAATCATACTTTTAACAATTGTACTTAAGAATTACGTACCGACCATTGTATTTACAGTTGTAATAACCATGATTAATTTAATGACAGCAAATTCAGAACATAGAGGATTGTTTCCATGGGCAGCAGCAGGTGATATCTCAAGAAATACGCTTCAGCCCACTTATCCTCCCGAGTACTCCTATATAGGTATATTCGGAACATCTATTATTGGATTAGTGTTATTGATTTCATATTTTAAAAAGGTAGATATTCATTAAGAAAAATAAAATGGGACCATCTAAAACTATTAGGTAGTAACCAAAAGTAGATTAAAAAATTTTAATTAGCGTTTGATTTATATATATGGTAAGGAGGAGTTTGAAAATGTCTTTTTCTCAATTCAATATTGATGCTTTTCGAGCCGTTAACGATTTAGGTAAACAGTACCCATTTCTCAATTCTACTATGACGTTCGTGGCAGAATATATGGTATATTTCTTAGCTGTAATTATTGTAGTGTATTGGTTTACTCGATCTAACCAAAATCGAATGATGGTTGTTCAAGCGATGATTGCTTTTATGATTGCTGAGGTTATCGGGAAAATAGCAGGAAAGTTTCATTCAAATTATCAACCATTTGCAGAGTTATCCAATGTTAATAAATTGGTAGAGCATGCTGTTGATAATTCATTTCCAAGTGACCATACAATTTTATTCTTTTCAATTTGTTTTTCATTTTGGCTTGTTCATAAAAAGATTGGTTGGCTATGGATTACACTTGCATTCTGTGTAGCCATTTCTCGTATCTGGGTAGGAGTTCATTATCCTTTCGATGTTATAACAGGTGCTATATTAGGGATTGTTTCAGCGATAATTGCTTATTGGTTAGTACCAAAAGTTACTTTCTTGAAAAGAATACTTTCTATATATGAAAAAGGGGAAAACTACATTTTACCTGCAAAAGATAAATCAAAAAATTTTTAAGGAAAAACATCTGAATTATAAGTAGCTTTTTGCTTATAGTGTTAATTTGATGTTAGATAAAGATGCAACATTTCTAGGGCAATTGAAGTGGNNCCACTTCAATTGCCCTAGAATGACTGAGTAAAAATATGGTTTATATATGTATCATAAATACGAATAACGTTTTCTTGGTAAGAATTTACTCATTACAATTTTTTTTGGAAGACTAAACCTCATAGACATACCCCACATCATTTTCACTCGAAAAATGAATTTCATACTTAATTTAAAACATAGGATAACATTGGTGTTCATTCCTTTTTGTAATAATTGTGGATATACATAATTATTTTTTGGACAACAATTCACAGTAATATTACGTTTTTTAGAGGAGAAATCAAGTTGTCAAAATCACTANNTAGTGATTTTGACAACTTGAGAAAATAATTCGTTTATTATTTTGATTACAATATAAGGTAGTATTAGAATGTAGCGTGGAAAGTTAAAGAAAATAAACTGCATATCAAAAGGAGGATGATTTTGGATAGTTATGTTTGGATTATGAATATCAGAATAAAAAACTATACAATTTAATGAGTGGTAGTGTACATTTGGACGTGTAATTCGCGATAGAAATCCTAGTGGCAAATTATTTCTTAAAGCAGTGTGTTAGGCTCTAACCACAGGAACTGCCATGAACGTTAGGGATTTAGATATTCTACGTTTCAAACATAGCAAAGGTATTAAATTCTGAATAATTAGAATTAAGTCAAATTAAATGGGAGTCCTTATGAAGAAAATTTTAGTTATATTTGAAAATGGGAATTACTCGAGACTATTTTTTGCATCTTTTACTTCACAAATGGGTAGTACAATTGGTTTAACTGCACTTATGTTTTATTTTTTAAATCGTTTTTCGCACCAACCTGCATATGCTACTATTACGGAGTTGATGTTGTCTTTGCCCACATTAGTAGTATTTTTTCTTGTTGGTGTAGTTACTGATAGGATTGATCGACAAAAAATAGCTCAAAATTGTGATTGGATCTGTTCTATATTATCGCTCTTATTATTGTGGTCTCTTTTTCTAAACTGGATGCCAGTAGCATTTGCGTTGTTATTTTTAAGAAGTATGGTAAAGAGCTTTTTTACACCCGCACAATCATCCCTTGTACAAGGTGTTTTAACAAGAGATGATTATGCTACTGCAGTTGGTTTGAATCAGATGGTTACAAGTTTGTTTATGCTTTTTGGTAGTGGTATCGGGATTTATTGTTATTGGGTAATCGGTATTTATGGTGCAATCTTAATTGATGCAATTAGTTTTTTTATTAGTGCTCTTCTTATAAAATCTTGTAGAATGTCAGAAGAAATTCGTATGCCAAACGGAAAACATAATATCAAGGATTTGAACATTTCAATTGTAATGAAGGATTTTGTGAAGGGAATACGTTATATTTTGAACCACAACTTGTTACTTACACTTATCTCCGGATTTATAGTTTTCGGAATTTTAAATGGAGGGCTCTCAGTGATGCAGGTATTTATTTTAAAATACAAACTAGCCCCAAGAAACTATGAAGAGGTTTCAATTATATTAAGTATAGTCTTTGGTATAGGGATTTTACTTGGTAGTGTTATAGCATCTATACTTTCTCAAAAAATAAAGCTTTATCATTTACTAATTTTAGCTTTGTTTATTGGAGGAGGAGCGACTATTTTGAGCTCATTAGTCAATACAGTTTGGCTGTATGTTATTTGTACGGGCATAGTTGCCCTAGCACTTCCGATGATTAATGTAGCTATTGGAGGTTGGATTCCGAAAATAGTAAATCCAAAAATGATGGGAAGAGTACACGGGTGTATTAATCCTTTGATGATGCTCTCACAGTCACTAACCTTACTTTTTATTGCTGGATTTTACCCAGGTATTCTTGCAGTTGAAACTCTTTTTTGGATAGTTGGCGGATGTTTAATATTTGTAGGAGTTTTTTACATGATTAGCATTCCAAGATTAATGAAAGTAGAAAAATCAGTTAGCATAACGCTCGAATAATTGTAGTTGATCAATTAATTTAACTAGGATTTGTGAGGGGTTTTATGGAAATTTTTGTTACCAAAATTAAAGATATAAATGATCGAAAATTAGAAAAAACTTGTTCGTGGATAGATGAAGAGAAAAGATATAGAATAAAAAAATTTATTAATAAAAAAGATAAAATTAGAACCTTGATTGGTGAATTACTAGTAAGGACTCTAACAAATAAAAAGCTTAAAATCGGTAATGAAAGAATAGTATGGGGGAAAAATCATTATGGAAAACCTTATTTAAAGGGGTATCCGAATTATTACTTTAACATTTCACATTCGGGAGAATTTGTAGTATGTGCAATTAGTAATAACCCTGTTGGAATTGACATTGAACAAATAAAACTTATTGAATACGAAGAAATAGCAAAAAGTTTTTTCTGTGATAGTGAATATGCTTATATACAAAAAGGTGATGTTAATCATCAATTGAGGAAGTTTTATGAGGTATGGACATTGAAAGAGAGTTATATTAAATGCTATGGAAGCGGATTATCAATGTCACTAAAATCATTTTCTATTAATATAGATAGTCACAAAGCTGTTCGTATACTTTCCGATAATAGAGAAAAGAGTAATTCTTATTCAATGGCGATTTTTGATATAGAGTTAGAATACAAAATGGCTGTATGTTCATTAAATGAAGAAATTTCTAGTAATATAACAGTGATTAACCAAGATATTATTATTAATGATTTTTACAAACTTTTATCAGATAGAGGTGCATTTTAATGATGTTATTTTGTTTGCCTTATGCAGGAGGATCCGAAGCGTTATATTATAAATGGGGTGATTATCTAACCCCATCTATAAATCTATGTCCAGTACTGTTAAAGGGAAGAGGGAAAAGATTCAATGAACCATTTTATAATAGCTTAGAAGAAGCGGTAGATGACATCTTTGATAATATTCGGGATAAAATAGGCGAGGAAGATTATGCAATTTATGGACATAGTATGGGGAGCCTATTAGCGTATGAATTATACTATAAAATAATAGAAATGGGATTCAAGAAACCCAAGCATATCTTTTTTTCTGGATACAAAGCACCGAGTGAAAGGGAAAAGAAGGAGATAACTTATAATTTACCAAATAACGAGTTTAAAAATAGAGTTATAGAATTAGGGGGAACACCAGAAGAATTAATTCATAACGAAGAATTGTTCGAATTTTTCATTCCTTTACTAAAACATGATTTTAAAATAGTTGAAACATATGAATATAAAGAAAAAACGGATAAAATCACATGTGATATTACTGTATTAAACGGAACAGAAGATTTAATTAGTCTAAAAGGCATAATTGGTTGGAAGAAGCATACTTGTGGAAATTTTAAGATTTATAATTTGGAAGGAAATCATTTCTTTATAAATAACAATGTGGAAAAAATTACAACAATAATAAATGATACGTTAACTGAGGTTTTAAATTAGATTCCTCAGATATGTACCAATAGTTATCCCTACTTATTCATTTTCTTAATTATGTGCTGTAGTAGCGTTATCTGTAACTTGATATGAGTTTTAATATTTGTCTTTAATTAAATCACCATAAAAATTTCTGATTATTTTAATTTTTTAGATAAATTTTTATCATATGTTTTTTCTATGAAAATAAGGAAATTTTTCTCGTAGTAAGTTAAATTTTTTATAGAATTCCTTTTAGTAACTTCTAAATAGGGGGGATTGTATACCTTGTTATGAACGATGAATTTTTTATTTAATTCATTCTCTATATTTTTAACAGTAATAAAATAATAAATAATTTTGGTAATGGATAATTACTAAAAAAGGGGAAATCCAACATGTCTATTAAGAATTCTGGTGAAATAAACAAGGATGGTATAAGAACTTACGATGAGATTACAGTAGCAGAGCAAGATATGATATTAAATAAATTCAATTCCACAAAAACTGAATATCCAAGAAATAAGACTATAAACCAGCTATTTGAAGAACAAGTGGAGAGAACACCTGAAAATATTGCAGTTGTGTTTAAAGATAAACAACTTACATACAGGGAACTTAACGAGAAATCCAATCAATTAGCAAGGATGTTAAGGAATAAGGGCGTTAATACAGATGCTATTATAGGATTAATGATTGATAGATCACTTGAAATGATAATTGGAATAATGGGTATTTTAAAATCAGGAGCAGCTTACCTCCCAATTGATCCTGATACTCCAAAAGCAAGAATTGATTATATGTTACGGGATAGTCATACCATGATTTTATTGACTCAAGAGAAATTCATTAAGAAAATCGAATATGATTTAGAAATAATCGATTTGGACGAGCTAGATTCAAGTGACTTAAGTACAGATAATCTGAAACAAGTAAATCGTTCTGATGATACAGCTTATATTATTTATACATCGGGTTCTACTGGAATACCAAAGGGAGTTATCATTTCGCATTATAGTGCTATCAGAGTCGTTCGAAATACAAATTACATAGAAATAAAAAATAATGATACCATTCTGCAGCTTTCGAATTATTCTTTTGATGGATCAATTTTTGATATATATGGTGCTCTGTTAAATGGAGCGAAATTAGTATTGATAGAAAAAGATACAGTCACGGATATAAATAAGCTTGGAAATGTAATTAAGCAAGAAAACATAAACGTAATGTTTATTACAACTGCTTTATTTAATGCACTTGTAGATATGAAAATAGATTGTTTAATCAATATGAGAAAAATATTATTTGGTGGGGAAAGAATTTCAGTCTCCCATGCAAGAAAAGCATTAGAATTTCTAGGGAAAGATAAACTCATTCATGTGTACGGACCAACGGAAAGTACTGTTTTTGCCACATATTACTTTATAAATGAAATAGATGAGGATGTTGACACTCTACCTATAGGTAAACCGTTAGCAAATACTTCAGTTTACATAGTAAATGAAAAGAAAAATTTACTTCCTATTGGTGAACCTGGAGAACTTTGTATTTCTGGTGATGGATTAACTAAAGGGTACTTAAATAATGAGCAGCTAACATTAGAGAAATTCGTTAAAAACCCATTTGCAGAAGGAGAGCGTTTATACCACACAGGAGATTTGGCTAGGTGGTTACCTGATGGGAATATTGAATTTATAGGAAGAATTGACCATCAAGTAAAGGTTCGGGGATTTAGGATTGAACTTGGAGAGATAGAGAGTCAGTTATTAAAGCATCAAAATGTAAAAGAAACTGTAGTTGTAGCAAGAGAAGAAAAGGACAAGAGCAATTATATTTGTGCATATCTAACATTAGTAGGAGAAGTTACTGTTGAAGAATTAAGAAGATTTTTAGGTGAAAAGTTACCTGATTATATGATTCCTACTTATTTTCTTAAGTTAGATAAAATGCCGTTAACGGCAAATGGAAAAATAGATAAAAAGTCTTTACCTGAACCAGATCGAAGTTTTAATACCGAGGTTGAATATGAGGAACCAAGAAATGAGATTGAAAAACAGCTCGTTTTAATGTGGCAGGAAACTTTGAATATAAATAAAGTTGGTGTTAATGACAGTTTTGCAGTTCTTGGTGGGCATTCGATAAACGCAATGGAGCTTTTATCTAAAATGAATGATAGGTTAAGTGTTGATTTACCATTAAAGGAACTGTTTAGATTATCCACAATAAAGAAAATAAGTGCTTACATCGAAACAAACAAGGGAGAAATTATTGAGAACCGACAATTTACAAAAACTACAGATTTAAAGAATTTACATGAACCTTTCCCACTTACAGGTATACAATTAGCCTATTTAATAGGTAGAGATCCGGCTTTTGAAATTGGTGGAGCAGCTACAAATTTAACGGTTGAATTTGAAATAGATATTAATATAGATAGGTTTAATAGTGCATTACAAAAATTAATTAATAGACATCCAATACTAAGAACAATAGTTTTTGAAAATGGAACACAAAGAATCTTAGAAGGAGAACTTCTTTATTCTGTAGACACAGTAGATGTAAGGCATTTAAATCAAGAAGATATAATGATACGTATATTGGAACAAAGACAAAAAATGATAGCTAAAATCATAGATCCAAGTACTTGGCCATTATTTGAGATAAAAGCATTTATATTACCCAATAATCAAAAATATTTTTGTTTAAATATAGATCCGCTAATTTGTGATGACAGTAGCATGAAAATATTAATCAAGGAATTTAAAATGTTTTACAATCAGCCAAGTCTGCAGCTGCCTGAGCTGGAGTATAATTTTAGAGACTATGTTTTAGCAACCAATGAATTTAGGCAATCTAATCGATATAAAAAAGATGAGAAGTACTGGTTAAATAAATTGGATAATTTCCCAAGTGCACCAGCATTGCCTTTAAAATGCAACCCATTAGAAATTGAAAAACCTACATTCAATAAATATTCGGAATTTTTAGAACACAAAACGTGGAATAGATTAAAACAAAAAGCAAGAGAAAAAAATCTTACCCCTACATCGGTTTTATGTGCTGCATATGCTTATGTCTTAGCATATTGGAGTAATCAGAGTCAATTTGCAGTAAATTTAACTGTTTTTAATCGGATACCGTTTCATCAAGACGTAAAAAAAATCATTGGGGATTTCACAACTCTAATGTTATTAGATATTAATGCGAAAGATAGTATTGAGTCATTTTGGAAATTTGCTGCGAAGGTACAGGATACATTGTTAGAAGCCCTTGAACATAGACATTATGATGGTGTGGATTTTATAAGAGCTATTGGGAAAAAACATAGAATGGTTAATCAAGCTATAATGCCTATTGTATTTACAAGTGTATTGAGTGAGGACTCAGATGATTCATTTAATCATTTGATAGATTTTGAAAAAATTAAATTTTTTAGTACAAGAACATCCCAAGTTTATATAGATAACCAAGTTTATGAATTAAATGGAGGTTTATATATTACATGGGATTACGTTGAACAATTATTTGAGATCAATGTTATTAAATCAATGTTTGAACAATATATAAATGTATTAAATCAGGTTGTATTTAATGATCAAGTGTCAGGTATTAACCTTAGTGAAAATAGCATAAAAGTTATTGAAACCTATAATGATACAAACAAAAAATTTGATAAGTGTACTTTACATGAAATGTTTGTGAATCGAGCAAAACTAGTACCAGATAAGGTAGCTGTAATTCATCATGATGATTCGATAACTTATAAAGAACTAAATGAAAAATCGAATCAAATTGCAAGATACTTAATGGATAAGGGAGTTAGAAAAGGTGATTACATTGGTGTGATAGGTAAGCGATGTATAGATACCATTATAAATTTGGTTGCTGTTTTAAAGGCTGGAGCAGCATATATACCGCTTGATCCTGATTATCCTGAAGAAAGAAAAGAATATATAAAAAAGAAAAGTAATTGTAAGTTCTTTATAACACCTTCTACCTATAAAGATAAAAATATTAGGGAATATTCTGGTGATGAAGTCAATATAAAAGTAGATGAAACAGATATGGCATATGTTATTTTTACTTCTGGTAGTACAGGAAAACCTAAAGGAGTTCAAATAACTCATGGTGCAGCAACAAATACAATTATAGATATTAACGAAAAATTCTGTGTGACAGAAAAAGATAAAATTATGGGGATTTCTTCACTGTGCTTTGATTTGTCAGTTTATGATGTTTTTGGTGCATTGAGCTGTGGAGCGGCCCTTGTAATTATAGATGATCAAAGGGATGTATATAACCTAAAAAAAGTTGTAAAGAAAGAAGGAATCACAATTTGGAACTCAGTTCCAGCAATTATGGAACTGACAGTGGACTTATATAATGATAGTGAACAGGATGATAGTCTAAGGCTTGTATTGCTTAGTGGGGACTGGATACCCCTGGAACTTCCTCAGAAGATAAAGAAAACTTTCAAAAACGCGGAAGTTATTAGCTTAGGTGGAGCAACTGAGGGGTCAATATGGTCCATATATTACCCTATTAAGGAAATTATGGATGATTGGAAAAGTATACCATATGGAATGCCGTTGGCTAACCAGAAAATTTATGTATTAAATCAAAATAAGCAATTGTGTCCCGTAGATGTAGAGGGAGAATTGTACATTGGTGGAGTGGGAGTAGCAAGTGGGTATATAAATGATATTGAAAAAACTAAGATGTCATTTATTTTGCACGAAGAATTAGGATATATTTACAAAACTGGTGATTATGGTGTGTTAAAAGAGGACGGATATGTCGAATTTTTAGGAAGAAAAGACAGTCAAGTTAAGATAAGGGGATATAGGGTAGAATTAGGGGAAATTGAAAATTGTATAATCAAATATAAAGGTGTAAATAAAACAGTAGTAATTGACTATACAAACGATAATAAAATGAAAAGCCTGTATGCTTTTGTAGTTACAGATGAAGACATAAACCCAAATGAACTAAAACAATATTTGCAAAATCAGCTCCCGAATTATATGATTCCATCAAGATTTTTCAAAATAGATGAAATACCATTGACTGTAAATGGGAAAGTAAATAAGAGTATTTTGGGGGAATTAATAAAAAATCATGAACTAGATGAAGTTGCGGCAACTAAATGTGAAGAAGCAGAAAATGAAACTCAAGCCCAAATATTAGATATATGGAAAGATGTATTCGGAATAGAAAACATAGGAATAGATACTAATTACTATGAAATAGGCGGAGATTCATTAAAAGCGATATCGATTGTTACTGAAATTAAAAAGAGAATGAATATAGAGGTGCCGATAGGAGAAATATTTAAAAATGACACTATAAAGGTATTAGATCAATATTTGAAAAATAGCCAAGACAATCATAGGGAAAATATGATTGAAAGGGTATCGAAAAAGGATTATTATGCTACATCATCTTCTCAAAAACGAATGTACATGCTTTCTATGATGGAAAATAATAGAGGAGCATATCATATTCCTATGGCGTTACTTGTCGAAGGTGAAATCGAATGTAATAGACTTGAAAATGCATTTAGAAAATTTATAGATAGACATGAAATCCTGAGAACAGGATTTGAAGTATTAGATAATGAATTAGTTCAAAGGGTTTATGATAAAGTTGATTTTGATTTGGAATACCAATGTTTAGATATAGTCGTAACAGATGATGAAGGTTTAAGAGATTTAACTAGTAAAATGTGTAAGGAATCAACAAAGCCTTTTGATTTAAGTAAACCATCATTAATGAGAGCTAAACTAATTAAAATCGGAGTAGAGAGGCATATATTGGTTGTTAACTTCCATCACATAATAGCAGATGGGGTATCACAAGGAATATTTATGAATGAAATACTCGATTTATATAACAATCTTGATCTACCTAAGATAAATATACAATACAAGGATTATGTAGAATGGAATAATACGTATAATCAATCTAATGCTATAAAAAAACAAGAGCAATATTGGCTGAATTTATACAGTCATCTGCCATCTAAATTAGAATTACCTTATGATTATAGAAAAGAAAATATTGATACCTTTGCAGGAGAAAATGCATACTTTCATATAGAAAAAGAGCTATCTGAACAGATAAGAAGGGTAGCTAAGGATACAGGGTCAACTTTATATATGCTTATGCTTAGCGCTTATCATATATTACTTCACAAATATACTGGAAAAACTGATATTGTTGTCGGAACAGCAGCATCAGGTAGGTTACATCAAGATTTACAAAATATTTTTGGTGTGTTCGTCAACACTATTGCTTTAAAAAACAATATAGATGCTACAAAAAGTTTTAAAGAAATTTTGGAACAGGTAAAAGAAAATACAATTACAGCATTTGAAAACTCAGAGTATCAGTTTGACGAACTAATTCGCAGTATAGACTATGAAAGAGACTCTAATAGAAACCCTTTATTTGATACCATGTTTGTATTGGAAGACGCTAAATTATTTACTAAGAAGCAAGGTGCTTTAAATCTTAGTCCAATAATATTTGAATTAGATAATGCAAAATTCGATATCACTTTTAGTATTTTAGATTATGACGATGAGATCGTGTTAAATGTCGAATATAGTACTGGATTATTCAAAAGAGACACAATATTAAGAATGACAGAAAATTATATTAATATTCTGAGGGAAATATCAAGGAATCTTTCGATAAGTGTAAATAAAATAGATATGATCCCACAAGAAGAAAAGCGCTTTTTATTGTATGAACATAACGATACAAATGTAGATTTCTCTAAAAGCCAGTTAATACACAAGTTATTTGAAGAACAAGTAGAACGAACACCAGATAGCATTGCAGTTGTTTTTGAAGACAAGAAATTGACATATAGGGAGTTAAATGAAAAATCTAATCAATTGGCAAGAGCATTAAGAGAAAATGGTGTTGGTTCTGATAAAATAGTAGGAATATTATTAGAACGTTCAGTTGATGTGATTGTGGGAATTATGGGGATTTTAAAAGCTGGTGGTGCGTATTTACCAATTGATCCTACATATCCTATAGATAGAATTAAATATATACTTCAAGATAGTCAAACTGAAATATTATTGACCCAGGATAAATTAATTAATTTAGTTGATTGTACAGAAGTTGATGATATTAGCATTATTAATATTCATAATGAGCATTTGTTTAAATACGGAACCGAGAACTTACGTATTGATAGCAGCAGTAAAGATTTAGTCTATGTCATTTATACATCTGGTTCTACTGGAAAGCCAAAAGGAGTTATGGTGGAGCATCATTCATTGGTGAACTTATGTAACTGGCATAATTCCTTCAATAAAATAAGTGAAACTGATAAAAATGCTAGTTATGCAAGTATAAGTTTTGATGCATTTGCTTGGGAAGTATTTCCTTATATCATAGCGGGTTCAGAGATTCATATTATAAATGATAATTTAAAATTAGATATTACGAAATTAAACAAGTATTTTATTGAAAAAGAGATTTCAATAAGCTTTTTACCTACACAAGTATGTGAACAATTTTTAATGCTTGAGAATACATCTTTAAGGAGATTATTAACAGGTGGAGATAAACTAAATTATTTTGAAAATAAAAGTTACCAGATTGTTAATAACTATGGTCCTACAGAGAATTCAGTAGTAACAACAAGCTTTATTATAGAAAATTCTTATGACAATATACCGATAGGAAAACCAATATGTAATACAAAAGTCTTTATTTTAAACGAATCTAATGGGCTTTGTCCATTGGGAGTGCCAGGCGAGCTTTGTATCAGCGGAGAAGGTTTGGCCCGTGGTTATTTAAATAGACCAGAGCTCACAGCAGAAAAATTCATTCCAAATCCGTTCATTCCAGAAGAGAGAATGTATCGAACAG
>NZ_NVEC01000100.1:15436-43510 GCF_002571225.1 Bacillus sp. AFS059628 | reverse complement strand
GAGATACTGGTCCTGCTGGAGATACCGGTCCTACTGGAGATACTGTTCCTACTGGAGATACTGGTCCTACTGGTCCTACCGGTCCTACTGGTCTGTGATTAACAGCCGTCAATCGTATTTATGTAGCAAATACTAATAATCATACTGTATCTATGATTGATGGTGCAACAAATAGTGTGATCGCTAAGATTCCATTTGGAAATGAGCCAAGGAGAATATGAACCAATTCAACAGTTCAACCTCGAAATAACAACTCCTTTAACACCCAAATATTGTAATCTGTGAAAGCTGTGTAAATGCTATAGAATTAACCATCCCAAAATTAAACTAACAAAAATATCCCTTTGAACAAAGTTTTTATTACCCCATAAAAAAAAGACCGTACTGTTCTTTTACTCAAACAGTACGGTCTTTTTTTATATCTCAATATCCATTATAGTTTTCAAAGAAAACTTTTTAAAACAAGTAGCATATCATACTAGATAAGGATATATTTTACAAACATTTGAAGGGAGGGCTTTTTATTAATACAACTTTGATTTCTCATTTTTATAACGAAGAGTATCTACTTCCGTGGTGGTTAATGCACCACACAAAACTATTTGATCACGGGATTCTTATTAATCGTGGGTCTACTGATCGTTCGGTTGAAATATGCAGATTATTTGCACCTCATTGGGAAATCCGCAATTCAAAAGTATTAGAGTTTGATGCCTTATTAGTTGATCAAGAAGTTATGGAAATCGAAAAAGAAATTAGGGGGTGGAAAATGGTGTTGAATACCACTGAATTTCTTTGCTGTTTTGATAAGGAAGCATTTTTTTCATCTCTTACTGCTTTAGAACAAAACATGTATGCCATTAGGACGATTCTCATGGTCGATGATCCGACTCACGGTTATACTAATCCGAGATACGGAATTCCCCTTGTCAAACAGCGTTATCATGGGATAATACTCCACCCTAATCCACCTGCCCCTTACTACGGCGGTAGATTACTCCACAATTATTCACATGGTAACTATTGGGCAGGGCGGCATTGGTCACCTCATCCATTTACCGTTTACATGTATCCTGCTTTCGTTTTAAAATTCTTTTACAGTCCATGGAACAAGGCTATGAAAAAACGAAAATTACAAATTGGTCCTACTCTTTCTAAACATAGCATCCAACATGACTTAGGTACTCATCACCTGGCAACACTAGATGAATTAGAAAAAAAATATATACACTTTACAACCTCAACTACCGATCTTCGGTTAATCCCGGAATATCAAGTTTTATTTCCAGATTTATGTTTTCCTAACTATTAATACGGTTCTGGTGCAAACACTTCAAAAAGCTTGTAAGTAACCTCCTAAACTTGGAAATAATGATACTAGTACTCTAAAAAAGGATGTAATTGGTATAGAAAAGCATAATCTATTCAAGTGGAAACATTATCAACCGGATATTATTTTATTAACCGTGAGATGGTACCTACGGTACAACCTTAGTTTTCGTGATTTAATCGAAATGATGGAAGAACGCGGGCTACTCCTTGCTCATACAACTCTCATGCGATGGAGTCATCAATATGGTCCCGAATTAGATAAGCGTGTACGACGTCATCTTAAGTCAACCAATGATTCTTGGCAAGTCGATGAGACGTATGTGAAAGTCAAAGGTCAATGGATGTACCTATATCGTGCTGTTGATTCAAAAGGAAATACAATTGATTTTCATTTAAGCAAAACAAGAGGTCATAGGGACGCAAAGCGTTTTTTCAAGAAAACTTTGCAGTCTTTTCATGTTTCAAAGCCCCGTGTATTACAGTAGACAAAAACCCGGCCTATCCTATAGCGATTGAAGAGTTGCATAAAGAGAAAAAGATGCCTGTAGGCATCCAAATAAGGCAGGTAAAATACCTTAATAACATTGTAGAGCAAGATCATCGTGTTATTAAAAAGAGAGTTCGTTCAATGTTAGAATTGAAATCTTTTCGTACAGCTAAATCTATTCTTTCAGGAATAGAATCGATGCATATCATTAAAAAAAGGCCAACTTATTTTACGGGACAAATCTGTCCAAAATGAAATGAAGTTTATTCATCAACTACTCGGAATGGCTGGATAAGAATAGATTCCATTAGGAATCTATATACCTCTTTCAAATAAATACAATCTTTGCAACAGAACCGTATTTCGTATCTAGTAATTTACGTTGTTAGCTTGATGGGCATGTGACGGTACCCCAAATAAAGATTTTGTTGTAAAACTGCACATGCATATACTACCATATGGTATTCTTTTTCAATTTTAGTTTTACTTAAGAAACGCCTTGGAAAGCGCTCTTTAGTTTTCAAATAAAAATTCTGGTCAAATGATTCACTTTCTTAGAAAAAGTCACATATATTATCATGTACTCTTTTACAATAAGAGTCTTGGTCTTAAGAGCACTTTTAAAAGTGCTCTTTTAATTTATTTAGATGTGTCATCTTTTACATACAATAAACATAAAATAAACTGACCAGACATAGTTGCTTTATAATCTTGTACATTTTTTGTATACGATTCCTTTTTACTAAATAAGGATTTTATTTAATTTCCCTTCCATCTTTTTAATTCTTTTGAATATATTATTATCATTCAAAGGAATACACAGGTTGCCCTGGACCAGTTTCCTTGTATTCCTTGAATTTCTTATACATAGAATCCGTTATGATTAGCGGGTTCTTTTATTTTTTACGTCATATAGTAACTATTTAGTTAAATTTATAAAATACAATCGCTTGCCCATTTCACTTTGCTCTAATCCTACATTTACAATTGATAATACGAATTTTTCAGAGGTGAAATATAATGGACGAGTTTCTACCTTCTGCTGCACTAAATACAGGTTCGATTGGGCCTACACTCCCACCTGCTCAACCTTTTCAATTCCCTACTGGTCCCACTGGTTCAATGAGAGCTACTAGAACAACTGGACCGACCCTATTTTTCACTCCCCTTGCACTGCATTCACTATAAAAATTAGGGAAGGTGACCCTTTCTCGAATACTACATTAACAATATGATTATTGGCTAAAAAATAACATCTGTTCTTGAAATGTAACTTAACCACACTTCCATATAATGAGCAAGAGAATCCACGCTGTTAATTCACATTTAGATGCAAAACCTTTTCCTTGAAACACAGGTGTAATTTCAAGCACTGGTATATCAATAATATGCATATATTGTCCAACAACCCCAACAATCATTCCTTTTGTAGACCACGCAACCCCTGTTACGATTCCCGCACTAGCTGCGTCCCTATTGTTTGTTCTTTAATCCCTCCCATTTCTCATAACCGGGCATACATCCTTAACAAAAACAACACCATTTGTAAAATAGATGAATACAGTAAAAGATACTATAATTTTGGACGTTTTAGGAGGAAAAGATGAAAGCTGTTATTCTTGCTGGTGGATATGGTACTAGAATTGGGGAAGAAACACATTTAAAACCAAAACCTATGATTAAAATTGGCACAAAACCCATTCTTTGGCATATTATGAGCCTCTTCAGTCACTATGGTATTACGGAATTTATAATTTGTTTAGGTTATAAAGGTTATGCAATTAAAGAATTTTTTCTTAATTACAACTTACACACGTCAGATTTCACAATCAAATTAAGTGACAACACAATAACTAGCCATTCATATCATATAGAACCTTGGAAAGTCACACTTATTGATACAGGACAAAATACAGAAACTGGTGGCCGTATTAAAAGGATACAAAAGTACGTTGGGGACGAACCTTTTTTGCTTACTTATGGCGATGGAGTAAGCAATGTAAATCTACAAGAACTCATCAAATTTCATAAACAACACGGAAAAATGGCTACTGTAACCGCCGTTCAACCTCCCGGTAGATTTGGTTCTCTTGTATTAAATGAGCAAACCGTTTTAGCATTTAAAGAAAAGCCTTTAGGCGATGGCGGTTGGGTGAATGGTGGATTCTTTGTTCTAAACCATGAAATTTTCAATTATATTAGCGGTGATACATCTGTTTTTGAAACTGATACTTTAGTTCAGCTAGTCAACAAACAAGAGCTTAATGCATATCAACATACAGGCTTTTGGCATCCTATGGACACACTACGTGACAAGAAAAAATTAGTGGAATTATGGGAAAGCGATCATGCTCCATGGAAGGTTTGGTAATATAATATGGTTACTACATCTTTTTGGCATAAAAAAAGGTATTTATTACCGGGCATACAGGATTTAAAGGAACTTGGCTTACACTTTTTTTAACTTCTTTAGGTGCAGAAGTAATTGGATACTCTTCTCGTCCTCCATCAACTCCATACCTTTTTGAACAGTCTAACGCAGCAAAAGAATGTCATTCTATAACCGGAGATATTACAGAGTATCCTACCTTATTAAAAACGATCACGCATTATCAACCAGAAATTATTTTCCATTTACCCGCTCAGCCGTTAGTTACAACTTCATATAAAGATCCTATTGAGACATTTAAAACAAATGTTTTAGGTACTGTTCACGTATTAGAAGCAGCAAAGCACACGGAAAGTGTACGTGTCATTATTAACGTTACAAGTGATAAATGCTATGAAAATAATGGCACTAGAAATCGATCCTTTCATGAAAAGGATCGTCTTGGAGGACATGACCCATACAGCGCCAGTAAAGCTTGTGCAGAACTAGTCGCAACCTCTTATCATAAGTCCTTCTTTAATTCAAACAGTATTTCTATTCCAAAACTGGCTTCCGTAAGAGCTGGTAATGTCATTGGTGGCGGAGATTGGGCAGAAAATCGTCTGTTTCCGGATATTATTCGAGCTTATATCCACACCAATCATTTAAGTATTAGAAATCCAGGTGCAATTCGCCCTTGGCAACATGTATTAGATCCTTTAAATGGTTATGTACGATTAGCTGAAAAACTTTGGAAAGATGCCAAATATGCAGCAGCATGGAATTGGGGACCAATCAATCAACCTTATATAACAGTAAATGAGTTAATTCAAACTCTTTGCTATTGAGGGCAGAGTCTGAGAGCCATATCGGGCTCTTCCTTGTTTATAATGATCTGTGTGCTACTTAACATTTTTGATACCTCTGTAGCAAATCCCATTCGCCAGTAATTTGGATTTATGATATATCCTATTTCACCTTCTCTATTTTTAAAATCTCGAATATTTATCTCACCTGCACCGATCATTCGTTCTTTTTCCCTTTCAACTACGGCAAAAGTAAAACGATTTCTTGTTTCTTTTTTTGCATCTAGACGAACCTGTTCTACAAATTTTGGGGTTTCCTCCTCTGAATTCGGGCCCCATGGTTGATGTTGGCACACAATAGGCTGAGATGCGTATATATGTATATCTATCCAATCTTCTTTCATTTCTCGTAGTTTGAATCTGTTATTTTTCAGGTTATGAACCAGCCAAAAATCCCCCTTTTTCATAACTCCTTATCTTTCTATATTTTATCACGATATTGCATTAATTTTGCTTATTAACTTAATGAAGAAACGAAAAATGCATTTCATTTTATAATTTTGATAGAAATGCTAAAGCATCGCATCTTTTTTATAAACGTCACAACTTTATTCAAAACTTCTCGTCTTTCTTAAAAACATCTTACCTTTATTCCAAATTCACAACCTGTTTTATTTTGGAACCATAGGTTCGCCACAGACAAAAAGAACCATAACCTTGCCCAAACGGCAAAGTTATGGTTCAAATCACAAAGCTATATTTTATTTTTTATCCATATACCATCTCTTACCATTGAACCATACCATAATTATAATTAATAGACTATATATCGCTACAGTTGTACATAAAGGGTGCGGAATAACATAATACTTAAATATACGGGACTTTAATTAACAAGTCATAATACTATACATATTTAATACTCTATAAAACAATCTATCATCTCCATTTAAATAGATTAAATTAGAATCTCCGAATGGCTAAAATAACCGTTGGTTTTTCTCATCTCTTTTTCGATGTTTCTTAGGAGTATTAGTAAATCACGCACAGATAATGGCTTAGTTCAAAGAGCATCTTAAAAATATGTTTTTAAGATACTCTTTGAATCCAGATAATTAATTGTAATATTTTTTGCATACTCTACTGTTTTAGGATAAACATTATCAATTATATTCTGCCAATTAACCTCAAAAGTTAATTTTGCTTCATCACCATAATAACAATATGTAACTTCAGGTGAAGAAATCTGATTCGAATAGAAATAATAATATATACTACTCAATATATGGTAATCATTTTCAGGATGAACACCAAAAAATACAACATGATTAATAGATTCTGCTTGCAAATTAGTTTCTAAAACTTTTAATGGATCCTGCATCTGCTGCGCAAAAGCTTGTTTATTCATTACTAACTGATGTATATATCCATCCAGCACTTTAGTTGTTGCATAATCTCCTAATAATATATCGTTTGTGTAATATTTTTTCCATTGTCTAATAAAGCATAGGAATAATAAAAAACATCTCCTTTTTTACTTTCTGCGAATTCACCATGCAAATGTATAACTTCTCTATGGGAAAACATTTCTAAAATTTTATCATAATTTAAACTAAATAATACTTTAAATTCATCAAGCCATATATTTAGTTTTTCTTGCTTAATATCATTAATCTTAGAAAGTTTTTTTATGTTGACTGCTTTCCCCTCATTAAAAACAATGGATATCATTAATAGTCTATAAAAAATTGAAAAACCATTAGTCCGAGTTCTTAGCATCACAGAACCTGGTGTATTTGGATCACATAATTTTAATGTTTCTCCTAACTTCATTAAACTTATAAAAAGGTTAGGGAATTTATTAAATTCTATGAATTCTGGCGTTCTATCGATTAAATTGTATATCCAAACTAAAACAGGCCAGTTCTCAATATTTATATATTGTATCCCTTTTTCTTTTCCTACCTTCGCAATACTCTCAGTAATCTCAACCATATTGGGAGCAGTTTTTAACTTATGTATATATTTACTTTCTAATAATTGCTCTAAAATCACAGGTGTATTTACAATAAATTCCGCAAACTTTAATGCATCATTAAATATATTTTCTAATTTAGATTGATTCATATTACGTACAAACTTTAATACACTTTGATAATTTGTTTTTTATACGTGCCTAGTGTTCGGCTTCGCCCCTAAAGAGATACTAAATTCACCTGACTTAAGTAAAGTATTTTTACCTTCATTAAGCGACGCATATATATTAGCAAAGGAGTAATCAAAATTTATACTAAATCCATTCCCCACAATCAATGCATTATTTTCCATACACAATTCTCTTCTTTCTATATTAATATTTCTCTAATAGCATTTTCGATTTCATATTCAACTGTATTCTTTATTAATAATCTTCACTATATTAGTTACCATTATTAATACAATACGAATATTCCCCTCATTTTCTCTATACGTAATGAATTCTTCAATAATCTCTATATAAGTGTTCTTTTCATTTTCCCTTATGCTTTTATAATACAATTAATCTTCATTTATCCCCCATATATTTTAAGTACTAGAATTCATAATTACATATTAACATATCTATCCAGTTTAGTTTAATGTTGTTACTCAATAATTTAGCCCTTTAGTTGAATAACTTTATTGCTACTCAACAGTTCCTTAATGCATTTTAGATAAATCCATGACTTGTTGAGCTCTTTTAAAATACTAATTTACTTCTACCATACATTTAAATCTGCATAAAATAAAAAAGCCATGTATTTCTACATAGTAACAGTTTAAGATATATATCATATTATTTTTAGACAGAAAGTTAAGTTGCCATATACCGTATAAAGGTTTAGAAACATATGATTCATTTTTTTCTATAAACGGTTTATTTGTAAAATAAGTTGGTAGGAAGTATTTCTGTATAATTCCTCGCTCTTCTTCCTCAAAGAAGACTCCCTCTTCGTAAAGTTGCCAAATGAATGCGAGTACACTTTTATTTTGCATAAGAAAAGCAGCTGGCGGATTTATGATTTTCACTCTTCCTTGCGCTATATAATCTAAAAACTGGAGTCCAATTCTTTTCCCATTTTTATCGGTATCTGAAACTAAATATTCAATTGGATATAGTCTATATAAATAATGGATTCGTTCACCATTTGGCGTATATATGCCATCATCTGCAACGACAATATCTTGTATACCTATATAATCCGTTGATTGGTCTAAACAATAGCTTCTTAAAAATTGAACTGTTTGATGGTCTTCATCATGCCAATCATAACTAGTAAAATATATCGTCTCGATAGGACTTATATTATAATCATGTTTAATTTGTTCCCACGCCTGCACAATATGCTCTTCTATATGGTTCGGATGGTTCACTTCATGATAACGGCACAACACTTCATTTGCGACAGATGGATCTAAATAACCTGTTGGTGTATCACAATTTACTTCTATTAATTTTATATCTTCATCATTTACGATAAAATCAAACCTCGTAAAATATGAAAACAAACCAGTATGTTTCATTCTCGCAATTTCCCACGTTTCAGCTGGAAATCCTAGTGTTTGAAAATCTTCTGTCGTATTGACAATATATTGATACGTTCTATATAACACATACATAATTTCTTCTGTCGCTTTTGAAATAGCAGTATAAGTCTTTACCGGCATACGATACATACCTGTTGCCATATATTGATTCCACTCTTCTTTTTCTAATAGACTCGGCCACGTAAATCCATTCCGACCAGCCTCTTCCGCAAGTGAAAACCATACTTTCATATATTCTTTCTGATCTTGTTCTGTATACATGATCCTATTATCCTTTCGTATTATGATCCGGCTGGCGCTTTTGCATTCCCAATTCCACTGGAACCAGAATTCACTTTCGGCGTTTGAGTCGTAGATGATTTCGGCGTATTTGTATCTGGCGTCACTTTATTTGAGGAATTTGGCTGTTGTTTATTTAAATCCACTTTATTAGAAGAATTATTGTTGTTACTGTTAGTTCCGCCGTAGTATCCTCCTCCACCGCTGCCACCAGTTCTACCTTGGTCTTTTTCACGATATGGAATAATATTATTTGCATACGGTTTCTTCATTATATTTGGTTTTGCTGTATAATTTATATTTGAAGTTCTGCTTGCTAATAAATATCCTGCTACGAATGGAAGTATCGGTAAATGTGAATTTTCATGATACGATGAAAAAGACGGATTCATTTCCTTGCATAACTCATCATTTTCTACATTTTCATTAGTAGGAGCTTTATCATCACAATTTAAACTTTCTTGTTCATTTCCTTGTTTTCCACCATCTGTTTTAACAGCATTACTTTCTTGTTGAGCAGTATCTTCTTCATAATCGCCACATCCAGTTAATAAAAAAGATGATACCCCTATTGAAGTAGCAATTTTTATAAATTTACTTTTATCCATTCTCATGTGTTATACACCTAATTTCTTTTATCTATATTTTTCCAGATACCTTTATTATATAATGTAAATCTTACTTTTTTCAAACTATACCTTAAATGCACATTTGCATATTTTTATACTATTTTTCCATGTAACAATGAAACCTTTCAATTCCTGGATATTTTTCTCCTAAACTTTTAACTTGAAAACCAATTTTTTTATAAAATTCTACTGCCTCATCGTCTGTCTCAGCCTCGAGATACGTCAATTGATGCATTCTTACTACTTCCTTTATCATTTGCAACGCAATTCCTTTATGACGATATTGCGGGACGACTGCTATGTGGCATATTCTCGCTTTATTTGTTCCAATTATTTCAATACCTATGCAAGCCTTTTCTTCAAATCTATGCAAAGTGCCTTTAATCCTTTCATAAAATAAAACTGCTTTCTCTAAGCTAGTTTCACTTGGCCCAACTGCATACTGTAGTACATGTAAAATTAAATCATTTTCAATTTGTTCAACACGCTGTAAATCCATACTTCCATCCCTTTCTATGAAAAAAGATTAGCTCTTTATAAAAAGAGCTAATCTCATTACGCCGTTATTTTTTCTTCTTTTTTCACAACGACCGCTACATAACTGTGTAGTATCATTCCGACAATAACAAGGGTCATACCAATCCAAGATAAAGATGACGGAATTGGCGCGGATAGCAAGATGAGCTCTCCTACTAGCGCAAACAAAACTTCACCGGACTGTGTTGCTTCTACTGTTGCTAGTTTTTGTGGATCATCTTTTACAAGATCTGTCGCAAAGAAGAATAGTACTGTCGCGATTAAACCAGAACTAACTGCTACAATAAAGCATTGGAAAACTTGACTACTTGACGGTAGCCCACCTGTTGATACTTCATAACCAGATAGTAAAAACCAAAATGGTAAACTAGCTAATGTCATACCGAGAACTCGCTGGAATACATCTAATTCCCCTTTACAAACTTGCATCATTTTTCGATTTCCAAGAGGGTACGCAAACGCTGCAATAAGTACAGGAACTACACATAAAACGGTTTCACGAATTCCTAATGAAGAAGCATGTTCTACTTGCATGAGTACAACACCACATAAAATAATGCCTGACATAACTAATTCCTTCATTGGAAGTTTTTTATGTAACGGATCTACTGCAAAAAATGGTGTTAACAAAATTCCTGCGACGATCGTAATTTGCCATGTTGATGCAACGAGCCAACCAGGTCCAAAAGCCCCGGCAAAACTAAGTGGTGCATAGAAGAGACCAAATCCAACGATACTCCACACTAACCATTCTTTCGGATTATTTTTCATATATTGAAAGAGTTGCTTTAAGTTACCTCTATACACGACAATAAGTAAAAGCATCGGAACCATAAAGTAGTACCGCAATGATGCACTCCAAATCCAGCTTCCACCTTCTAAGTCCATCGCCCGGTTTAAAACGAAGGTAAAGGCAAAGAAAAATGATGCCAATATCCCTACTGCAATAGCTTTCATTATAAAACCCCTTATTTAGTTACTTCTTACATACTATACAACAAAATGAATATAATTAAAATTCACAATCTTTAATTTGGACATAAGCTAGCTCTATATAATTTTCTTAACTGACTAATATGAGCTTGATGGTACCGATTATGATCTGCTATATGCCATATCCCCCATCTTATAGTCGCATTTTCTCCCTTTTCGTAAGAAATTTCTCGTGTTAAATCATATTCCGTTAGTTTCATGCATTCCGCATACAACATATGATGCACCGCTTCATAATCTTGCATTACTTGTTGCAACGTCTGTTTTCTTAAACTTGGTAGTTCTCCTACTTCATTTAACATTGGTCCGTATTTATTTTCAAGTACAAGTGGAACTGTTTCTCCTTTTAAGCGATACACCCAATGTAAATCAACAACTGCTAAATGTTGAAGTAGTTGTCCGATGCTATTTTCATTATTTTCTGATCCTTTAAAAGACAATTCCTTCTCATCAATACCTTCTACCAACTTTTGCAATCGTTTATATGTATCTGTAACCATCGCATACAAAATTGCCACTTGCGGGTTCATATTTTTTTCTAAATGGAGATCTTTCATACTAAACTCCCTCTCTTAAAAGAACAACACCATATATTCATCATCACTATATACACCATTCATTTTTAAAGCTCTTTTTTCAATTCCATACGTTTGAAAGCCCATTGATTCATACAACTTTTTTGCTGGCTCATTTGTGGACACAACCCCTAATGTCAATTGTTCCAAGTTCATTTCTCTTGCTTTTTCAATTGCCTTACGTATTAACTCACGTGCAAGGCCACTTCTTCGATTGCTTGCATCTACATACATCGCAACGATATGACCTTTATGTTTATACGCCTCTTTCTCTTCTGTTAGTAAAGTAACCACTCCAACTAATTGATAATCCTCATTAAAAGCACCAAATGTACAGCTAGTAGTAGCTGTTAAATTATTTTCCACTCGCTTAATCGGATTTTCTTGACGAATCGCCTCCTCATAAGTTGTTACAAATGCCTCTGGATTTACTTGTAATGCTTGTAAACGTAACTTCCAATATTGCTTCGCATCCTCTTTCGTAAGTAATCGAATCATATTATTCCAGCCCCTTTAAGTTAACATAATATTTTTATAAACTACTAATTATAGATTTGTATTCTTCTCTTAACATACTATAACGATAACGATGAATGAACTTCCCTTGACGTAATCGATCATTTCTCATTAATCCTTCACTAACAAAACCAGCCTTTTCATAACTCTTTCTAGCTTGAAAATTATCTTCATCTACACGTAGCCAAACTTTTTCTAATTCAAATTTAAAGAATGCTTCATGTAACATACTATATAGAGCCGATATTCCATACCCTTTACCCCAGTATTCTTTATTACTAATCGCGATTCCCAGTTCTGCATTTTTATTTATTTTATCAAAGTTTTTCAGATCTATCCATCCAATATATATGCCGTTCTCTGTAGTGATTGCTCTTTGTTCATAACCATTTTTTCGATTTATACATGCTTGAATCCATTTTTTCGTATCTTCACGAGTGAATGGTGGATATTGATCGGGTACAACTAAATGTTTCGTTACTTTTCTATCTAATGACCATTGATATCGATCTTCTACATCATTTATTGTCAGTTCTCTTAATTGAACGAATGGTATATTCATTGTGCTATCCCCTTCTTATTTTCCTATAGAAAACCCTTCGAACATTCTTCCTCCATACTGTTCTAGCGTTTTTTCTACAAAAGTAATTAATTTCATTTTCTCTCCCGTTATATAAAAATGATCGAAAGCCGCTACAAATTGTTCTGCATATTGTTCATCATATTTTCTAAGTACCCTTATAAACCATTTTGAACTTCCAAGCCATTTTCCATTTACTCTTAATACATATTCATGTAATAAATCAGCTAATAAATTCGCGATAAACAACTCTTCTTCTCTTTTTGATGCGCCAATAAAATCATCCAAAGTATCTGTAATAAAATATCGCTTCTGCTTCATCATTCCTTCAGTCCATTTAGCTGGTCCTTTATTTAGTAAATCATTCGCTTCTTTTTTTAATTCCTCTACAATTTCATTTTTCCCTTTTAATACAATTCCCTCTGCAACTAATTGTGGCAACGAAGGTCTTCCGCGGTCACAATCCATTTTAAAAAAGGTTTTTATCGTTTCATAATTATGTACAAACACCTCAACAGGCCATCCATTACTATAGAAAGATTCTCTATAACAAGATGACAAACTACGATCTATTATTACAATATCTAGGTCAGATGTTTTTGTCGCCTCTCCTCGTGCAACGCTTCCTCCTAGTAAAGCTACATCACAATTCGGAAATTGTGATGTAATGATGCTTTGTGCTGCTTCCATTGATTTCATAACCGTTCCCCTTTTCTTATTTCACTTTCTTTTTTCAGCTCTTTCTCTCGCTTTTTTTATATACGGTTCTGCGTCTGGTGTTTTGCATGACGTTGCCCCGTGATCAACCTGTACTTTTCCAATTTCACGTGCAATTTCAATTGCTTTTCGCTCTAAGTCTTCATTACGAATTCCTATCGCAATTAAAGCACGATTCATTGCTTCTCTTTTTCTATTTTTTTCATTATGTATATTTTCTTTTATCTCTTCTAGATAAGGAGAGAAGAAATCATCCTGTAACGTTTTATTTTTAATCGCTATATTTGCTAATCAAGACCAGCCTGCTCTTCCAACCCATTCATCATCAGACTTTGTCCATTCTTCCATTCTTTCTATCGCGATTGGCGACGTACAAATAGCCGTCATTAAAACGTCCATTAAACAATAATAATTAACTTCCTGTACCCATTTATTTAACTGTTCTGTCGTAACTTTTTTCGGATCTAATATCATCGTTGCTAAAGTCATTGCATCCATATTTTTTGTTTCCCATAATAAAATTGCTAGATCATGATCTTTTTTTATCTTCTTTTTTAACAATTTTAAATTGGCAAAACTAACTCCGAATAGTGGCTCTTTCGCCCCGTGATTTTTATACGTTTTACGATTTTGTTCTGTTCCATATTCCTCTAGTTGCTGCATTACTTCTTCAAGTAACATATGCCCACCTCTTTATCTTTTCTGTTGACTTCATATATGTATGTACGATATATTCTACATTATTTTTTGGTTTTCCTATATTTATTTTTAAAATACGGTATGTGAAATTTTTATAGATGCACTTTAAAGCAACAGATACTATCTTCACTAGCATATTCTATAAACAATCCCCCACTAACATATCTATTTGGTTTACTATATATACGAACATATTACATGCATTTTCATTCAATTCTTGTTCCATTTTAGTAAACCTACAAAACAATGAAATCTTGCATACTTTTGGAAAAACTTTTTTACGCTTGTAAAAAAGTTTTTTTGCAATTACCTCCCTATAATTGCTAATATAGTAGAGTAGAACTTTTATAGAGAGAAGGAAAATTATGCACAATGGAATTCGAATGACAACTTTAGTGAAAAGGGCTATGCTGGTTTGCGCGGGGGTATTATTTACATACGAAGCGGCTTTAGGATCAGCACATACTGCTCTCGCAAGTACAGAGGATGAAGCAAAATCTGTTCAACTTGTAAGTGAAATTCAATCATCTCTTGCACCGAAAGAAGCTCCAAAACAATATAATGGGCAAGTTAGAAAAGTAGCTTACTTAACATTTGATGATGGTCCTGGAAAATACACAGCTGAGCTTTTAGATATGTTAAAGAAAGAAAATGCAAAAGCAACATTCTTCCTAATTGGTTCAAACGTAAAAGCATTCCCGGATCTTGTAAAACGTGAAGATGCTGAAGGCCACTACGTTGGGATGCACAGTATGACTCATAACTACAAGAAACTTTACACAGAAGGTCATTACGTAGATGAAATGAAGGAAGACCAAGGCTTAATTGCTGGCGTTCTAGGTAAATCACCAGTATTAACTCGTCCATCTTACGGCTCAATGCCAGGATTAAACGAAGCTCTTCGCAACAAAGTTGTCGAAAATGGCTTAAAAGTTTGGGATTGGACAATTGATTCTTTAGACTGGAAATATAACAAAATGCCTGTTGACGCTGCATCAGCTAAAATTGTAGAAAATGTTCTAAACGGCGCTAACAAACCGACAGAAGTTATTCTTATGCACGACATTCATCCACAATCCGTTAAAGCAGTACCTGGAATTATTAAAGGGCTGAAAGAAAAAGGATATGAATTAGAAAGTTATAGTGAGAACGAACACTTCCCATTAAACTTCTGGCACGATAATCGTATGTAATAAAAAAAGACTCTATTTCCTCTAGTAGGTTATTGAGTCTTTTTTATCGTTTTGGGCAGTACTTCTCAGAAATTCAATTCCCCCTGCTTCCTTCGTAAAAACTTAAGACGTTTTCGTGCTAAGGAAGATAAATCTATTAATGAAATCAGTAGTGATAACTGGGATAATAGAAAAGAAAACCGTATTAAAAAGATGAATCGAAAATTAAGATAAAGAAAACCGTATTAAAAAGATGAATCGAAAATTAAGATAAAGAAACGAAAAGCAAAAAAGATTGCAAAAGCGCCTTTAACAAAATTAAAAGATGTATATCAAAATACAGTAAGAAATTATGGATTGAATATGCAAATTCAATCCTATTTTTTATATTATCAACACTTTAGCACATATTACTCTTAAGGAGTGATGTGTATATGGATTTTCTTTCAGCCGAATATTTGTCTGCCTTACTTGCCATCATTGTAATTGATTTAGTGTTAGCTGGTGATAATGCCATTGTAATTGGATTAGCAGCAAGGCGATTACCGAAAGATCAACAAAAGAAAGTTATTATATGGGGAACTATCGGAGCGATCGCAATTAGAGCTCTCGCTACCTTAGTTGTCGTTTGGTTGTTAAAAATACCAGGGCTACTTCTAATTGGTGGTGTACTCCTTATATGGATCGCTTACAAATTAATTGCTGAAGGTAAAGATCATGATATTAAGGCAGAAGAAGGATTTTGGTCTGCTATTAAAACTATTATTATCGCTGATGCATTAATGGGCATTGATAATGTTCTCGCTGTTGCAGGAGCTGCGCATGGCAATTTTTCTTTAGTCATCATTGGGCTATTAGTATCTATTCCAGTAGTAGTTTGGGGCAGTACATTAATTTTAAAATGGGTGGACCGGTTCCCTGTCATCATTACGATTGGAGCAGCTGTTTTAGCTTATACTGCTGCGAAAATGATTGTAGATGAGAAATGGTTCGCTGGATTTTTCGAAAGTAACCCTTTCATAAAATGGACATTTATCATTATTATCATCGCCGGTGTAGTTTTCTTCGGAAAGGCAAAACAAAAAACGACAAATGGTTCCATGTAATAATGATGTTATATTTACAAACAAAAGGCGCTATTCATTTGAATAGCGCTTTTTGTTATTTATTTGGCTTCCCCTTCCGGAGTCGTCTTTACCTTCGTTTTATTTTTATCACGATTGTTATAGTTATACTTTGAACGATCTACTGGAGTGAAGCCTTCTGGTGTGTAGAATCGTAATAAGTCACCATTTACGACTTGGTCGGAATATTTTAACGAACTTTGAACCATTTGTTCATTTTGTTTTATTTCATCTGTAAATTCAACTGGTTTTCCAGTCTTTGTATCATAGTATTTTCCATTTAGTGCAGTAACTGTTGGGCTTACGTAGTTACCGTTACGGAACGCAACGACTTGTTTATGATCTGGTGATAGTAAATCTGAGCCAAATTGAACATAATTTTTCGTATCTGTACCTAGTAAGTGTAATAATGTTGGAAGAACATCAATTTCACCGCCGTATTGATGTTGCACGCCACCTTTCACACCTGGTACACGAACGATTAAAGGTACACGCTGTAATTGCGCATTTTCAAATGAGTTCATTTCTTTACCCATTACTTTTGACATTGCTGCGTTATGATTATCTGAAATACCGTAGTGGTCTCCGTACATAACAATAATTGAATTATCGTATAAACCAGATTGTTTCAAGTAATCGATGAAACCTTTTACAGATTCATCTAAATAACGTGCCGTTTGGAAATACGTATCTACAGATGAGTCACCTGTGTTTGCTGGTTCAATTGTCGCTTCCGCTTTATCAATTGGATAAGGGAAGTGGTTAGATAACGTAATGAACTTCGTATAGAACGGTTGTTTCAATGTTTGTAATAACGGAATGGATTCATTAAAGAACGGCTTATCTTTTAATCCATAGTTTACTACATCTTTTTCGTTCATATCATAGTATGACGCATCAAAGAATTTATTAAAACCAAATGATTTATAAATGTCGTCACGATTCCAGAATGTTTTATAGTTACCGTGGAACACAGCTGATGTGTATCCTTGCTGCCCTAAAATAGCTGGTGCTGATTGATACGTATTATGAGATTTCGTTGTAAAGACAGATCCTTGTGGTAAACCAAACATTGAATTCTCTAACATAAACTCCGCATCAGATGTTTTCCCTTGTCCTGTTTGATGGAAGAAGTTATCAAAGTAAAGCGTATTCGCATCTTTTGTGAATGAGTTTAAGAACGGCGTAACTTCTTGACCATTTAATTTATAATCGATTAAGAAGTTTTGGAATGACTCTAAATGAATATAAATTACGTTCATTCCCTTTCCTTTACCGAAATACTCAGGATTTGGACTTGCATAAGTTGATGTTAAATAGTTTCTCACTTCAGTCATGTTATCTCCATCAGCTAATGCTCTTTCCGTTGATGCTTTCGCACTTTGAATCCCATCATAAATTGTATAGTTATATGCTCCTAAATATTTCACAATATAATTACGATCGAATGTTCTTGTTAATAATTCAGGACGGTCAGATTCTGCAAGACCTAAGTTAACACTGAATAATAAAATACCTGCTACAAATACTAGTGATACTTTATGTTTCGCAACACGAATTGGTTTTGGATTTGCAAACTTCGTTGCAACTAAAACAATTAAAATGATTGTATCTAAGAAATATAGCGGATCATAAAGATGTAGCAACGCAAGAATACTACCACCTAAATCTCCAAAGTTATTCGTTTGTGTTAATGTCGGGAACGTAATAAAGTCACTGAAAAAGCGATAGTATACTACGTTTGCGTATAAAAGAATCGACAATAACAAATTAATGCTAATTAACCAAATATAAGATCGTTTCCCTTTTGCAAATAATGCCAGTCCTAGAAATAGAACTGCCGAGCTAAGTGGGTTAAAAAATAGTAAGAATTTTTGGATTGTGTTTGAAATACCTAAATTAAATTCCGTTACATACGCTGCATATGTTTTGAGCCAGAATAAAATAACGGCAAACAGAAAGAATCCAAAATGATTACTTAACATACTTTTGCTCTTTAATAAGAACTGTTTCATCTCTCCACCTCTTTTGATCATCCAAGGCTTATTTTGATATAAGTCTGTCTCTCTATTCAATTTTTCTTCTTCAAATAGATTATTTTTATTTAACTATATGAAGAATATTAGTAATTATAATTTGAAGCTACTATTTATTCAACCATTTCTTTCAAGACATTTTGACCTTGGTTTCTATTTAACAAAATAATTTTGTAACATTTCCTGCTTTCTCCCAAGATTCATCCACTAATTATGACATCACATACTATAAACCTTTATTCACTACTTCGCAAATAATTATATCTCCAGTTCTGGAACATTAATGTAATATAATGAAATTCACTATAGTTAGCATTTAGTTTTTTTGGTGTATATTAAACCTCTTCATGTATTTCAACTTCATTCAAACCGCAGCCATTCCTCTACATGCATCTTCTAAATTTATTTTCTTCTCCAAAGTTATTTTTGAATAATTATTCATATTTCATAAAATCAATGATTATAAAAAACCTCGCTCTCATAACGAGAGCGAGGTTTTTCATCATTTATTATTGACCTTTGTACATTGCATCTACTTGTTTTTGAAGTTCTTCATTTTCTAAGAACTCATCGTAAGTAGCCTCTTTATCGATTACACCGTTTGGCGTTACTTCGATAATGCGGTTTGCAATTGTTTGTACGAACTGATGGTCATGAGATGTGAATAAAATTGTGCCTTTAAATGCAATTAAACCGTTGTTTAATGCAGTGATAGACTCAAGGTCTAAGTGGTTCGTTGGATCGTCAAGTGTAATTACGTTTGCACCACTTAACATCATTTTAGATAACATACAACGAACTTTTTCGCCTCCTGATAATACAGAAACGTTCTTCTTAACTTCTTCACCTGAGAATAACATACGGCCTAAGAAACCACGTAAGAAGCTTTCTGACTCATCTTGTGGAGAGAATTGACGTAACCAATCAACTAAGTTGTAGTCACTGTTCTCAAAGTATTTAGAGTTATCTCTTGGGAAGTACGATTGAGATGTTGTAACGCCCCATTTGAATGAACCACTATCTGGCTCCATTTCACCCATAAGGATTTTAAATAATGTTGTCATTGCAATATCGTTACGACCGATAAATGCAACTTTATCACCTTTATTTAAAGTGAAGTACACATTATCTAACACTTTTTCGCCATCAATTGTTTTAGAAAGACCTTCAACAGTTAATAAGTCATTTCCTACTTCACGTTCTGGTGTGAAGCCAACGAATGGGTAACGACGAGATGATGGCTTAATATCATCTAATGTAATTTTATCTAATAATTTTTTACGAGAAGTCGCTTGCTTCGCTTTAGATGCGTTTGAGCTAAAACGTGCAATGAAGTTTTGTAACTCTTTTACTTTCTCTTCTTTTTTCTTATTTGCATCTTGTGTTAATTTTAAAGCTAATTGGCTTGACTCATACCAGAAGTCATAGTTACCAACATAAAGTTGAATTTTACCGAAATCAAGATCAGCCATGTGCGTACAAACTTTATTTAAGAAGTGACGGTCATGGGATACAACGATTACTGTATTTTCAAAGTTCATTAAGAAGTTTTCTAACCATTGGATCGCTTTTAAGTCCAAGTGGTTGGTAGGCTCATCTAGTAATAGAATGTCAGGCTTACCGAATAAAGCTTGAGCAAGTAATACTTTTACTTTTTCTGCCCCAGTTAATTCAGACAATTTCTTATCATGAAGATCTTCACCAATACCTAAACCTTTTAGTAAGATTGCAGCTTCTGACTCAGCTTCCCAACCGTTAAGCTCAGCGAACTCACCTTCAAGTTCAGCAGCACGCATACCATCTTCATCACTAAAGTCTTCTTTCATATAAATGGCATTTTTCTCTTGCATTACTTTATAAAGTTGCGTGTGACCCATAATAACTGTTTCTAATACTGGGAACTCTTCATATTCGAAGTGGTTCTGTTTTAATACTGCTAGACGCTCACCTGGCGTAATATGTATGTCACCTGTTGATGGTTCAATTTCTCCAGATAAAATCTTTAGAAATGTCGATTTTCCAGCACCGTTCGCTCCGATTAAACCGTAGCAGTTACCTGGCGTAAATTTTATGTTAACATCTTCAAACAATTTGCGATCCGCGAAACGCAAACTAACGTTACTTACTGTAATCATTTGTGTCCTCCTACTAATACCGCTTATTTCAGCGTTTTCTCACCGATTGTCTTAAAAAATCGCATATTACGACTCAATTATTGTAGACTATAGCTATTATATAGTAGAAGATGGATGAATAGCAACGGTTGATTGCTATTCCTTTCTTTCCAAACTCGAATAAAATCTTTGTTTTTAATTATATTAAAGTTACATAAACACTTTAAGGAGGATATATTTTGAGGAAAATATTTATCATTGGAGCATTATGTTTATCTCTTACTTCCTTAACTGCATGTAGTAATAACAATACGAAAACACCAACTGAATCAAAACAAGAGAAAAAAGAAGTAAAAATAACTGTTGATTCGATTATCACTGAGTTTAAAAATGCTGGTCTCCAAGCAGAAAATCCAACCGATCTTCCGCAAAAAGAATTCGGCAATCTTCGAAAAGAAGGAAAACGTACTGTCGTACCTACTCTTGGTGAAGATAAGGGTGGTCGTTTATTCGAAATTGCAAAGAAAGAAGACCTAGAAAAAGTTAAGAAATATTACGATGAATTCGGCAACTCTGCTCCTATGTTATTCTCGCATACACATGCAAAAGGCAATTTTCTTTTACAAATGAATGGTGATATGAAAGATGAAGAATTTGCAAAATATAAAGATGTGATGGACGAATTTATAAAATAAAGAAAATCACCTTTTAAAAGAACGGGTTCAGTTTAAGGAGAGAAAAATGGTAATAACCATTAGAAATAACACAATAATTTGTATGCATTTCGCACCCCGTTTCGTATTATAAATAACAAACTAAAACGCTCAGAAAATATTCTGAGCGTTTTTATTTCCTTCTTCAACTAAAGCACCAGTTAGTGAAAAAAGCTATTTCACCATTTGTATTGTTAACTTATCTTTTAACATTGATCTATATGAGTCAATTTCATATTTTGTATTATTGATTTTTTCTTTTTTCATTTTTAACATATCGAATATTTCTAACTCTAAATTCCTTCTAGCTTCAAGAACCTTTATCGCTCCTTCTACACCTGTATGGTTATGTTTTTTTCCATAGCCTTGGTTCGTGTAATAGTCGACAATTCCTGTTGACCATTCTGGATTTCTTTCTTTTAATGCCTTCCTAAATGAAAATTCAAGATCATCTTGTTCTACATAGAATAACATTGGATTTAAATTCTCTATGATTTTTGCAACTTTCATTACATAATTTATTATTTTTTCTTTTTGTTCACCGTATTTAATCAGCCCAATCGTTAATGGATTTTGTATGAAACAACATTCAAAGATATAAACCTTATTGTCTTCTCGAGCAATTTCAGCAAAGTCTTTCCATTTGTCAGCAATTAATTCAACATTTTTATCTAATGGTAATTTATATATATCGTTTTTTAAAATACCATTAAATAATTCGCCTGAAAACTGGTCACCAAACTCATTTTTTATCTTTCTGTATGGTAATAAATAATTGCTTCCTTTTTTTAGAACTCTTTTAAGAAGCACTTCTTTAAAATCTCCACTGTTAGATAATAATCTATCGAATTCAAATTTATTAAAACAAGATACACCATCATAGTCGGCTGGGTGATTCAAATTCCCCTCTAAAAATAGTTCAACTTCAATTTTATTTTCGCTTAGAATTTCATTTATTAGCTTTGCAGTGGTCGATTTTCCAAATCCAGGTAAACCCTCTACTATTATTAGTTTTGTATTCATAGTGATAAATCCCTTCCTTCAAAGTATTTCACCAAGATTAAAAAAATTACTTACTCCACTGCAATCACTCCTTTAAAATATGATATTCACCATTTCCTTTGAAAAATCCTTCTTAAAGTAACCTGACCGTTAGTTTAAGAACATTTTTTCACAAACTCTATCATTATTTTAACATAAATTTTCCATTTACCTTTTAAAAAAGATGCTAAATCATATGTGATTTAGCATCCCTAATTTGTATGTTATTTTATATTTTATCTCCTATAACTGAACCAGTTACTTTTTAAAAGGGGATTCTTTGATTTCCTTTCACTTAATTTCTTTGCATAATTCTTCATTTTACTCGTTAATCCTATTAAAGCAGGTAACAATATTGGCATCACAATAATGGCTAATAGTAACAGTGTAACACCAACAACGGATGCTACTTGTATAAGCGTTAATACACCTGAAGGGATTAATGCAGCAAATGTACCACCTAAAATAAGTGCCGCTGATAATACGACCCCTCCAATATGACGAGAAGCAGTTACAATTTTCTTCGCTGTGTCCCCTTCTAACTCATTGTATCTCATCATTACGAAAATACTATAATCCACACCTAAAGCGACAATCATTATAAAACTAAAGAATGGAACATTCCAGCTTAATGAATCTACATGTAATACATGCGTACTAATTTGTTCACTTATACCTAGTGATGCAAAGTACGCTAATAGTAACGATCCAATAATAAAGATTGTATTTAATACTGAACGTGTAATCACAATTAATACAATCCCAATACCAATTAACATAATCGTAGCTGTACGTAAGAAGTCTTGACCTGTAACTTCTTTTAAATCAACATTTCTAGCTGTCGTACCTCCTATTGCTTTTTTTGCTGATTTTAATTCTGTACCATTTAACGTACCGTCTATCGTTTTATTAATTTCTTCAATGATTGGCATCGCTTCTTTTGAATACGGATTTACGTCTAAAACGATTGTCATTTTAGCAGTCTTTCTATCTTGTGACATGTACGTATTCAATGCTTTTTGGAAACCTTCACCCTCTAAAACTTCTTTTGGAATATAAAATTTCTCAGAGCTTTTTGATTCATTCAGTTCTCCTAAATATTTCTGAGCATCTCCTAGGCCGTTACTTACCTTTTCAAGCCCTTCTGTACTTTTAGATAACCCTAAATGTAATTGCCCCATCTGTTCTTGCAAGTCTTTCAGTCCGGTTAATAGCTGACCTTGCCCATCATTTATTTTCGTTAATCCAGTTTGTAACTCAGTTGACTTGTTTGCAATTTGTTGTGAACCTGAAGCACCTTCATTTAATCCATTTTTAAGATCAGCTGCTCCTTTTTGTAACTTAGTAACTCCATTGCTCATTTCTTTTAAGCCGTTATCCACTTTCAATAACGATTGATTTGCTTCTCTAAATGAGCCCATCGCCATTTTATGCTGCGTTGCTAATTGATTTAATTCATTTGAAAGCACACCTAATTGCTTTTGAGCCTCTTTAGCAATTCCTATCGTCTGCAGTATGTTCGGATCATTTGCTAATTCTGGTTTCGTTTGAATGAAATTGGTCATTAACATTTCAATTTGTTCGTAACCTTTTTTCGCACCATCAATTGCTTGAGAAATACTTTTGAAGTATTGATCGTAAGAACTTAAACCTTTTTCTAACTGTGAATAACCAGCATGTAGTTGTGAAGTTGCATTAGATAATACATTTATATTTTCATTTATTGAAGTTAACCCACCCTCGATTTGCTGCGCACCTTGTGCTCCATCATTTATGCCACTTGAAAGTTGATGTAAAGCTGTTCCTAATGCTGATACCCCATTTTTCGCTTCAGTTGTTCCATCAATTAACTTTTGAACGTTTGCAAGGCTATTTGAGTCTTTACTACCCATTTTATCTTTCGCATTAGTTAATCCATCATTAATTTCCTTTATACCACCATTGGCATCTCCTAAGCCTGTATTTAGTTCTCCAGCTTGTTTATTTATATATAGTTCTTTTATCCTTTCACCAGTTGGACGTGTCGGTGAATATACTTCTGAAACACCTTTCACTTTCAAAATCTTATCAGTTAGTTCATCTAAAGTTTGAAGCGAACTCGCCTCATCTAATTTGTTATCTGATTGAATGACGAACGTACTTGGCGAAGAGAAACCGGGTGGGAAATGAGCTTCTATTACGTTAATCCCCATTTTTGACTCATATTTATTATCTACTTCAAATAAATCGTTGTAATTTAATGTGTTAGAGTATTTCAATACGAAAGGAATTGATATTACAAATACAATGATTAAAGCTACGACTGGCCTTACTACTGAGTTTTTCGCAAGAAATCCCCATAAACGACTATCCTCATGCCCTTTAAATGTTTTAACTGGATAAAACATTCCTTTTCCTAAAAGCACCATAAAAAATGGATTTAATGTAGTTAATACGAGTAATAATACTGCGACACCAATTGCTACCGCTGAAGTAGATTGATATAGTTTAAAACTCGCTAAAGCAAGAGATGCAAAACCAATTAATACTGCTATGCCGCTATATAAAACGGTTCTCCCTGCTGATTTAAACGTTTCTTTCGTAGCCAAAAATGCATTTTCTTGTTTACTTAATTCTTCCTTGAACCTTGTATATAATAAAATGTTATAGTCTGTTCCAACCCCGAACAGGACAACAACTACAAACACTTGTGTAAAGTTGGAAAACGGAAAATTAAAATAATCTACAAGGTGAGCAATAATCCCCATTGAAACTAAATAGGATACACCAACTGTAAGAAGAGAAACAATTGGAACAATTGGTGAACGAAATACAATGATTAGTACAACTAAAATGAAAATGATAGAAATAACTTCTGTCTTTTTCACGCCCTCTTGAGAGGATGTAAGAAAATCACCCGCTATTAAATCACTTCCAGTTAAGTACGTTTTAACACCCTTCACTTTAACTTTTTTATGAAGTGCATTTGCAACTTTTGATATTTCACCATGTTTTTTGTCTACTGAGATTTGCGTTAAAATGGTCGTATTGTCTTTAGATATCAACTGTTTTTCCAAGTCTTTATTATCTAAATGTGAAACAACTTCCTTAATTCCTAATTTCTCTTTTTCATTTTGTAAAGCGTTGATTGTTTTTATTATTTCCTCTTTTTGCTCAGTTGTTAAAGCTGCTTTACTTCCACTATTAAACACAGCTATAATTTCATACTTTTCTGTCTCGTCTTTATCCATCTCTCTTATCATTTTGTCAGCAATACTACTTTGTTCCGTATTAGGAATCGCAATATGCCCTTTTTCTTTCACTAATTTATCCATATTAGGCATCGTTACGATCATTGTAATCGTAATAACTATCCATAATAGAAAAGATAAACTTCTCCAATTTTTTAGCTTACTCAATTTAATCATCTCCCGTTTTGAAAGTTTCACGTTAGTTTCGGAATGAATATTCATTCCTATCATTCTATTATTTTTTTATGAATTCTATTAAACTACCCTTCTCGGAATGAATGTTCATTCCTTTAGTTGCACAAATATCCTCTCCTACTCTCATTTTTTAAATCTATTTAGGAATGAATATTCATTCCTCTCCTTATAAAGCTATAGAATCAGATGATTCTAATAGCATTCCAAGAGCTTTCTTCTAGTTCTTTTACTAACTCTTTCGAGTATTCTAATTGCCCTGTTGAAATTACTTTCGTTAATGTTTCTAGCGGTTGATATACAATAATAATTAAAGCAACTGGAGGCAATGGACGAAGCAAACCTTTTGCGATTCCATCTTCAATAATATTCATAAAGAAGCCTATAAAATCATCAAATATTTTCTTACTTTGTTCATCAAGAAAATAACTATCACAGTGAGAATTTGTAAATAAAAAAGCGTCCACATTGTTTCTCGCAAATTCAAATAAACGGTTGTACGTATGACTAAACTGTTCACGAATATCTGCTTCAACAGGAAAATCTGTTTTTATCATTTCAGAAAGCTCTAACATACTTTTTGAAAATAATGAGTTAACAAGTGCCTCTTTATTTTCAAAATAGCGGTAAATAGTACCCGCACCGACTTTTGCCTTTTCAGCGATCATTGGAATTGTCGTACCATCGTAACCACGCTCAGCAAAAAGTTTCATCGCAGCATCAAAAATATCCTCTTGTTTATTTTTAGCCATTTTTTTCCACCTCTTTTTCCAGGAATGAAAATTCATTCCGTTTTTAATTATAAATTACAGGGATTAAAAGTCAAGTGCGTGACCAAGTATGGTTGCGTTTTAGTGAAAAAATTATATCAACGATTATTAGAATATATCAGCGCAAATCTAATTATATCAGCAATTCTCAGGATATATCGGCGCATCTCCAATTATATCAGCGATTTTCAAAATATATCGACTTACCGACAAAAGCTGACAATATAATAGGAAGCCGTCCCAATGTTTTTTGGGACAGCCCTATTTTCTATTTTAAAACTTAAAAGAAATCATAAATAAATGCTTTACGTACCGGTACTATATTCTCAAACGCTTGTATTTCCTCTTCGCTTCCGTTAATTAATTCTAGTTCATTAAGTTCTAACGGACGCTTGTAACCAAACATTATTGTAGATAGTGTGTTTATATCCAGCTTGATTCCTTTATCTATTGTTTCCTCTTTTATAATTGTTATTTCATGATTTGCAAGCCTCACTGATATGTTGTTCCACGGTGCAAATGAATCTGTAATATGTAAATTTAGTTCTTGTTGTACATTGTTCCAGTTTAATTCATATTGTTTAAAAAACTGCTCCACATCTACAATTCTGCCCATAAAATACGGCTTTATTTCTGCCTTTACTCGCGGCTCTTGTAGTGTATATAATAACGGTTCGTTTTCACTTATTGTCATTTCAAGTTCTTTCATCATAGAATCATGCTGGCAAATAAAGTTCCACAGACCATTTCGCGCTTCATTATGCAGTGGAACAAATTCTTCTACTCTCATTTTGCTGTTTTCAACTTTATATAGCATGTAGCCAGATGCCGTTTTATTTTCATCGTAATAAATCGCTAATGTTAAATCATCATATACAGCTCGTAACCACCATTTTTCATCGCGAACTAGCATACCGGAAAAACGTTTTGCAAATGTTTCATAAAGTTTCTCGACCTCTTCAGGGTGATTTTCTTTATTGAATCGTTTCACAGTACCATTCACTTGTTTTTTCATCACTAAATCACTCTTTTTCATATGACATACAAGGAGGTTCGCACAAAGTTCCCATCCGTATTTACGGTAAAATGAAACAGCAAATGGATGTAGCATCGATACTGTATATCCGTCTTTTTTCATCGTTTGAAGTGAATGTTGAAGTAATTCTTTTACATACCCACTTCTTCTATACTCTGGATACGTCGCTACCCCTGCAACGCCTCCCATTTTATATTTTTCTTTGCCTATGTATATATGAAACGGAATAAGATGAAGTTTTGCTGCTAAATCTTCCCCTTCCATAATACCGTATATTTCATGACTTTCTTTCATCTTTATAAGTTGTTGCTGCAATCGTTCTTCTTCCACTTTATATTGAAAAGCGTATTCTGATAAGCGTAATGCTTCTCTAAATTTATCTTCTTTTAATCGTATAACGTTCATCTACTTCTCCTCCATTCCTTACTTGAATTGTACCATAATTCTAAATATTACAGTTCGGTGAATGAAATTATATCGACTTAACTATAGGATCCCATATAAAAAAAAGCAGATACATCTTGTATCTGCTTCTCATCACTTTATCCCGCTTTAACGGGC
>NZ_NVEC01000100.1:0-15427 GCF_002571225.1 Bacillus sp. AFS059628 | reverse complement strand
TAAAGTTTCACTTTATTTAGCTAACTTTTGAAGTTCTTCGAAGAAGGTAGGGTATGATACGCCTACTGCTTCTGCATCTTCAATTGTTGTTTTTCCTTCTGCTAGACAGCCGGCAATTGCAAGCATCATTCCGATGCGGTGATCACCGTAACTATTTACTGTATTGCCTTTTAGAGCTGATTTCCCGTAAATAATCATTCCGTCATCAGTTGCTTCTATGCGAGCTCCTAGCTTTGTTAATTCTGCAACGACTGTATCAATACGGTTCGTTTCTTTCACTTTTAATTCATGCGCATCTTTAATTACTGTAATTCCTTCTGCTTGCGTTGCTGCTAAGGCAATAACAGGAATCTCATCAATTAATCTTGGGATAATATCTCCGCCAATTTCAATTCCTTTTAATGAAGATGTTTCAATCGTAATGTTTGCAGCTGGTTCTGATGATTCTTCGTTAATTGGCTCTACAGTGAACGTAGCACCCATTTTCTCTAAAACATCGATAATACCTGTACGAGTTGGATTCATCCCTACATTTTGTAATACTAGTTTACTATTTGGAATGATTGCACCCGCTACTAGGAAAAATGCAGCTGATGATACGTCACCTGGCACTTGAACATCTGTTGCTGTTAGCTTTTGTCCACCTGCAAGTTTCACTGTTTTTCCTTCGCGCGTTACTGTAACGCCAAATGCTTCTAGCATTCTTTCCGTATGATCACGGGAAATATGTGGTTCTGTAACAGCTGTTACACCTTCTGCACGAAGTCCCGCAAGTAAAATAGCTGACTTTACTTGTGCGCTTGCTACAGGCGAAGTGTATTGGATAGCTTTTAAATCTCCACCACGTATTGTTAGTGGTGTAAACGTTCCTTCTTCGCGGCCATCAATGTTTGCACCCATTTGTTTTAATGGATTTGTAACACGTTTCATCGGCCTTTTTGCGATAGATGCATCACCTTGTACGCAAGAGAAAAATGGTGTATTTGCCAAAATTCCTGACATTAAACGTATAGTTGTACCAGAATTACCAACATCTAATACAGCTTTCGGTTCTTGTAATCCTTCTAATCCTTTACCAACTACAGTGACTTCATCACCGTTTTGCACGATGTCTACTCCCATTTCTTTAAAACAAGAAATCGTACTTAAACAATCTGCACCGGATAAGAAACCTTTAATTGTTGTTTTTCCTTCTGCAATCGCGCCGAACATGACAGCGCGGTGAGAAATCGATTTATCTCCTGGAATTGTAATGTTGCCATTTAATCCATTGTTAACAGGTTGAATTGTTCTTTCCTTCACGTTTTCACCTTCTCATTTAAATTGTTTCATAAGTTTGGTATTTTTCTTCTCCAAGCACTAGTTTCGCTTGCATACGATCTTCTTCTCTTTGGAAGCTAATACGTAATACCCCAAGCAACCCTTCACGCGCTTCTAATATTTGCAAGTTTGTAATACTAATTTCTTCGCGCGCTAAAATGCTCGTAATGTGAGCCAATGCCCCTACTTTATCTAAAACATCGACGTATAAGTCGTGATAGGCAGGAATTGCCCCTCTTTTTCGTACTGGTAAAGAGTCACGGTATTCTTTCGCGTCTGCAAAATAGTTTTGAATCTCGCCTGCATCTCCGGTCGAAACTGTATCATATAAATCTTCCATTTCAGAGATCCACTCTTTTAATAATACCATTAAATGCTCACGATTTTGTTTAACAATATCACTCCACATTTTTGGGCTACTAGATGCGATACGTGTAATGTCTTTAAATCCTCCGGCAGCTAGTTGATGAATGAGCGGATTATCTCCTGCATGTTTCTCTACTTGCTTTACTAATCCAGCTGCGATAAGATGCGGAAAATGACTAACAATCCCTGTTACATAATCATGTTCTTCCGTATTTAAAACGAGAAAATGAGATCCTGTTCCTTGTAACCAACGCTTTAGTTCTTCCACATGTTCATTCGGCACATGATTCATTGGCGTTAAAATATAAAATGCATTTTCAAATAAATGCGCTTTTGCACTTTCAACTCCCGTTTTATGAGAACCTGCCATCGGATGTCCACCAATGAAAGAAACTTCCTTTGAAAATAAAGCTTCTGCTTCATTCATAATCGTTCCTTTTGTACTACCAACATCAGTTACAATAACATCTTCTCGTAAACGAAATGACGCTAGTTTGTGTAATAACTTCTTCGTTTCTTCAACCGGAGAAGCAAAAACAATTAAATGCGCCTCTTCACATGTACGCTGTAAATCTAATGCTACTTCATCTACTACTTGTAATTCTTTTGCACGTTCTACTTGTTCTTGAAATATATCATAACCTGTTATCGTTACATCGTGCTCTTTCTTAATCGCTAATGCGAGAGAGCCTCCGATTAAACCAGTTCCAATTAAAACTACCTTTTTACGCATTTGCCTCATCTCGAGACTTTCTTTTTATATTTTCAAAGTGTTGTTGTAACACTGAAATCACTCCTTCATTTTGCTCCCTTGTTCCGACTGTAATACGGACACCATTCGGGAACGGACGAATAATAAATCCTGCATGTGCACAAGCTTCATAAATCTCTCCCGCATTCTCAACTGGCAAGAAGATGAAATTTGTTTGTGATGGATAAAATGGAATTTCATTTTTCTTACAAAAGCTTTCATATTGTTGTAATCCCTCTGCATTTACACGAACTATTTCCTCAATAAACTCATCATCACTAAAAGCAATCGTCGCTGCTTTTTGCGCTAATGAAGATACGTTAAATGGCAAACGTACGACATTTAATTTCTCAATTAGCTCTTCCTGTCCAATCGCATATCCAACGCGGAAAGAAGCTAATCCGTACGCTTTAGAAAACGTTCTAAGTACAAGAATGTTTTTATGTTTTTCTAAAAGCGATAATGCCTCTGGGAAATCTTTTGCTGTTACGTATTCATAGTACGCTTCATCAATGACAATTAACGTATTCTCACTAATACCTTCAATAAATTGATTCAATTTTCGATTATTCACATATGTGCCTGTCGGATTGTTCGGATTACAAATCCATACGATTTTCGTATTATTATTTACTGCTGATGAAATTTCGTCTAAATCGTATACACCGTTATTTAAAGGAATTTCTTTCACTTCACAACCTTCAATAATTGCATGATGACGGTACTGCGGGAATGTCGCACCAGCTGTCACGATGTTATCTCCTGCCTTGAGTACTGCACGACTTATGATTTGAATGACTTCATCTAAACCACTACCGCAAAGTACTTGTTCCATTTGTACATGTAACTTATTTGCAATTGCTTGACGGAGCGTTGTAGCACCTCCGTCAGGATATAAAGCATGTTCTAACCACGATGTTTGCAACTCATCTAAAACACGTGGTGAACAGCCGAATGGATTTTCATTCGATGCTAATTTCACAAATGAATGATCTCCGTACACTTCTTTCATTTGTTCAGGTGATTTACCTGGTTTATATGGTTGTAATGACGAGAGTTGATCTTTTACTTGCATGTTAAAACCACCTTTTTATTAAAATTCTTTTGCGTATTTATTATGTTGCGTAATGTTTTGCTGAATTAACTCCATACGATCTTTTCCGAATTGTTCGACTAGTGCATGTGCAAGTTCCCATGCTACAACAGATTCAGCTACTACTCCAGCTGCTGGTACTGCACAACTATCAGATCTTTCAATACTCGCCTGGAAAGCTTCTTTCGTATCAATATCAACACTTGCTAACGGTTTGTATAATGTAGGTATTGGTTTCATAACACCTCTAACGACAATTGGCATACCTGTTGTCATACCACCTTCTAAACCACCTGCATTATTCGTTTTTCTCGTGTATCCTTGTTCTTCATCCCATAAAATTTCATCGTGCACTTTACTTCCTGGCTGTCTTGCTGCTTCAAAACCAACGCCAATTTCAGCACCTTTAAATGCATTAATACTCATAATCGCACCAGCAAGTTTGGCATCTAATTTACGATCATAATGAACGTAACTACCAACACCAATCGGCATTCCTTCTGCTATAACTTCAACAATACCGCCGATTGAATCTCCACTACTTTTTGCGTTATCAATCGCATCCATCATCTCTTGTTCTACTGATTTATCTAAACATCGAACTGGTGAATTTTCAGTAATCGTTTGAATTTCTTCTATTGATAAGTTTGAAACATGTTCTGCTTTTACTCCACCAATTTCAAGTACATGCCCTGCAATTTCTATGCCTAATTCTTTTAAAATTTGTTTCGCAACTGCACCAGCGGCTACACGAACTGTCGTTTCTCTTGCGGATGAGCGCTCTAGTACGTTTCTTATATCACGATGTCCGTATTTAATTGCTCCGTTTAAATCTGCATGTCCTGGACGTGGTTTTGTAATTGTACGTTTCATTTCTTTACTTTCTTTTTCCGAAATTGGCTCTGCACCCATTACTTTCGTCCAATGTTTGAAATCATCATTTTTTACAATTAGCGTTATCGGTGAGCCAAGTGTCATCCCATGACGAACACCACTTACAATTTCAACTGTATCCGTTTCAATTTGCATACGTCTTCCGCGTCCGTGCCCTTTTTGCCTTCTTAATAATTCTTTATTAATATGTTCCGCTGTTAATGTTAAACCCGCTGGTACACCTTCTAAAATAACTGTTAACTGCGGTCCATGTGATTCTCCAGCTGTAATGTATCTCATTTCTCTTGCCCCTTTACTATTTTTTTGTACAAAAAAGTCCCTACTGAGCGCTCAGTAGGGACGATGTTTATCGCGGTACCACCCTAGTTGTAGACTTCTTTCGTCTACCTCTCTTCTTCTTTAACGATCGTTAGACCGTCTTTCCCTACAATACTTTGCGGAAAAGATGCTCCAAGGCTGTAATTCATGCTTACCTTTGTACTGATTCACACCGACCATCAGCTCTCTTTAACAGGGAGATAAGCACTACTGTTTCCTCTTCAGCGCATATATGATATGGAATTAAGATAATTTATTTTTGAAACCTTTTAACTCATCCATGAATCTATGGAATTCTGGAATATCCATTTGTTGTGCAGAATCTGATAATGCAACTGCTGGATCTGGATGTACTTCAGCCATTACTGCATCTGCGCCAATTGCAAGTGCTGCTTTCGCTGTTGGTAATAATAAATCTCTACGTCCAGTTGAATGCGTTACGTCAACGATAACTGGTAAATGTGTTTCTTTCTTTAAAATCGGTACAGCAGAAATGTCTAATGTGTTACGTGTTGCTCTTTCGTATGTGCGGATACCGCGCTCACATAGAATAATTTGGTCGTTACCTTGTGCAATGATGTATTCAGCTGCGTTAATGAATTCATCAATTGTTGCTGCTAATCCACGTTTTAATAATACTGGCTTGTTAACTTTACCTACAGCTCGTAATAAATCAAAGTTTTGCATGTTACGTGCACCAACTTGAATTACATCAACATAGTCTAATGCCATTTCAACATCGTTTGGATTTAAAATCTCACTGATGATTGCTAAGTCGAATTCATCTGCTACTTGGCGTAAAATTTGTAATCCTTCTACTCCTAAACCTTGGAAATCGTATGGAGATGTTCTCGGTTTGAAAGCACCACCGCGCATTAATTTTAAGCCTTGGTCTTTCATCGCTTGCCCTACTTGGCGAACTTGCTCTAAGCTTTCTACCGCACAAGGTCCCATGATGAACGTTTGTGTTCCGTTACCAATCAATTCACCTTTTACATCAACGATTGTGTTTTCTTTTTTCTTTTTACGTGATACTAGTAATGCTTTACGGTTATCATCTTCTTGTAATTCTAAGCTAGCTTTGAAGATTGTTTTGAAAATATGTTGAACTGTTGATGTTTCGAATGGTCCTTCGTTATTCTCTGCGATCATATCAAGTACTTCACGCTCACGTACTGGATCAAAACGTTTCGTACCTTGTACTTGCTTTTGCTCCCCAATTTTTTGAACGATTTCACCACGTTTATTTAAAAGGTGTAATAGTTGTAAGTTAATTTCATCTACTTGTTTACGTAATTGATCTAATTCATGATTTGCCATTTGGAAATCCTCCTCTAATGTTTTAAAAATATAGTAAGAGAATGAAAAATTCTCTATTTTCTGAACTGATAAATTATACAAATTTTAAGTGGAATCGATACCTCTTCTTATTTTAAACGAATATTTACTATAAGGACACTATCTACTAGATAAAAACCCACTTTTTTGTACAAAAAATCCCTACTGATTCAATCAGTAGGGACGATATTTATCGCGGTACCACCCTAGTTGTAGACTTCTTTCGTCTACCTCTCTTCATTGTTAACGATCATCTGACCGTCTTTCCCTTCATAAAGACAATACTATCTTTACTACGAAAAAGATGCTCTAGGACTGTAATTCGCTCTTGTTTTTGTACTGGTTCGCACCAACCACCAGCTCTCTGTTACAGGGAAACAACAACTACTGCTTTTCCTTTCAACGCATGAATATTAAATTTTCAAGTTGGACCACTAAAATACAAAAAGTCCCTACTGAATAAATCAGTAGGGACGACATTTATCGCGGTACCACCCTAGTTGTAGACTAAATTTCCGTCTACCTCTCTTCACTGTTAACGATCAATTGACCGCTTTTTCTTCATAAAGACAATACTATCTTTACTACGAAAAAGATGCTCCAAGACTGTAATTCATGATTATCCCTGTACTGGTTCACACCAACCACCAGCTCTCTGTTACAGTAAGACTAACCACTACTGTGATCTCTTCATTGCACTTTGTTTATTCAAATGTTTTTTGAAATTGAATAAGTATGATTCGTATTATAGAACGCTTTTCAAAACACTGTCAACAACTTTTTATATATTTTTTCAAATTACACTTTTGTCCTACATTTCTTCTTGTAAATTCTCCAGAACAATTCCGATGCGAATTATCTCATTATCTATTGCATTTATTACACATTTTTCTACTCTATATCCAATTAATAATTCTTTTATTTGAATGATTTCAGTTTCAAGTAGATTAGCTTCCTGAAGCGTTTGCAGTAAAGTGAAAAATACGTTTGCATACAACTCTTTATACATCTTTATACTCTCAGTCTTTTCAAGTATTTCATGAAATAACTGTTTTAACTCCGTTTGATTCCCTTTTCCACTCACGTCTGAAAATGATTTACAAATTATCGATAACCCTCTTTCTACTATTTCATCCATAAATAATATAATACGTAAAAGCATTACATATTCTCTAGCTGTGATTCCCCCTATTTTCGGTCGCTCTCGCAAAAATATACTGAGCCAAGCTGCCCAAAATTTTTGTTGTTCTTTTGCACTTAACGTTTTGACGTAATAGCATAAGAACTGCATAAATTTAATTTTATTTTCTTCATTTTCTCGTATAAGTAAAGGGTATAACCAATCTGTTTTTTGCTCCCAATACAGTACACATTTAATAAATACAAAACTGAGCCATTTTAAGAAAGCTTCCCTCGTATGCGGATGTAATACTTCCAAATGTTCTACCGCATACTTAATAAATCTCTTCATTTCTGTAAATAAAGGTAAATTGATTTGTGTGTAACATAAGCCGGCCCATGCATATTTCGTAATCTCATTTTCCTTCTTTAACTCTAAGTACGGTAACAAATATTTTCGGCACCATTGCTTCTCAATATGATAAAGAAATGTAATGTCTGCTACTAAACGAGCTATCATAAAATTTGTCCGTTCTGTACTAATTCTTACTTGTTCTTCAAACAAAAATAAATATTCATACACATTACGATCGTATAAATGATCATATGATAACAGTTTTAATAATACTGCTGTCATTTTCCCAACAGGATGTTGAATCGATTCATTGTAAAAATCTTGTTTTGCCAGCTTAAAATCCGTGTCACTTTTCATGACTTGAGGGAATACCGAAAAAGCAAATCGTTTTACATTGCGTATACTATTTTCCTCTAACTCTTCTAATCGATTACTAATTTCATATAGAAAGCTACTAATTAACCAATGAAAAGCTGTATTTCTAACGAATTTCTGTAATAGAGGAATAACTTTTTGTATTTGTTCATTTGTCAGTCCTCGGTTATTTCGCCACTCTCTAATACAAACAAACCATACTTCATTACTTATTTCGTGCATTCCAACTAATTGATATGCAAATGAAATACTCCATTCTGTATTCAATTTACATGCTTTCGATAACATCTCTAAAAAATGACGTTGTTCAAAAACACCATCTTGAGAAAATTGCTGAACTTGTTTCATAATTTCTTCATCTTTCAGCTGCAATAATCCATCGGCAGTTACATTACAAGTAATACTTTGTTCTGCCGCAACTTTCTTTTGTACACTGTATCGCTCAGAATGAAAATGAGGATGTTTTTGCTTCATTAACTCATAACCTTTTGCCGTAGATGGACTATTCGAATCACAAGTGAATAATAAATCTAACACGAAACAAACATCAAATGCTCTTTCCTCCGCAAGGTCCTTTAATACAATTTGAATGACTTCTTCCTTTGTTTTTTCTAAAGAGAGTGCGAAATGATTTTTTATTAGTTGAAAAACTTCGTGCTTATACGTGACGTCTAAAAGAATTCCTTCCTGTAACAACCATTTCATTTTCTCATCGGCGCTAACAAATACATTTTTATTCATTGCATCAATTGCAATTCGATTTTGAAGTACGCTGTTTGCTTCTATCATTTCTGTAATATAATAATTTGCTTTTTTCTCATTGTTTTCACATAAATAAGCTAAACACTCTTTTACAATTTGAATTAAAAACGCTAGATCATTTTGTTGAAACTCTTTCTCAACATTTTCCTTATCCCTTTTTTTCATTGCCACTTGCCTTAGTGATAACATCCGCATCTTCTCTATTCCCATCATCATAATTGGAACGGCATAATAGGAAATATGTGGTTTCATCTTTTCATTCCAAATTTGTTCCACAAAAGAAAATGTAGACACGGGTAAACGACTCGATTCCTCAAGTTCTATTGATTCTTGCGTATCATTTCCCCACTTTCTTTCACGCTTCAACTTAAGTTTGCCGTCCAAAATAAACGTTAGTAACAATAAAGCAATTTCTTTATGCTCAGGAAAAGAACATTTTTGCAGTAAGTAAGAAATTGTTTCGATCGATTTACTATCTTTTTCAGCTGTTTCTAATAAAAGCAGTGTCCACCTTGCAAACAACAATGGGTCCATTTTCATTTTTGTTTCGTTTAAGTATCTACAAATTGTTCTCCATAACAACGGAGATAGTTTAGAATGATTCTTAAAAATTAATTGAAATAATTCCTTTTGATGACTAAAAAGAAATTGTTCCACTAACCATTTTGCAAGTAATTCATCTACCTCATTATAGTTTGATGTAATTAAAAATAAATTTTGTAATTTCCCCTCCGCTTCAAGCCATTCCACCCATTCATAATCGTGAGCAAATTCAACAAAGTAGCGGACTGTTTCAATTTTTTTTATAGATTGTTTTATGTATGATAATTGTTCCTGCTCTACTGACGGTGGAACTGTTACTATGTCACGAATTCGCATTCGTTTTGTAATATAATTATCACCCATTAACTCTGCCCATCGTTTTACTGCTTTAACGAGAGATTGATGATTATTACTTTTATTCGGATATACAATCGGCCGTATTCCTAAATGCTCCCAGTGGTACGTATTTTCCCCTTGTGCGACAAATGCATAACGTCTTGTACTTGGTGGTAAACCAGTTGCTAAATATTTCATTACTGGGTCATTATGGCTATATCCAACGAATAAAACGGTATAATTCGAGAATAAATCAACTAAAAACCTTCTTGCCCATCCTTCTGTCAAGTAAGCCCTTCCAAAATCACCATCTGTTAAAATTAACGCTTCTTTTTCTTGTTCTATATTGCCATGTATGTAAGCGAGTCCTTTAAACGCTCTACCTGTAGGTAACGCAGGTGCGTAATATACGTTTAATTCTCTATTCATTTCTTTCATCGCAGTTGTAAAATGTCGATCAAAATTTGTTGTTACAATGCGGACTTCTGTATCTAAAGGAAACAACCTCGGAATCGCATAATGAAGCGGATTCGGCTTTGACTTTTCAATATGAACTAAATCTCTTGCAACTTGATGTACATCTTTGGTTTTCGCAATTTTACCAAGATAATAATCATGTGGTTCTGTTATTTCACGTTTTTCGACATACAACGTTTTTGCAATTTCATCAACTAAATCATCAAAATTCGGTAAGTTTGATTTCCCTTTCATAGAAACTCCCGCTCCAACAAATAATACTAACTTTCCTTGTTCAAGATGATCAATTAACTCGTCTGGAATTTCTACTTCTGAAGTAATCCACACCAAGGATTCCCCCTTACCTAAAAATGTCATATACTCTCATTTTACTATAACATTTTTTCTTTGTTTTTTTAATATTTAGATAAAATATGAACATGAAAAAGTTTTATGTAAATATATCCGTTACAATGTATGAACTCCTATATTTATTGCAAAACTATGGATAAAACGGAGGTGTAAATTTTGAATGATTTCACAGTAGTGCTTATCAAGTTTATATCGTGCATTATCGCATTTAGTATCGGACTCGCTTTATTTTTCCCAGCAACGTTCGTCCAAATTATTTCGTTCAGTCTCTTCGTTACAATCGTATCTTATATGTTCGTTGATAAAATTATTTTAAATCGAATTGGCAATACTGGTGCCATTATGTCGGATTTTTTACTAACATATTTAAGCGTATGGATTTTCGGTAATATTTTATTAGACAACTATATGCAAATTGCATGGGGAAGCATCCTTTCCGCGATTGTCTTTACATTATCAGAAGTAATCGTTCATCGCTTCTCTAGCTCCCGCACAAGGCACCACAACGATAATATTCATATTAATCGCCGCTTTGCATATGGTACGGAGTTTGCTGAAGAGCAAAATATATTGGATAAAGATAAAAAGAAGTAATATTTTGATGCAGGAGCGCCCTTTTTAATTTTGTGGTGCTCCTTTTTTTGGCTATCATTTTGGTACGTGAAATTATATCGACGTTTCGACAAAAAATATCGACTTATCGACAATATTTGACAACATTTTTTCTAATAAAAAAACTACCTCTTATTTAGAGGCAGCCACTTTCAAATCTTTTAACGGAACAACATCAGCAAATGCTCCAAACACTACGTTATGATGCATTACAATGTCTTCCGCGCGTAACACGTCTGTATGAAACGTACTATGTGCATCACTCACTAACGTTACTTTATACCCTTCACTAAATGCTCTTCGTGTTGTCGTATCTACACAGTACTCCGTTTGCATTCCTGAAATGATAACGTGTTCAATTTCTTTTTCTTGTAATACTTCGTTTAAGTTCGTCTTATGGAATGAATCTGGCGTCGTCTTTTCAACAATACTGTCCTCTTCTTGTGGAGCAATCGCCTCATGCACTTTCCAGCCCTCTGTACCTTTTTCTAACGGATGATCTTTTGGTCCGTTATGTTGTACATAAATAACTGGAATATCATTAGAACGACATTTCCTAATAAGTTCTTGCAATATTTCTAAAAACTTTTCCCCGTTATGTACTGGCATTCCCGCTGTGTACATACCTGCTTGCACATCAATTACTATTAATGCTTTTTTCATTTCGCGCAGCTCCCTTTGTTTGTATTCCATCATCCAACAATCTTCTAATTTCCCCTCATGCAGCTCATGTTCCTTTAACATCTTCACCTTTTTAAATCCGCATTTTTCATAACATTTTAAAGCACGTTCATTATTTACTTTCGGGTCCATTGCGATTGCTTCTGCTCCCGTATTCTCCATAATATATGTAATTGCTGCCTGAACGAGTTTCGTTCCAATTCCTTTTCCCCAAAAAGTCTGTTCTCCGATAAATTGATCCATCCCCCATACATTTTGTGATTCTTCATAGCCATATAATGCTTTCCACTCAGAATCAATTGGGTACATTTGAATATAACCAATCGGCATATCATTAAACTCTATTACACATCTTTTTTCATGACTATTGGGATTATGTATGAAATGATTCAGTACCATTTCTACAGTTTGCGGATTATCTCGTCCTTCGTAATACTGCAGTACTTCTGGGTCTGTTAACCATTTTGAAATGACCTGTGCATCCTCTTCTTTTACGTACCGTACCGATACATGATCTTTTTGAAATAGCATAGAATACCTCTTATTAATTATTTATATTTTTCCTTGTTGTGAAATCTTTCATTGCACCTATTAATGCGTATGGTAACAATGTAATCGCAAAAAATGCTGTAAACACATTAAAATGAGGAATTTCATATGGAGTGAACCATTCCGTGAAAAATCCAGAATGTAAAATTCTATTTAAAAACTCTCCACTTGGCTTAAAATTTGGTGCCCATCCTGTGATTTCACAAATAATAAATAGTAATTGAACAATTATAAATGCCCCTAGATAGCGAAACCATGTCCGTTTCCAAATCGGCTGCGCCTTATTTAATTCATGTTCCATTTAACTCCCACCTTTTTATTTCCATCCTATTAATTATACACTTTTCACAGTCTTTTTGTTAAAATTTTCTATATATTCATTCATGCTGGAGGAATTCAATATGTCTAATCCTATACTTAAATCAACATTAATCATTCTTAGAGGAAACTCCGCAAGTGGTAAAACAACAATCGCAAAGCAACTACAAGAACATTTCGGACAAGGTACACTTTTAGTATAACAAGATGTTGTACGTAGAGATATGCTTAGAGTACACGACACAATGGGGAATTTATCGCATGATTTACTATTTGAAATTACGAAGTACGGAAAAGGAAAATGTGAGTTTGTTATTTTAGAAGGTATATTAAACAATCGTAGGTATGGTGAGATGTTAAAAGAACTAATTCATTATTTTGATAAAAATGCATTTACATATTACTTTGATTTATCATTAGAGGAAACTATTAGACGACATAACACAAGAGACAAACGACACGAATTTGGTGAAGATTCCCTACAAAAATGGTATAATCCGCACGATACTATTAAGGTTGCCAGAGAAACTATTTTTACAGATAACTTTACGCAAAAAGATATATTTAATACGATTCTTACTGATGTTGCAATCAAAAAACAAGACTAACAGAATATGTTAGTCTTGTTATGTACTTTGTATTTCAGTTTTTATAATTAAACAATCTTTACATAAATAATAGTATATATTCATTTCCCCAAACTGGAAATCAACTACTGAAATCAGTCCGCGTTCTTCGATATCTTGTGTAATTGTAGCAACATACTTCATCTCTTTAGAACAACTTGGACACGCCAAATTCTCTGGAAGGTCATCATATAATGGTGCCCCTAATAATCTACATACATATTCAGAACCGAACAAGTCAAAAGCTTCCCAGTAACTATCTTCATCTATAGGTATGTCATCATTTTTCATATTTATAAGCTTTACCGTTGTTTTTGGTAATGAAACTGGTAACTTATATTCCTCTTCCATTATCCATTCTTCTGTATTTTGCTGCTGTATGATTTGAATTGTTTTACCTCCATCACTTAACTGAAAATATTGCGGTTCCCACACCATCGCGCAATTCAAGCATGAAATTAATGGTAGAATGTCTAGCTCACTACTTTTAAGTTCAGCGATCCTCTCATCTTTTAAATCAAAACAGAATATTTGATGCATATTCTCACCACATAACTTACATACTGGCAAATTGCAATCTTCACCACCAAAGTAATGATTATAGGAATCTTTCCCTTCAATTACTCTATATCCTTTTAACTCATCGCAATGTGCGCCATATAATTCTGTTGTCATATTCTATCCTCGCTTTAAATAGATCTAATCCAATTCATTATAAATAAAACTAACACTAGAATACACCTATACTTTGAACTTAATTACACTATTACGAGTGAAAATACATAGTAAATAATTTGATATATAATATATTTACTTTTTATTTTCTGGTATCAATCATATTTACTCACAAAATAAAAGCCAGCCTCAATAAAGAGAACTGACTTCCATCTGGATCATTATAGTTCTTATAAAATTTTCACTTTAACAGTTTGTCTTCCCCAATTCATAGCTTTACTTTTTGAACCCATTAAAACATCAATACGATTTCCTTTAATAGCACTTCCCGTATCACCAGCGATAGCTTCTCCATAACCTTCTACCCAAACTTTAGATCCTAATGGGATTACTTTCGGATCAACCGCGATAATTCTCATATTCGGATTAACCGTTAAATCATGCCCCATCGCAGTTAAAACGTGTCCACCATATGTACCATTTTCACTTGGATCAGCAGTATATGCTGTCGCAACTACCGTTAATTCACGTTTAGCAGACTGTATGTTATTTTTAGACTCTTCTTTTGCTTCTTCCTTAGCTTTTGCTATTTCTCTTGCTTTCTCTTCTTCTTTAGCCTTTGCTATTTCTCTTGCTTTGGCCTCTTCCTTAGCTTTTGCTATTTCTCTTGCTTTCTCTTCTTCCTTAGCCTTTGCTATCTCTCTTGCTTTGGCCTCTTCCTTAGCTTTCACTATTTCCTGGGCTTTCTCTTCTTCTTTAGCCTTTGCTATTTCTCTTGCTTTGGCCTCTTCCTTAGCTTTCGCTATTTCCTGGGCTTTCACGTCTTCTTTAGGCTTTACTACTTCTTGTACTTTCACTTCTTCCTTAGGCTTTACTATCTTTTGTGCTTTAACTTCATCCTTAGCTTTAGCTGGTTTGTGTACTTTCGCTACTTGCTTCGTTTTCTCTTTAGCTGTGTTTTCAACTGGTGCTGTACTTGATAGAAAAGAAACGTTAACATAGGCTGTTTTTCCTTTATACTCAAATTGTAACCAACCGTCTTTTACTTGATGCGTTGATTCAATTACATCATCTGTTTTTAGTCTGCCGAGTATTTCTGATTCGGTACTTGCATCAGAACGGACATTTAACAAATTCGCTGTTACATAATATACATCTTTTGTAAACTCCGCACTTACAAAGACTTCTTTACCTTTTAAATCAATTTTTGACCATCCATCTTCCGTATGTATAACTTTTAACTTTTCTCCTTCTTTTACTTTTTTGACAACTTTTGATTCAGTAGTCGGTTTTTCACGTACGTTGAGTACATCTGCTGTTACGATTGTTTCTGCGGTAGCAGTTGTAGTAAATGCTCCCAATCCAAAAACAGTTGCTGTTGCTGCGCCAATTATTTTTTTCATATTAGCCTCCATTATTTTTTCGGTTTCTACCAAATACCCCCATAAAATTAGGAAAGCATTTGCAACAGTATATTAATACGACTTAATATACTGCTATTAAAACTCCTTACTCCAATACTATCAAATTCTCATTTTTAATTCTATATATTATAAAGTGAAACTTTA